>JADZEE010000135.1 GCA_020850735.1 Gammaproteobacteria bacterium | reverse complement strand
TGTTCGATGTCGCGTGCGGCTGAAGCCGCATCTACAGGCCTACGGGCTACCTGTGCGATGTCGCGTGCGGCTGAAGCCGCACCTACAGGCCTACGGGCTACCTGTGCGATGTCGCGTGCGGCTGAAGCCGCACCTACAGGCCTACGGGCTACGTGTGCGATGTTGCGTGCGGCTGAAGCCGCACCTACATGCCTACGGGCTACGTGTTCGATGTTGCGTGCGGCTGAAGCCGCACCTACAGGCCTACGGGCTACCTGTTCGATGTTGCGTGCGGCTGAAGCCGCACCTACAGGCCTACGGGCTACCTGTTCGATGTTGCGTGCGGCTGAAGCCGCACCTACGAGGTAGCGGGTGGTCACAGGACCGTGGTGCAGGGCCGGCGTAGGGCCGGCTTCAGCCGGCCGCTAGCGCCGCCGGCACTCACTCCGCGCCTTTCCCCAGCTGTGTCAACCGCCATTTCAGGAACGCGAGCGCGGCGGGATCGCGCGCCTCACCGGCAGCGATGAGCCCGCCGAGCAGCACGCGGGCCGCTTCGAGATCGCCCATGTCCTCGAGCACGAAGATCTGCATCTGGCGCGCCCAGTCCGGGACCTGTCCGGGAGTCGTCTCGACGGCGAGCGCGCGCGCATACTCGAGTGCGAGCGGGAGATCGTGCATCCGGTGCTTGGCGACGAATACCGCGTGCGCCAGCCACGGCCAGCGCCGGTCCGGATCGGCACGAAAACGCTCGTACACGAACTGCATCATGCGGCGCTGCTTGTCGACATCATTGACCTCGCCGTACACGCGGGCGGCGGCGAGCAAGGGGTACTGAGCGCGCGGATCGAGGGCGAGGATCCGATCGAGCCAGGCAGCGACGCGGTCGAAGTCCAGCTCGCGGAACGGGATGCTGATGCCGGGCTGGTTATCGAACGCCTGCAACCACAGCATGAGCGCCTTGGCGCCGGTGACCGGCTCGCCGAATGACAGCGCGCGGAGCACGGTCACGGACGGTGGTGACGGCAGTGCCCGCGCCCGCGCATCGGGCGGCGGTTGAGCACCCTGCCACAGCGCCTGTGCGAGCAGGGCGCAAGCAAGGCATGCGAGGACGGTGCGCGGCACGGCCGCGACCGGCCGTTCGTCTCTCACCATGCCCGCGACCCCGACCCGAGGCGCAGCGAACGGCAACCGACCCGCGACGGCCGGGCGATCGGCCCGCTTACGTGGCGGTGAGCGCGAAATGCGTCGTCGGATCCGGGCGCCACGGTCAGAAATTCTTCCGGTACAGATCGAACAGCGTCGCCGCGGCGGCGAGCGTCACGAACAGGATGGTCTGTGCGCCGATGACGGCGAGCGCGGGCCAGCCGGGCGCGCCGTACACGAGCCAGTCGCTCGGCGCGAAGCGACCGAGGTGCGGGACGAACCAGGCCAGCGTTTCCAGCACGCGAACCATGACGACGTCGCCGAGGCTGTGTTGCGCGATGACGGGCCCGTGCGCCATCAGCAGCAAGGTATCGACGGCGCGGGCGAACAGGTAAAAAGCAGCGACCGCGCTCAACGTCGCCGGCACCTGGGTGAATGTCAGCACACACAGCAGCGCGACCGCCGCGACGATGACGAGCTCGCAGGCGAGCGCCGCACCCCACGCCGCCGCATCCGGCAACGGCGCGACGAGTGCCGCCACCGCGGCGGCAGCCACGGCGAGCGCGCACGCGACGCAGACGAAGCCGGCGAGCTTGCCCAGGTAATACACGGCGCGCGGCACCGGCATGGCGAGCACGAGATCGACGCCTTTGTCCGCCGTCTCGCGCACCATCGCACCGGCTACGAACAGGGCGATCAGCAGCACGGCGAACAACCGCAAGCCGGTGCCGAGCAGCGCCGCGCGGATCGCCTCCGCCTCGGCGATGGCGAGCGCGCTCGAGCCCAGTGCAACGGCCACCGCACAGGCCATGCCGGCGGCCACCAGCCAGGGCAGGCGCGTGCGCGCGGCTTCGAGCACGGTAAAGCGCGCAATGGCGAGGATCCAGGCGTGCATGTGGTCGCGTCGGCGTCGGGGCACGAGGGCGGGACAGGTCCGCGCGACCATTGTCCGCAGCGACGTGGCGCGACCGCAAGAGGCGCGGCGTTATAATCCGCGCATGATCGAGGCGCCCTTGCGGCTGCTGCGCGACAACATCCAGCGGATCGCCACCGACAGCGAGCACCTGGTGCTGGCGGCGATGGTGCTGCTGCTGCACGGCGCGTTGTGGTCGAACTGGGGCTCGGCGATGTCCCGCGCGCTCATGCTGGTGCACCTCGGTCTGTTCCTCATCTGGCAGCCTATCTGGCAGCGGGATCGGCGGCTCGATGCGACGACCGCGCTCACGTTCGGCGCGCTCACGGCGGCCGCCATCGCCTGGCTGAGCTGGTGGCTGGTGTTTGCCTGGCTGGTCCTGCTCATCGGCCTGGTGGGCGGGCGTACACTCACGCTGCGCAACGCGCGCAGTGCGTATTTTCTCACGCTCGTGATGTTGGTGTCGGAGCTCATCATCCGCTGCGTGCCGGCGCTTTTCGACGTCAAGCCGCTGCCGGGCGGGGTGGTGGCGCTGTTTCGCTTCGGTCTGCTGCTGGTGCCGATGAGCATCGCGCTGCTGCGCTTTCGCACCGAGTCGAGCAACGTCGATTTCTTTCGCGGTCTCGCCGTGGCGCTGGTCGCCGCCATGGTGGCGATTGGCAGCCTGCTCAACATGTATGACCGCGGCGTCGCCTACCCGCTCGCGCTCGCGCAGTCATTGCTGGCACTGGCCGCGTTCCTGTTCCTGCTGAGCTGGCTGCTGTCGCCACATCGCGGCTTCACGGGCTTCACTCAGTTGTGGGAACGGTCGCTGCTCAATATCGGCACGCCGTTCGAGGCCTGGCTGGCCGAGCTGGCGAGGCTGGCCGGGCGCCAGCAGACGCCGGCACGGTTCATCGAGGCGGCCATGCAGGCGCTGACGACGCTGCCCTGGGTACACGCCGCGGCCTGGGAAACCGCCGAAAGCGACGGCGTCATCGGCACGCCGACCATTCATCAGATCGAGCTGCGCCTGCCGGAGCTGCAGTTGTACCTGTACACACGCCGCTCCGTCGGCCCTACCCTGCTGCTGCACTGCCGGCTGTTGCTGCAGCTGCTGGGCCACTTTTATCTGGCCAAAGTGCGCGAACGCGAGCTCGCCCAGCAGGCTCAGCTGCAAGCCATTTACGAGACCGGCGCGCGCGTCACGCACGACATCAAGAACCTGCTCCAGTCACTGTCGACGATGGCGGCCGCACTCGAACGCGACCGCCCGACGCCGCCGTTCGAAGCCGGCGAGCGGCGCCGCAAGGGCCAGCGCGCGCAACGCCTGTTCGAGCGCCAGCTCCCGCATCTCACACAACGCCTGCAGCGGGCGCTGGAGAAGCTGCAGGCGCCGCAAAGCGGCGTGGCCGAAGAATCTGCAGTGTCGCTGTGGTGGCGCGCGCTGCAGGCCCGCATGGAATCGGTGCCGATCACGCGCGAGGAGCGGCTGCGGAGCGATCCGTCCATTCCGGTCGAGCTGTTCGACAGCGTGGTGGAGAACCTCGTAGAGAACGCGCGCCTGAAGCAGACGCTCGACCCGGACGTCCGTATCACCGTACGAATCCTGGCGACCGACGACGAGCTCGTGCTGCAGGTCGAGGATTCGGGTGCGCCAGTACCCGCGGAGAAAGCGGAGCAGCTGTGCCGTCAGCCGGTGGAATCCGACTATGGCCTCGGCATCGGCCTGTACCAGGCCGCGCGCCAGGCCGAGGTTGCCGGTTACGCGCTCACCCTGGTGCGCAACGATCCCGGCAGTGTGGTCTTCGAGCTCAGGCGCACGTCACATCCGCCCGAGGCCAGTCAGTTCCCCCTGTTCGGATCAAACGCGCCCGGCTGACGCCGCGCCAATGGTCGCCGACTGGCGGCGGGCCACCTCCGCTGCTCGCGCGCCGGACCTCAGGGCAGGCGGCCCGCCACCACCATGCGGTTCATCAGCACGGTCGGCGAGATCCAGGTGAGCAGATCGTCGAATTCGTTGGCGCTATCGCGGCTGTAGCTCTTGAGGACGAACACCGCGTCGGAATCCTGGTTCTCCTGCTCGTGCGTCGAGTTCGCAGGCGTCCCGCCGTTCGCACCGAATGAGACGACGATCGCGGGCACAGCGGTGACGACGTTGCTAGAACCCGCGTCGGCTGAGTCACGCACGTCGATGCTGGCTGTCGAGCACAGCTCGAATGACACCCCGAGCGCCGGCGATCCGCTGCAGCCCCCGGTTCCAGGGGTAGCATCGGCGAATTGTACGTTCACGGCGTAACGGAACCGCCTGCCCCACGCGTCGTAAGGCGACACGCCGAGAGTCGCCGCGGGAAGCCATTGAACCGCAACCGTCCCGCTCATGCTGGCGCAATTCTCCACATGGGTAGGATTGTTGCCAGGGCTGTAATCCGGGCACGGCAGCCGCCCGTTAACGACGGCAAATCCGTACAGAGCTTCGTTGATCTCCGCCAGACTCTTCTCCGTCTGGTTGCGCTCGTTTTGCTCCATGCGCACCGAAAGCGGAGCCAGCAATCCACCAAGCACGAGGGCCAAAATGAACAAGACTAAAGCGAGCTCAATCAGGGTGAAGCCGCTGTTTCGACCTGGCACGCGATCGAATGCTGGTGTCATAGGGGTTACGGCCATAGCGGCGGATCGACAACGCGGATGAAATCATTGAACGCGTCGCTTGCGGGCATCGTATCGAATGTGGGTGTGCCCAACTCAGCGTTACCGTTTTCAAAATACGCGACGATATTGCCGGAAGCGCGATTCTGAGTCGCCAGGGGTGGTCCTGCAGTGACGGCAATGACCTGCTTATTATCGTCGGGCTGCCCGCCACCGATGAGCGTGAGACAGTTTGGAGGCGTGCAATCCGCACCACCGCCACCCGGTGACTTGCCGGCCACTTCACCAACGAGTACAACGTGATGCCAGTTATTCAATGTAAGCCAGGCGGGGAAGTCGGCGTATAGCTCATAGCGCTGGCCCGGACTTATCGAAAACTCCGTGGAACCGCGGATCTTGATTACAGTCACTTCGTTGCTTAGCAGTTGCTCCACAGTGCCCACGGTACCGTTGGTGACGTTGTGCACGACATCTCCGACCTTGACGCCCCAGTCACTAAAGCTGATGCGTGAATCCGTAAACCGCTTCAAGGTCGCTGCACCCGTGACCGTACCCGCGAGCGGTGCCAGATCCGTGCGCAACCCCGTGACCGTGACGGTTGCGTCTGGGCCTGTTGCGGTCGCGGAAGCAATCGTGACTGATCGGGTCGCAATGAGCTCACCCGCCACCCCGTAGTCGTTTAGCGTCACGGTTGGCGTACCCGACTGCGCGGGAAGAGTTCCAGCGCTCGTCACCGTGCGGTGGCGATGTTCCCCGCTGGCAAGTGCTGACGGCACAGCGTCCCCGTTGAAGCGCAGGTTGAACTCGTATTCACGGGTATCAACCCAGCGATAGCGGAGCCGATAGGCGCCCAAGGCCGGCGGTATAAAGGAGGTTGATATATCGTTGCCGTCGACATCGACAATAGAAAAGAGAATCTGGCCCGATACGGTAACCGGATCCTTCACATACCCTAGCACTCCCCCCGAGATCGATTCCACGACATCATAGTCGCTCACGAGCGTGGGATCATAAGAAGGGTCGGTGTCAATGAGGACCGAGCTGACGAAAAACTCGAAATCGCTGTCCGCGACCTGCGAAGCGACGCGAATGCGATAATTATCAGCGGGAGCGAAGGTTGCCGCGCTACTGAGCGGCGCGGTTACAGTCGAACCGCTCACGGCGGTTATGATCCCGCCCGATCCGTTAGAGAGATCCTCGACTCGGTCGCCGCGCTGCACTCCCCAATTCCCGAAGTCGCGGTTGGTCGTGTCCGCGAGCAAATCCCCCGCGCTCGTGCCCGCGGCCACGCCGGTGAAATAAGTCATGGTCGTCGAGCCACGACACTCGGCAGACTGTACGTCGTTCCAGCGGCAGCGTCCGCGTTCCAGCGGCACGGCAATTGGGCCCGTCTCGGTAGAGCTCAGAGCGAAAGCGTCTGCGTTGGGCCAATAGGCCGGGTTCGTGACCCCCGCTGGCGTCGTGGTCACGATCAATGATTCGAGGTTCCAGCGCACGTCGAAACTGGATACGTAATTCTCACCGCTGCTGTGAATTGGAAGATGTCCCTTGCGAACTCCGACCGTGCCGTGAAACGGTAAGCGTAAGATTTCGTACTCGTGCCCGGGTGTAAGCTGATTGTTCGTGCCTCCCGCGAGTTGCAGCAGGTCAAGCTGGGAAGTGTCGGGGCTAACCGGATCGCCACCGACCCGATCAATGACACCGATGGAATGGTCCGTCACGTCGACGACGATATCGCCTTGTCGGACACCAAGATCGACGAAATCCTTGCTCGCATCGAACAGCGTTAGACCCGAGCTACCACCGGTCGCCACGCCCGCGACCCGGAAACTGACCTCGTACGAGTCACCGGGCGAAATACTGTTGCTCAGACCACCTGCCAACGCTGTGACTTGAATCGTCGAATTGACGGCAGTAGAAACATATCCATACGACCCGTCCGCCAAATCACGCACTAGTGCGCCGCTCCGGACGCCGAGCGCATCGAAGTCCTTGCTCGTATCCACCACCGTATTACCAACTGACCCTGTGGAGGCTGTACCGTTGGTCAGGAAATGCCCTGCGCGCGGGTCGCTGAAAGGTGCGAGCCAGGGGTAAGCCGCGTGGGTTGAGTTGTAGCGGCGCAGCACGGTTGCGACATCATTCAGCACCCGCCGCTCCACCGCAGCCATGAGCTCGGCGCGGCTGAGCACGAGCACGCGATCGTTGAACTCGCCGCCGTCATTGCTGGCGAATGCGCGGTCCCCGTCCGCATTAGTGCCTTCGAGGTAGTTGCTACGCTGATTGGGCGCGCTGTTGCGCGTGTCCTGATTTGCCACCGGAGCACCGGGGGCGATTAACACCGCGACGATGTCGGTTGCCGCGTCCACGCTCAACAGACCTGGTGTCTCGCTGTTCAGCGGCACCAGTTTGTTCGGCCCGTAGCGGTAATTCTCCGACAGCGCGTACCACAAACGCTCGCCCGACCCGTCCACCGGATCGGACAGTTCGAGAGTCTGCCAGGGCAGGCGACCGACCGTGAAGTTGGTCGGCCCCGCGTCCGCGCAGGTGCCCTCGGCGTCGCCATCGTTGTCGATGTCCGGGCAGGGCAGATAGCCCGGTCCGGAGTCGGCATTGACGCGATCCGGATAGCTCACGGCGTAGGCGATGAGACCCTGCTTGGCCATGGACAGCGCGGCGGCGGTCTGCTGTTCGCGCGCTGCCTGGCGGGTCGCGGCATTCAGGTCCTCGAGCAGGAAGTAGGCCGCACCGGTAATGAATATGAGCATCACGGCGAGCAGCACCGCGCCCCGTTCGCGCCCGGGACGGCGCTGGAGAAGCCGGCTGGCTGCAGGGCGCGCGACGCTCATGTGCTCACTCTCGTATCCCGCGACGAGGCTGCAATCGGACGACGTGCGGGCGCCGTCAGGGCTTGGCGGCTGGCGGCCCGGATCCGGTGAGCTCGACGATGCGCTGTTCGTCCGGCTCGAAGGTCTGACCGGGCATCAGGCGCACGTCGGGCAGATCCCCGGGGGTGCGGATGGTGACCGCGCCGCCTCGCGACGTCGAAACGACCTCGATGTGCCGGGAGGCGAAATCGCCGGACAGCGAATCCATGCCGTTCACCCAGACGGTGGTCGTACCACCGGAGCCCTGCACCATGCCGTTGACGGTGACCGGATCGATCGCGGGCGGCTGCTCGAGCGGGAGTTCGTCCACCGGATCGGCGGTGACGACCACCGCCGGCGCCTGCTGCTCGCGCGGCATGCGGCGCAGCCGCTCGAGCATGGCCCGCTCCTCGGGTGTGGTGAACAGGCGACCGAGATCCGCCGCAGCCGCGGGTGGACCGGCCCGCAGGCCGAGCAGCGCGCACACGGCGGCGGTCGCGAGCGCTGCGCGAGCGCTCACAGAACGATCTCCCGGTCGCCGGGAAAGTTGATGGTCAGCCACTGCAGGCTGCATTTGGCACGTACGTTGGCGTGCGTTGGGTCGCGCTCCACGTGCTGCGCGGCGCGCTCGAAGCCGCAATCGGAGATGCGAAACAGCCCCCGGGCGCCTCGTTCGAGCATGTCCAGCAGGTCGATGAAATCGCCCTCGTGCAGCAGATTCATGTCGAGCTCCATGGTGCTCGCGTAGATCTGGTAGGCACCGCTGTCGACCGGAAAGTCCGGCGCGAACGCGGCGCGCGTGTCGATCTGGTAGCGCAGCCCCGGCATCTGTATGCGCTCGCTCGCCGCGCGCAGCATCTCCAGCCAGTTCAGCCGCTGCTCGCGGCCGATGATGCCGCGATTGTAGAGTTCGACGAAACGCGGATAGTAGCTGCGGATGATACGCTCTTCTTCGTCGACGGTGAGGTACTTGCGGCTCACCTGCAGGAAGCGATTGTGATGGCGTTCATACTCGCTGCGTGCTCCGTCGAGGAAGTACTGGCTGGCGCCGACCAGCAGCGCGCTCAGCAGCGCACAGCCGGCGAAGATGCCCAGCGTGCCGCGCAATACGGTCCAGTCGGTCTTAACCGGTGCCATCGCCCACCCCCATGACCAGCCGCACGGCGAACGCCGAGGAGTCGCCGCGTCGCTCGCCGTCGGCCGTCCCTTCGAGGCGGGCGCCGGAGCTGACGTCCAGCGGCAGCAGCAGCACGCGCACGCTGTAGACGCCGGCCTGCGCTCGCAACGCCTCGGCGAAGCGGTTTACCTCGTCGAGGGCACGGCGGTAGTTGCCGTCGAAAGGCTCGATGTGTCCTTCGATGCGCGCGATCTGGTAATAGTCGAAACGTGGACCGCCGGCTGGCGGCTCGGCCCCGACGCGCGTATCCATCCGCGGTTCCGTCCCGGCGCGCGCAGCGGTCTGCGGCCGCTCGTTCAGAAGGAGCTGTTCCGGATCGCTCGCCGAGCCCCAGTCGAGCCGATCGATGCGAAAGGCCGGGAAGGCGTCGATTGCGGCGCTCACGGTTTGCATGGCCACGACCGGTGTCGGCCGGTGGCTCGCGAGGCGGTCGACGATATCCACCGCCCGTTCGATATCCGCGGGCTCGACCGCGGTCGGCGGCAGACTCTCGCGCGCCATGTGGTAGCGCGCCTGGTAGAAATCCGCCTTCTGCTCCGCGCCGAGCGCTTCCTGCGACAGCGCCACGGCCTCGATGAAATTGAATCCGCTCCAGGTCGCGCCGACGAACACCAGGAAAATGCTCGCGGCCAACATGCCGATACGGGCACGATGCAAGCTGAAATAGTGCGTTTCCTGGTCGGAGGCGTAATGATTCGTGACACGTCCCTGCAGCAGGAGCTGGGCAAACAGGCGATCGGAATAAGGGGTGTCCGCGCTGTCCACGACGCCGAGCCGCTCGGCGGCGTCGGCGACGTCGAGCAGGTGATAACGGACCTGCTCGGTGTCGCGGCAGTTGCGGCGCAGATCCTCCAGCGGTTCGCCGTGACTGAGGATGTAAGTCTCCAGCGGGCTGTCGCGCCCCATGAGACGCAGACTGTTCAGGTAACGGCGCAGCTTCTCGAGCTCGCCGAGCACGTATTCTCCGAACGGCACCGTACCCAGACGCGGCATCTTTGCCAGACGGCTGACCTTGAGCTCGCCGCCACGGAAAAAGCTCTGGCGCAACCCGCTCGAGCTCTGCAGCGTGACCAGCAGCACGTTGTCGTTCCTGATGCCGAGCTTGCCGAGCAACGTGGCGCTCAGGATGGGCAGCGAGGTCGTCGCCGCGAGCGGCACCTTGCGCCGGCTCAGCGCTTCGGCCCAGGGCTGGATCGTCGTCGGATTCGTCAGCGCCGTGAGCAGCAGCCGGTCGTCACGCCGGCCCTCGGTTTCGCGGCCCTGCATGAGCGCGTGGCAGTAGGGCGTGCCGCGGAACAGGCGTGCTTTCTTGCGGCCGATGAGCGCCTTGCGGTCTTTACCGAAGGCGTGCGGAATGGTCTCCTGCCGGTATTCTTCCTCGATGACGTCGACCAGCATCCGTGCCGGCATCGGCGGGGTCTCGGCGAGATAGCGCTCGAACTGCGCGAGTCCGGCATCTGTCGCGTCGAAAACGTAGGATTCGGCGAGCGCGCCCCGATTCCAGTGATGCACGAACACCCGATCGCCCGCGAGGCAGATGGCGCGCCGGTCGGCGAGGCTAAATCTTGATCTTAGTGATGAGGTCATAGATGGGACTCAGAACGGAACTCATGACCCACAGCAGCAACAAACCCACCATGATGGTCAGACCGGGGCCGATTAGTGCCTGCAATCGCTCGATCGACTCACGCACGTCGCGGGTATAGAAGTAGTTCACGTTCGCCAGCGCCTGTTCCAGCGCGCCGGTGTTCTCGCCGACCCGCAGCATGCGTATGACCAGCGGCGGGAACAGCGCCGTGCGCTCGAACGCCGTGCTGATGCCGGAACCGTCGGCAATGTCGCGTCCCGCGGCGCGTACGGCCTGGGCAATGGCGGCGTTGCCGACGATGTTCTCACCGGAACGGATGCAGTCGAGGACAGTGATGCCCGCCGAATACATGATGGCGAAATAATTCGCGAAGCGCGTGAGGATGACCTTTTTCATGATGGGACCGATCACCGGCACACGCAGCTTCTTGTCATCGTACCAGAGCCGGAAAGCGGGGCTGACGCGGTTGCCGATGACGACCCCCGTAATGACGAGCACGGGCGCGAGCAGCACCAGATACCAGTAGTTCACCATGAACCGGGACACGAGGATCAGCAGGCGCGTCTGCAGCGGGACTTCCCCGCCCATGTTCTGGATGAAGCGCAGCAAATCGGGCACGACGTAGATCATGAGGAAGAACAGCGCCCCCATGACCACGGTGGTCACGATGGCCGGGTAGATGAACAGCTTCTTCGTGTAAGCGGACTGCTCGTCCTGCCATTTCAAATTCTCGACAATGTGCGTCAGAACGGTCGGCAGTTCGCCACTTTCCTCGCCCGCGCGGATGAGACTGACGAACACCTCGTCGAAGATGTGCGGATATTCGCGCATCGCACCGGACAGGTTCTTGCCGCCCTCGATGGCTTCGATCATGGCCGAGGCGATCTCGCGCAGCCGCGGGCTGTCAACGCTGTCGCGAAGGTCGGCGAGCCCCTCCAGGATCGGCACGCCGGCGCGCGTGAGCTGCTCGAGATGGAAGCAGAAGGTGATGAGATCGATGCGCTGTACGTTGCGCCCGCGGCCGGCGCGCGCCCTGTTCTTGAGCTGGCGGTAATTGACCAGGTCCAGGCCCATGCGCGCGAGACGCAGTTCCAGGTCGCCGATGTTGACGGCGTCGACACGACCGAACACCGAACGTCCCTGCTTGTTGACGGCCTTGTACTGGAACGCTTCCATCAACCGAGTCGTTCGGTCAGATCGACGACGCGCGAGACCTCGTCGATGCTGGTGAGGCCGGCGAGCACGCGTTCGACGCCGATTTCCGCCAGTGACTTGTAGCCCTTCGCCAGCGCCGTGGTGATGATCTCGCGCTGGGTGGCGCCGCGGGCGATGAGCTCGTCCAGATCGCGGTCGATCTTCAGCAACTCCAGCAGCGCGGTGCGCCCGCGGTAACCCTGGTGATCGCAGGCGAGGCAACCCTTGGCGCGGTAGATGACCTGGCGCATCCCGCTCGTCTTGAGCCCGAGCAGGCGCCGCTCGATATCACTGGGCTCGTAGGGCCGCTTGCACTGCGGGCAAAGCATGCGCACCAGGCGCTGCGCCATCACGCCGATGATGTTGCCCGACATGATGTCGGGTCGGATACCGATATCGAGCAGGCGCGGAATGGCGCCGACGGCGGAGTTCGTGTGCAGGGTCGAGAACACCTGGTGGCCGGTCATCGCCGCGCGAAACGCCATCGTGGCCGTATCGTCGTCGCGGATCTCGCCGACCAGGATGACATCCGGATCCTGGCGCAGGATGGAGCGGATGCCGCTGGCGAAATCCAGCCTGACCGAATCGTTCACGGACGTCTGCCGGATCATGCCCATCGGGTATTCGACCGGATCCTCCAGGGTCATGATGTTGACCGACTCGGTGTTCAGATGCGAGAGAATGGAGTAGAGCGTGGTGGTCTTGCCGCTGCCGGTCGGCCCGGTGACCAGCACGATCCCCTCCGGCCGCGCGACCATCAACTTGAGCATGGCGAGCACGTCCGGCTCGAGGCCCAGATCCTCCAGCGGCACGATACCCTTTTGCCGATCGAGAACGCGCAAGACGATGTTCTCGCCGTGCACCGTCGGCAGCGTCGAGACGCGAAAGTCGATGGGCCGGCCCGACAATGACAGCGAGATGCGGCCGTCCTGCGGCGCACGGGTCTCGGCGATGTCCAGGCTTGCCATGACCTTCAGGCGCACCGCCAGGGCCGACCAGTAGTTCTTGTGCAGGCTGCGGATCTGGCGCAGCACGCCGTCGATGCGATAACGAAAGCGCAGGAACCCCTGTTCGGGCTCGAAATGGATGTCCGATGCGCCGCGCTTGACCGCGTCGGACAGCAGCGCGTTGATCAGGCGCACGACCGGCTGGCTGTACTCGGCGCTGTCCTCCTCGAGGCTCTCGTAGTCGATCTCGCCGGTCTCGATCTCGCGCAGGATACCGTCGACCGACAGCTCGTAACCGTAGAACTGGTCGATCGCCTTTTCGATGTCCGCCTCGGAGGCGAGCAGCGGCACCACCTCGACGTCGCCGCCGAGGATGGCATTGATCTGGTCGAGCGCGACGACGTTGAAAGTGTCGGCCATCGCGACCGTGAGGCGGTTGCGATTGGTCTCGTAGGTGAGCGGCAGCACGTGGTAGCGGCGCGCGAGATCCTTGGGAATGAGCCGGATGGCCTCGCTGTCGACGACGAGCTTGGACAGGTCGGCCTTTTGCTGGCCGAGCGCACCGCCGAGCACATCGAGGATGATCCCCTCGGTGGCGAATCCGAGGCGGACGAGGATCTTGCCGAGGTGCTCCTTGCGCTTGCCCTGCTCGGTCAGGGCGATGCGGATCTGGTCCGGGCTGACGACGCCCTTCTGGACCAGCAGCTCGCCGATGCGCAGGTTCTGTTTCGTCGGCGCGTTCACGGCGCGGCCGCGGAGCCGGCGAGCGTCTGGATCCGGTCGAGTGCGGCGGTGGTATTAAAGGTCGCGCCCTGATCGTCGGCCAACTCGAGCGCGCGCCGGTAGTGCTCGAGCGCGGCGGCGCGCTCGCCCAGTCGGTCCAGGCTCACGGCCAGGTTGAAGGCGAAATCACCATTGTCCTGATCGAGCGCGAGCGCATGGAAGTAGGCCTCCTCGGCTTCGGCCCAGCGCTGCTGGCGGGCGTAGGAATTGCCGAGCACGAAGTGCAGGAAGGCGGCCTGTGGATCCCGGTCGAGCATGAGCTTCAGGGCGCTTTCACTGACGCCGGGACCGGCGTAGCCCTGCAGGCTGAACATCGCCGCGCTGGCGACGCTGTCACCGGGATAAGCGCGCAGGACGCGCCGGTAGGCGGCGTAGGCAGCCGCGGGATCGCCCTTGCGACTGGCGAGCGCGGCGAGCCCAAGCAGGGTGTCGCGGTTGCCGGGATCGGCCGCGAGCGCGGTCCGGTAGTGGCTCTCGGCCCGACCCAGATCGCCGTCCAGCAGCGCCTGGTAGCCGTCGGCAACGTCGGCGTTCACGACCGCTGCGCTGCGCCCGCGGGTGATGCGGATCTCGCCGGGCAGCATGACCAGCGGTGCTTGTGTCACCGCGGAGGTCGCCGCCAGCACGGGCTTGGCGACCGCGCGCCCCGGTTCCGGCGCGGCGGGTTCGGGCGGGCCGGCGGCCACCGGCGCCGCGGCGACGGGTGCCGGTGCCGCGGTCGCTGCCGGGCGATCCACCTCGGGCTCCAGCGGCGGTGACGCGGCCGCCGGAACGCCGGGCATCGCGGTCACGGCTGCCGTCGCCGCGGCCGGCGGTGCTTCGGGACCGGACGGTGTTTCGGGACCGGACGGTGTTTCGGGACCGGACGGTGTTTCGGCGGGCGCGCCAGGTGCTTCCGCGTCCGCGGGAGCGATGGCCGTCACGACGGTCGGCAACGGCTCGGACGCGTCGGGAATGGTCGGCGCGGCCTGCGGCGGCAGGATCTCGGGAACGACGAAATCCTGCGCAACCGGTAGCTCGACGCCTTTGGCGACCAGCGGCGAGGGTGTCGCGTGCGGCGAGGGCGTCTGCAGCATGTACCACACGCCGCCGGTGGCCAGAGCGAGCGTGACCAGCACCGCCGAGGCGATGACCAGGTTCATCGCGCGCGCGGATGCCGGCGCGCGGCTGGCGGCAAAAACCGTCTGCGCCGATACCGGCGTGCCGAGATTGCCGTCGATGGCCGTGGTCTCGGACAGCGGCGCGTGCGGAATGCTCAGTCGCGAGGTATCGAGCGACTGCGACGCTTCGAAGTATTCCTCGAGCGAGGACCGGATCGCACGCTCGGACGGCAGCGTGGACTCCTGATCATAGGGTTGGCCCGGCCGCGCGGTTTCGACCGTCGTGTCCACGCCCGGCGGCGTGGCCGCGCCCTGCACCGTCACGTCCTCGAGTGCGAGCTCGAGCGAGTCGCCGGCCGGCGCCGACGGCGGCGTCTCGATCGGCGCAAGCCGCAGCTCGTCGGTATGCGGCCAAGTGCTTTCGCCCGCCTGGGCGCGCGGCTGCGCGCCGGCGTCCGGGACCACTTCTCCGGAAGTCGAGCCGTCGGTCGGTGACTGTGTGCTCGCCGCCTTGCGCTTTTCGTCCTCCGCCTTGCGCAAGGCGTCCATCAGAAGACTCATGGGTGGCGCCCGCCGATCAGTGGTCTACTTGGCCAGATCGAGCTCTACGGTCGGATTGAGGAGCTCGCGGAAATTGCGCAGATCCGCGTCCAGACTCGCGTTGCGGATCACCGTCGGCTTCAGGAATACGACCAGCTCCGACTTGGTGAAATCGTTGTCGCGATTCTTGAACAGTTCGCCGAGGCCGGGAACCTTGGCCAGGAACGGGATGCCCTGGGTGCTGACCTGGAAGTCGTCCTGCATGAGCCCGCCGAGGACGGCGATCTGGCCGCTCACGACCTTGAGCAGCGACTCGATTTCGCGCGTCTGGATGACCGGGATCGGGCTGGTCACTTCCGCGCGCGCGAGCTCCGGATTGGGATCGTTGACGAAGCGGTCGATGCGCGAGATCGTCGGCCGCACGTTCAGCATCACGCTGTCGTTTTCGTAAATTCCGGGTGTGACGCTCATGACGAAGCCGACCGGCACGGTGTGCGGCGTCGTATCGAAGGTCGTGTTGACCACACCCTGCGTGGACGTGGTTTCGACGTCGATGGTGAAGTACACCTCGTTGTTGACCACCTTGAGCAACGCGGTCTGGTTGTTGAGCACCATCAGCTTCGGGCTCGACAGCACCTGCGTGTCACCGAACTCGGACAGCGCCTTGACGGAAACGTCCAGGGCGCCACCGTCCGTCTGCCGGTCGGCGTAGTTCAGCAGAAAGAACTGCTGGCTGCCGCCGAGCTCGGTCCCTGGGAGCAGGGCCTGCTGCAGGGTGAACCCGGCGCTGCTCGCCAGGCGGCTCCAGTCGATGCCCGCACGGTAGCGATCGTTGAGAATGACCTCGACGATGGTCGCCTCGATCAGTACCTGACGCTGCGCGCTCGCCATCACCTTGTCGACGAAGGCCTGCACCTCGGCGTGCTGGCGGTGCGTGGCGAAGACGGTCAGCACGCCGGACTCCGCGTTGGGAATGACGTAAGTCGAACTCGGCAGGCGCGCTTCACCGCCGCCCCCGCCCTGGGCCTCGTGGCCGAGGATCGCCATGACGTTGTAGTACAGCGTCTCCCAGAAGCGGTTGTTGGAGATGCTCTCGATGGACGTGGTGGAGTTGTTGTTGCCGGCACCACCGCCGCTGGAACCGCCGCCGGTACTGACGCCGGCCTGGCCGCCGGTCTGGATCTGGGTGGCGACGCTGACGGTCTTTTTGGTGTCGCGCGACATGTTGACGAAATCGATCTTGTAGGCCCGGTAGTAGGGCAGATCCGGACCGATGACGAGCGTGCCCTGGTTCACCTCGTAGCGCAGATCGACCTGGCGCGCGAGGCGATCGAGGATCTGCGTGAGGGTCTGGTCGACGGCATTGAGCGTCACGTTGCCGGCGATGTTCGGGTGCACGTCGACGTTGAGCTTGGCGTCGCGCGCGAGTGCGAACAGCAGCTCGCGCACCGGCACGTCGTTGACGACCACGGTAAACGTCTCGGTCTGCGGTGCGGGTTCGGGCACGGGCACGAACGGCACCTGTTCCACGACGGGCGGAATGGTGTCGGCCGGCGCCGCGGCGTCGGCACGCAGATGGGAGCTTGACGGCTCCGGCGGCGGTGACATCAGCTGCGCGCAGCCCGCCAGCGCCAGGCAGACAGTCACGATGGTTGGAGCTGTAAACCTCATGCGGCCTCCGCCACGAATCGGGTGTGATCCTTGTCCGATCCTACGATAGCACGTTATATAAATAATACAAGCTATTAAAAGTAATCACCTTTCTACCGGCGGCGTCAGTGTGGAGCTGCCCATTAAGCTTAGCACCCCCGAACCCGGCCGGAAGCTGTCGGGGGTCACGGCTGCGCCACCGGCGCCGGCCGCCGCGGCGCGGTCACACCGGGCGCGAGGATCGGCTCCAGGGCCTCAAGGCCGAGCAGACCCTCCGGGACGTGAACCGGGTTCGTCGCCGGACCGTATTGCGCTGCGGCGACCGCGGTATCGATGGTTGCCGGTGTCTGCTCCCCGACGGGCGCGGGGAGCGCCGCCGCCGGTGCGGGGGTGACGGGCGGTGTGGTCTCAGTCGTCCCGGCAGCCGGTGGCACGACCGCCGTCTCCACGGGCGCTGGCGCCACCGCCGCCGGCGCCGGCGCCTGCACCGCGAGCTCGTCGCCCGGGGTCCGCCAGGGCGTGGCGAGGAGCAGCCACAAGCCGAGGAGCGACAGCGTCACGGCCGCGGCCACGGCCGCCGCCAACCGCCAGCGTGCACCTCCGGTGAGTGCGAACTCGCTGTCCTTCGCTGCCCGCTCGACGTGTTTTGCCGTTACCCGCCCGGCATTGTCCGCGTACGCCGCCAGCAGCGCCTTGTCGGCGAGGATGTTGATGCGCCGCAGCAAACCAGCGGAATAGCGGTTGATGCCGCGCACCGCCCCGGCCGTGAACAGGTCCGGCGAGCGCGCTCCGCTCGCCCGCAGGCGGCTGCTGAGGTAATCCCGGATCTCGTCGGCCGCGAACGGTTCGAGCGTGAAGCTGTAGGTGATCCGCTCGCGCAGCTGGCGGATGTCGTGACCGGCGAGCGTTGCATCGAGCTCCGGCTGCCCGAACAGCACGATCTGCAGGAGCTTGTCGACGCTGGTCTCGAGGTTGGTGAGCATCCGGATCTCTTCCAGGGTCTCGATCGGCATGCCCTGGGCTTCCTCGATGAACGCCACCACGCGCCGGTTCGCGCCGTGCTTGTGCAACAGCAGCTCGTGCAGTCGCTGCATGACCTGCAGGCGCGTGTCGCCGGGCTGGAGCGGGATCTTCAGCTCGAACGCAATGGCCTTGAGGATGTCGTCCGGCGTCAGGTTGGGGTTGGCCAGATAGACGATCTCGACCGAGTCCTGCAGCTCCCGCTCGAGCATGCGGCACAGCATGGTCGTGCCGCTGCCGACCTCGCCGACCACCTTGACGATGCCCTCACCGCTGCCGATGGCGTACACGAGCGCCTCGAGCACCGCGCCGCGGTTGCCACCGGGGAAGAACAGCCGCGTATCCGGCGTGATCCGGAAGGGCGGCTGATCGAGACCGAAATAGCGGTAGTACATTCTTTCGAGCCGGATCCGCGGCGCCGCGGGCCTCAGGCGCCGCCGTCTTCGTGCTTGAGCCGCTCGACGCGGCTGTACAGGGTGCTGCGGTTGACGCCGAGCATGCGCGCCGCGCGGCTCAGATTACCACCGCATTCCTTCAGCGCGGCGTCGATGTAGCGCCGCTCCCACGCGCGCAGCGATTCGTCGAGGTTGAAGCCGCCGCTGTGCAGCTCCCGTTCCACGCCCGCGTGCTCCTGCCCGATGCGCGGCAGCGCGGGATCGGGGTCGGCGACGATCACGGTCTCGAGCTCGGCGGCGACGGCGGCGTGATCGATGTCCTGGCCCGGGTACTTCGCGCCCAGCCGGATGACGATGTTGCGCAGTTCGCGCACGTTACCGGGGAAACCGTAGTGACTGAGGGCCTCGACCGCGCCCGGCAGCAGCCGGAACGGCGGCACGGTGGAGGCGTAGATGCTGCGGAAATGCTCGAGCAGCAACAGGCGATCATCGCCCCGCAAGCGCAGCGGCGGTACGTTGATGGTGAGCACGCTCAGGCGGTGATACAGGTCCGGGCGAAACCGTCCGGCGCGCATTTCGGTGCGCAGATCGCGGTTGGTCGCAGCGACGATGCGCGCCCGCCCCGTCCGCGGCTGGGTCTCGCCGACGCGGTAATACTCGCCGCTTTCGACCACGCGCAGGAGCTTGGGCTGCAACTCGAGCGGAAACTCGCCGACCTCGTCGAGGAACAGCGTGCCGTCGCCGGCCTCCTCGAAAAAACCCGCGCGGGCCTCGGCCGCGCCGGTGAACGCGCCGCGGGCGTGACCGAACAGCTGCGCTTCCAGCAGCTCGGCGGTGAAGGCGGCGCAGTTCACGGCGACGAAGGGCTGCGCGGCGCGCGCACTCTCGCGGTGCAGGCACTGCGCGACCAGCTCCTTGCCGCTGCCCGACTCGCCCTCGATCAGCACGGGAAACGGCGTCGAGGCGAACTGGCGGATGAGCGCTTTCAGGGTCTCGATGGCGGGGCTCTCGCCGAGCAGCACCGGCCCGCTTTCGGCCCGCGGCCGCTCGGCCTCCAGAATCATGAGCTGGTGCTTGAGCCGCGCCCGCAGCAGGGCCGCGTCGCAGGGCTTGGGGACGAAATCGACCGCCCCGAGGGTCAGGGCGTGCTGGATATTGTCGCGGTTGCTCTGACCGGACAGCACCAGGATCTTCATGGCGCGGTTGAAACCGAGCAGCTCGGCGATCAGCGCGAATCCTTCGTCAGGCGCGTGCGGCCGGGGCGGCAGGCCGAGATCCACCAGCGCGAGCGAGGGTATCTGCGGCAGGCGCCGCAACAGCGCGCGCACGGCCGGCCGGGTGGCCGCGGCGTGGATCGCGAACTCGTCGTCGAGCAGCAGTGACAGCGAATCGACGATTAGGGGATCGTCGTCCACGAGCAGCAGCGCGGGGGATTCGGCAGCGCCCTGGACGGGCGCCTGGGCGGCGTCGCTCATGACCGGACCGGCAGGGCTGAGAGCGTGCACCGCAACATACGCCCATCACTCCGACCCGGCAACCACATCAGGCTTGCGCCGCCGCCGCGGGCGCGCCCCGCAGACTGCCGAGATCGAGCGCCTGCCAGACCGCTTCGGCGGCCTCGGCCTGGTTCATGGTGTAGAAATGCAGGCCCGGCGCGCCCTGATCGAGCAGGCGCCGGCACAGCTCGCTGGTCACGTCGATGCCGAACTCGCGGATCGCGACCCGGTCGTCGCCGAACTCGCGCAGGCGGTACAGGATCCAGCGCGGGATCTCGGCGCCGCAGGCCTCGGAGAAACGCGCGAGCTGGGTGCAGCTGACGATGGGCATGATGCCGGGCGTGATGGGAATGTCGATCCCGCGCCGCTCGCACGCGTCGACGAAGCGGAAGTAGGCATCGGGATTGTAGAAATACTGCGTAATGGCCGCGTCCGCGCCAGCCGCGACCTTGCGCGCGAAATTGTCGAGATCGCGCTGCACGCTCCCCGCCTGCGGGTGCACCTCGGGATAGGCGGCAACCTCGATCTCGAACCGCTCGCCGGTCTCCTGGCGGATGAAGGCGACCAGCTCGTTGGCATAACGCAGCTCGCCGAAACCCACGGTGCCCGAGGGCATGTCGCCGCGCAACGCGACGACGTGGTCGAAGCCCAGCTCCAGGTACTTCGCCAGCAGTGAACGGATCTCCGTGAGCGGATAACCGATGCACGAGACGTGCGGCGCGACGGGGATGCCGGTCCGCTCGCGCAGTGACAGCGCGGACTCCAGGGTGCGTTCGCGCGTCGACCCGCCGGCACCGAAAGTGACGGAGAAATAGTCCGGCTGCAGGCGCGCGAGGCGGGCGCTGGTGGTGGCGAGCTTTTCCGCCGCCTCGGCGCTGCGGGGCGGAAAGAATTCGAAGCTGAACCGCCGGCGGTGACGGCGCTGACTTTGCATCGACATGGACTTGTACACCTGGGCCCAACCCTCTTATATATGAGCGCATGCGGCCGGAAACCGCGTCGGCGCGAACAACCGAGCGACCATGGTACTGACTGCCACACCAATCTGCGACTTCGGCCGCGCCGCGCCCGACTTTTGCCTGCGCGGCGTGGACGGCCGCGACTGGTCACTGGACGAGTGCCGCGGTGAACGCGGTACGCTGGTGATGTTCATCTGCAACCATTGCCCGTACGTCAAGGCCATCCTGGCGCGGCTGGTGGGGGACGTGCGCGCGCTCGAGGCCCACGGCGTGCGCGCGGTCGCGATCATGCCCAATGACCCCGTGGACTACCCGGAAGACTCGTTCGAGAACATGCAGCGCGTGGCGCGCGAGCAGGCGTTCACGTTCCCCTACCTCTACGACCGGACCCAGGAGGTCGCGCGCGCCTACGGCGCCGTCTGCACACCGGACTTCTTCGGCTACGACGCCGGGCTCGCGCTGCAGTACCGCGGCCGCCTCGACGCCAGCCGGCTCGAACCGGCGCCGCCGGAGGCGCCGCGCGAGCTGTACGAAGCCATGTGCCAGGTGGCCGCGACCGGCCACGGGCCGCGCCAGCAGACCGCGAGCATGGGCTGCTCGATCAAGTGGCGGCGCACGATCTGAACTGCGGTTGCCCGAGTGCGCCGGGCAGGTACAATACGCGGCCTTGAACGGCGCGCCGCGGCCGCAAGACCGGCACGGCGCCCGGACGGCATGCGCGCGCAGCCCGCCGTGCCGCCCGCGGCACGCTAACTCCTTGATCCTACCGTTCGCCCGTCCGCGCCGCGCACGGCGACCGCGGGTAGTGCCCGCAGGCAAGGACAACCAGGACCTGATCATGTCGAGCCCGATGACCGCGCAGCGCCCTACCCGTCGCGAGCTGGCCAACGCCATCCGCGCCCTGAGCATGGACGCGGTCGAAGCGGCCAACTCCGGCCACCCCGGCGCGCCGCTCGGCCTGGCCGACGTCGCCGAGGTGCTGTGGAACGACGTCCTGCGCTTCAATCCCGCCAATCCGCACTGGATCGACCGCGACCGCTTCGTGCTGTCGAACGGCCACGCCTCGATGCTGCTGTACTCGGTGCTGCACCTGGCGGGCTACGATCTCCCCATTACGGAGATCCAGCGCTTCCGCCAGCTCCACTCGCGCACGCCCGGTCATCCCGAACGTGGCGAAACCCCGGGGGTGGAGACCACCACCGGTCCGCTCGGCCAGGGCCTCGCCAACGCCGTGGGCCTGGCCCTGGCCGAACGCCTGCTCGGGGCGGACTTCAACCGCGACGATTTGAACGTCGTCTATAATCACACCTACGTCGTGCTCGGCTACGTCTGCATGATGGAAGGCGTGTCAAACGAGGCCTGCTCGCTCGCCGGAACGCTGGGACTGGGCAAGCTGATCGCCCTCTACGACGACAACGGCATCTCCATCGACGGCGAGGTGCGCGGCTGGTTCGCCGACGACACCCCGGCACGATTCGAGGCTTACGGCTGGCGCGTGATCCGCGCCGTCGACGGTCATGATCCGGCGGCGGTCGCGCGTGCGCTGACCGATGCGCGCGCGAGCGCCGACCGTCCGACCCTCATCTGCTGCCGCACCGTGATCGGCTGGGGCGCGCCGACGCTGCAGGGCAGCGCCGACACGCACGGTTCGCCGCTCGGCGCCGAGGAAGTGGCGCGCACGCGCGCCAACCTCGGCTGGACCTCACCGCCGTTCGTGATCCCGGAGCACATCTATGCCGCCTGGGACGCGCGCGCGCGCGGCGCGGCGCTCGAGCGTGCCTGGCAGGAGAAGTTCGCACGCTACCGCGCCCGTCACCCCGAGCTCGCCCGCGAACTCGAGCGACGCAGCCGTGGCGAGCTGGCCGCCGGCTGGAGCACGGCGCTCGCGGCGCACATCGACACGCTCCTCGCCAAACCCGAGAAAGTGGCCACCCGCAAGGCGTCGCAACAGGTGCTGAGCGCCATCGCGCCGGCCCTGCCCGAGCTGATCGGCGGCTCCGCCGATCTGACGGGCTCCAACGGTACCTTGTGGAAGGCGGCGCCGGTGGTCGGCACCGCGGGCGGCGGCCGCTACGTTCACTACGGCGTGCGCGAATTCGCCATGAGCGCGATCATGAACGGGCTGGCGCTGCACGGCGGCTTCGTGCCCTTCGGCGGCACCTTCCTGGTGTTCAGCGATTACGCCCGCAATGCCGTGCGCCTGGCGGCGCTCATGGGCCTGCGCTCGATCTTCGTCTACAGCCACGACTCGATCGGCCTCGGCGAGGACGGCCCCACCCACCAGGCGATCGAACATGCCGCCAGCCTGCGGCTGATGCCGAACCTGCACGTGTGGCGGCCCTGTGACGCGGTCGAGACGGCGGTCGCGTGGCGCGCGGCGATCACGCGCGGCGACGGACCGTCGGCGCTGCTGCTGACGCGTCAGAACCTGCCGCCGGTGCCGGGCCGCGACCGCGGCGCGGTCGAAGCGATCGCGCGCGGCGGCTATGTCGTGCTCGAACCCGAACGCGCGCCGCGGGCGATCATCATCGCCACCGGCTCCGAGGTGGCGCTGGCGATCGCCGCGGCCAGCGCCCTGAACGCCGCCGGTCACGCGCTGCGGGTCGTGTCGATGCCGTGCACGGAGATCTTCGACGCGCAGGACGAGGTCTGGCGCGAGCGCGTGCTGCCGGCGGCGGTCACCGCCCGCATCGCCGTCGAGGCCGGTGCGACCGCCGGCTGGTACCGCTACGTCGGCCTGCAGGGCCGTGTACTGGGCATCGATCGGTTCGGCCTGTCCGCACCGGGCGACACGTTGTTCGCGCATTTCGGTTTCAGCGTCGAACACCTCACCGCAATGATTAATGAAATCGCGCCGATCGGCTGATCGGCAGGCACGGCGCGCGTACCGGACAACGGAGGGAACACCATGGCCATCAAAGTCGGCATCAACGGATTCGGTCGTATCGGCCGCATGACGCTGCGTGCGCTGTACGAAAGCGGGCGCAACAAGGAAATCCAGATCGTGGCCATCAACGATCTCGGCGATTCGAAGACCAACGCCCACCTCACGCGTTACGACAGCGCGCACGGGCGCTTCCCGGCCGAGGTCAGCGTCGACGGGGATTATCTGGTGGTCAACGGCGATCGCATTCGCGTACTGGCGGAACGGGATCCGGCGAAGCTTCCCTGGAAAGATCTCGGCGTCGACATCGTGCACGAGTCCACCGGTCTGTTCGCGAGCCGCGCGAAGGCGTCGGCGCACCTGAGCGCCGGTGCACGCAAGGTTCTCATCTCCGCGCCGGCGGGCGAGGACGTCGACGCGACGATCGTCTACGGGGTCAATCACGACAAGCTCAAGGCGAGCGATACCATCGTCTCCAACGCCTCGTGCACGACCAATTGCCTGGCGCCGGTGGTGGCGCCGCTGCACGAGAAGATCGGCGTCGTCGCCGGGCTGATGACGACGGTGCACGCCTACACCAATGACCAGGTACTCACGGACGTGTTCCACAAGGATCTGCGCCGCGCTCGCTCGGCCACACAATCGATGATCCCGACCAAGACCGGCGCCGCGGCGGCGGTCGGCCTGGTGCTGCCCGAGCTCGCCGGCAAGCTCGACGGCTTCGCCGTGCGCGTGCCGACCATCAACGTCTCGCTCGTGGATCTGACCTTCACGGCGGCGCGCGACACGGACAAGAATGAAATCGATGCCATCATGCGCGCGGCGGCGGCGGGACCGCTCAAGGGCGTGCTCGCGTTCAACGAGGAACCACTGGTTTCGATCGACTTCAACCACAATCCGGCGTCGTCGATCTACGAATCGCCGCTGACCAAGGTCGTCGGCGGGCGCCTGGTGAAAGTCCTGGCGTGGTACGACAACGAGTGGGGCTTCTCGAACCGGATGCTCGACACCACGGTAGCGCTCGCCAAGGCCGGTTGAGAGCCTGCAACGAACGCAGCACGCCCGGAGATCGACCTGACGATGCAGTACATGCGCGAATTCAAGCTGCGCGGCAGGCGCGTGCTCATCCGCGAGGATTTCAACGTGCCGCTGCGCGACGGCGGCATCGGCGACGATGCGCGCATTCGCGCGGCACTGCCGACCGTGCGCACAGCCCTCGCGGCCGGCGCCCGCGTCATTCTCGTCTCGCATCTCGGCCGGCCGAAAGAAGGAGAGTTCGATCCGACGCTGTCGCTCGCGCCGGTGGCCGCGGCGCTGGCCACGGCACTCGGCCAGCCGGTCCCGCTGGTGCGCGACTGGAGCCAGGGCGTGGACGTCGGTGAAGGTGAGCTCGTGCTGCTGGAGAACATCCGCTTCGAACCCGGCGAGAAGAAAAACGCCGAGCCGCTCGCGCGCCGGCTCGCGGGCCTGTGCGAGCTGTACGTCAACGACGCTTTCGCCACCGCGCACCGCGCCGAGGCCTCCACCCACGGGGTGGCCAAGTATGCGAGCCGGGTGTGCGCCGGCCCGTTGCTGGAAGCGGAAGTGAATGCGCTCAGGCAGGCAATCGCCGCGCCGGCCCGGCCGCTGGTCGCCATCGTCGGCGGTGCCAAGGTATCGACCAAGCTGACCGTGCTCGATGCGCTGATCGAGAAGGTCGACACGCTGATCGTCGGCGGCGGCATTGCCAACACCTTTCTCAAGGCGGCCGGCAAGCCTGTCGGCAACTCGCTGTGCGAGGACACGCTGGTCCCGGAAGCCGCGCGCCTGCTCGCGAAACACACCGACCGGATCCCGCTGCCGGTCGACGTCGTCTGCGCCAAGGAGTTCAAGGCCGATGCGCCGGCCAGCATCAAGCGCGTCGGCGCCATCGACCCCGACGACCTGATCCTGGACGTCGGTCCCGAGACCGTGCGCATGTTCCAGAAGATTCTCGCCACGGCCGGCACGATCGTGTGGAACGGCCCGGTCGGCGTGTTCGAATTCGAGCAGTTCGGTTCGGGGACGGCGCACCTGTCGCGGGCAATCGCCGCGAGCCCCGCATTCACGCTCGCCGGTGGCGGCGACACGCTCGCGGCGATCGCCAAGTACGGTGTCGGCGACCAGATTTCCTACATCTCGACCGGCGGCGGCGCCTTCCTCGAGTTCCTCGAAGGCAAGGAGCTCCCCGCCGTGGCGATCCTCGAGGAGCGGGCACGCGCGCAGCCGGGCGACGTGCATCCGAGCGAGGGCTATTGAACCTTGCCGGCGCCGCGCATGGAGGCGTCCCGGAACGTGACCCGGGCGGGGCCGCAATGCCCGTCGTCCGCCCCCGGACCGCGACGACGACAGCCGCGGGCCTGCCCGCATCCAGCCTGAGCCCATGCGAAGAACCAAGATAGTCGCCACCCTCGGTCCGGCGACGGACGATCCCGAACTGCTCGGCGAGCTGATTGACGCCGGCGCCGACGTGGTGCGCCTGAATTACTCGCACGACACCCACGAACGTCACGGCCGGCGCGTCGAGGTGGTTCGCGAGCAGGCGGCGCGCCGGGGCGTGGAAGTCGGCATCATCGCCGATCTGCAGGGCCCGAAGATCCGCATCGGCGGTTTTCGCGACGGCCCCGTGGAGCTCGAGGACGGCGACGACTTCGTCATCGACGCCGAACTCGATTTGCGCGGCGGCGACGGCCATCACGTCGGCGTCACCTACAAGGGGCTGCCGCGCGACGTACACGCCGGCGACACCCTTCTCATCGATGACGGCCGCATCATTCTCAAGGTCGAGCGGGTGCGCCGGAGCGCCGTGCACTGCGTCGTCCTGCTCGGTGGCGAGCTCAGCTCGAACAAAGGGATCAACCGCGAGGGCGGCGGCCTGTCGGCGCCGGCACTGACGCGCAAGGACCGCGCCGATCTGCGCCACGCGGTATCGGTGGGCGCCGACTACATCGCGGTCTCGTTTCCGCGCACGGCGGCCGACATCGTCGCCGCGCGCAAGCTCATCGACAAGGCGGGCGGGCGCTGCGGCATCATCGCCAAGATCGAACGCGCCGACGCGCTCGATCATGCCGAGGAGATCCTCGCGGTGAGCGAAGGGATCATGGTCGCGCGCGGCGATCTCGGTGTGGAGATAGGTGACGCTTTGCTCGTGCCGGTCCAGAAGCGCCTCATCAAGATCGCTCGCGAGATGAACCGCATCGTCATCACCGCCACACAGATGATGCAGTCGATGATCGAGAACCAGATCCCGACCCGCGCCGAGGTCTTCGACGTCGCCAACGCGGTGCTCGATGGCACCGATGCGGTTATGCTCTCCGCCGAGACCAGCGTCGGCCGTTATCCGTACAAGGCGGTGGAAGCGATGGCGCGCATCTGCGCGAGCACCGAGCAGCAATGGGGCCTGCAGAGCCCGGACTATCAGATCGACGAACATTTCGAGCGCATTGACCAGGCCATCGCCATGGCGACGATGTACGCGGCGAACCGGATCGGGGCCAAGGCCATCGCGGCACTCACCGAAACCGGCGCCACCTGCATGTGGATGTCGCGTATGAACACGGGTATCCCGATTTTCGCGTTCACCGGACACGTGCGCACGCAACGCCTGGTGACGCTTTATCGCGGCGTGTACCCGATCGCGTTCGACATGACCCGCACGAGCCCCCAGGAAGTCAACCGGGATCTCGTTCGCGGTCTGCTCGAGCGACAGGCGGTGCACGAGGGCGACACCGTCATCATCAGCAAGGGCGACGTATTCGGCCGCACCGGCGGTACGAACGCAATGAAAATCGTGCGGATCGGCGACGTAATCGCCTGAGCGGCGCCGCAGCTGCGACGGCGGGCAACCAGCCGGGGCAATACCAGAACGAAACGGAGGTGAGGACGTGACGATTCGGGAGCTCGAAAACACGGCGATGGGTATGGTCGCACCCGGCAAGGGCATACTGGCCATCGACGAGAGCTTTGCCACCATCGGCAAGCGTTTCCAGGCCATCGGCGTCGACTCGACCGAGGAATCCCGCCGCGCCTATCGCGATCTGCTGATCACCGCTCCCGGCATCGGCGAATACGTCAGCGGCATGATCCTGTTCGACGAAACGCTGCGCCAGTCCTCGGCCGCCGGCGTACCGTTCCGGCAGGCGCTCGTGAGCGCCGGCATCCTGCCGGGCATCAAAGTGGACAAGGGCGCCAAGAACCTCGCCGGACATCCGGGCGAGCAGGTCACCGAGGGGCTCGACGGCCTGCGCGAGCGCCTCGGCGAATATCACGCCCTGGGCGCGCGGTTCGCGAAGTGGCGCGCGGTCATCACCATCGGCACCGATCTGCCCTCGCGCGCGTGCATCGAAGCCAATGCCCACGCCCTGGCCCGCTACGCCGCCCTGTGTCAGGAGCAGGGCATCGTGCCCATTGTCGAGCCCGAGGTGCTGATGGACTGGGAAAACGACATCGAGCGCTGCTATGAGGTCACCGAGGCCACGCTGCGCACCGTGTTCACGGCGCTGTACACCCAGCGCGTCGCGCTCGAAGGTCTGGTGCTCAAGACCAACATGGCCGTGCCTGGCAAGCAGTGTGCGCGGCAATCGAGCCCCGAAGAAGTGGCGACCCGCACGATACGCTGCCTGCGCCAGGCGGTACCGGCGGCGGTCGCCGGCATCGTGTTCCTGTCCGGCGGCCAGTCGGCGCAGGACGCCACCGTGCACCTGAACACCATGAATGCGCTCGCCGGGCCGGGCGAGCTGCCGTGGCCGCTCAGCTTCTCCTACGGCCGCGCGCTGCAGGATCCGGCACTGAAAACCTGGGCCGGACAGGCCGCGAACGTCGGCGCCGCCCAGCGCGTGCTGCTACACCGCAGCCGCTGCAACGGCCTGGCTGCCCTCGGGCGCTATACCAACGCCATCGAAAACGAGCTCGCCGCCTGAGCCACGACCGGGTCGAGGGACGGAGACGGCAGGATCCCTACGCCATCGCGCCCCGTCGCTCGAAGATCCGCCGTAGGTGCGGCTTCAGCCGCACATGCGCACCTTGCGAATTCCGAAGACCTGACCCGCGCAACGCCATCCTGGATTGAATATCTGCCGTAGGTGCGGCTTCAGCCGCACACGCGCACCTTGCGAATTCCGAAGACCCGACCCGCGCAACGCCATCCTTGAGTGAACATCTATTGTAGGTGCGGCTTCAGCCGCACACGCGCACCTTGCGAATTCCGAAGACCCGACCCTCATACCCTGCATTTCGGGGGCTACTTCGGGTCCGATTGGCCGCGGTGCATACCGTGGTACTGCGGGTTCGGTTGCATGTCCGTGGCGCTCGCGAGCCGGTTTGTCATGTTGTAGAACCCGGCGATATTGGCGATATCCCAGATATCCTTTTCGGTGAACCCGAGGTCGCGCAGGATCTGTCTGTCTTGTTCTCCTACCTCGTGACTGCGCTCGGTGAGTTTGACCGCAAAATCGAGCATCGCGCGCTGACGTGCAGGCAGGTCCGCCGCGCGGTAGTTCATGACCATGAGTTCGCCGAGCGCGGGGTCCCCCGATTGTTCCCGCACTGCGGCGCCATGCGCCGTCAAGCAATAGAAACAGTGGTTTGACGAAGACACGGCAACCGCGATCATCTCGCGTTCGAGTTCGGTCAGACCCGATGCCCCGAACATGAGCGCCTTGTACAGGTCCAGAAATGGTCGGAATTGATCCAGATCGTTGCTGTAAGCGGCCAGGACGTTCGGCAGAAAGCCCAAACGCTCGTCACACAGAGCGAAGAATTCCTGCAGATCCACCGGCAACTTGTCGCGCGGCGGGATCGGTAGATCCAATGCCATGATGTAGTCATGTAGCGACACGTCGAATCCTCCGTTGACTGTTCAAGAAAACACAATCGCACCTATCGTATTGTAAGAGTATTTCTCGTTGCGTTCGGATCGGAAAGTTGGAGCGGACTGTTCTCCGCATAGACGTAATGATTCTGTCCACCGTCGAGTCCAATGGGATCAGACTGCAAATACCGCCCAGTATCCGGATCGTAAACCCGATAGTAGTTGTAAACCGATCGCGCCGACGCGGTTTCGTCGTAACGATGCCATTTTCCCTCGATGCGCTCGGCGGTTAGCAAGGTCGCGGCCCCTGGAGGCGTGTCGGTGCGCAAAAATTTTCCGGAGA
>JADZEE010000134.1 GCA_020850735.1 Gammaproteobacteria bacterium | reverse complement strand
CGGACCTGGGCCATGACCTCACCGGCGAAGTCCGCAGAAGCCTTTTGCACGCCCTCGCCGAGCTCGTAGCGCACGAAGCGCAGCACCCTGGCACCGTGGCTGTGCAGCAGCTTGCCGACGGTGGTATCCGGATCCTTCACGAACGGCTGGCCGAGCAGCGTGATCTCCTCGTAGAACTTCTTGAGCCGGCCGGCCACCATCTTTTCAACGATGTCGGCCGGTTTGCCGGATTCAGCCGCCTGCGCCGTCAGGATCTCGCTCTCTTTGGCAACCAGCTCCGGCGGTACGTCCGCTTCGCTCACGCACACGGGCCGCGAGGCAGCAATGTGCATGGCAACGTCGCGGGCCAGGGAGTCGTTCCCGCCCTCGATATCGACGACCACGCCGATGCGCGAGCCGTGCTGGTAGGAAGCGAGCCTGTCAGCACTGCGGCCGACGCGCTCCAGCCGGCGCACGCCGATGTTCTCGCCGAGCTTGGCGACGAGCAGCGTGCGTACCGCCTCCAGCGTTTCCGTGCCGCCGGCCGGCTTCGCGGCGAGCAGAGCCTCGACCGAGGCCGGTTGCCCGGCGAGCGCCGTTTGTGCGACGGTCGCGGCAAAAGCCCTGAAATTGTCGTCCTTGGCAACGAAATCGGTCTCGCAGTTCACCTCGACGATCACGGCCCGGGAACCATCGTCTGCCGCGGCGACGAGGATCACGCCCTCGGCCGCGACGCGTCCCGCCTTCTTGGCGGCTTTCGCGATCCCGGTCTTGCGCATGTGCTCGATGGCGGCCTCGATATCGCCAGCGTTCTCCGTCAGGGCCTTCTTGCACTCCATCATGCCGGCCCCTGTCCGTTCGCGCAGCTCTTTGACCAGCGCGGCAGTTATCTCCATCGTTCGATCCTCAGCTTGCGGGCTCGGGCTCGGGCTCGGGCGCCGCGCTCCCCGCGACGGGATCCTCGCCCGCCGCGGGTGCGGCGGGTGCGGCGGCTGCAGCGGGCTCGCCGCCTTCGGCGCCCGCCGGAACCGCCGCCGGCTTTCTCGCAACCTTCGCCGTGGCGGCCTTCTTGCGTGGCGCCTTCTTGCGCACACCCGGCCGACGCGCTTTGTCGTCGTCCCCGATCAGCTCGCCGCTTTCGTCCATCTCGATGAAATCGTCACCCGCCGCGGCAGCGGCCTCGAGGATCAGCGCGCGTGCGTCGAGGATGGCATCAGCCATGCAGCGCGCGTAGAGCTGGATCGCGCGAATGGCGTCGTCGTTGCCCGGAATCACGTAGTCGAGGCCCTCGGGGCTGTGGTTGGTATCGACCACGCCGACCACCGGTATACCCAGGCGCCGTGCCTCCGCGACCGCGTTCTTCTCGTAACCGACGTCGATCACGAACATCGCATCCGGCAGGCCGTCCATGTTCTTGATACCGCCGAGGCTGCGTTCGAGCTTCATCTTCTCCCGCTGGAACCGCAACACGTCCTTCTTGCGGTACCGTTCGAGGACGCCCTCCTGCTCCATGGTCTCGTGATCGCGCAGGCGCTTGATCGACTGGCGCACGGTACGGTAGTTCGTCAGCATGCCGCCGAGCCAGCGGCGGTGCACGAAGGGCATGCCACAGCGCTCGGCCTCCAGCCGCAGGGTTTCCTGGGCCGCACGTTTGGTGCCGACGAACAGGATGGTGCCCCGGCGTGCCGCCAGCGTGCCGGCGAAATTGAGCGCCTCCAGGAACAGCGGGAGGGTCTTTTCCAGGTTGACGATGTGGATCTTGTTGCGCTCCCCGAAGATGTAGGGAGCCATCTTGGGATGCCAGAACCGGGTCTGGTGGCCGAAATGGACGCCAGCCTCGAGCATCTGGCGCATGGTCACTGCTGCCATGAACGTACTCCTGCGGAGCCGGGCCCGTGGCGCCGGTTCCTTGTTCGGGTTGAACCGCCACGCACCCCATGCATCTACCGCGCATGACCGCCTGAGCGGCCGCGAGGCACCCGGATGCACGTGCCGGTGCGTGTGTGGATTTCGGGACGACGCCGCGGCGGATATGCCGCAGCGTTCCGGTTTGTCTGGCAGGCGGGTTTGCCTGACAGGCGGGCGCTTTATACCATAGACGACTTGCCGCAACAACGCGCCCCGGCAAGAACCGCGCGTTTTCCCAGCGATGCCTATCACGATCAAAACTCCCGACGAAATCGACAAGATGCGTCTCGCCGGCCGCCTCGCGGCCGACGTGCTGGTCATGATCGAGCCGCACGTGCGCCCGGGCGTCACCACGGACGAGCTCGACCGGATCTGCCACGATTACATCGTCGAGGTTCAGCAGGCCATCCCCGCCCCGCTCAATTACCATGGTTTCCCGAGCTCCATCTGCACGTCCGTGAACCACGTCGTATGCCACGGTATCCCGGGTGACCGCGTGCTCAAGGACGGGGACATCGTCAACATCGACATCACCGTCATCAAAGACGGCTTTCACGGTGATACGAGCAAGATGTTCTGCGTCGGCGCGCCGTCTATCCGCGCCCGCCGGCTGGTCGAGGTGACTTACGAGGCCATGTGCATCGGCATCCGCAACGTGCGTGCCGGCGCTCGCCTGGGCGACATCGGCGCGGCCATCCAGCGCCACGCCGAGACCAACAACTTCTCGATCGTGCGCGAGTACTGCGGGCACGGGATCGGGCGTGGTTTTCACGAAGATCCGCAGGTTCTGCACTACGGTACGCCCGACACCGGGCTCGCGCTGGAAACCGGGATGACCATTACCATCGAACCGATGGTCAACGCAGGCAAGCGGCACGTGAAACTGCTCCCGGACAACTGGACCGTGGTCACCAAGGACCGCAGCCTGTCGGCGCAGTGGGAGCACACCGTACTGGTCACCGACTCGGGCTACGAGGTGCTCACGCAACGCCCGGGTGAATCCATCTGATCACCTCCGACACGGTCCCCGGGGAAGCCGCGTACCGACTGTTCGAGCGCGCCGGATTCGCCGCCGCGCTCGCGCAGGCCGGCCTGTCGGTGCCCGTCTGCCGGACGGCGCTGAAGCAGGCGGCCGACGACATCGACCAGGGCTTCGCCATGGGCGCGCCGGTGGCGGATCTGCTCCATCTGCGCGCTGAGCTCGTCGACGCCGTGCTGGTGCACGCCTGGGAGCACAGCGGCCTGGGCGAGACCGGCCGCGCACTGGCCGCCGTCGGCGGCTACGGCCGCGGCGAGCTGCATCCGGGCTCGGACATCGATATCGCTGTGCTGCTCGAACGCCGGCCCGATCAGGTCGCGCGCAGGAAAATCGAGGGCTTTCTGACCTTCTTGTGGGACGTGGGCCTCAACGTCGGCCACAGCGTCCGCACCATTGCCCAGTGTCGCAGCGAAGCCCGCGCCGACATCACCGTCGCCACCAACCTCATGGAGGCGCGGCTGCTGGCGGGTGCCGAGCCGCTGTTCGCGGCCATGCAGCGCGAAACCGGCCCGCGCCAGATCTGGTCGACATCGCGGTTCTTCGCCGCCAAGCGGGACGAACAAATCGCACGCCATCACAAGTTCGACGACAGCGTCCAGAACCTGGAGCCGAACGTGAAGGAGGGTCCCGGCGGTCTGCGCGACATTCAGACCGTGGCCTGGGTGGCACGCCGGCATTTCCAGGCGGACTCCCTGGCCGCGCTGGTCGAGCACGGTTTCCTCACCGCCGCGGAGTATCAGACCCTGCATGCCTGCCAGCTGTTCCTGTGGCGGGTTCGGTACGCGCTGCATCTGCTGACGGGCCGGCGCGAGGACCGGCTCGTGTTCGATCACCAGCGCCGCATTGCCGAGCGCCTGGGTTACACCGATCAGGGCCGGCGCAACTACGGCGTCGAGCAATTCATGAAAAGCTACTACCGTACGGTGAATGAAGTCAGTCGGCTCACGGAAATGCTGCTCGAGCTGTTCCGCGAGGTGATAGTCGAGCCACGCCGCAAGGTAAAGGTGCGCGAGCTGAACAACCGCTTCCAGACCTGCAACGACTACATCGAGGCACGCAACGACCGCGTTTTCCGCCGCAATCGCTTCGCTCTGCTCGAAATCTTTCTGCTCATGCAGCAGAACCCGTGGATCAAGGGCGTGCGCGCAACCACGATTCGCCTCATCCGCGATCACCGCCATCTAATCGACGATAGTTTCCGTGACGACCTGCGCGCACGCAGCCTGTTTCTCGAGATCCTGCGCCAGCCCCGACGCGTGGGTTTCGAGCTGCAGCGCATGCACCGATACGGTGTGCTGGGCGCCTACCTACCCGTATTCGAAGCAGTGGCCGGACTCATGCAGTTCGATCTGTTTCACGTCTACACGGTCGACGAGCATACGCTGATGGTCGTGCGCAACATGCGCCAGTTCTGGTTTCCGACCGGAGACGAACCGCCCCTGTGCCGGGAGGTGGCGGCGCAGATCCCCAAACCTGAGCTGCTCTACATCGCCGGCATCTTCCACGACATCGCCAAGGGCCGCGGTGGCGACCACTCCGAGCTGGGCGAGAACGAAGCGGTGGAGTTCTGCCGCCGGCACATGCTGCCCGCCTGGGACACACGCGTGGTCGCGTGGCTGGTGCGTAATCACCTGGTCATGTCCATGACGGCACAGCGCCAGGACATCTCTGATCCGCAGGTCATCAACGACTTTGCCGGTTTGGTCGGCAACGTGACGCGACTGAACTATCTCTACCTGCTCACCTGCGCCGACATCCGCGGCACCAGCCCACGTCTGTGGACGAGCTGGAAGGATGCTTTGCTGAGGGAGCTGTATTTCGGCACGCTGCGCGCCCTGCGCCGGGGGCTGGAGAATCCTATCGGGCGCAGCGAGCGCATCGCCGAAACCAAGCGCGAGGTCCTCGCCGCGCTCGCGAGCTCGGATCTGCCCGAGCACGCAGTCGAGCGGCTCTGGAACGGCCTGGACGAGGACTATTTCCTGCGCCATTCCGCGGACGAAATCCAATGGCACGCCGAGAACATCGTGCGCACGTCTGAGCACAAACTTCCGCTCGTACTCATCCGCGAGCAGACCGGGCGTGGCGGGACCGCCGTGTTCGTCTATACGCGCGATCGCGACTACCTGTTCGCAATCATGACGCGCACGCTCGATCAGATCGGCCTCACGGTGCTAGACGCGCGCATCATTACCTCGCGCGACGGCTACACGCTGGACACCTACTTCGTGCTCGAGGCGGCGACCGGGGAGATGATCGAGGGACGCAAGCGAGCCCAGGAGATCGTGCGCGCACTGCGCAGTGCGCTGCTCGATCCCGACTCGGCCAGTGGGAACGTCAACCGCCGGCCGGATCGCAAGCTCAGGCACTTCGGCATCCCCACGCGGGTCACCTTCCTGCCGGAGGACGCGCGCGGCCGCACCGTGATGGAGGTCGTCACCAGCGATCGCCCCGGGGTGCTCGCACGCATCGGCATGGCGTTGCGATTTTGTGACGTACGCCTGGAAAACGCCCGTATTGCCACGTTCGGCGAACGCGTCGAAGATATCTTCTTCCTGACCGGCAGAGATCGCCGGCCCATCGACGACCCGTTGAAGTTCGAATGCCTGCGCAACACCATCGTCGAGGCGCTCACCTCGCCGGACGAGCGCTGATGGTGCGTCCGGCGTGAGCACGAGGGTGCACCCGCCGTCGAGCGAGACCGAGCTGCTCGTCCGGACCCGCGCGCTCGCCGGTCGCAGCCTCGCGGACGTCGCGGCCATGCTCGGGCTCGCCCTGCCGGCGGATCTGCGCCGGGCCAAGGGCTGGGTGGGCGAGCTCCTGGAAACCGCCCTCGGCGCGCCGGGCGGTTCGGCCCCTGAACCGGACTTTGCGGCGCTCGGCGTGGAGCTCAAGACCGTGCCGGTGCGTGCCGACGGCCGCCCGCGCGAATCCACCCACGTGTGCACCGTGCCCCTGCACGCGGCCGAAGGCATCACCTGGGAGACCTCGCTGGTGCGGCGCAAGCTCGCACGCGTGCTGTGGATCCCGATCGAAACCCCCGGACGGGGTACGCCGGACACGCGCAGGATCGGCAACGCGGTGCTCTGGTCACCCACGGCCGCCGAAGACGCGGTGCTGTGCACGGACTTCGACGAACTCATGGCGCTGGTGGCCGCCGGCACCCCGGAGCGCATCAGCGGCGAGATGGGCACCTGGCTGCAGATCCGCCCCAAGGCAGCGCATGGTCACGCGCTGACCCGCACCTACGACGCCCGCGGCCGGCCGGCCGCGACACTGCCGCGTGGCTTCTACCTGCGTGCCGCCTTCACGGCGCGCATTTTGCGCGCCGCGTGCGCCGTCGCCGGATGAGGCCGGCGCCCGTGCCCACCACCGCCGACACGAGCAGCCGCGCGCCGGCCCCCGACGCGACACTGCTCCACCGCGTCTGCGTCGCGCCGATGCTGGACTGGACGACCCGCCACTGCCGGTACTTCATGCGCCTGCTGTCCCGCCATACGGTGCTGTACACGGAGATGATCACCACCGGCGCGCTGCTGCACGGCGACAGCGTCCGTCATCTGCAGTTCCACCCGGCCGAGCATCCGCTGGCGGTGCAGCTCGGCGGCAGTGATCCCGCCGCGCTCGCGGCCTGCGCGGCACTGGCGGCACGAGCCGGGTACGACGAGGTGAACCTGAACGTCGGCTGTCCCAGCGACCGCGTGCAGGCCGGTCGCTTCGGCGCCTGCCTGATGGCCGAGCCAGCCCTGGTGGCGTCGTGCGTACAGGCGATGCGTACGCGCTGCGATGTCGCGGTAACGGTGAAGACCCGCCTGGGCATCGATACGCAGGACAGCTACGAATTTCTCCTGGGCTTCGTCGAGCACGTGCGCGCCGCCGGCTGCCGGACCGTGATCGTGCACGCCCGCAAGGCCTGGCTGCAGGGACTGTCACCGAAACAGAACCGCGAGATCCCGCCGCTCATGTACGAACGGGTTCACCGGCTGAAGCGTGAATTCCCGGAGCTGGAAATCGTCCTCAACGGCGGCGTCACCCACCTCGACGGGGTCGCCGAGCAGTTGCGTCACGTCGATGGCGTCATGATCGGCCGGGAGGCCTGCCAGAATCCCTACCTGCTCGCCGGCGTCGATCGGCGCTTCCACGCCGGCACGCAACCCGCGCCGGCGCGCGAGGACGTGCTGCACAGCTACTGCGACTACGTCGAGGACGAGCTGCGGCACGGTACCCGGCCTGGAGATCTGCTCCGGCCGCTGCTCGGTCTGTTCCAGGGGGAACCCGGCGCCCGTGCCTGGCGCCGGCATCTGTCCGAGCACGGGTCCCGCCCCGGTGCGGGGGCGCGCACGATCGAAGCGGCCCTGGCGCGCCAGCGCCAGAGCGCCGCCGCAGTCACGCGCAGCCGCTGATCGCGAGGGCGATGCTCACGCACACGCCGTCATCGCGATTGCGGGCACGGGCGCGCCCGCCGTGGAACTCGGCGACCAGCCGCACGATGTACAGCCCGAGCCCGAGGTGGGGCTCACGATCGCCGTCGCCCGGACGCGCGGACACCATGGAGTTGAACACCTCCTCCTCCAACCCCGCGGGCAGCGGCGCGCCGCGGGTGCACACTTCGATCACGGCATGGGTGTCATCGGCGTCGACCCGCACCGCGACGGGCTCGCCGGGCGCACCGAAATCCACCGCGTTCGCGACCAGTTTGTCGAGCGCGAGGACGACGAGATCGGGCGCCACCGACACCGCCAGCGGTCCGGCGGCGCCGCCGGACTCGAAGCGCGTGCCCGGGTAGGCCCCGCGGTAACCCTCCACGCAACCCAACACCAGCGCGACGAGGTCGACCGTTTCGCGCGCGCTGACGGCGAGCGCCTGTTCGAGGCGGCTCGCCTCGAACAGGCGGTTGACCAGCAGATCGAGACGCTCGACGCCCTCGCGGGCCCGCGCGAGGTACGGCCCACCTCCCGCCGCTGGAAGCTCCCCATCGAGATTATCCAGTGAGCTGCGAACTACGGCGATCGGCGTGCGCAGCTCGTGTGCCAGCCGCCTCGCCATGCCTTCGAGATAATCGTGGTATTGCCGCAGCCGCCCGAGCAGCACGGAAAAGCTGCGGCCGAGATCGCCGATCTCGTCCGCGGCGCCGTCGCCGACGCGGGTGGCCACGACCCGCCCGTGGCCATCGATGGCCTTATCCGCCGCGTGACTGAGCCGGCGCAGGCGGTAGGACAGCCGCGCCGCGAATCCGAGCAGGCACGCCGTGACGACCGCCAGCGCGATTAGCGTGCCGTCGACCAGCTCGGCCAGCGCCCGGCGCTGGAGCATCTGGATGGCGCCGGTGGTTTCTTCGACGACCACCACGCCGCGCACGGATCCGGCCGGCCCGACCGGTGCCGCCGCCGTGACGACGACCGCGCGTTCGTCCGCGGAGGAATGCCAGCCCGCACCCGTGCGACCGGCGAGCGCGGCACGAACCTCGTCACCGCGCAGCCGCGATGCGCCGGCGCGGTCATCGGTGAAATCCTCGCTGGCGGGCGGTAACACGAGCTCGTAGAGCAGATTGCGCTGGGTCTGCGCGAAGCTGCGTCGCAGCGTCCCGGCCGAGGCGAGCACCGCGCCACCGGCGTCGAGCGCCCACACGCGTCGACCCGGTTCGCGCGCCACGACGGCCGCGAACCGGGTGAGCGCGACCGACGGGCGCAGCAGCCGGCCGGGCCGGCGCAGGGTGTCCGGACCCGCGCTGGCCGCAACCGCGCTCGCGCCGCTCCCGGCGCGCACGTCGGTCACCACCACGCCCAGTGAGCGACCGACCAGGTGTGCCGGGATCCGGATCTCCAGCCGGTAACCGCCCGGGGCCGGCTGCCACTCGCCGACGACGTTGGTCACGGGCTGGTAGTCGTCGCCGGTGTAGCCCCGGCGCAGGGTATGGGGGATCAGGCGACCGGGCGCGGCGGTGGCGAATATGAGCTGTCGCCGGCGCCCCTGCGGATCGTCGAGCACCAGGTCGACGCGGTCACCCGGCACCTGCTCGAGCCGATGCACCGGGCTGTAGACGAGCTCGGGATCGCTGACGTCCACCAGCGCGTAGATCTGGCCCTCGTACTCGCCGAGCAGCAACCTGAAGCGCGCAGCCGCGGGCGGCGTGCGGCCGGTCACCCGCCCGCCCGCGCCGTAGGCGTCCGCCCATTCCAGATACTCACGCCAGTCGTCGACGTAACCGTCGACCTGCATCGCATGCGCGAGTGGGTGCACGAACAGTGCGCCCGCGCCGACGGGTTCCGTGCGCGGCCACGCCGGCGACTCGGCCAGGACTGCGGCCAGCGTCGCTGCCGCCGTGACCAGGCTGTCGGCGTGCAGGCCGCGCAGCTGGCGTTCGACCGCACGCAGCGCACCGTAGCCGAACCAGGGCACGACCAGCACCGCACACAGCACCAGCAGCAGCTGGGCACGCAGCGGAAACCGCCCGCGGACGGGCCCGGCGTCGCCGCCGGTGACGGTCGCCGACGGCCCGGCTGGCGCGCCCCGGTTCGCCTGCGCCGGCGTCGTCACCGCCGCGACTCCAGTGTGCGGCCCACCGCTCACGCCCGCCAGCGATAACCGGCCCCATAGACCGTGTCGATGCGGTCGAAGCCGGGATCGAGTGCCTCGAACTTGCGCCGGACGCGCTTGACGTGGGACGTCACCGTGCTTTCGTCCACGACGACGCTGGCCTCGTCCATGAGCTGCGCGCGACTGCGCACGTGCCCCGGGAAACGCGCCAGGGCGTGCACGAGCCAGAACTCGGTCAGAGTCAGCGTTACCGCTTGCCCGTGCCAGCACGCTTCCAGGCGGTCGGTGTCGAGCGTCAGCGCGCCGGCAGTCACGACCGCGGTGGTTGCGGGCGCGCCGCGCAACGCTTCCACGCGCCGGAACAGCGCGGCGATCCGGGCCAGCAGCTGCGGCAGGCTCACGCTCTTGGTGAGATAGTCGTCGGCCCCGAGGCGCAGGCCCGAGATCAGGTCGAGATCACCGTCCCGGGCGGTCAGAAAGATAATCGGCAGCGTCCGCGACAGGCCGCGCAGCTCGCGGCACAGATCGTATCCGCCTTCGACTTCCTCGCCGAGACCGATGTCGATAATGGCGAGATCCGGCAGGCGCTGGCGAAATGCGGCGAGCGCATCGGCGCGCGCGCAATAGCCGCGTACGTCATAGCCCTGCCGGCGCAGGGCGGCGGCGTAGTTCTCGCGGATACCGGTTTCATCCTCGACGATGGCAATGCGGCGGGACATGGGCGCGGGCGCTCCTCGATCCGTTGCGTGCGCCGACAATGTACCGCACTGCGGGTTCGCGGCCGGCAGGCGGCGAAAATGCCTTTTTTCGGCCACGATTCGCCCGTTTCCTGCCACGAACGGGTCCGCAGCGCGCCCGACGCGGGGTGTGCAATGGGGCCGGGTTCGAAACACCGGGCGGCCCGCCCGCGACGAGGACAGCCGACATGCAGGAAATCTCCGTGCGCAGCCGCGCCAGCGAAATACCACTTGCCGCCAGTCGCAGCGTCATCGCCTTTGCCCTGGACACGCTCAAGTACCTGCTCATGGGATTCGCCACCGGCACCGCGATCGCATTACTGCTGGTGCTGTTCATGGTCGTGCTCGGAAACCGGGCTGGCGGGCCGGCGACGGTGGCGCCCGGCCACCCGGACGCCGCCGGGGTCGGGGCGCCCGGGCTGCAGCGGCCCCGATACCGGGACATCGCGCTCACCGGTCCGGCCTGCCGCGCCGGTTCACCGCCAGCGCACGCGCGACGAACCGCCGCAGCAAATGCAGAAAAATCACGAACAATCCCACGCTGGCGAGGAACGCCGCCGGCGGCAGGCCACCGACCGTGAATTGAAAAATGAACAGGTTGCCGAGCATGCCGACTGACCACAGCGACAAGGCCAGTCCGGTCCAGGGCGCCTGCCGGGCGAGCGCCGTGAGCAGCCAGGCACTGGTGAGCAGGCACACGCCCGCGCCTGCGGCGAGCAGCACGTGCACACGGCCGAAGGCCAGAACGCCTGCCGCCGCACCGATGGCGAGCAGCCACAGCGCGGTCATCACCAGCCGCAGTCCGCCGCGAACATCCGGGGTCACCGGGCTCATTCACCATGGCCGGCGCGGGGCTGAGCCGTCGCGAACCATGCGCACACCACCGGCACCGCTGCATCGAGCGATCCGAGCACGTGCGCCGCTGCACCGACGGCGGCGGCGGACGCCGGCGCCAGATCCGGGATGAGCACGGTGCGCATGCCCGCGGCGGCGGCGGCGACGATCCCCGCTTCGGAGTCCTCGATGGCCAGGCAGTCCGCGCAGACCAGACCCAGGCGCGCTGCGCTGGCGATGAAGATGTCCGGTGCCGGCTTGCCACGTGCCACCTCGTCCCCCGCCACGAGCACCGGGAAGCGCGTGCCGACGCCTGCGGCCGCCAGCGAAGCCCGGGCGCGTCCGGCATGGGTGGACGTCGCGACTGCGAACGGCACGCCCGCATCTTCGAGCATCTCGAGCAGCGTCAGCAAACCCGCTTTCAGCGCGATACCGTCCTGCGCCACGATGCTTTCCCAGTGCGCCACCCAACGGTGGCGGAACCGGGCAAGGGGAAAACCCGCACCGAGCTCGCGATGAATGGTGGTCTCGACGTCGGCGGCCGCGCGGCCGATGAGGCGCGCATAGAGTTCGTCGCTGAGCAGGTAGCCGAGCTCGGCCGCGGCGCGTTGCGACGCACGCCGATAGATCGGCTCGGTATCGAGAATGATCCCGTCCATGTCGAACACGACACCGCGCGCACGCCGCATGGGCAAGCGGTCACCTGCGGAATCGCGTCATCGACGCCGCGGGAACGTGCAGGCACCGGCAACCACGTGTCAGCTCCGTGCTTGCGCGAACGTCGCCGCCGCCGCATCGAGACGGTCCAGCAGCGTATCGGCCACCGTGTCCACCACCAGCAACTGCCGGTGTGCTGCACGCACAAATCCCTCGCGCACCTGGTGGTCGAGGAAGGCGAGCAGGGGATCGAAATAGCCCGCCACGTCGAGCACGCCGACGGGCTTGGCGTGGATACCGAGCTGGGACCACGTCAGCGCTTCGAACAGCTCGTCGAGCGTACCGTAACCGCCGGGCAGAACCACGAACGCGTCCGACCGGTCCATCATCAGCGCCTTGCGCTCGAGCATGGAGTCCGCGACGACGAGCTCGGTCAAACCATCGTGTACGACCTCGCGCCGAAACAGGTCACGGGGAATGACGCCGTGCACGACACCGCCGCCGGCGAGAACGACGTCGGCGATGCGGCCCATCAGGCCGACGCGCCCGCCCCCGTAGACGAGATCGATTCGGCGCGCGAGCAGGCGTCCGGCGAGTTCGACGGCGGCCTCGACGTAAGCGGAGCGTGCGCCTTCGTTCGAGCCACAGAACACGCACACGCGCCCGAGCGGCGACCCCGAACGCGTCACGACGGCATTGCGCTGCGGGCACGCCCCGCGCCGGATGTCGACGTCTGCTGCACGGCCTGGATCCTCGGGTGACTTGCGCGCCATTGTAAGCTACCGGCGCGCCCCGCCGTTGGGGGCACGCCCCCTTTGTCCGCTCCCGACCGGTAAGATATCGTGACGTCGGCCAACTGCCCGCCGGAGAACACTCGATGTCCCGCATCGCTGCAAACGACGTCCGGGCGCGCCGGAAGTTCATCGTCACCGGCGCAAATGGTTTCGTCGGCGCGCGCGTCGTACACCGCCTGCGTGCCGTCGGCGACGTGCTGGCGGTGGATGCCTTTTTCGGCCACGAACCCGCGGTGCCCGAACCGCGCGTGCGCGCCGACCTGACCCGCCCGTTGCCGGACGCGCCCGAGCTGCGTGAAGCCACCGTCATTCACACCGGCGGACTGACGGACGCCGACGATCGCCAGGCCCTGTGGGACGCGAATCTCGCCGCGACCTTCAACGTGCTCGACTGGTCCCTGCGGCACGCGGCGCTGCACGTATGCCTGCTCAGCGGCGGCGAGGTCTACCCGTTTCGCGCCGGGCACGCCCATACGGAGAGCTGCCGGACGGATCCGGCGGACTTCGCCGGCTGCAGCCGGTTGCTTGCCGAACGCCTGGGCGCCGACATGCACCGCCTCTACGGTCTGCCCGTGACGGTCCTGCGGGCGTTTTTCCCGTTCCAGCCGGGGCATTCGGCGGGCGCCTTCGAATTCGTGCGCGCGGCGCTCGAACAGGGCAGGCCGGTGCGGCCGCCGGCATCGGGCAGCTGCATTCTGAATCCCGTTCACGTCGATGACCTGGCAGCGGCGATCTGCGCGGCCGCAGTCCGGCCCGCCGGCTACCGCACGTTCAACGTGTGTGGCGAGGAACGTGCTCCTTTCGCGCGGATTGCCGGCACCGTCGCGGCCGGGCTGGGGGTCGCGCCCACGTTCGGCGAACCGCGGTACGCACAGTGCGGCGATCTGCTCGGTGACGATTCCGCGCTGCGCAGCGAGTTGCACTGGCAGCCGCGCTACGGACTCGACGCGCTCGCGACCACCGACATCTGAAGCGGGCGATTCGCTCAGAGCTTGTGAAACATTCGCCCGCCGCAGCGAGACGGTTCCCGGGCGTTCCTGGCCAGGCGCGGGGGTGCACGAAATCGCGCGCACAGCGGGCCTGCGGAAACGATCCGGGAGTCCCCGCAACGCCGCCAGGGGCGTCCAGGGACCGTCGCAGCAGGCGCGGTGATGGTTTCACGAGTTCTCAGGTGTCACGCCCACTGGCACGGATGATCTCGTGCCGGCGAAAGCAGCCGACGACGTGGTCATTGACCATGCCGGTGGCCTGCATGTACGCGTAACAGATGGTTGATCCGACGAAACGGAATCCGCGCTTTTTGAGATCACGGCTGAGCGCGTCGGATTCCAGGCTGGTCGAAGGATAATCGCTCAGCCGGCGCAGCCGGTTGATCTTCGGCCGGCCATGCACGAACGTCCAGATGTAGGCGTCGAAACTGCCGAACGCCACTTGCACGTCCAGGAACCGGCGGGCGTTCTCCACCGCGGCGACGACCTTGAGCCGGTTGCGTACGATGCCCGGATTGACGAGCAGGCGCGCGACCTCGGCCTCACCGAAGCGGGCGACACGACGGGGATCGAAACCCGCGAACGCGCGCCGGTAATGTTCGCGCTTGCGTAGCACCGTGTACCAGGACAGCCCGGCCTGGGCCGATTCCAGGGTCAGGAGCTCGAATAGGCGCCGCTCGTCGTGCACCGGCACACCCCACTCCTCGTCATGATAGGCGACGTAATCGGGCTTGGCCGGATCGACCCACGGGCAGCGCTTGCGGGGTTTGGCAACCATCGGCGTCGTCGTTCTCTCCATGCTATTTAGTCCGACTGCCGCCCGGATACAAGCGTGCAGCTGCGATTTGCGCAACCGTGATCAGACGCCCGAGCGTCGCGCCGGCGGTGCTGAGCGTGCCCCGCGCAAAGCCTGAGCGGAGGTCGATGCGCGACCGCCCGTTCACGAATTGCGCCAGAATCAATAGACTCCCTGCGCAACCGCAAGGACCACGGCACACGACTCATGCTCAGCTATCAGCACGCCTACCACGCCGGCGGCTTCGCGGACGTCCTCAAGCACGCCGTGCTCGCGCTCGTCGCCGACTACCTGGTGCGCAAGGACAAGCCGCTGCTGTACCTCGATACGCACGCCGGTGCCGGACTCTACGATCTGCGGGGCACCCCCGCGCGCAAGGGCATGGAATTCACCACCGGTATCGGCGCGCTGTGGCCGCCGGTCGATGCCCCGGCCGTGCTGCGCCCGTACCTCGACGTCGTCGGGAAACTGAATCCGGGCGCAACGCTCACCCGCTATCCCGGATCACCGTGGCTGGCCCGCGCACTGTTGCGACGCGACGATCGGCTCGAACTCCACGAGCTGCATCCTGCCGAGCACGAGGCGCTGGCGGCGAATTTCGCCGGTGACCGGCGCGTACACGTTCACCACGCCGACGGCCTGCACGCGCTGCGGGCCCGCCTGCCGCCGCAGGAACGGCGCGCGCTGGTGCTCGTGGACCCGTCCTATGAGCTCGCGGCGGACTACCGGCGGGTGCCCGCCGCGATCGCCGCCGCGCTGACCCGCTTCGCCACCGGCACCTACCTGCTGTGGTACCCACTGCGCGCGCAGGCGCCGCACCGGCGCATGCTCGAGGCGCTGGCCGCGCTCGCGCCGCGCGATGCACTGCGCGCGGAGATCGAGATCGCCGCGCCGGCCACGGCCTGGCTGTACGGCTGCGGCCTGGTCGTGGTCAATCCGCCCTGGCCGTTGCGCGCGCAGCTCGACATTCTCCTGCCCGCGCTCGCGACCCGCCTCGGCGGGCATGACGGGCGCTACCGTGCGGGCGCCCTGGCGGACTGAGCGCGGCGCCGCGCTTAGAAGTGCCACACGAACGGGATAATCGCGATCGTGACGGTGGCCACCACGATGTTCAGCGGCAGACCGAAGCGCACGAAATCCATGAATCGGTAGCCGCCGGCGCCATAGACCATCGTATTGCACTGGTACCCGATTGGCGTGGCGAAGCTGGCCGAGGCCGCCATCATCACGGCGAACACGAACGGCCGCTGATCGACACCGAGCCCCGCGGCGGCGGCCATCGCCAGCGGGAACACCAGTACCGCCGCGGCGTTGTTGGTGATGAGCTCGGTGACCAGCATGGTGATCACGTACACCGCGGCGAGCGTCACCCAGGGATTATCGCCGGCGAGCTGCAGCCAGACATCGGCCACGGCCGCCGCTGCACCGCTGTTCTCGAGCGCCACACCGAAACCGAAGGACGCGCCGATGGTGACCAGCACCGACCAGTCGACCGCCTCCCGGGCGCGCGACACGCTGGTGCAACGCGCGACCAGCATCAGGCCCGCAGCGACCAGCGCCGCCTCGAACACGCTCACGAAGCCGAGCGCACCGGCCACCACCATCGCGCCCAGGAACGCCAGCGCGGCCCCCGCGCGCTCGTGCCGAGGTGCGGCGGCGCGTTCGAGCTCGCTCACCAGCAGAAAATCGAGCGACGTGCGGTGCTGCTCGAGAAACGACGGCCGGGCCTCGAGGAGCAGCGTGTCGCCCGGCGCCAGGACGACGTCGCCGACCTTGCCGTGCAGGCGCTCACCGTTACGTGCCACCGCGAGCACGACCGCGCCGTAGCGGGAGCGGAAACGGCCTTCGCGGATGGTCGTGCCGACCACCGGCGAGGTCCCGGACACCACCGCTTCGAGTATGCGCCGCTCGGGCCGCGGCATGTCCAGCTTGAACAGCTGATCGGGAACCGGCACCAGGCCCTTGAGCTTGACCAGATCGATCACCGATTCGACCACGCCGACGAACGCCAGACGATCGCCGGCTTGCAGGCGTTCGTTCGGCCCGACCGCCGGGATCACCGACGCGCCGCGTCCGAGCTCCGCGAGGAAGGCGCCCGGAAGGTGGCGCAGGCCCGCCTCCTCGATGGTCTTGCCGACGACGGCGCTGCCCGGATCGACGAGCATCTCGATGGTGTACTCGCGCCGGTTGCTCTCGTCCAGCAGTGCGCGGCGGTGTTCGGGCAGGAGCCAGCGGCCGGCGATCAGGATGTAGACGATACCGATGAGGGTCGCCGGCACGCCGATCCAGGCTATTTCGAAGAACCCGAGCGGCGCGAGATCGGTCTGCTGCCGCACCAGGCCGCTGACCACCAGGTTGGTGCTGGTGCCGATGAGCGTGCAGGTACCTCCCAGCACCGCGGCATAGGACAGCGGGATGAGCAGCTTCGACGCCGCCATGCGGTGTCGCCGGGACCATTCCTGCACCACCGGCAGCATCATGGCCACCAGCGGCGTGTTGTTCATGAATGCGCTCGCGATGGCCACTGGCGGCATCAATCGCGCCTGCGCACCCGCAATCGTGGTCGGCCGGCCGAGCAGTGGTGTGCTCAGCGCCTGTACCGCGCCGGTGTCGACCAGCCCGGCGACGACCACGTACAGGACCGCGACCGTCGCCACGCTGCTGTTTGCGAAACCGCCGAGCGCCTCGTCGGGGCCGACGATGCCGGCGAGGATGAGCAGCGTCAGGCCGGCCATCAGCACCACATCGGTCGCGAGCCGCGTGCGCGTGAGCAGCGCGAGCACGAAGCCGATGACCGCGAGCGAAATCCAGCCGTCGGCAGTCATCACGCTATCCCGCGGCGCCTGCCGAACCGCAACGCCGCGACGATCACGCGCGGCGCCCGGCCCGCACGCGCCGCCGGTACCACCACACGTAGCCGGCGACGATCACGACACAGGCGGCCAGAGCGGCGAGCGTCACCTCGTGCAGATACTGGCCCAGCAGGGCCTGATTGCGGCCGACCAGCCAGCCACCCCAGGTCAGCAGCAGCACCCAGACGCCCGCCCCCGCGGCAGTGAAAAAAACGAAACGGCCGAGGTGCATGTGCGCGAGCCCGGCGGGGAAGGAGATGTACTGGCGCACGCCGGCGACGAGCCTGCCGGTAAACGTGCTGATCTCGCCGTGCACACGGAAAAATCGCTCGACCCGTTCCAGGCGCGCGGGCGGAAGCAAGAAAAACCGTCCGTAACGGCGGAAAAACGGCCGTCCCAGCCACGACGCGAGTCCGTAATTGAGCAGCGCTCCGGCGATGCTGCCGGCGATTCCGGCGGCGACGGCTCCGGCGAAGCTCATCTGCCCCTGGCTGGCCAGATAACCCGCCGGCGGCATCACGATCTCGCTCGGAAACGGCACGAAGCTGCTCTCCACGAGCATGAGCACGAAGATGCCCGCGTAGCCCCAGCGCCCGACGACATCCACCAGCCATTGCGCCGCCTCGGTCAGCAGCTCCATACCAGTGTGCCGGTGCCCGTGCGGCGCCGCTACGGTGGTCGATGGCTCAGGCGGGCCTGTAGATCCGCGCACCCTCGGCGTTGAACTCACGCGCTTTTTCCTGCATCCCGGCGCTGAGCGCCAGCTCGGCATCGCCGATGTCGTGCGCCGCCGCGTAGTCGCGCACGTCCTGCGTGATCCTCATCGAGCAGAACTGCGGCCCGCACATCGAGCAGAAGTGCGCGACCTTGTGGCCTTCCTTGGGCAAGGTCTCGTCGTGAAACTCGCGTGCCGTGTCAGGATCCAGGGACAGGTTGAACTGGTCTTCCCAGCGGAATTCGAAACGCGCCTTCGACAGCGCGTCGTCGCGCGCCTGGGCGGCCGGGTGACCCTTGGCCAGATCCGCGGCATGCGCGGCGATCTTGTAGGCGATGATGCCGTCCTTGACGTCTTTCTTGTTCGGCAGGCCGAGATGTTCCTTGGGCGTCACGTAGCACAGCATCGCGGTGCCGAACCAGCCGATCATGGCCGCGCCGATCGCCGAGGTGATGTGGTCGTAGCCGGGCGCGATGTCAGTCGTCAATGGTCCGAGGGTGTAGAAGGGCGCTTCGCTGCACTCGGCGAGCTCTTTTTCGACGTTTTCCCTGATCAGTTGCATGGGCACGTGTCCCGGTCCCTCGATCATCACCTGTACGTCGTGCCGCCAGGCGAGCCGCGTCAGCTCGCCCAGGGTGCGCAGCTCGGCGAACTGGGCCTCATCGTTGGCGTCGGCGATACAGCCGGGACGCAGCCCGTCACCGAGCGAGAAGGCCACGTCGTAAGCCTTCATGATCTCGCAGATCTCCTCGAAGTGCGTGTACAGGAAATTATCCCGGTGATGAGACAGACACCACTTGGCGAGTATCGATCCACCGCGCGAGACGATTCCGGTCACCCGCCGGGCCGTGAGCGGAATGTAGGGCAGCCGCACACCGGCGTGAATGGTGAAGTAATCGACACCCTGCTCGGCCTGTTCGATCAGCGTATCCCGGAAGATCTCCCAATTGAGATCCTCGGCACGGCCGTCGACCTTTTCCAGCGCCTGATAGATGGGCACGGTGCCGATGGGCACGGGCGCGTTGCGCACGATCCACTCACGGGTCTCGTGGATGTGCTTGCCGGTGGACAGGTCCATTACCGTGTCGGCGCCCCAGCGGATCGCCCAGGTCATTTTCTCGACTTCTTCCGCGATCGAGGATGTGACCGCGGAGTTGCCGATGTTGGCGTTGATTTTCACCAGGAAGTTGCGGCCGATGATCATCGGTTCGGTTTCGGGATGGTTGACGTTGGCGGGGATGATGGCCCGCCCGCGCGCGATTTCGTCGCGCACGAATTCCGGCGTCACCCGTTCGGGCAGCAGCGCACCGAAACCCTGCCCCGCGTGCCGGCGAGCGGGGTCGGCATCGCGCAGCGCTTCGCGTCGCAGACTCTCGCGGATGGCGACGAACTCCATCTCTGGCGTGACGATGCCCCGGCGTGCGTAGTGCATCTGCGTCACGTTCGCACCGGCGCACGCGCGGCGCGATCCTCGCAGCGCCTTGAAGCGCAGGTGCGCCAGCTTGTCGTCGGCGGCACGACGACGTCCGAATTCGGAGCTCGGGCCGCCCAGCGGCTCGGTGTCGCCACGTTCCTCGATCCACGCCGTGCGCAGCCCGGACAGGCCGCGCCGGATGTCGATCTCGGCGTCGGGATCGGTGTAGGGGCCGGAAGTGTCGTAGACCATCAGCGGCGGGTTGGTTTCGACGCCCGCGCGCGCATGCGTGTCGGCCTGAGCTACCGCGCGCATCGGCACACGCAGATCCGGGCGGCGGCCCTGGACGTAAATCTTGCGCGAATTGGGGAATGGCCGGACGGCCTCGGCGTCGACCTGCGCCGCTTCGCTCAACAGGGATTCAGGAATGGCATTCATAAAGCGTCACCTCGCCTGCGTACGTCGTGCCGAACCCGATACGACGGAAGGAGGGAGGGAGAAATCGCCCGGAATGCCGCCGTGCAGGGCGGAACCGCTCGGGGCTGGTCGTGCTTCCCTCCGCCGGTACTATCCGGTTCAGGTTCAAAGGGTATCTCTCAGCCCGCGCGCCGCCCGCGGTTCCCGCGCCGCGGCGCGCCCGAGCACCCCTAGCTGCTTCTTGCCGGCTCACTATACAATACGCATTCTGCATTTGTAAGCGCGGTTACCGCCGCACTGCGCAGTGATTATCCGTCAGCTTCAATGGCGATTCCGGGCATGAATTTCGAGCAAGCGCGTATCAACATGATCGGGCAGCAGATCCGCACCTGGGAGGTGCTCGATCAGCGCGTGCTGGACGCGATCGCGGCGGTGCCGCGCGAGGAGTTCGTGCCGCAGCGCTACCGCAACCTCGCCTTCGCGGACACGCAGATCCCGCTGGCGCACGGGCAGCTGATGATGGTGCCCAAGGTCGAGGGCCGGATGCTGCAGGCGCTGGCGCCGCAGGCCGGTGAACGAGCGCTCGAAATCGGCACCGGCAGCGGCCACGTGACCGCCCTGCTCGCCAACCTCGCGGGCGCGGTGACGAGCGTCGATCTGTACGAGGACTTCGTCGCCGACGCGTCGACGCGCCTCGGCAAACTCGGCCTGGCGAGCGCTCGTATCGTATGCGCCGATGCGCTCCACGACTGGCCCGATGGCGGCCCCTGGGACCTGGTCGCGGTGACCGGGTCGGTGCCCGAAATGCCGGATGACTGGCCCGAGCGCCTGGCCCCGGGTGGGCGCATGTTCCTCGTGGTCGGCGAGGCACCGCTGATGGAAGCGCGCCTGATTACGCGCGTCGGAGCCGCGCAGTGGGCGACGGAAAGCCTGTTCGAAACCGTGCTGCCGCCCCTGATCGGGGCGCGGCCGAAACCAGTGTTCAGTCTCTGACGGCGGCATGGAGCGATTGACGCCGTCGGCGCTCAAGGAACGACTGGGTTGCGGCGAGCGGCCGATCCTGCTGGACGTTCGCGAACCCTGGGAATTCGGGACCTGTCACATCGAGGGCGCCCGCAACCTGCCCATGGACCGCATGGCCGGGGCGCTGCACGACCTCGACGTGAACGCTCCAACGGTCGTGATCTGCCACCACGGCGTGCGCAGCCTGCTCGCGGCCCGGTTTCTGGAACAGTCCGGGTTTTCCCGGATCGCCAATCTCGAAGGGGGCGTGGATGCGTGGTCGCGTGAAATCGATTCGACGCTGCCCCGCTACTGAAGCCGTGCCGTTTGCGACCGTATTTCGAGGATTACGACACCGATGACGAACAAGTTACGGACGCTGCTGTTCGCCGCGCTGGTCTGTGCCGGTCCCGCGCGCGCGGAAAGCCTACTCGACATCTACAACCTCGCGGAGGCCCGGGATCCCGAGTTTCGCAGCGTGCAGGCATCCTACCGTGCGGTCCAGGAACTGCGACCGCAGGCACGGGCACGGCTGCTGCTGCCGGAGGTCGCCGGCCAGGCCAACACGACTTACAACGATCAGGACATCGATTCGTCGCTGAGTTTCGGCGCGCTCGGCAGCAGCAGCGATGTGCAGTTCAACAGCCGCGGATGGATCGTGAGCCTGCGCCAGCCGGTATACCACTACGACCGCTGGATCAACCTGCAGCAGGCGGATCTGCGCATCAGCCAGGCCGGGATCGCCGTCGCCGCCGCCCGTCAGGATCTCATGACGCGCACCGCCGAACGCTATTTCGACACCCTCTCGGCGGTCGACAATCTGCGTTTCGCACAGGCTGAAAAGACGGCGCTCGGACGCCAGCTCGAGCAGACCCAGCAGCGTTTCGAGGTGGGCCTGATCGCCATCACCGACGTGCAGGAGGCCCAGGCCGGCTACGACTTCGCCGTCGCCGAGGAAATCCGCGCGCAGAACACGCTCGACAACGCCCTGGAGGCACTGCGTGAGCTGACCGGCCAGTTTCACCACGCCCTTGCGCCGCTCGGTCAGGAAGTGCCGCTGGTGCCACCGGAACCCGCCGACGTCGAGGCGTGGACCGCCGGGGCGCTCGACCAGAACCTGCGCCTGAAGCAGACACTGGTCGCCGCCGATACCGCCGAGCAGGAGATCACGCGCCAGAATGCCGGCCACCTGCCGACTCTGGACGTCGTCGGATCGACCGGCTATTCGCATACGGGCGGGCGGTTCGGTACGACCGATACGGACGCTTCGGCCATCGGCGTCGAGCTCAATGTACCGATCTACTCGGGCGGCGCGGTCGTGTCACGGACGCGTGAGGCGCGTTACCGTCACGAGGAAGCGCTCGAGAACCTGGAGCGCCAGCGCCGCACCACCGAACGCGAAACGCGCAATGCCTACCTCGGGATCCTGTCCGGCATCAGCCGTGTCAAGGCCCTGAATCAGGCGGTGGTGTCTTCCGAAACGGCAGTCGCCGCGACGACCGCCGGTTTCGAGGTCGGCACACGCACCAGCGTCGACGTGGTCACCGCGGAGCGCGAGTTGTTCCGCGCCAAGCGCGATTACGCGCGCTCGCGGTATGACTATATACTCGACACCCTGCGCCTGAAGCGGGCGGCCGGTACGTTGAACCCCCAGGATCTCGAACAAATCAATGGCTGGCTCGAATGACCCGGATCCGCGCCCGCCGCGAGCGGCGCGCGAGGTTTCGAGAACAACAACGCTGACGCATCCGGGACTTCGGGTGACGGTCAGGGGTGCCCTCCTCCGTGCACGGAACCATGTCCATCGTTAATAGAGGGTAGCGTATGTCGCTTTGCAACGTGCACCAGTGCACTTTCGCAGTCATCGATCTCCAGGAAAAACTCGGCGCCGTCATGCCGAGCAAAGTCATCAACCGGGTCATCAGCAACACATCCCTGCTGTTGCGCACGGCCGGGCTGTACGGCGTTCCGGTCATGGCCACCGAGCAGTACCCGCAGGGGCCCGGCAAGACCATGCCGGCCGTCGATGCGCTCATCCCTGCCTCGGCGCCGCGCCTGGACAAGACCTGCTTCTCCGCAGCCCGGTTGCCCGCATTCATGCAGGCCATCGAGGCCACGGGCCGCTCGCAGGTCGTGCTCGCCGGCATGGAGGCGCACGTGTGCATATTGCAGACCGCAGTCCATCTGCGTGACGCGGGCAAGACGGTCTGGGTGATCGAGGACGCTATCTGCTCGCGCAAGCTCGAGAACTACCAGAACGCACTGCATCGACTCCTGCAGTACGGCATCATGGTCGTGAGCACCGAATCGGTCGTGTTCGAGTGGACCGAAGACAAGAACTGCGAGCACTTCAAGGCGATTTCCGCCCTCGTACGCTGAGAGCTTGTTATATGGACTCCCCCGTTACTGCAAGTCGGTCGCTGGGTGGCCACAGGGGATCGGACTGCGCGGTTATATCCGGCCTGTTGATGAGCCGATGCTGGCTCGGGCCCTGATGGCAGT
>JADZEE010000133.1 GCA_020850735.1 Gammaproteobacteria bacterium | reverse complement strand
GGTGCAGCTCACCTGGGCCGCATCGACCGACAACGCGGGGGGCAGCGGCGTCGCCGGCTATCGTGTCTACCGCAACGGCAGCGCCACGGCGCTCGCGACTCCGGCGAGCAACAGTTACACCGACAACACCGTGGTTGCCAATACCGCCTATACCTATCGCGTGAGCGCCGTCGACGCGGCGACACCGCCGAATGAATCGGCACAATCGGGGCAGGCGAGTGTCACGACGCCGAATGCACCCGTTTCCGGCCTCGATTCCAGGCCGAGCAACACCACCTGTCTCGCCGGTGCCGAGCCGACGGCGACGCTCACGACCGCGCGAGTGTTTTCCAGCCTCTCGTTTACACAGCCGGTGCAGATGCTGCAGGCCCCGGGCTCTGCAGCGCGATGGTTCGTCGTGGAAAAGCCGGGTGTCATCCGCGTTTTCCAGAACACGCCCGGTGTCGCGACGAGCAGCGTATTCCTCAATATCACTGACCGCGTGCTCGACGACTCGACGGAGCGGGGTCTCCTCGGGCTCGCGTTCCACCCGAATTTCCCCACGGATGATCGAGCCTTCGTTTTCTATATCGGCACCTCCCCGGTGGAGACGCGCATTTCGATGTTCCGTACGACGGATGGCGGCGCCACGCTCAATCCGGGCTCCGAGGTCGTGCTGCTCCGGGCTGCGCGCAACGAGAGCAATCACAACGGCGGCAACATCATGTTCGGCCCGGTGGACGGCTTGCTCTATTTCGGCACCGGCGATGGTGGTGGCGGCAACGACCAGCACGGCCCCATCGGTAACAGCCAGAATCTGCAGAACGTGCTCGGCAAGATCCTGCGGATCGATGTGGGTGCGGAGTCGGCGACGACTTATTCGATCCCCGCCTCGAATCCGTTCAGGACCACGGGCGGCTCGTGCGCAAACGGCACGACCGCCGCGGCGCAATGCGCCGAGATCTACGCGTACGGTCTCAGGAACCCGTGGCGATGGAGTTTCGATCGGGGCGGGGCCCGCGATCTCTGGGTCGGTGATGTCGGGCAGGGTGATCGCGAGGAGATCGACCGAATCGTGAGCAACGGGAACTACGGGTGGCGCTGCCGCGAGGGCACATTGACCACTGCAAATTCCTGTCCCGGCGTCTCAGGGCCCTTTCAGGCACCCATTGCCGAGTATGAAACCGGCTTTGACGTCGGCTATTCGGTGACGGGTGGGTATGTTTATCGTGGCACGGCTATCCCGTCCCTCATCGGCCGTTATGTGTTCGGTGACTACGGTACAGGTCGCATCTGGAACATACCGGCGACGACCTCTCCAACACTGACTGTCACGTCCTCCGACGGCTTCGACACAAGTCTCGGCATTTCCTCATTCGGTGAGGACCAGAGTGGCGAGCTTTATGTCGTCGATCTGAACGGCGGCGGCCTCTACCAGCTCGTGCAGGGCACTGGCGGCGGTGGCAGTGTGGCGACGCAATTTTCCGCGACCGGCTGTGGCGCAAGCGGCAATCCCGCGCAACCTGCATCAGGGCTCATCCCCTACGCGCCGAATGCCGGCTTCTGGTCGGATGGCTCGGACAAGACACGCTGGATTGCCCTGCCGAATGGCCAGAATATCGACACGAGCGCCGCCGACCACGATTGGGATTTCCCGCCGGGCACAGTGCTGCGCAAGGATTTCAGGATCGGCACGCGGTTGGTCGAGACGCGCCTTTTCATGCGCCACACGAGCGCGGGCAATAACTGGGCGGGCTACACCTACGAGTGGAACGCTGCCGGCACCGAAGCAACGCGTGTCGTGGGCGGCAAGACCGTCACGATCGGTTCACAGGACTGGATCTTTCCGAGCGAGGCGCAATGCCGCGCCTGCCACACCTCGGTTGCAGGCCGCAGCCTCGGGCTCGAGACGGGGCAGCTGAACGGCAACCTGCTGTACCCCGCGACGGGACGCACCGCCAATCAACTGGTGACGCTGAGTGCGATCAACACGCTCTCGCCGCCGATTCCCGACCCCGCGACGCAGCCCGTGATTCCCGATCCATACGGGACGAGCGGCACGGTCACCGAGCGGGCCCGCGCGTGGCTGCACACCAATTGCGCGTTCTGCCACCAGCCGAACGGTCCGACACCGAGCGACATGGACCTGCGCTATGCGACATCGCTCGCGGGGACCAATACCTGCGACGTCGTGCCTCAGGACGATCTCGGGCTGCCGAACGCCCGCATCGTTGCGCCTGGCGCACCCGGGAGTTCGGTGCTCCTCGAGCGTATCGATACGCGGACTCCTGGAGTTGCCATGCCGCCGCTCGCCTCGAACCTCGTCGACGATCAGGGTGTGCAGCTGATCACGGCGTGGATCAATGGTCTCACTTCCTGTAATTGAAGCAGCGGCGGGCCGCGGGCTGCGGGCTACGGGCCAGAGGCGCTGCGCTTCTCGTCGAACTTCACCACCGGCTGCGTGCCGGTGACGGCGATGTCGCCATCGATCACGGCTCCGTTGGCGATCGCGAGTGATCTGGCGGTGATGCTGCCGCGGATCACCGCGGTCGCGCCGATCTCGAGTTTTTCTTCGATCGTGACGTTGCCGATCACTTCGCCGGCGATCACGCCGGATTTCGCATGCACGTCGCCGTGCCATCGCGCGCCGACCGAAATCGACACGGCACCGCCGATCCGGCCCTTGCCCTCGAGGCTGCCCGACAGCACGAGCGGGCCCCGTGTTTCGAGATCGCCCTGCAGGCGGCAGCCCTCGGCGATGAACGTGGGCGAAGCGCCGAACTGATCGAGCAGGCGCCGCCTGGGCAGATCTGACATGCGTGCGTCCTCCTGGCGCTAGAATATCAGCGGGACCCGTTCGAAGGAGCGCGCCGGCTCATGTCTGCTTGCGTACGTTTGGCCATATTCGTGACGTGCATCGCGATCCTCGCGGGTTGCAGCCGCGAGCGCCGGGACTGGCAGTCGGCGCAGACCGCAGACACGATCGAGGCGTATGGGGATTTCCTCGCAAAGCACGGCGACAGTCCGCTCGCAACGCAGGCCGAGGCGCGCGTCAAGCAACTTGGCGAGGAACGCGACTGGCAGCAGGCTGCGACGGCCGACACGATCGAGGCCTATCAGGCTTATCTGCGGCAGCACCCCGAGAGCAAGTGGGCCGAGGAGGCGCGCATCCGCGTCGAGAATTTCTCGCTGGCGGGCGCCACACCGGGCGCGCCTGCGGCGCCAGAGCCGGTAGCGCCAGGGCCGGCCGCACCGTCTGACGCGTCACCCGCCGCTGCCGCGCCGCCGGTGGTCGCATCGCCCGCAGTGACTGCCCCGCCCGCGCCGGCAGCACGGCCCTTCGGGCACGGCATACAGCTCGGTGCCTTCAGCACGGAGGCGAAGGCGCGTGCGGAATGGGAGCGGGCGGCGCATGCCCATGGCAGCGTGCTCGCGGGCCTTTCGCCTGCCGTGGTGGCGGTGAAAAGCGGCGGCAGCACGCTCTATCGGCTGCGCGCCGCAACGCCGGGTGAGGCCAAGTCGCGCAGTATCTGCGAAGCCCTGCGCGCAAAGGGGCAGGCCTGCGTTGTCGTCCTGCCCGTCGGAAAGTGACGCGCAACGTCACCCGGGACCGTCGCAGGCGGCGTGAGGTTTGCGTAACGTACTGATTGGCAAGGGCACAGTCACTGGCACGCCCTTTGCTCCATCTTCGGGTGTCCATGAGCACCCGCACCCTCACAGTCCTGATGCCCGCGCTGCGCCCGAGCGATTCGGTTCGCCACTGGCCGGTTGCCTTGCTGCTGGCAGCGAGGAGCGGCTCGCTCGTGCAGAACCGCATCGATGCGCGTCTCGCCCGCGCGCGCTGCGTGGCGAAGGCATACACGCCCTCTGGCGCGGAGTGTTACACGGGCACGCGCGACTGACCGATCCGCTTTCTTCCGCGAACAACTTCCCCGGTGTTCGCTGACCTTCCGCCGCGGCAGCGCGAGCTGCCGCGGCGGTTCTTTATGCCTTCAGCAGCGCTACTGCAGTGGCCGGCCGCCGAACTTCCAGGTAAAGCTCAGGAAGTAAGTCCTCCCGACGGAATCGAACCACGACACATCGTAGTAAGGATAGGCCGTGTAGGTGGGGTCCTTCGGCGGCATCTCGTCGGTGAGATTGTCGACCGTGAGCGCGACGCGCATCGATTCGCGGACCGTGTAGCTCGCCGAGGCGTTGTAGCGCCAGGTGGCATCGATCCACGGGCTGCCGCCGTCCTCAGGATCGTAGACCTGATCGTAGGAGTCCGAGTTCGGCAGCTTGCCGAGGCGCTCGCCGTGCAGGCTCGCGGCCCAACCGCCGTACTGCCAGCCGATGGTCGCACTCGACTTCGTGCGCGGAATGTCGAAGCCGCTGTTGATCGCGAACTCGTTTTCGATCGGGTCGCCGCGGAACTGCTGGAACTCGTGCTCGTTTACCCACGTGTGACTGGCTGACAGCCGCCAGTCGCCGATGCGCGTCGCGAGCCGGTACTGCGCGCTCACGTCGAGCCCGCTGGTCGTTTCGCGGGCGACGTTCACCGGGTTCACGAAGATGCCGTACAGGTCGCCGTTGATCCGCGTGATGCGCGAAATTGCATCGACACAGGTCGGCGAGGACGGATCGAGATCACCGAGACGGCAGCTCGCCTCGTCGCGAAGGATCGCATCGACGCTCATGTCCTGCACCTGGTCGCGCATGCGGATGTCGAAATAGTCGAGAGTCACGTCGAAGTTCGTGGTCGGCGACCAGACGAGGCCCGCGGTCCACGATGTGCTCGTCTCGGGGTCGAGGTTACGGTTGCCCTCCCGCGAGCGGATCAGGTTCTCGTCGTAGTCGGAGCAGTCCGATGCGCCGGGGTCGTCCGAGAGGCAGGTGTAGTAGTCGAGACCCGAGGTCTCGTCGTTGCCGGGACCGGAGAACACGTAATGCAGGTCGGCCGCGCGGAAGGCCGTACCGTAGGAGCCGCGCAGCAGGAGCGATTTCAGCGGCCGCCATTCGAGGCCCGCGTTGTACGTGAACTTGCCGACCTCGTTGCCTGCATAGTGATACTGGTCGTAGCGGCCGGCGACGCTGAGATTCACGCCTGCAAGCAGCGGCGCGCGCAACTCGCCTGCCGCGGCCCAGCGGTTGCGGCTGCCGTGGCCGTCCGAATCCTTCCAGCTGTAGTAGTAGTACTGCGTCGCGAGCGGATCGGGGTTGAGATCATAGGCCTGGTTGCCGGCTTCGATGACACCGGCGAAACCGGCCGGGCCGGCGGGCAGATGGAACAACTCCGCATTGCCAAGCGTCAGCGCGAGCGTGTCGGTGCGCGATTCGGGGTGGTAGGTTGTCTTCGTGCCGATCGCATCGTATTCGGCACGGCTGAGCGGCGTGTAGAGGCGCGCCGGATCGGCGTTGAAGATCGGGAACCCGTCGTCATCCACGCCAAGTTGCGGGCCGAGGAAGAGGTC
>JADZEE010000132.1 GCA_020850735.1 Gammaproteobacteria bacterium | reverse complement strand
GACGAGACGGCTGCGCCTGATCCGACCCGTCTCGGTGGTGGCCACGTGCTGTGGACCCGGAACGGTCGTCGCCACGTGCTGTGGACCCGGAACGGTCGTCGCCACGTGCTGTGGACCCGGAACGGTCATCGCCACGTGCTGTGGACCCGGAACGGTCATCGCCACGTGCTGTGGACCCGGCGCGGTCGTCGCGAGGTGCCGCAGCAAAGAATCCGGTCATTGCGAAGCGCCGCAGGCGCTGTGGCAATCCAAGGTGCCGCGGAATTCATACCGTCATGGCGGGGCGGTGCAGGTTGCCCGCCGGCGCCCCGTTCGGGGCACACGGGGCAATCCAGGCCCTGCGGAGAACGGCACGGTCGCCCGGATCGCCACGCCGGTCCTGTGACCCGGCTCGCGATGACGGTGGTGATCAGCCGACTGCGCGTGGCGGCCCGACGGTGCGCGACATGGTGACAGACATCTTCCGCCGAACCCGTCCGTGAGTCGTCAAAACGGTTTGGCCTGCACCAGTCGCATGACTTCCTGGACCAGTGGCGGGGCCGCCGCCGGCTGGTTTTCGCCGGCCGCGGCGGGAACGTAGCTGCGCACCTCGTACAGGTAGCCGGGGATCCCGTCCGAAACCGTGATGTCGTATTCCTTGGCGGCGAACTCCTTCATCTGCGCACTGCGCGGGTCGTTCGCATACGGGACGATGTGTATCCGCGTGCCGGCGACCTTGCGGCCTTCGAACTGGATCTCGACAGCCTGCACCTCGGCGGCATCGGCAATAGCCTGTTTGAGGCTGCGATGGAAATACCGCCAGCTCCCACGGGTCAGGCGCTCCATCTCGTAGGTGTCTCCCTGCAGGTAGATCCCGAGCACCGGATTGACGGTGATACCCTCCTGCTCCGGGACGAAATGGTTGCGTTCGCCCGTGAAAAAATTGATGTGGGCGTTCTTTGAACGGTCGTCGTTCAAGGATACGATCTCCATATCGACGACGTCTTTGAAACCCTCTTCGAAGCTGCCTGATTTTTCAAACTCGTAGACCAGCCTGATCGGCCGGTCGATCATGTGCAACTGGTCGGTCATCCACAGGACGCGTTCCGCCTGCGAAAACTCTACCGGGGCTTCGCCGGCCCCGCCGCCGTCCACCGGCTCCCCATCTCCGGCACGTGCCGCGCCGATCGTGCCGAGCGCGAGCACGATCAACAGGAACCACGTCCGGCCCTCAATCATCATCGTCCTCCCCCGCGGGATCCCGCACCACGACCGGAAGCAGGGGCACACCGTAGTCCTCGAGAATGGCCTTGATGGCGACCGCGTTTTTCTCGATCAGGGCGTTGAGCCGCTCCTTCCACTGCTTCTCGCCGTAACGCACGGCCATGGCGATCTGGTAGTCAAACTTGATGCCGGTATCGAGCGGCATCGGCAGCACGACGATCTCGGGCTCGGCTACCTTCCTGGCGAAATAGCCACCGATGGGTCCCCAGACGAAGGCGACGTCGATCTTGCCCTGGGCGAGATCACGCTCGATGATCTGGCCGGGGTAGGCACGGGGATCCCCGGTCATGATCTGGTAGGGCACGATCTGCTCCACCATGCCGTTGGCAAACACCCATTCGGTAGCCGGGCTCTTGTCGAATAAGCCCAGACGCAGCTTGCTGCGCCGGTCCTCGGGCAGGTTCGACAGATCCTGCGGGGACTTCACGTCATCCAGGCCGCGCCCCCGGGCGTAAGCCATCACCCACACCGAGCGATAGTACGGCCGCGTCGTCGCGGCGAGTTCGAAGTTGTCCGGCACGCCCATGACGAGATCGCATTTGTACGATTCGTCGGGCGTATCGTTGTTGCGCAGCGTGTTGCGTATGAAGCCGATCCGCTGCGGGAACCATTCGTACTGCACCGGCAGGCCGAGCTCGCGACCGAACAGCTCCGCGATCCGGTTCTCGTAGCCCTCTCCGGCCTCATTCGAGGTCGGGAGATTGTGCGGATCAGCACAGACCTTCAGGGCCACGCGCTCTGCTTGCGCGGCCGTGGCCGGCGCCGCCGCCAAAGCGCCGGTGAGACACATTGCGGCAAGCACGTACGGGCGCAGGGGCCCGCTCGTCAGTTGCATGCGGTTCGTCATGTCGGTGTCACTCCTTCTGTGCGGCGTCACGAGCGCCGATCGCGGCACAATCGGCGGTTGGTGGCGCAAACGACACGGCCACGGCCGCCTGCGGCGCGCCGTGGCCTCGACCGGATCCCGGCCGTCGGATGTGACGGCTGGTCACCCTGACGCCCGGATCCCGCCTCAGCTCGCGCTGCCTTTGCTCTCGAGCGCCTGCTTCATCTTGCGAATCGCCCGGGCGACCATATTCTTGGCTTCCTGCACGTTTTCGAGCGCGGCGTCGATGGCTTCGAGATTGCCGGGCTTGTCCCCGACCACGACCACGCCGACCATACCGGCCGACACGTGCGGCGTGCACTTGTAAACGTACGCACCTTCCTTGTCGAAGGTTTGCACGAATTCCTCCCCGAGCTTCGAATGCCAGCCCTGGGCTCCTTCGGGGATCATACCCTCGATGGAGGCGGAATCGTGTCCGGTCATGTTGGTCCAGCGCACGCTGTCACCCGGCTTCACGAACGCCACGAGCGGGTCGAAATTCGTGACCACGGCCCGCACCACGACCTCGTCCGCATGCGCGACCATGGTACCGATCGCCAATACGAGTGCGGCAAGCGTCATCGCAGGTTTGAAAATCCACATCTGATTATTCTCCTTCGGGTTGACCAGGCACAAGAAAGAGCGCTGGATTGTCGCCCTGGCTCACTCGGCCCCCACGATAGACGCGCGTCGATTAACACAGCCTGAACGCACCGCAGCGTCGTGGCAGAGGTACTCCAGCGTTCCGATCACGCAGTGCATTACCAGCCCCGGAGCTGCGCTGCGACGAGATTGTTCCAAAAAAAACCCGGTACTTCTAGCGAAGTACCGGGTGATGGCTACAAACCTACAAAGCGGATTCTAGATCTCGATGGCGCTCAAGGCAGGCTGAACACGCTCAGCACACCGCCGAGGCGGGTGAAGGCTCAGACCCTTGTACGCACCGACCGCACCCAGACCATCCGTGTCGTTGATGAGACCCGCGGCCATGCCGATACCGGCCCAGCCACCGACACCCGACAGGACGCCGACGTACTGCTTGCCCTTGTGGGACCAGCCGTTGACGTTGCCGATGATGCCGGACGGGGTCTTGAACTTCCACAGCAGCTTGCCGCTGTTGGCGTCGATAGCCTTCAGGTAGCCTTCGAGGGTGCCGTAGAACACGACATCGCCCGCCGTCGCCAGCGCACCGCTCCACACGGAGAAGCGCTCCGGAATCGACCAGACGATCTTGCCCTCGTCCGCATTCCAGGCGATGAAGTTGCCGAGATTGTTCGTCCCGTCACCCATCACCTTGCCAGCCGGGAACATCGACAGCACGGCGTTCACGTACGGTTGACCCGCGACGTACTCGCCACCGCTGACCGGCTCGTAGTTCATGCAGACGTGGTTCGTCGGCACGTAGAACAGGCCTGTACGCGGGCTGTAGGCGGCCGGCTGCTGGTCCTTGGTACCCAGCGCGGCCGGACCGATGTTGGTGGAGTTGACGTCCTCACCGTTCGCGTGGGTCGAGTACTTCTTCACGACCTGCGGGCGGCCCGTCTTCATGTCGACATGCGTGGCCCAGTTGACGGCCGGGTCGAACTTCTCAGCGACCAGCAGCTCACCGGTAACGCGATCGAGGGTATAGCCAAAGCCATTCCGGTCGAAATGCACCAGGGCCTTGCGATCCTTACCCTTGACCTTCATGTCGGCCAGGATCATCTCGTTGATGCCGTCGTAATCCCACTCGTCGTGGGGAGTCATCTGGTAGACCCACTTGGCCATGCCAGTGTCGACGTCACGCGCGAAGATGGTCATCGACCACTTGTTGTCGCCCGGACGAACGACCGGGTTCCAGGTCGACGGATTACCGGATCCGTAGAACAGGAGATTCTGCTCCTTGTCATACGGCCACCAGCCCCAGGTCGAACCACCGCCGATTTTCCACTGATCGCCCTTCCAGGTTTTCAGAGAAGAATCCTTGCCGACTGGCTTACCCAGCTCGGTGGTCTTCGCCGGATCGAACAGCATGTCGCTGTCCGGGCCCATGCTGTAAGCACGCCATACGCGCTTGCCGGTCTTGAGGTCGTAGGCGTTCAACCAGCAGCGCACGCCGAACTCGGCACCACTCATACCGGTGATGACCTTGTCCTTCATGACATGCGGGGCGTTGGTGTTGGTCTGACCCAGCTTCGGATCGCCGTTCTTGGTTTTCCAGACGACCGCCCCGGTCTTGGCGTTCAAGGCCACGAGCCAGGTATCGGCCTGCTGCAGGATGATCTTCCCGTCGCCATAGCCCAGACCACGATTGACCGTGTCGCAGCACATCACGGGCACGGTTTCCTCGTAGTCCTGCACCGGCACGAATTCCCACACCACCTCGAGGTTGTCGAGATTGATGGCGAAGACGTTGTTCGGGAAGGCAGCGTGAATATAGAGCGTGTCGTGGGGCAAGCCCGTCGACGAGCTCGGCAGTACCAGCGGGCCACCTTCGTGACCACGCAGGACACCCGTGGAGAACGTCCAAGCCGCCTGCAGCTTGTCCGCGTTCTGGGTGTTGATCTGCTTCAAATCGCTGTAGCGCCAGTTCCAGTAGTTACCACCTGGGAAGACCCAGTAGTTCGGGTCCTTCATCAACTTTTCCAGCTCTTCATTGGCCATTACGGAGCTGGCAATTGGCACTAAAGCGAGGGAAGCAGCTGCCAGGAGCCATCGTTTTACCGATGTTTTTCTCATGACCTCCTCCTTCACTTCTTTCACTGTCAACAGTGGATCGATCTCTGGGACAGTTTAGAGCCCACCGCCACCCCGAGACCGGGAAAGGTAAACGGCAGGCTTAAACGAATTCCGAAGCGGCTGGCAGGACGATTGCTGCGGAGCACAATGGGACCGGCAACCGCCGTACGGCTACCACCCTGCTGACTTTGATTTTCCGCCGGTGCGAGCACCGGTATCGCGCGGGCCGTAGCGAGAGCTGTGCTCGCTTGCCCGGGTCTGGCGGCGCCTGACAGCGCCATTGGCGACGGTCTTGTCACGATAGAAGTGCGATAGCCCTGGATTCTTGGTTCTTGTACAGCGCATACGACACGCCAGGCACGCAACCCGGCAGACGCTGTACCCTGGGACAGCGCCTTACCGGCACCTGCCCAGCCCTCCCACGTGGCTTCACCCTTCTGGGCATTTGATTATAGTCAATCCCGTCCCGGCATCAATACTTCGTACGAAAACGGCCTTTTTTCACCGCGCTGCACAATCAAACCGGGCTCGATGGCGATCAACTCCCGTCCTTGCGGTGGTCCGTCACCTTGCCGACGAAACATCGTTTGCGGGCGTCCTTACGGGTCTGGTCGAGTTTGTCGATGAGCGCTTCACCCTGCGGGTCGTCGCGGAACAGGCCACCTTTCTCACCGGGCATGTTGCGGTATTGTTCGAAGGTGCGCGCGCCGTCGTATTCCTCAAAGGCCATGTTCTGGGCGATGGCGTCGATTTCGCACGAACAGGCGTAGAGGTGGTCCACGGTTTGACCGCCTTCGCGCTTCATGCACGTAAGCACGTAGTCGACACGCTCGAGCGTGGGGAAATCGTTGGCGAAAACGGACGGCACGGCCAGCGCGGCCAACACGGATAGATATCTGAGCTTCATCGACGTGACTCTCCTGACGGATGGTAGAGGGCCGACCTTGCAGCGACGACGACGGTTGCATCCTAACACAGCGGCGGCGAGTCGCTCCGCGTATCCGCGGCGTGCGGCCCAAGTCTTTGCCATCTTCGGCCGCTACAGTGCTCGCCCGCTGGTAAACTGCGTCGTGGCTGCAGGAATGCGCAGCGATACCGGCGGTGCGTAAAGACCAGCGCCGGCGGGGATCCCGTCCGCAATTGCGCACCTGCGCGGCCATGGCACAAGGGTGAAGATCAGGCAGCGCCGCCAGACGCATTGCAGGAAAGCCGTATCGCCACGCGTCATCCGCAGCGCCGCCGCCGAGTGAGCGGCGTTCGACAGGGAACATCATGGCATCAACGATACTCGTGACCGGTGGCGCCGGCTACATCGGCAGCCACGTGGTGAAACAGCTCGGCGAGAGCGGCCGGCACGTGGTGACGATCGACAATCTGAGCAAGGGATTCCGCGAGGCGGTGCTGTACGGCGACCTGCTGGTGGGAGACACGGGCGATCGGGCCTTCGTACTCGAGGTGATGGCGCGTCACCAGGTCGACACCGTCCTTCATTTCGCCGCGTTCACCGTCGTGCCGGAATCCGTGGACAAGCCGTTGCTGTATTACGCCAACAACACCTGTAACACGCGCAGCCTCATCGAGTGCTGTCTTGAGCACGGGGTACGCCATTTCGTGTTCTCGTCCACCGCCGCGGTGTATGGCATTCCCGACAGCGGTGTCGCCAGCGAGGACTCCCCCACCCAACCGATCAACCCCTACGGCATGTCCAAGCTCATGAGCGAGCTCATGCTGCGCGACGCCTGCGCGGCGTCTGATCTGCGCGCCGTGGTGTTGCGCTACTTCAACGTCGCCGGCTGTGATCCGGATGGACGCATCGGGCAGTCCACACCGCAGGCCTCGCTGCTGATCAAGGTCGCCGCGGAGGCCGCCGCAGGCAAGCGCGACAAAGTGCGCATCTTCGGCACCGACTACCCCACCCCGGACGGTACCGGCGTGCGCGACTACATCCACGTTCACGATCTCGCCAGCGCCCACTTGCGTGCCCTCGACTATCTCCAAAGCGGTGGTGCGAGCGCGACGTTCAACTGCGGTTACGGGCATGGCTACAGCGTGCGTGAAGTGCTCGATACCGTGGCACGCCTGAACGGGCGGCCGCTGGAAATCGAGACCGCGCCGCGCCGGGCCGGCGATCCGCCGCAGCTCGTCGCCCGCGCGGACCGGATCCGCAGCGAGCTCGACTGGACACCGCGCTACGACGATCTGGATCGGATCGTCGCGACGTCTCTCGCCTGGGAACGCAACCCGCGCTATGGCTGAGCCCGGCACGAGCGTACGACCGACGTCCCGCTGGCGCGCCCGCCTGATCGCCTGCGCCACGCCCGCTCTCATCGGCTGGACGGGCCTGACCCCGGCGGCCTCGCTGCCGGACGTCATCGACGAGATCCGTCCGAGCGTCGTCGGCATCGCGACGTTCGAGCAGACGCGCCGCCCGCCGGTGCTGCTGCGCGGCACCGGATTCGCGGTCGCCGACGGCACCCTGGTGGTGACCAATGCGCACGTCGTACAGGCGGAAATGAACACCGCCCGCAATGAGTACCTCGCCGCGCTCGTCGGCCACGGCGAACGGGCCGAGGTACGTCGCGCCCAGGTCGTGGCCACCGACGAGGCCCACGATCTGGCCCTGCTGCGCATCGGCGGCACGCCCCTGCAACCGGTCAGGATCGGCGATCCGAAAATCGTGCGCGAGGGCATGGCCATCGCTTTCACCGGCTTTCCGATCGGCGCCGTGCTCGGACTGTATCCGGTGACGAACACGGGTATCGTGTCGGCAATCACGCCGATCAAGATCCCGGCGTTCAGCACCCGCGAGCTCAGCGCCAACGATATCCGTCTGCTGCGCGATCCCTACATGGTGATCCAGCTCGACGCCACGGCCTACCCCGGCAACAGCGGCAGCCCGGTCTACGACGCCGCCAGCGGTGAGATCATCGCCGTGATCAACAAAGTGTTCGTCAAAGGCAAGAAGGAAAACGCACTCAAGGATCCGAGCGATATCACCTATTCCATCCCCGCCAGTTATATCGTGCCCCTGCTCGAAAAGGCACGCGGACCATGAACCAGCCACGGAGAGCACGCGGGTGCTGAAGATTATCAACATCGTGGGCGCGAGACCCAACTTCATGAAGATCGCGCCGTTGATCGCCGAGATGCGCCGGCACGACGATCTCGGCCAGGTGCTCGTACACACCGGTCAGCACTACGACGACAAGCTCTCGGACGTGTTCTTCGAACAGCTCGGCATACCGAGACCCGACATCAATCTGGGTGTCGGCTCGGGTCCCCGCGAACAGCAGATCGAGAAGATCGCGCAGGCCTTCGAACCGGTGCTGGTGCGCGAGCAGCCGACCGCGGTGCTCGTCGTCGGCGACGTCAACTCGACGATCGCGTGCGCCCGCGTGGCCCGCCGTCACGGCGTCGCGGTGGTGCACGTGGAGGCGGGCCTGCGCAGTTTCGACCCGTCGATGCCCGAGGAGCACAACCGCTGCGAGACCGACGGGATTTCGGACTACCTGTTCGTGACCGAGGCGTCGGGCATGGACAACCTCGCGCGCGAGGGTGTCCCCGGCAAGCGCTATCTCGTCGGCAACGTCATGATCGACACGCTGGTACGCAACCTGGACCAGGCCCGGGCATCGACGATCCTTTCCACGCTCGGCATCCAGCCGGGACGGTTCATGGCCGCGACCTTTCACCGGCCGAGCAACGTCGATAGCGAACAGGCCCTGACGAGGCTGGTCGATACGCTCGCCGCGCTGTGCGAGCGTGCCCCGCTGGTGCTGCCGCTGCACCCGCGCACGCGGCACTCGGCGGCCGGGTGGGGGCTGCTCGAACGGCTGCAGCGCATCGATGGTTTAAAGCTGACCGATCCGCTCGGTTATCACGACTTCATCTGCGTGGTGATGAATGCGCTCGCGGTGGTAACCGATTCCGGCGGCATCCAGGAGGAATCAACCTATCTCGGCGTACCCTGCCTCACGCTGCGCGAGAACACCGAACGACCGGTGACGATCACCGTCGGCACCAACACCCTGCTCGGTTCGGACCGCACCGCCCTGCTCGCCCACGTCGACGAAATCGTCGCCGGCCGGTACAAACGGGGCGCCATCCCGCCGCTGTGGGACGGTCACGCCGCCGAACGTATCGTCGCAATCCTGCGCGAGGAGTTGGGCTGACGCGCTTCGGCACCCACCCGCACCCCCCCGCACCCCCTCGCACCCCCCCGCACCCCCTCGTAGGTGCGGCTTCAGCCGCACGCAAAGAAACCT
>JADZEE010000131.1 GCA_020850735.1 Gammaproteobacteria bacterium | reverse complement strand
CGCGTCGGCTTTTTCGGATAGAGGAGCACGGTGATGGCAGACAGGCTCGCGAGCGGGTCGGACGCGGCGATCAGCGCGATCGCGGAGGGGCGGTAGCATGGACGGGCCGGAGTTGGTGCTGGCGGGGGGCTATCAACCGCCGTGGATCACGCCGATCCCCCCGGTCGGCCCGCCGTGGATCGCCGCGACGCCGACCGCGAACCAGGCGTATTGCGTCTGGTTCCGCGTGGACGCCGCGGTCACCGTCACCACGATGAAGTACGTCACCGGATCGCCGTCCGGCAACGTGGATCTTGGGATCTACGAATTTAACGCCGATGCCTCGCTGCTCACGCGACTCGGCTCGACGGGATCAACGGCGGCGGCGGGGAGTGGTGTCGTGCAATCGATCGCGCTCACAGCGGCGGTGAGGATTTCGCCGGGCGTGGACTACTGCCTCGCGTTCGCGGCCGACAACGGCACGATCACCCTGTCGCGCATCGTGCCGAATCCGGTCATCGTCACCGGGCCGACGATCCCCGCGGCGCTGAGCAAGGCCAGCAGCTTCCCGCTCCCGACATCGATCGCGACGCCATCGGCGTCCAACTACGCGCCGTTCCTCGTGGCGGCCTAGCGCGATGCGCTCCGTCATCTCGTCACTCGGTCAGTTGCTTCCTGGGACCGCGGCGATTGGCGATGTGCCGATGCGCGATAGCAACGGCAACTTCGTGCGCAAACGCGCCTTTTACTTGTCGGCGTTTGGCATCTCCCCGAATCGGCTTGGCGACGCGAGCCCGAAGATCACGCAAGCGTTGGGTGAACTGGCGACGGTCGGCGGCGGCACGTTGATCATCGACGGCGGGCCTGGGTTCCGGTGCCTGTCGCCGATCACGATGGTCGAGAACGTCGAGATCGTGGGCGAAGCGCAGCGCTGGGCGTCGAAGCTCGAATTCCCGGCGCTCACCAGTGGACAGATCGCGATCGCCAAGCCCTCCGCATCCAATGCCGGCCGTGTGCCGTCCTTACGCCGCCTGACGATCACCGGCCCCGGCGGCGGAACGAAGGGTACGCCGCCATCGTCTAAGTGCTTCGGCGTGCAGCAGTGGTCGGACGGCCTCATGGAGGATGTCTGGGTCACGCGGTTCTACGCGGGCATCATCGGCGCGCACGATCACTTCCGCATGATCCGGGTTCGGGCCACCGACAACTACATCGGCTACTGGTTCCGCGATCAGGTGGTGCAGGGCCATCATTTCTGGGAAGCATGCTCGATCATCGGCAACCATCTGGCCTCGGTCGCGGTCGCCGGCAATTCGCAGTTCTCCACATCCACCATCATCGCGTCGCACTTCGGGTATGGGCCCTACGGCATTTACTTGCACGATGAGGTGGACGCTGACGGCAACTTCACGATCGCGCGCTCCAAGGGCGGCATCGTGCAAATGCGCATCATCACGACCGGCTTCGCAAACATTGGCAATGCCGCGATCTACGACGCCAGCACGCCGCTGCATCCCTCGGTCAGTGACTCGATCGTGAGTTCGCGCTTCGCATGGCACACCGGCAACAGCATCCCCGGCGGGAATCAGGACTACGCCGTCAAGCTCAATTACTCGGATCGCCTGATCGTCACGAGCGAGGGCGCGCCGTTCGTCAAGCACGCGGGCGGCATCGCGGCCTTCGGCATCGCCGGCGGCAGCTCGTGTCCGGTGATCGTGGAAGAAGCCTCCGAGGGGCAGTTCACCGGCTCCGGCAGTCTGCTCAGTCGCGTCGTCTCCCCGCTCGGCTGGGAGGGGCGGGTTTACGCACTGAGCGGCACGGTCGCGAAGGGCGACGCGCTGGAGTTCGACGGGGCGCGCACGGTCAAGAGGTTCGCGGGCAACACCTGGGCGGGCATCGCGCAGGCGAGCGGCGGGAGCGGCGACCTGATCCCGGTGGGGCAGGTGGGCCGAATGCAGGCGGCGTGTAAAGCCGTGGTCAGCGGCAACTATCTCTCCCCGGACGGGACGACTGCCTACGTGCTGGGACCGGCTCCGAACGCGAATCCATCGTCGCCGGCGCTGGTCGTGGGGCGGGCGGACATGAGCGGCGGCAGTTCGGGCAACGCGCTCGCCCGTGTCCTGATCCACGAATCCCCGGGGTGGAGGTAGCCGTGGCGTACGTCGTCGGCCAGACCGCCCACCTCGGGACCTTCCCTTTGACCGATGCGTCCGGCGCGCTGGTGACCGGCAAGGTCAACGCGAACTGGACCAAACTGGTCAAGCGCAACGGCGCGACCATCGCGGACACCGTTACGGTGACCGAGGACAGTGATGATGCCGGGTACTACACGGCGACTGTCGTTCCGTCGCAGACCGGCGTCTACACCGTCATCCTGCTGGTGACGGTCGATGGCGCGACCAAGCGGTTCTTGTCCGATCCGATCCACGTCATCACCGCCGCCCAGGCCGACCCGGCGGCGGCGCTGGCTTCCACCGTGAGCGCGGTGACGACGCTGACCGAGCGGTTGACGAGCGCGCGGGCGGCCAGGCTTGACCTGATCACCACCGGACGCATCACCACGCGCCAGCCGGTCTCGGTCGATGGCACGATCTCGCTGCGACCGGGCGAATCCTATCTCGCTGTTGATGGCCGCCAGATCGACCTCACGAGCGACGGCTGGCCGGACCTCGACGGCGCGACCATCACGTTCGCCATCACCGCCCTGGGCGCGGCGAGCGCGACCATCATCAAGGCCGCGGCCATCGTCGCCGCCACCGCGCCAGATCAGACTGTGCGAATCGAACTGACCACGGCGGAGACGGCCTTACTGTCGCGCTCTGGTGTCTACCGCTACAGCATCGATGCGACCATCGGCGGTGACCCGTATCACCTCGCGTCGGACAGCGTCGCCGTGCTCGGCTAATCCGTACGTTTGCGGCGTGCTTGCGTGACGCGCGTAACGTGGTATGCTTGCCGTATCTGCATAGATGGGCCGCCTGAGCCCGTTTCCCAATGCGCCGATTGAGCGCGGGGTGCGGGCTCATTGCATGTCCGAGCGGACCTGGATAACCTCACCCCTCCGATTCGCCGAATCCGGCGGCCATACCTCCGCCATGGTCGGGCTGTGGCTCGACGCCGAGACCGCGGCCGCGCTCGCGATCGACGGGCAGGTCCCGGCCGCCGGGCTGCACGTCACCCTCTGCATCCTGGAGACCGACGCGGCGGCCCTCTCCGACATCCAGGTCGCGCGCCTCCTGACCACGGTCGATGACATCGCCGCCTTCACCCCGCCACTGGAGGGCAGCATCGCCGGCATGGGGCGCTTCTACGCGTCCGAGGGCAGCGACGGGCAGGACGTCGTGTTCGCCATCCCCGATCTCCCCAAGCTCGCCGAGATGCGGCAGCGGCTGTGCGACAACCTCGGTTATGCCGGGCTCGTCTGCAAGCAGACTCACGGCTACAACCCGCATGTGACCCTCGCCTACGTCGCGCCCGGCTCCGCCTCGCCGGTAGACGCCGTGCCCACGCTGCCGCTCCGCTTCGCCGCGCTCACCGTCGTCGTCGGCGACCGCATGACCAGCATCCCGCTCCGGGGCTGGTACGACGGCCCGATGGTCTACGCCGACGCGGCGGTGTTGGGGGAGGGCCACCGCTTTTTCACCGAGTTGCAGAGCTACATCGAGCCGCCCGCGTGGCTGCCGCTGCTGCCGACACCCGGTTCCTACGTCCATCCCTCCTACGGCGGGGTCGAACTGCCGGCGGACCGGATCGAACGGTTGGTGGCGAGCATCAACAACGGCGTCTATCAGCCGTCGATCCCGATCGACATCAGCCACAACCAGGATGACCTGGAGCTCAACGGGGCGCTCGGCTGGTTTGGTGAAGCGCGGCTCAATGCCGATGGCTCCGCCGACGTCAAGGTCGAGTGGACGCCGCGCGGCGAGGCGGCCTTGCGGGAGGATCGCTTCCGCTACGTCTCCCCCGAATTCATCCTCCAGTGGCAGAACGCGACCGGCGAGACGTTTGACGACGTCGTGCTCGGCCTCGCGCTTTGCCCAAACCCGTTTTTCAAGGATTTGGCCATCGACCGCGCGGTCGTCGCCAGCGAACGCGGCGCGGCGGTTCCGACCCTCTCCCTCGTCAGCCGTTACCCCGAGACCGGCGAGCCGTTGCGGTTCGTCGCACGCGACAAGCAGGCGCATGGCGCGCCGGAGGATCACGAGATGACCGACAAGGCACCCACGGCTCAGCAGTTCGCGGACCTCACCGGCCGCTACGACACGCTGGAGCAGCGGTTCACCGACCTGTCCGGCAAGCATGACACGTTGCAGCAGAAGTTCAGCGAGAGCGAATCCGCCCGCGTCGCGGCCGAGACCGCGGCGGAGACCTACAAGGCGGACGTGGACGCGCTGAAAGCAGAGCGGACCATCCAGCAGTTCACCGCCGAGATTCGCGGCGACGGGCCGACCAACACGAGCAAGCCGGCGTTCCTCGGGGATGAGGCCAAGCACCTGCGCATCCTCCAGGCGTTCAGCGATGACGAACTCCGCGCCGACTACATCGCCACCCAGCGCGAGCAGGCGCGGCGGTTCATCAGTGCCGCGATCAAGCCGGTGATGGGCAGTGACGCGCCGGGCGAGGGCGGTGGCGGGGCGGACAAGCTGACGGCGCTGGCGCGGTCGCGCGCGGCGGAGAAGAGCATCAGTTTCTCCGAGGCGATGACCCAGATCGAGAAAGAGCAGCCGCAACTCTTCGCGGAATACCAGGCGGCCCCGACGTCGGCGATCCGGATTCGGCCGGAGTAAGTGCGTGCCGCGTGAGCGGGCGTAAGGAGACGAACGACCATGGCATGGGATCAGGCTCCGGTTGGCGGCGACCCGACGTATGAGGCGGGCGCCGACCTGCGCACCAAGCAGTATTACATCGTCGAGGAGGCCACCACCGGCAAGGTGACGGTCTGCAACAACGCCGGCGACGTCGGGTTCGGCGTCCTCCAGAACGACCCGAACTCGGGTGAGGAAGCGGTCGTGCGTGTGGCGCAGGGCTCCTACTCGAAGGTCGTCTCGGACGGCTCCGGCACCGCCATCGCGATCGGCGACAAGGTCGGCACGGACGGCAACGGCAAGGCGATCAAAAAGACGACCGACAAGGACTGGATTCTCGGGTTTGCCGAGGGGGCCAGTTCCGCCGACGGCACGATCATCACGG
>JADZEE010000130.1 GCA_020850735.1 Gammaproteobacteria bacterium | reverse complement strand
GCTGCCCCACACGTCGAGGTCCTGGCGCAGATCGGTCAGCCGCGGGCTGATCCGCAGCGTGCCGTCCGGACCCACGCTGACTGCCCCGTCGAGCACGTACCGGACCTCCGGCTGCGTATTCCGGCGATCGTGACCGGTCGTTCCGATTTGGTGTGACCGGTTTTCGGCGTGTTGCCGAGCAGTGGTGGGATGGTAGCTCAGTCGGTCACGATGTTTCGGACTTCCGTGTGGACTCGGTCGCGGCGCGGCCGGCAGAGCGGCGCAGGCTCTCGCCCTTCAGCGTGATGCGGTGGGCGTGATGGACGAGTCGGTCGAGGATCGCATCGGCGATCGTCGCCTCGCCGATCCATGCGTGCCAGTGCTCGATCGGCAGCTGCGCCGTCACGATGGTTGCGCAGCGCTCGCTGCGGTCGTCGATCACCTCCAGCAGGTCTTCGCGGCCGTAGGCTTCGAGCGGCTGCAGCGCGAGATCGTCGATCACGAGGAGTTCGGTTTTGGCGAGCGCGAGTAGTCGGCGCTTGTGCGTGCCCTCACCGCGTGCAATGCGCAGTTCCTCGAGCAGCCGCGGCAGGCGCACATACAACGCCGACTTGCCGAGCCGGCACGCCTTCTGCGCGAGCGCACAGGCGAGCCAGGTCTTGCCGACGCCGGTAGGTCCCACGATCAGCACGGTCTGGCCGCGCTCGAGCCACTCGCCGTGCGCGAGGCTCGCGATCTTCGCCGCTTCGAGCCCGCGGCTTGTGCGTACGTCGAGGTCCTCGAGGCTGGCGCTCGCGTATTTGAGCCGCGCCCGCGCGAGCAGGCGCTTGAGGCGATGATGGCTGCGCCAGGCGCTCTCGCGCTCGACCAGCAGCGCGAGCCGGTCCTCGAACGCGAGCTGGCTCGAGGTGGGCAGCGTGAGCTGCTCCTCGAACGCGCTCGCCATGCCTTCGAGCTTGAGCGCCCGCAGGGTTCCCAGGGTCTGTTGTACGATCATGCCGTCTCCTTCGTTGGGGTCATCGTCACTGGTAGTACTTCGGGCCGCGCAGGTGCTCATGCTCGGGCGTCGTCCAGGTGGGCTGCACGGCCGGCAGCGGGAGAGCCTCCTGGCCGTGCTCGAGGATGTCGGCGACCGTGCGGTAGCGCGCACTGCCGAGCGCCAGCGCGCGCACGCACGCCGCCTCCACGCGGGCCGCGCCGTAGCGGCGCTCGAGCCTGAGCAGCCCGAGGCAAGCGCGGTAGCCGTGCTCGGGGTGGCGCTTCTGCTCGAGGATGTGGCGCACGACCGAGGCGGTCGCGACACCGGTTTTCGCACCCCAGCCGATCAGCCGCTGCGGCGACCACTCGAGGTGCGCGCGGTGCGCGGCCGGCAGGTGTGCCGGATCGGTCGTGTAGCCGTGGCGAACGTCGCAGCGGCGGTGCGCTGCCACGCGCTTGCCGGCGTGCAGGACTTCGATCGTGCGGGCGGTGGCGCGGATCTCCACGCGCTGCCCGACGAGAGCGTGCGGCACGCTGTAGAGGTGGTGCTCGAGCGCGACGTGATAGTCGATGGCGACCTTCGCCACGTGATAGCGGGCGAGCTCGTAGCGGGTCGCCGGCAACAGGGTAAGCACCGGGCGCTCGAGCGCGGCGTACTGGCTCGCCCGGTTGCCCGCCAGGCGCTTGAACGGCCGCGTGTTCAAGTGCTCGAGCAGCCCGGCCACCGCCTCGTCCACCTCGGCGAGCGTGGCGAAGCGGTGGTTGCGCAGCCGCGCGAGGATCCAGCGCTCCACGATCTGCACCGCGACCTCGACCTTCGCCTTGTCACGCGGCCGGTAGGGCCGCGCCGGCAGCACGGCGGTGCCGTAGTGAGCCGCCAGATCCGCGATCGTCGCCGAGGCGCGTGGCTCGTAGCGGTCAGGATCGGCGATCAGCGCCCTCGGGTTGTCGGGCACGATCAGCGCCGGCACGCCCTCGATGTACTCGAGCGCGCGCACCAGGGCGCCCGTCCAGTCCTCGAGCGTCTGGCGCGCCGTGGCGCAGGCGAACGTGTAGTTGGACGCGCCCAGTACCGCCACGAAGATCTGCGCGCGCTCGCCGTCGCCATAGGCCACCGTGTCGCCGGCGTAATCGACGAACAACTTCTCGCCCGCCCGGTGCACCTGGCGCATCGAACGGCGCAGACTCGCCACGTACTCGCGATAACGCTCGGCGAACTGCGAGTACTGATACACCGCCTGACCCGGATGCGCCGCCCGGTACTCCTCCCACAGCAGCGTGAGTGTCACGCCGGCGCGGCGCATCTCCTGGTGCACGACGGCATAGTCCGGCACCGCCCGCCCGCCGTAGCTCGGCCGCGGCGCCGTCATCAGCTGGCGCATCAGCTCGTCTTCGTCGAGCGTGAGCAGCGCCGTCGGATCGAGGCCTCGCGCCACGATCCGGTTCACGTACTTGCCGACCACGCCCTTGGAAACCGCCAGCGCGCGAGCAATCTGCTCGTGCGACAGGTGCCCCTGGTACTTCAACCGGATCAGATCCCGGATCTTCTTCATCGCCAGCGTTCGCTCTCGCATCAGTCCCTCCCGGTTCGAGAACCGCGAAGGGTACGGGTCAGAGCTCGACGCCGGTCCGATCCGCCTACCGGCCCAAAACCGGTCACGCCAAATCGGAATCGCCGGTCACGCCAAATCGGAAACCTCGGTCACATCAATCCGGAATCGGTGGTCACGACACGCCGGAATACGCAGCGACAGAGTTCTATGCAATGCGAGTGCTCCTGGGAATTGCGGAGGCGGGGTTCTTCCCGGGCACCATCTACTACCTTTCGCGATGGTTTCCTGATGCGCGACGGGCACGAGTATTGGGCATTTTTTACTTTGGCGCTCCGCTAAGCATGGTGCTTGGCGGCCCGTTGTCCGGGCTACTGCTGGAGGCCGACGGCCTGGGTGGCTTGCATGGTTGGCAATGGATGTTCTTCGTGGAAGGGTTGGTGGCGTCCGCGTTGGGAGTGCTTGTCTACTTTCGGTTGGCCGACAGCCCTACGAAGGCGCCATGGCTGTCTTCGGACGAGCGCGAAGCCCTTTCCGCCGCTATCGACGCTGAGGATGATCGGAAGCGGATTGCCCACGGTGCGACCGGCGTGCTTCAAGGACTGTTGAACTGGCGGGTGGTCTATTTAGGGCTGATCTACTTCCTGATCCAGGTATGCGTCAACGGCGTCGTCTACTACCTGCCGTCGCAAATCGGCATGCTGCTGGATCGTCGCGTGGGCTTTGTCGTTGGTGTGGTGACAGCCATCCCTTGGGGGTTCGCCATGCTGGCCTGTTATCTCTTGCCGCGCTTCGCCGAGAGAATCAACCGGCGGCGGTTGGTAGCCAGCCTGACGATGTTGTCCTGTGCGGTCGGCGTTTCCCTGTCTTCGCTGCTCGCGAACGTACCCCTAGCCGCTCTGGCCGCCCTGTGCGTCGCGGTGGC
>JADZEE010000129.1 GCA_020850735.1 Gammaproteobacteria bacterium | reverse complement strand
GGTGATGTAGGCGGGGTGCCCTCACCCCGCGCCCCGATGCGGTGATGGAACTCCGCGGGGTGAGGGCACCCCGCCCACAAGAATGGGATCGATTGCTTTCGCCCGGCCCGCACGATGCCAGGTGCTTTCGGCTGATGCTTTCCTTATGAACTCCGTTCCACCGCGTCCTCGTTGCCGCCCACCGATTCTCGCCTGGAGCGTGGGTTTCGTTCTCGTCTTGTTGGTCACGCTGCCGGCCCACGCCGCGGCGACGCGGACGAAGCCGCCGTTGCCGAAGATCGTCCTGGTGGGCGACTCGATCTCGGGTGGCTACGGCCCGCTCGTGGCCAAGCGACTCGAGGGCAAGGCGGTGATCGTGCGACCGCCGTCGAGTGGCGGCGACAGCACCGTGGTGCTGCAGAATCTCGAAGCGTGGCTCGTCCGCGAGAAACCGGCCGTCGTCCACCTGAACTGCGGTTTACATGACCTGAAGCTTTCCAAGGAGACGAAGCAGCATCAGGTCGGGCTGGCGCAGTATGAAGCCAACCTTCGCCGGATCGTCGCGCGGCTGCAGCGCGAGACCGGGACGGCGTTTATTTTCGCCAATACCACGCCGATCATCGACGAGCGGCACGCGCAACGCGGCGCGGGCTTCGACCGGGTCGAGGCGGACGTGCGGCGTTACAATGCCGTGGCCGCCGCCGTGATGCGGGAGGCGGGCGTGCCGGTGCACGATTTGCACTGGGTCGTGGAGCAGGCCGGGACGGCGACGCTGCTGGGCAAGGACGGCACGCACTATGGTCCGGCCGGTTACGAACGGCTGGCCGAGGCGGTGGCGGACACGGTCATGCGAGCGTGGCTCGTGCTGAATTACACCAGCACCACGCCGCCGCCGGAGCCGAGCGCCGAACTCGCGGCGCGCTATCGCAAGGCGGAGGCCGAGCGCGATGCCACGGTGCCGGCGTTCTACCGGAACCTGCCGGTGGGCACTCTGGCGCTGCCGAAGGATGCGGCGGCGTGGCAGCAACAGCGACCGGCGGTGCACCGGGCAGTCGTGGACACGCTTGGCGATTTCCCGGCGCGGCCTGCCCCGCAGAAGGTGCGCGTGGTCAGCCGGGAGTTGCGCCGCGGCTACACGCTCGAGCGCGTGGCGATCGACAACGGCGAAAGCAACGACATCAGCGCGCTCCTGCTCGTGCCGGAAAAACGGCAGACGCCGGCGCCCGCGATCCTGTGGCTGCACTCGTCGACGCCCGACAAGAACCAGCTCATCACGGTCACCGGCGGCATGGAGCCGCTGGGCGAGGCGATGGTGCGGGCCGGGTACGTTGTCCTGGCGCCCGACGCCTGCTGGTACGGCGATCGGGCGGAGAATCTGCCAGGCGGCGCGGTGGAGACTTATCAGCGCGGCGACGGCGAGAGCGCCCGCACGGTGCAGGACCGTTACCTGAAGCTGAACCTGGTGCTCGGCCGGACGCTTTGGGGCGTGTTCGTGCGCGATGATCGGATCGCGCTCGATTACCTGGCGAGCCGGCCCGAGGTGGATGCCAAACGCATTGGCGCCACGGGCATGAGCATGGGCAGCACGCGGGCCTGGTGGCTGGCGGCGGTCGATGACCGCGTCGCCGCCACAGTGGGCGTGGCCTGTCTCACCCGTTACCAAAACCTCATCGCGCACGGCAACCTGCGCGGCCACGGACTCTACTATTTTTCGTACGGCCTGCTGAAGCACTTCGACACCGAAGGCGTGCTCGCGCTGATCGCGCCGCGGCCCTTCCTCGCGCTCACGGGTGATCTCGACTACGGCTCACCCGTCGACGGCATCCGCGTCCTCGAGGAGAAGGTCGGCCAGGTCTACGCGGCGGTGGGTGCGCCCGACCGCTTCAAGAGCATCATCTATCCCAACGAAGGGCACGTCTACACCGCGCGCATGCGGCAGGAAATGCTGGCGTGGTTCGAGCGCTGGCTGCTGCCGCCGCGGTGAGAGGTCGGCGGGGTACTCTCGCCCGGCGCAGAGATTCGGCCACGGTATCCCGCGGGGTGAGGGCACCCCGCCTACAAAGGTAATGCCGGTGAGCGTCAGTACCCGGCATCCGCGAGCTGCTGTCTGAGCTCGGCCAGTGCGGGTCCGACCTGATTCGGCAGGTCGGTCCAGATCGGTTCGAGGGCGAGCCGGTCGTTGTAGCCGGCGCGATGCAAGGCCCGCAGGAACGGGCGAACGTTTTCGCGGTTCACGCCGAGGGCGGCGCGGTCTTTGTTCTCGGCGACGTGGGCATGGCGGATGAGCGGGCCGACCTTGACGATGTCGTCGGGCGACTCGCCGTTGCGCAGCATGTGGAAGATGTCGACGAGCAGTTTCACCGCTGAATGATTCGCGCGGCGCACGGCCTCGGCGCCTTCGAGGATCGTGTTGACGAGATTGCATTCCCCGCGGTTGAGCGGCTCGACGACGATCGTCACGCCGTTCGCTTCGGCGAGCGGGGCGAACTGGCGCAGGATGTCGACGTACTGTTCGAACGCCTTCGCGACGGGAAATCCCTCCGGCACCATGCGTGCACCGGCGCTGCCGAAGACGATGAGCGTCATGCCGACTTCCTTCGCGCGGCGAAAGACATTCTGCGCGTACCGGTCGAGCCGAGCATAATCGATGTCGGGCCCGCTGCATTTGAGCGCGGCCGGGAGCAGCACGTTGGCGGCGGGCATCGGATATCCGCCGGCGCGCAGGGCGGCGGCGCGCGGAGCAAAGTCGGCGTCAGGCGCCTCCGGCGCGAGGAAGTTGACCACATGACCCTCGATGAAATCGCACCGCGGGGGTGAGGGCAGGGTGGCGAGCGTGGCGGGGTCCGTACAGAAGCCGATTTGCATGCGCAAGGATGAGAGCGCGGGCGGAGGTGGATCAGCAAGCCTAGGTTCGGCTTCCCCTGGGAGCGCGGACGTCCCCGTCCGCAATGGCCTTGGCCTACGATGCGGACGGGGACGTCCGCGCT
>JADZEE010000128.1 GCA_020850735.1 Gammaproteobacteria bacterium | reverse complement strand
GGGAAATAGAACATGTTGTCGCCGTTGGCCTTGATGCGCTGGTAATAGAAGGACGGCGTGATCATCAGGCCCTCGACCGGCTGCCACCCCAGTGCCAGGCGCAGCGAGACCGCGTCCTGATAGTTGTTGTCGGGATTGACGGTGTTGCCGGTGTAGTAGTCGACGTGATCGACATAGCCACCGGTGTGGCGGGTCCAGACGCTCGCACGGAAGCCGAGGACGTCCGGCACCAGGGGCGCGCCGCCGGCGATGCCGGCTTCATAGCTCGGGGCCCCATAGGTGGTTCCCGACACTTCGGTACGGGCGTACAGCGCCGACTTCGACATGTTCGGGGCGGGCTGGATGAAGCGCACCGCGCCACCTTCGGAGCCCGAGCCGAACAGCGTGCCCTGGGGCCCGTTCAGGACCTCGACACGCTCGATGTCGAACAGCATCGGGTAGGCGTTATCCGTGAAGCTACCGCTCGCGATCGTGGCGCCGACCTGCGTGGGCGTGTCATCGACGTAGATGCCGGTCGTCGCGGGCCCGGCGAAGGAACCCATGCCGCGGATCGAGATGAAGTTACCCAGGTCGCTGCCGAAACCGCCGCCGCGGCCGAACTGAACGCTGGGCGACAGCCGCGCGATGTCGTCGACCTGCTTGACGCCCTGGATGTCCATCTGCTCCTGGCTGAAGACCGTCACACTGACCGGCACGTCCTGGACGCTCTCGGCGCGCCGCGTGGCCGTCACGACGACCTCTTCCAGTCCCGTGGAGTCGGTTGCGGCCTGAACCCCCATGGGTGCATACAGCGCCGCAGAGATCAGCAACGCGATGCCTCCGGAGACCGCGCGCCGCAAACATGCCGGCTCCGGTCGGATCTGCACCGCATCCGCATTCCCATTCTTTCTCTTCATCGAAGGCCTCCCAGACTCAATCGTCGACGTCCAAATATCGAAAATCGCTGTTGCGTCTGCGCAACATTATCAGGCTCTATCGAGCGGCTTTATTGACGCCATTCTGGCTTCGCGCGTTGCGCCAGATGTACAGGCTTCATAGCATCGATCGCTGCACCGCGCTTGTCAACTTCGCCGATCGCGAGCTCAACGAAAGCCCTTTTTCCTGAGCCAATCCTGCTGGCGCTTCTCGGCCGCGCGGTCGCGCGCGATGGCGGCGTCATCGATGTCGCGCGCCGGCGCCGCCGCCGGAGTCACCCGCGGCGCCGTGCCATCGAGCACGGCAAGCGCGTCCTGGATGTACTGGCGGGCATCACGTTGATAGAGCCTGGCGCCCAGTTCCGCGCTCGAGTAGCGCGGAGCGCCGAAATACCCGGGCCAGTCACCGCGCTTCGCGACCGCCGGCATGCCCCCGCTGCCGACCGTGAAGGCCGGCGCGGTCTTGTACGCCGGATCCACCAGATCCGGAGCCAGAAAGAGCATCACGCTCGTCTCGATGATGCCACCGTGGCCGGAAGCATTGTCCTCGCGCCGTGCCTGCTCGCCCAAGGCCGCCGTGGGGTCCTCGCCCGGAGGCGGCCAACCGCGCGGGAGCTTGGCCATCCGCCCGCCCCAGGTGTCGTCGAAATAGGCGCAGGCCTGATCGAGCGCGCGGTTGTGGTTCGGCGCACCGTGGCCGTTGACGATCAGGACGTAACGGAAACCCGCCTCGCCGATCTCGTCCGCGAGATCCATGTAGATCGAGCGCAGCGTGTCCAGACGGACGGTGAAAGTCCCGGGGAAGGGATACTTCGCGGCCAGCTCGTTCGCCCCGCCCGATCCGAGCGGGATCGGCGGGAACATCAGCACGTTCCAGCCGTGTCCGACGGCCGCATCGGCAACGTCGTGCGCCAGCCGCTGTGCCGCGTAGCCGTCCGTGTAGGCGGGCAGATAGGGTCCGTGCTCCTCCAGGATCGCCGCCGGGAGGATCACCACCGTCTTCGCGCGATCGAGCGCCGCGTATTCCCGGGTGTTCAGCTCGGCAGCGAGATAACTGCGGGCAGCGGCGGGCCCGCTCGCCGCACACACCAGCAGCGCGAGCACCAGGGCGTGTATCCGGATCCACCGCTGCACGGCCATGCCTGCCTCCCAAGCTGGCGATCATACGACCGCGTCGCCGCGCACGGGCATGGCGACCGCCACTGCCCGGGAACCAAATTGCCACTCTGCGGGTACCCGGCAGGGCCCTCATGGTGCATGTCGGCTGGCATTCGAGGATACTTTTCGCGGGCTGACGAGCCGGCAGGGGCGCCTCCGGCCGTTGCCGATCCAAAACCACAAGAGGGGCTGGACGCATGAAATGGCTGCGGTTCGCTTCATTGGCCTCGACGATGCTGCTCTGTGCCTCCGTGGGCGCTGCCGCAGCGGGCAAACCCGCAAGTCTCGTTGCGGTCGACAATCTCGTGTTCGTCTCGGGTGCGGTCGGATCGGGCGGCGATGCGCTCGCGCAGGTCGACGAAGTCATCCGCAAGACCGGCGATGCGCTCGCGGCCCGCGGTCTCGATTTCGGCGACATGCTGCAGCACACGATCTACATCAAGGACGGCGTGTCGCCGATGGCCGTCCTGCAGCGTTTTCACGCCACGGCGACGCAGGTGGCCCCGAGCCTCAAGGAATTCAAGAGTGTCGGCACGATCGTGCGGCTGCCGGAGTTCCCCGACAAGGCCTCGCTGGTGATGCTCGATATCGTCGCGGGGGCGCCGAAGGCCAAGGGCCAGCGCGATGAGTTCAGGCGCATTCCGTTCACCTATGGCCCGCAGGAGATCGCCGAGACGCTCGAGGTGAAGCCCTTCGTCTTCACCGCCGGCACCGAGGCCATGGATTTCCAGCACGGCACACTGGCTCCGACCATCGAGGAGCAGGTGGACGCCATCGTCGGCAAGCTGCAGAGCGGCCTGCAGAAGGCGGGCCTGAGCGTCGGCGACATGATCGCGCACAACCTCTACGTCAAGAAGGGTACGGATCCCGGCAAGGTGATCCAGCTCTTCCACGCGGCCACGCACAAGCTCGCGCCGCAGCTCGAGGACCAGCCGAGCGTCGGCACGCTCGTCATCGTCGATGGCATGGCCAGCGACGGCTTCCTGCTCGAGATGGACGCGATCGCCGTACCCCGCTCGACCGCCGTGAAGCGCGTGCTCTATGAGCACCCGACCGACATCGCGCGCAGCGTCGCGGTGGGCGATCTCATCCTGCTCTCGGGCATGGAAGCGATGGACGGTGCCAGGCCGATTCCCGCCGACGCCGCCGCGCAGGCTGCCATCGCCGCGCGGAAGATCCACGACACGCTGCGGCAGTCCGGCCTCGACATCGGTCACATGGTCAAGTACAGGATCTACGTGAAGAAGGGCGCCGACGTGAGCAAGGTACGCCGCAGCTTCCTCGACACCGCCGCGCGTCTGGCGCCGTCGTTGAAGAGGAAGCCGGCCGCCGAGACCCTGGCGATCGTCGAGGGTCTCGCGGACGAGCGGCTGCAGGTCGAGGTGT
>JADZEE010000127.1 GCA_020850735.1 Gammaproteobacteria bacterium | reverse complement strand
CCATCGGGGGACCTGCGATTTTCGTTCGGATGACTCATGATTGTCGCCATGAGCACGATTGACAAGCTAATCGCCCGCATGACGCTGCCCGAAAAGCTCGGGCAGATGACGATGACGGCAGCGAGCCATGCGGTTACCGGCCCGGTCAGCGCGGGCGATGCCACGGACTCGATCCGCGACGGCACGCTCGGCAACCTGTTGAACCTCGTCGGCCCGGCGCCAACCCGGGACATGCAACGCATCGCCGTCGAGGAATCGCGCCTCGGCATTCCGCTGCTGCTCGGCTTCGATGTGATCCATGGGCACCGCACGATCTTTCCCGTCCCGCTCGCCGAGGCGGCGACGTTCGATCCCTGGCTCTGGGAGCGCACGGCGCGCGCGGCGGCATGCGAAGCGGCGGCCGATGGCCTCGCGCTGACGTTTGCACCAATGCTCGATGTCTCGCGCGACCCGCGCTGGGGACGTAGCGTCGAAGGCCCGGGCGAAGACCCCTGGGTAGCCGCCACATTCGCGTGCGCGAAGGTGCGCGGCTTCGAAGGCAAGGACCTGGCATCGCCGGCATCGCTCGCGGCGACGGCCAAGCATTTCTGCGCGTATGGACCCGTGGCGGCCGGCCGCGACTACGCGCCGGTCGATATCTCCGAGCGCACGTTGCACGAGGTGCACCTGCCGGCCTTCGCCGCCGCCGTGCGCGCCGGTGTCGCGGCGATCATGCCGGCATTCACCTCGCTCGCCGGTATTCCGATGACGGCGCACAAGCAGTTACTGCGCGACTACCTGCGCGGCACGCTCCGCTTCGACGGCATCATCGTCAGCGACTACAACGCGATCCGCGAGCTGATCAATCACGGCGTCGCCGCCAATGTCGTCGAGGCCGCGGTGCTGGCGCTCAGAGCCGGCGTCGATATCGACATGATGGCGGGCGCCTACCGTGAAGGGCTGCCCGTGGCGCTCGAGCGAGGCCTCGTGTCCATGGCCGAGATCGATGACAGCGTGCGTCGCGTGCTGCGCCTGAAGGCGCGCCTCGGACTGTTCGACGACCCCTACCGTCGGGGCACGGTGGCGGAAGCGCCGGCGGTCGTCGCGGCGCGGCGCGCCCTCGCGCGGGAGGCCGCCACGAAGTCGCTCGTGCTCGTGAAGAACGCCGCCGCCACGCTGCCGCTGCCGTCATCGGTGCGCCGCGTCTGCGTGCTCGGCCCGCTCGCAGACGCGTGGCGCGAGATGCGCGGGCCGTGGGCGGCCGCGGGTTACGACGCGCCTGGCGTGACGGTGCGCGCCGCACTCCGTGAATCGATCCCGGACGCGCGCATCGACCATGCCGCGGGTGTGCCCATCACGGGCGGCGACGACGCCGGGATCGCTGCGGCGATCGACCTCGTGCGCGCGCAGCCGGACGCCGTCGTGCTGTGCCTCGGCGAAGCGGCCGAGATGAGCGGCGAAGCGGCGTCACGCGCCGCTCCGGAGCTTCCCGGTCGCCAGCGCGAATTCGCGACGGCCGTGTTCGATCGAGCACGCGCCGCTGACGTTCCGGTGATCGTCGTCCTGTTCTGCGGGCGACCGCTCGTCATACCGTGGCTCGACGAGCGCGCGGACGCGCTGCTCGTGGCGTGGTTCCCCGGCCACGAAGCCGGCCATGCGATCGCGGACGTACTGACCGGACGTGTCTCTCCTTCCGGTCGCACGCCGATGACCTGGCCGCGTTCGCTGGGCCAGGTGCCGCTGTACTACGCGCAATATGCGAACGGCCGCCCGGAGAATGCGGCCGACCGGTTCACCAGCAAGTACCTCGATGCGTCAAGCGCACCGCTGTATCCGTTCGGCTACGGCCTCGGCTACGGCCGCTGCGCATACACAAACCTGCGCGTGACGCCGGCGAGCGCCGGCCCGGAAGGCGTCTTCGAGATCGCGGTCGATGTCACGAACGAGGGTTCGCGAACGGCCGAGGAGACGGTGTTCGTCTTCATCCGCGACCGCGTCGCAAGCGTCGTGCGACCGCTGCTCGAACTCAAGGGCATGGCGAAGGTGGTACTCGCGCCAGGGACCACGGCGACGGCCCGGGTGCGGCTCGCCGCGACCGAGCTTGCGCTGCTCGACGTGGCCATGCGGTCCGTCATCGAGCCAGGCGAAGTCGATATTTTCGTGGGGCCGTGCGCCGACCCGGCACGACTGCTGTCGTCACGGGTGCTGTTGTGCGGTTAGCACGCCTTCGAGCTTGTACCGGTGCGCTTGCTGCGGGCAGAATCCAGAGCGACTAGCGCCCGCGCCGCGCGAGGAGAACCGCGATGTTCGAAGCCGCCGAGATCGGTCACAAGCTGGGAAAGAACCAATACCGCCGCGAGGAGCCGAAGTTGCGCCAGGCGCTGCTCGATGCCCAGTATGCACTGCTTGATAACGGGACCTTTCCGGTCATCATCCTGATCAATGGTGTCGACGGCGCGGGCAAGGGCGAGACCGTCAATCTGTTCAATGAATGGATGGATCCGCGCCATATCCACACGCGGGCATTCGGTGCGCCGCCGGACGCCGAGGCCGACCGCCCGGAGATGTGGCGGTTCTGGCAAGCGCTGCCGCCCAAGGGCCGCATCGGGATCCTGTTCGGGTCGTGGTATTCCGACCCGATCCTGAAACGAGTGATGGGCCATGAGAAGCGCGCGGTATTCGAGCGCCGGCTGGAACGGATCCGTCATTTCGAGCGAATGCTGTTTGCCGAGGGCGCGTTGATCCTGAAGCTGTGGTTCCATCTGTCGAAGGATGCGCAGCGGCGGCGGCTGAAGAAGCTGCAAGCGGACCCGGACACCGCCTGGCGCGTCACCAAGGAGGACCTCGCCCACTGGCGGCAGTACGACAAGTTCGTGCCGCTGTGCGCCGAAGCCCTGCGCGAAACCAGCACCGGCGAGGCGCCGTGGCACGTGATCGAGGGGTCGGATCCGGAGTATCGCGCCTTGACCGCCGGCCGACTGCTGCTCGAAGCATTGACCGCGCGCCTCACCGGCACCGCGCCGCCGCAATCGCCCGCGGCGCCGCCGCCGGAAGCCTCGCTCGACGGCCGCAATCTGCTGAACACGCTGGACTATCGTCGGACGCTGTCCCGGACCAGGTACGAATCGAGGCTGGCTCGGGCGCAGGCTCGGCTGAACTTGCTGACCCGGCACAAACGGATGCGCCGACATGGGCTCGTCCTCGTGTTCGAGGGCATGGACGCGGCGGGCAAGGGCAGCACGATCCGCCGGCTGACCCGAGCCATGGACGCACGCTTCTATCGCGTGATTCCGATCGCCGCGCCCACCGACGAAGAGCGTGCACAACCGTACCTGTGGCGATTCTGGCGGCATCTGCCCGGCCACGGCGCCGCGGTGATCTTCGATCGCTCGTGGTATGGCCGGGTCCTGGTGGAGCGCGTCGAAGGCTACTGCGCCGAGCCCGACTGGATGCGCGCCTATCACGAGATCAACGAGTTCGAGGAGCAGCTTGCCGACGCAGGGGCGATCGTCGTCAAGTTCTGGCTGGCGATCACGCAGGCCGAGCAATTGCGGCGTTTTCGCGAACGTGAATTGACCACCTACAAGCGTTTCAAGATCACCGACGAGGACTGGCGCAACCGCGACAAATGGCCAGCCTACGAGCAGTCCGTCTGCGACATGATCGAGCGGACCTCGACCACATTCGCGCCATGGCACGTGATAGCCGCCAACGACAAACGCCTGGCGCGCACGCACGTGATCGAAACCTTGTGCGAGCACATCGAAGCTAGGCTGTGACCAGGCGCCGCGACGAGGTCTGGGGCGGGCTGGCGGCGATGCTGGTCGCGCTGCCGTCGGCGATCGGTTTTGGCGTGGTCGTGTATGCGGCAATTGATCCCGCCGCGGCGGCGCAGGGGGCCTTGTACGGTGCCCTCGGCGCAGCGCTGATTGGCAGCGTCGCACCGCTCGTCGGCGGCACACCGGCACTGGTTTCGGCGCCCTGCGCACCTGCCGCCGCGGTGCTGGCCGGTCTCGCCGCGGCACTGGTGACGGAAGGCAACGCGCCCGAGCGGATCCCGGCGCTGCTTGCACTCACCGCGGGTCTTGCCGCCGCGCTGCAACTCGGCTTCGGGCTGCTGCGCGGCGGCAGTTTCATCAAGTTCATTCCGTATCCGGTCGTCAGCGGCTACCTCTCCGGCGTCGGCGTCATCATCGCGCTCGGCCAGTTGCCGCGCGTGCTCGGTCTGCCGGCCGGATACAGCCTGCTCGCGGGTCTGCATGCGCCCGAGTTCTGGCAATGGCCGGCCATCACCGTGACGCTGATCACGATCGGCATGACGCTGCTGGCGCCCCGCCTGACGCGGCGCATTCCAGCGGTGATCCTCGGCCTTCTGTCCGGCGTGGGCGGGTATCTCCTGCTCGGCCTGTGGCGTCCGGAATTGCTCGAAGTGGCCGGTAATCCGCTGCTGGTCGGCGAGATCACTGTCGATGGCTCGATCACCGCGCTGTTGCAACGCCAGCTGACCGGATTGCAGACGCTCACTGCCACGGACCTGCAGCGCGTCGCCTACTCGGCGCTCGCGTTGGCGGCCCTGCTGTCGATCGATACGTTGAAGACCAGCGTCGTGCTCGATGCGTTGAATCACTCTCGCCATGACTCGAACCGGGAACTGCTCGGACAGGGTCTCGCCAATTTCGTCGCCGCCGCAGCGGGTGGCATGGCAGGTGCCGGTACCAGCGGTCCGTCCCTGGTGAACATTTCCAGCGGCGGCACGACCCGTTGGTCCGGTGTCGCCGAGGGATTGTTCGTCATCGGCGCCATCGCGGCACTCGGACATCTGTTCGCCTGGGTGCCGCTCGCCGCGCTCGCGGGGATTCTGCTGGTGGTCGCCGGACGAATGTTCGATTGGTCCGCATTCGCGCTGCTGCGGCATCGCGAGACCCGTCTCGATTTCGCCGTGATCGCCGCGGTCGTGGTCGTCGCGGTGACCGTTGGATTGATCCCGGCCACCGGCACCGGCGTTGCACTTGCGATCCTGCTGTTCATTCGCAGCCAGATGCACGGCGCGGTCCTGCGCCAGAGGGCAACGCTGCGCGAGACCTCCTCGAAGACCCGCCGCCTCGCCGCCGAGCGCGAACTGTTGCAGCGTCGCGGTGATGTCGCCGCCGTCATCGATTTACAGGGTGATTTGTTTTTCGGTACGCCCGACCGGCGGGCGACGGATCTGGCGCCGGACCTGAAACCGCGCCAGTGGGTGCTGCTCGACCTGCGT
>JADZEE010000126.1 GCA_020850735.1 Gammaproteobacteria bacterium | reverse complement strand
GGCTTCAGCCGCACGCGGGGCGTCGCGGAGATGGGGAGGGCCGGCTGAAGCCGGCCCTACAGGCCGCGCGGCGTCGAAAAAACGTCGCCGCCAAATTGTAGGTGCGGCTTCAGCCGCACGCGGGGCGTCGCGGAGATGGGGAGGGCCGGCTGAAGCCGGCCCTACAGCACGCGGGGCGTCGCAATAACGTCGCCGCCAAATCGTAGGTGCGGCTTCAGCCGCACGCGGGGCGTCGCGGAGATGGGGAGGGCCGGCTGAAGCCGGCCCTACAGCCGGCCCGACAACCGGCCCTCCAGGCGGGGTTTCGGTTGGTGGACGGGTCACGCGTCGAGCACCTGGCGCAGGAACTGGTCGAACATGAGCAGCGTCCACAATGGCGCGCTGTAGTCACGGCGGCCGGACTGGTGGGCGTCGACCAGATGCTCGAGAAAGCGGCGATCGAACCAGCCGGTCGCGGCCAGGCGCTCGCCGAGCACGGCCTCGCGGATGCGGCCGCGCAGCGCGCCGCGAAACCAGTGCGACAGCGGCACGGCGAAGCCCATCTTCGGCCGGTAGAGCACGTCCTGGGGCAGATACGGCTCGAATGCCTTCTTCAGCACGTACTTGCCCTCACCGCCGCGCAGCTTGAGACCGGGGCCGAGACCGGACACCCACTCGACCAGCTTGTGATCGAGCAGCGGCACACGCACCTCCAGCGCGTGCGCCATGCTCGCGCGATCGACCTTGGTCAGGATGTCGCCCGGCAGGTAGGTCTTCAGGTCCAGGTACTGCACCAGCGACAGCGGATCCGCGGTCGGGCTGCGCGCCGCGTGCCGGCGCAGCACTTCGACGGCACGGTAGCCCTGCAGTTCGCGCCGGAAGCGGGCATTGAACAGCTTCTCGCGCAGCAGATCGTTGAAGATCGAGACGGTGTGGAAGTAGGCGCCGACCGAATCGCGCGCCATGCCCTGAAAGGTCGTCTTGGCGCGCAATACGCGCGGCGCCCAGTCGGCCTTCGGGTACACCGCGCCGAGGAAACCGAACAGCGGTCTGCGCAGCCCGTCCGGCAGCAGCGCGCGAAAGCGTTCCTCGAACATGTGCAGCTTGTAACGGCGGTAGCCGGCGAAATTCTCGTCGCCGCCGTCACCCGACAAGGCCACCGTGACCCGTTCGCGCGCGAGCTCGCAGACACGGTAGGTCGGCAGCGCGGAGCTGTCCGCATAGGGCTCGTCGTATAGCGTCGCCAGCCGATCGATCAGATCGAAGTCATCGGCGACGACCCGCTTGACGTGGTGACGGGTGTTGAATTTCTTCGCGATGGCCTCGGCGTAGCTCGACTCATCGAAGCTCTTCTGATCGAAGGCAATCGAGCAGGTGTTCACCGGCTCGGACTGCAGCCCCGCCATCATCGCGACCACGGCGCTCGAATCCACGCCGCCGGACAGGAACGCTCCGAGCGGCACCTCGGCCACGAGCCGGATGTCGACGGCCTCGCGGATCCGATCCACGAGCTCGGTACGCAAAGCCGTCTCGTCACCGACCGGTACCGCCGCGAACGGCACGTCCCAGTACTCGCGCGGCTCGGCCGGCGGTGCGCCGCGTCGCACCAGCAAAGTGTGGCCCGGCGGCAGTTTGCGCATTTGCCGGAACACCGTGCGCAGCTCCGGCACGTAGCCGTAGGCGAAGTACTCCTCGATCGCGAGCGGATCGAGTTCGCGTGACACGCCCGGATGCTGCAGGAGTCCTTTCAGCTCCGAGGCGAAGGCGACGCTGCCGTCGTCGAGATAGGCGTAGTGCAGCGGCTTGATCCCGAGCCGGTCGCGGGCGAGAAACAGACACTGTCGCTTCGCGTCCCAGATGGCGAACGCGAACATGCCGCGGAACCGCGTGACGCAGTCCTCGCCCCAGTGCTCCCAGCCGCGCAGCAGCGCCTCGGTGTCCGATCGGGTCTTGAAGTGGTAGCCCGCCGCGGCCAGTTCGCTGTGCAGCTCCTGGAAGTTGTACACCTCGCCGTTGTAGGTGAGGACGACGCTGCGATCGTCGTTCGCCATCGGCTGCTGGCCGGTGGCGATGTCGATGATCGACAGCCGGCGGTGCCCCAGCGCGACGCCCGGGTGCAGAAAAAATCCGCGCTCGTCCGGACCACGATGGGTCATGGTGTCGGTCATCCGCTCGATGAGCGCACCGTCGTAGCGCCGCTCGCCGCGGGTGTCGTAAAGACCGGCTACGCCGCACATGAGCCGAAGATCCCAGTCACTGCTGTATGAATGGACATGCGGCGTGCGTTCACCGCGTTCGCGTCCGGCCCGTCAGCCCGGGCATCCGCGCGCACGGACGCGCTCATGCGGTCTGCGCCCGGAATTCCGGATGTCGCCGCCTGACCAGATCGCGATACAGACCGTCGTAAGCCGCCACCATCGCGCCGATACTGAATTGGGTCTCGATGTGCCGGCGCGCCTCGCGCCCCTGCTCGAGCGCGAGCCCGGGATCGTCCACGTAACGCTCCAGCAAGGCGCTCAGACCCGCCGAATCTTCCGATTCGAACAGAACGCCCGTCCTGCCCTCCTCGACCAGCTCGGCGTTGCCGCCGACCCGCGTTGCGACCACCGGCACACCGCAGGCCATGGCTTCGAGAATGGTGTTGGAAACGCCTTCCGCCAACGACGGCAGGACGAACAGATCCATGGCCCGGAGCTCATGCGGCACGTTGGCCGAAGCACCGGCGAAATCGATTTGCGCACCGGCCGGGGAGGATCCCGCGGCCGCCTGCAGGGGCGCGAGATCGGGACCGGCGCCGACGATGCGCAGGCGCACGCGTGCGACGAGATCCGGTCGTCGGCGGAGCATGTCGATGAATGCGCCCAGCAGCAGCGCCTGGTTCTTGACCGTCTGCAGACGGCCGACCGTGCCGATGGTGAAGCGCGTGCCGGCACTGCGCGGTGTGCCGTGCGGCCGCTCCGGGGGCGAGAATCGATCGCTGTCGACGCCGTTGTAGATCTGCATGACCCGCTGCGGCCGGATACCGACTCGATTGACCAGATACGCCTGCAGGTCTTTCGATACCGTCACGAACTGGTGCACCGTCGGGGCGAGGATGCGCCGGGCGACACGGTACTTGCGCCGCTCGCCGGCCAGGTCACCGACGTCCCAGCCGTGCTCACCATGGATACGCACCGGTACGCGGGCGAGCACGGCCGCGAGCTGCGAGTCGAAGGTGCCGAAATTGCGCGTGTGGACGATATCGGGGCGCAGCTCCCGAAACAAGGCGAACAGGCGCAGCCACACGCGCGGATCCTGTCCGGCGTGCTTGTCCAGGGCGTGCAGGCCCACACCCTGTACGGTGATACGCCCGGCAAAGTCTGGATCGAAGCTCGTAAGGCAGACGACGTCATGCCGATAGGCACCCGCGGGCAGATGATTGATCAGGTTGACGATGCCGTTCTCCATGCCGCCGATGGCAAAGCGGAAGACGACGTGCGCAATGCGGATGGGACGTGTGGGGCGCGTGTGCATGAGCATCGAACGGCTACCGCCTCACACCGCCGTCCCGTGTGCCGCCCGGATCCACGCCACGTGGCCACCACCGGAGCCGGCCGGATCAGGCGCAACCGTCTCGTCTGCCGTCCACGTCCAGAGCGTGTGGCCACTACCGGAGCCGCTCGGATCAGGCGCAATCGTCTCGTCTGCCGGCCACGTCTTCGCGAGCCGGACCGCAGGGCCGGCGTGGCGATCCAGGCGAACTCGCCGCTTCCTGTACGGCATGGATTGCCACAGCGCCTGCGGCGCTTCGCAATGACGGATTATTGGCTGCGGCGCCTTGCAATGGCCTGCGTGCGGACGCCACGCCTCG
>JADZEE010000125.1 GCA_020850735.1 Gammaproteobacteria bacterium | reverse complement strand
TGCTACGCCGGCTTCGGGTTCCGGCAGACCGGGAAACAGCGACGGTTCTTTGTTCATGCCGCCAAGATCGCATATCCATCAGTGCTTGGCGATCCCCTGCGCGGCCAATTTTTTCACAGGCTCTGAGGGTAAGTGACGAGCGGAACGCAGAAAAAATCGGGGCCGCCCGGGCGGCCCCGTGTCCTGACATGACCCGCGACACCTGCGTGCCGACGGGCCGGCGAGTTATTCGCCCCGCAGCGGCGCGGTAATCGCTTCGACGGCACCGACGCCGACTTCGGCGGCGCCCTTGACGACCTGGCCGGCCGCTTTCGCCGTGCCACGGACCGTGCCGGTGACCGTGCCGGTGACCGGATCGGTCTTTTCGATGTCCTCGGCGATGGCTCCCGGGATCTCGGCGGGCGCCGTCACGGCGTCGACCGTGCCCTTGCCCACACGAGCGACGCCCTCGGCGTCTTCCGCGTATCCAACGAGGGGCTGGGCGGCGAGCACCAGGGCGGCGATGAGCGATGCGTTGTATCGATTCATGGCGTGTGTCCTTTTGACTTGGCTGAATGTTCGGGTCTGCGCCAGCCCATGCGGACTCGGATTTCCGGCAGAACCAAGGCGCGTCGGCGGCGACGGTACTACGACCGCGCGAGCCGGGCAAGACGGGCATTCAGCCTGCGTTCAGCCGGCGCCGCACCGCCGGGTGGTTCCACCGCCGTGCGTGGCACCCGCCGCACCGTCATGGTCCGGGCTCCGGGCCGGTCCGCCGGTCATCTCCGCCACAGGCTCGCGAGCCAGGGCTGCTGCTCACGCGGCCGGCCGGGCGGGCGATAGTAGTGCTCGATTTCGCTGAAGCCCGCGGCGATCGCGTAGCCGCGCCAGCTCTGCAGGTCGTGCCGGACCCCGTAGCGGCCGCGGTGCCAGCCTTCCTCGTTGTCGCCGTGCGGGTTGGAGCAGAACAGCACGCCGCCGGGCTTCAGGGTCGCGTGCAACTGCACCAGCACCTGCGCCAGGTGACGGCACGGGACGTGGAACAGGGAGGCGTTGGCGTATACGCCGTCGAAGCGTGCGACGGGCAGATCGAGGGCGAGGAAATCCTGGTGCCAGACCTCGCAGCCGCTGTAGGCACGCGCCATCTCGACGAAGCGGCGCGCACCGTCGAGACCCACGGCAACGTGGCCCCGATCGGAGAAGGTCTTCAAATCGCGGCCGGGACCGCAGCCGAAATCCAGGATCGAGGCCGGCGGCGCCGTTCCGATGCGATCGAGCAGAGCAGCGACGTTCTGGCTGACATCGTGATCGCGCGTGCCTTCCCAGAAGCTCTCGGCCGAGCCGTCGTAATGTGCGAGCGTGACGGTGGAAACGTCATCGCCGGGGACGGGTTCGTTCATGACCGTGCATTGTAGAGGGATCCGGACCGGGACGGCGGGCGGGAGCGTGCACGACGGCTCGCACCCGCTGGGCGTCGCCCTTAGACTCGCTGGCACAGCGGTCGCGCGCTCGCGCAGACCGTGGAGGAACAAATGAGCGCAACCGCCGATCTTGCCGCCGGGACACGAGGTGACAGCGAGCTGGCGCGCTGCCTGCGGGCGGGCAGATTCGCGGTCACCGCGGAAATCTCGCCACCGGTATCCGCCGACCCGCGGGAGGTCGTGGCGAACGCGCTGCCATTGCGGGGTATTGCGACCGCCGTGAACGTGACCGACGGCGCCGGCGCGAAGGCTCACCTGCCGGCGCTGGTCACGGCACATCTGCTGCTGCGCAACGGCATCGAGCCGGTGCTGCAGATGACCTGTCGCGATCGCAATCGCATCGCGCTGCAGAGCGATCTGCTCGGCGCTGCCGCGCTCGGCATCCGCAATGTGCTCGTGCTGCGCGGTGACGATCCGGGCGCCGGTGATCAACCGGACGCAAAACCCGTGTTCGATCTCGACAGCCGGGCGCTGCTCGCCATTGCCGATCGATTGCGCAACCGGCACCAGCTGCCGACCGGCACGGCGGTCGGCGGCGCGCCGCAGTTCCTGCTCGGCGCCGCCGATACGCCCGTGGATCCCCCCCCCGACTGGGACCCGCAGGGTCTGGTGGCGAAGGTCGCGGCCGGCGCGGATTTCGTGCAGACGCAGTTCTGCATGGACCTGGAGATCGTTCGCCGCTACGCCGCGCGGCTGGTCGCGCTCGGCATCGCACCGAAGCTGCGGGTGCTGATTGGCGTGTGCCCGCTCCCGTCGGCGCGCTCGGCGCGCTGGATGCGCGAGAAGCTGTTCGGCACGATCGTCGCCGACTCGGTCGTGGCGCGCCTGGAGGCTGCCGGCGATCCGCGCGAGGAAGGCCAGCGGATCTGCGCCGAGTTCCTCGACGAGCTGAGCCGGATCCCGGGCGTCGCCGGTGCGCACGTGATGGCGCCGGCAAACCCGGAGGTGATCCCGGCCGTGATCGCGGCATCCGCGGTGACGGGTGCGCGCCGGGCCGCCGTCAGGCAGTGACCGGCCCGGGCGCGCCCGGTTTGCGGTCTAACCCGGCCAGGCGGCTTGGCGCGCGTGGCGGCGCCGCCGTCGCGTACGCCCCGCAGGTCAATCGAGCTTCAGTCTGAGCAAGGCCGGCGACTGCGCTGGCACCGCGATCGGCGGATCCTCGGGCAACGTGAAAAAGCCGCCGTCGGTGATCACGTACAGCATCCGGCGGCCGCTCGAATCGACGGCCAGTGCGGCCGCGGTCGGACCCACGACACCCTGCGCAGCGCCCGCGATGACCGTAAAACTGCCGTCGCTGCCCAGCTTCACGACGGTGTTGAACGGGTGCGTCGTGACGTACAGGCTGCCGTCGGCGTCGATCGCGAAATCATCGCCGCCGATCCCGCGCGCCGCGATCTCCGGTTTGCCCGCTTCACCGCGCGGTCCGATCGGGATCCGGACGATGATGCCCCGATCGGAATTGGTCACGTACGCGGCACCATTCCATACCTGGATACCGTTTGCTCCCGGGAACCGGCCGATATGGGTCCGGCCGGCCAGCGACTCGTGTCGCAGCCATTCACCGGCGCGGCCGTCCGGCGCGACGCGCCAGACGGCACCCAACGAATCGGCAACCAGCAGATCCCCGGCCGGCGTGCGTGCGATCCCGTTCGGGATCGTATTGAGCGGCAGCGTCGCGAACGGACTACCGCTGCCATCCGGCAGCACGTGCCAGACCCCGTGCAGCTGCGCTGCGGCTGAGTTCACGTTGAGGAAGAAACCCGCGCCGTCGTCCGCCGCGACCATGCACCACGCTCCGCTCCAGGGCCCGGGCCCGGTATCGACGTGGAAAAACACTTCGCGCGTACCATCGGGCTGGATGCGGTAGACGGTACCCTCGTGCAGCTTGGTGACGTAAATCTCGCCGCCGGCGCCGACCATCACGCCCTCGAGAAACGCCGGCGGCTCGAACCGGCTCACGACCTCGACTTCAACGGCTCGGACGGCCCAGGCGCCCGGCTGCGGATCGGTCATCTGTTGCAGCAGCGCCAGGCGATCACCGTATGCCCGCAGTCCCCGGATCCTGTCTCCCTCGACTTCGAAGACATCGAGCCCCTGCACGGTGACGGCGTTCCCGCCGGGTGGCTGACCGAGATAAAAACCGCCGTGCCCGGCGCGCCCGCCGTAACGCACGGCGATCTCGTTGCCCGCCACGAACACCTGCTCGATCGTGATCCGCAGCTCGGGCAACGCGGCGCGCATTTCCTGATACGGGGCAGCGAGCGCGGGCGGCCCGACGAACGGCAGTCCCGCGCACCGGAAGTCGGCGGCCGCGAGCGCGACCAGCCGGCTCGCGTCGCCGTCGTTCACCGCGGCGATGAGCGCGGCGGTGAGCTTGTCCGGCAAGGCCGGATCCGCTGACGATGGAATCAATGTTGTCATCAATTGCTCCTCCCGGGGCGGCGAGCGCCGGCGAAAACCTACTTGATTTTATCCTAATGCTACTGTGTAGTATATTCCAAGTCCGCGCAGTTCCCGCCGTCGACCGGCCGGGACGGCGATTTTGTCACGCCGGCAGACATGGGGGGAAAGTCGCAATGCGTTCGAGTGGGCAATGTTCCGTGGCGCGGTCGAGACCACCTGCGCCGCGCGTGACCGAAAACAGGGCTGCAAGGCGCGCCGGCGGTACTGACGGGGCGGCCGAACGGCACCCGGTAAGCCACTCGTGATCCATCCCGAGCGACTCTTGTGGGCTTATCGCACGATGCAGGCGATCCGCCAGTTCGAGGAACGCCTGCATCGAGATTTTGCCGCCGGCCTCGTGCCCTCCTCCGTACACCTGTACGCAGGGCAGGAAGCCTGCGCGGTGGGTATCTGCGCCAGCCTCGGCACCGCCGATTACTTCCACATCACCCACCGCGCACACGGGCCGGCGATCGCCCGCGGCGCCGACATGATCGCGATGGCCAAGGAAATCTATCTGCGCGCCGGCGGCCTGTGCCGGGGCAAGGGTGGTTCACCTCACCTGCACGACGCGCGCCTGAAGCTGATCGGCGCCAACAGCGGTGTCGGCAGCGGCGCCGCGCTCGCCTGCGGCAGCGCGCTCGCGATCCGGCACCGCCGCGAGACGGCCGTGGCGGTCGCCCTGCTCGGTGACGGTTCGTGCAACCAGGGGATCGTCTCGGAAAGCTTCAACCTGGCGGCCATCTGGAAATTGCCCGTCGTGTTCGCGTTCGAGAACAACGGTTATGCAGAGGCCACCGCCACCACGTATGCCATCGCGGGCAACGATCTGGCGGCACGCGGCCGGGCGTTCGATATGCCCGCCACGCGCGTGGACGGCCGGGACTACTTCGCAGTACACGACGCTGCGCACGCGGCGATCGAGCGGGCGCGCACGGGCGGCGGGCCGAGCGTGGTGGAAATCGACACACCGCGATTCTTCGGCCACTACGAGGGTGACGCGCAGAAGTACCGCCCGCCCGCGGAGGTGGAGACCCTGCGGCGCGAGGGCGACTGCATCACGCTGTTCCGCCGGCGCGTGCTCGATGAACGCTTGCTCGACAGCCGGGTGCTCGATGCGATCGACACACAGGTCGACGATGCCGTCGACGAAGCATTCCGTGAGGCCGCGGCGGCGCCGGCCCCCGATCCCGCGGAGCTGCACGCGGATGTATACGCCACCGGATTCTGATCCGACCCGCGCAAAGCGACGCTGACGGTTCAACAGACGAGGGATCGGCATGTCGGTCAAGAGTTATCGAGGCGCCATCAGAGAGGCGCTGGAGCAGGAGATGCAACGCGACGCCGACGTCATACTCATCGGCGAGGATCTCGCCGGCGGTGCCGGCGGCGGGGGTGAGGACGACGCCTGGGGCGGTCCGATGGCCGTGACCAAAGGTCTGGTCGGCAAATTCGGGCGCCGGCGTGTGCTCGACACACCGGTCAGCGAGGCCGCATTCATGGGCGCGGCGATCGGCGCCGCCGCCGCCGGCCTGCGTCCGGTCGCCGAGCTGATGTTCTGCGACTTCATCGGCGTGTGCTGCGATCAGATCATCAACCAGGCAGCCAAGTACCGCTATACGTTCGGGGGCCAGGACACGCTGCCGCTCACGATCCGGACCACCATGGGCGCCGGGCAACAGCTCGGATCACAGCATTCCCAGGTGCTGTATCCCCTGTTCGCCTACTTTGCCGGTTTGAAAGTCGTGGCGCCGGCGACACCTTACGACGCCAAGGGTCTGCTTGCGACCGCCATACGCGATAACGACCCGGTGGTGTTCTGCGAGCACCGGCTGCTGTACCGGATGCGCGACGAAGTGCCCGACGACACGTACACGATCCCGTTCGGCGAAGCGCGCATCGTCGAGGAAGGATCCGACGTGACCATCGTCGCCCTGTCGCGCATGGTCCACGTGGCTGCGGAAGCAGCCAGAACCCTGCGGGCGCAGGGCATCGACTGCGACGTCATCGATCCACGCACCATCGTCCCGCTCGACACGGATACCCTGTTCGACAGCGTCGAGGCGAGCGGCCGGCTGGTGATCGTCGACGAAGCCGGCCCGCGCTGCGGCACGGCCTCCGACATCGCCGCGATCGTGGCCGAGGAAATGTTCACGGCGTTACGGGCGCCGATCCGACGGGTCACACCGCCGTACGTGCCGGTACCGGCGGCCCCCAACCTCGAGGCGCTCTACGTACCGGACGCGCACCGGGTCATCGCCGCCGTGCACGACGTGATGGGCCGCTGACATGGATGAATCCATAGCGCCGATCCTGCTGCCCAGATGGGGCATCGACATGAGCGAGGGCCGGATCGTGCGCTGGCTGGCCGCCGAAGGCGAAACCGTCGAGGCTGGCGGCGAGATCGTGGAGGTCGAATCGGAGAAAACCACCGCCGCGATCGAAGCCGGGCAACGCTCACTGTTGCGCAGGCGGATCGCGCAGGAAGGGGACGTCGTCCCGGTCGGCGGGCTGCTCGGCGTGCTGGCGCCGGAGTCCGTACCCGATGCCGCCATCGACGAGTTCGTGAGCCGGTTTCACGCGGCGCCGCGCGCGGTCGCCCACCGTGGCCCCGACCACGAAACGATGGACGTGCTCGGGCACTCGATCCGGTATCTGTCGATGGGCGACGCCGGCCCGCCGGTGCTGCTCATACACGGTTTCGGCGGTGACCTGCGCGGCTGGGGACCGGTCCAGCTCGCACTGTCGCGACGGTTTCGCACGGTGAGCATGGACCTGCCCGCGCACGGCGGGTCTTCCAGGACGGTCACGGCGGCCGGGACGGATCACTTCGTCGAAGTCATCGCGCAAGTCGTGCGGGCTCTGAGGTTCGGCCCCGCGCACCTGGTGGGACATTCGTGGGGAGCCGAGCTGGCGCTGGCGGCGGCGCACCGTCATCCGGAATCGGTCGCGAGTCTCACTCTGATCGGCACCGCCGGTCCGCTCACGCCGGCGGCCATGGACTACCTGACGGCATTCATCGAGGCCAACCGCCGGGCGGACGTCCGAAAGGTGTTGCAGCAGCTCTTTTTCGACCCGAACCGCGTGACGCGCGACATGGTGGAAGAGACCCTTCGCTACAAGCGCGTCGAAGTGATCGACGACGCGCTGCGAAGGATCGCAGCCGGCGCGTGCGCCGCCCGCGACGCGCAAGACCGCGCGCTCGGGGCGGTTCCGACGCAGATCATCGCGGGCCGTGAAGACAGGATCTGTCCGCTCGGCGAGGGGTTCTCGCCGCACGACGGGGTTGCATTGCATCTTCTGGACGGCGTCGGTCACATGCCGCACATGGAAGCGTCTGCCCGGGTGGCCGCACTGATCGAGGATTTGGTAACTCGAAGCGCTCCACGCCCGTGATCCGTCGCGCAAGGCCGCGCACGGATCACGCCGTCATTCAGTGAATCCGAGCATTCCAGCCTGCGCACGCGGACGACCCGCGCCGCGCACAGAGGCGGTTACTGAGCCACCGGCTCTCACCTGAGCATCACGCCACCGTCGATGACCACACTGGCACCGACCATGTAGTCGCTGGCCGATGAAGCGAGAAAGACCGCGGCACCACCGATGTCGTCGCAGATGCCGACGCGGCCCGCCGGGACCTTGCGCCCCACGTCCGCGGCGACGCGATCGAGCGTCTCGCCATTGAGCTGGGTCTCGACGTAGCCGGGGCAGATCGCATTGACGTGGACATTGTGACGGATGAGCTCCAGCGCCAACGCACGCGTGAGCATCAAAACGCCACCCTTGCTCGCGCTGTAGTCCAGGCTGCAGGGCAGAGCGATGAACGAGCCCACCGAGGCGATATTGATGATCTTGCCGCTGCCCTGCTGCACCATGCGCCGGCCGACGGCCTGGGCACACAGGAACGTACCCGTCAGGTTGATCGCCAGCGTTTCCTGCCACTGTTCGAGCGTGAGCTCCAGCGCCGGCTTCGCCGCGCCACCGATCCCCGCGTTGTTTACGAGGATATCGATGTGGCCATAACGATCCATGGCGCCCGCCACCATGTCTTCGACGTCGTGCGCGCGGCTGACGTCACAGCGCCAGGGCATGGCGTCGACACCGTCCGCCCGCAGCGCCGCGCATGCCGTCTCACAGGTTTCGAGGTGCCTGCCACAAAGCAGGAGGCGCGCACCGGCGCTTGCCAGCGCCCGCGCGATCCCCAGTCCGATACCGCGCCCGCCGCCCGTGACGATCGCCACCCGGCCGCTCAAATCGAACGCCGACGTGCTCATGGCCGGTCGAAGCGGCTGTCCGGCGGCCGCGCGCCCGCGTCGGGGCCGAACAGACCCTCGGCCACCGTTTCCAGGTGGGTATCGGTATCGCCGAACATGACCTCTGCCATGCGCGCGTGGCGGAAGTACATCGGCATCTCGTGTTCTTCGCAGTAACCGATGCCACCCATGACCTGGTGTCCCAGGCGCACGATGCGTCGATACGCCTGGTTGCACCAGGCTTTGGTCTTCGCCGCCTGCTCCGGGCGCAAGTCGCCCTGATCGATGGCCGACGCGGACTTGTAGGTCAGCCACCGGGCACGGTCCAGATCCATGAGCATGTTCACGCAATGGTGCTGCACCGCCTGGAAACTGCCGATCGGGCGGTCGAACTGCTCGCGCTCGCGAACATAGGGCACGACCAGATCGACCACGCGCTGTGCGCCACCCACCATTTCCGCGCATTTTGCGACCGACGCTTCGTACATTACCTGGCGCAGCGCCGGCCATACCGCACCGGTCTCACCCACCATGGCCGCGCCAGCTAGCTCGACGTCGTCGAATATCACCTCGAACCACTGCTCACCGCCCAGACTGGGTAGTGGCGCCAGGCGCAGCTGCGCGTGCCGTCGCGGCACGAGAAACAGCGACAATCCCGCCGCGCCGCGTCGCCGCTCCACAGTGCCCGGCGCGCCCGTGCGCGCGACACAGAGAAGCAAATCAGCTGCCTGCGCATCCGCGACGAACAGTTTGGTCCCGCTCAGTCGATATCCCTCGGGCGTCGCCTCGGCCGGCATCTGGATCGCCGACGGATCGAACTCCCCGCCCTGTTCCTGCAGCGCCATCGCCAACACCAGCTCGCCGCCGGCCAGTCGCGGGAGCAACTCCGCCTGCTGCCGATCGCCGGCAATGGCCAGCAGGCACCTCGCGCCCACCACGGTCGTCGAAAAAAACGGTCCGGGCAGGCACACGCGCCCCATTTCCTCCAGCAGCACCACCAGGTCCATGAAGCTGGCGCCGGATCCGCCGTGACACTCGGGCACGACGAGCCCCATCCAGCCCAGATCCGCCATCGCGCGCCATAGCTCGGCGCTGCAGCCGCGCGGATCCCGGCGCGCCGCACGAACAGCGGCCGGCGGACAGGCCTGCGACAGGAACTCGCGGGCGCTGTCGCGGATCAATCTCTGCTCGTCGGTGAATTCCAGGTTCACGCTTTCGATCTCACGGTCCGCGCGGCAGCCCCAGGCTACGCACGGCAACGACGTTGCGCAGCACTTCGCTGGTGCCTCCACCGATGGTCTCGACCACCGCGGCGCGGCTGACCTGCGCCGCTTCACCCGCGAGCGGTGCCCATTTCGAGCCCTCTTCGAGCCTGCCCCAGGGGCCGAGTATGTCGAGCGCGGCGTAGGCGATCCGTTGGCGCAGCTCGCTGCCGACGAGCTTGACGACGGTGCCCTCGCAGTCGAGCGTCGCGTTCTGTCGCAGCAGATACAGGGCACGCTTCTCGAAGCACGCGGCTGCCTCGTACTCGACTTCGATCTGCGCCAGTCGCCGTCGAACGTCTGCGCGTTCGCTGAGCGCGCGGCCGTCGCGAGTCGTCTCCCGCGCGTAGCGGATGAGACGATCGATGAAACCGCGCAGGCGGATGGTCTGGCTCAGCATCAGCCGCTCGTGCTCGATGGCTTCCACCATGTAGTAAAAACCACGGTTGACCTCACCGACCAGACGACTCTCGTGTACCCGTACCTCGTCGTAGAACACGGTGTTGGTACGCTCCCCGCCCAGGGTTTCGATCGGACCGATGGTGATACCCGGCGCGCGCTGATCGACCACGAACAGACTGATGGCCTTGTGCCGCACCGCATCCGGATCGGTTCGAGCGGCGAGCCAGTGGTAGTCGGCGTAGTGACTCTGCGTATTGAATATCTTCTGCCCGCTGATGACGAAGTGATCCTCGTCGCGCACCGCGCGCATACGCATCGCCGCCAGATCGGAACCGGCGGACGGCTCCGTATAGCCCAGGCCGAACTCGATCTCGCCGGCCGCGATGCGGGGAAGGAATTCGCGCCGCATCTGCTCCGAACCATGCCGGAGGATGACCGGGCCCGCCATGAGGCGCGCGACGCTGTTGGGGATGTACGCTTCGCGACGCGCGAACTCCTGGGACAGGATGATCTCCTGCGCGAGCGTACCGCCGCTGCCGCCGTATTCCTGCGGCCAACCGATCCCGAGCCAACCACCGGCACCGAGCGCACGCATGAACGCCCGCCCCTCCGGACCGAGGCCCTTGTCGAGCGGATGCTGCCGCCGCACTTCCTCGGTCAGCTCACGATCGAGGAACTCGCTGAGACGGCGCCGGAAATCGCGCTCTTCGGGCGTGGAGGTCAGTTCGAAGTCCATGAATGATCCGATCGTGGCAGTCAGTTCCGAACGCCGGGCAGGGTGCCGATTACTTCACGACGGGCCCGCGCCCGTTGAGCTGCGCGCGCAATTCGTTCTTGAGCACCTTGTTCACGGCATTGCGCGGAAGGGCATCCAGGAACACCACCGACCTGGGGATCTTGTAACGCGCCAGCCGGCCGTCGCAGTGCCGCACGACCTGCGCGGCGGTCAGCTCGTGGCCGGCTCTGACGACCACGGCGGCGCAACCGACCTCGCCCCACTTCTCGTCGGCGACGCCGACGACGGCAACCTCGGCGATCCCGGGCAGCTCGTACAACACGTTCTCGACCTCGGCCGGATAGACGTTCTCGCCGCCGGAGATGTACATGTCCTTCCATCGATCGACGATGTAGTAATAGCCGTCGGCATCGCGTCGGGCCGCATCGCCGGTGCGAAACCAGCCATCCGTGAAGGCCTGGCCGGTCGCCTGCGGGTTGTTCCAGTATCCCGGCGACACCGCGGGCCCGCGGATCCAGATCTCGCCGACGTCCTCCGTGGCGACGTCGCTGCCGCCCTTGTCGACCAGGCGGATTTCGCCGTGGATCACCGGCTTGCCCGTCGAACCGATCTTCGCGAGCGGCTGGTCCAGCTCGCTGATGAGCACGCTGGGCCCGCCTTCCGTCAGACCGTAGCCTTCCTGGAAGGAAACGCCACGCTCGCGCCACAGCCGATGCATGCTCAGCGGCACCGGCGAGCCGCCAACCGCGGCGGCGACGATGCGCGACAGATCGGCGCGGGCGAAATCGGGGTGCTGGCTGAGCATCTGGTAGTTGGCCGGCACGCCCATCAGGTGCGTGATCCCCAATTGCGGATCCGACACCAGCCGCAGCACCAGACTCGCGTCGAACTGCCGGCAGACCACGACCGTACCTCCCGCGTGCAGCGCGGGATTGGCGCCATTGCTGAGCCCGCCGGTATGAAACAGCGGCAGCGAGCAAAGTTGCACCGACGTCTGTCCGACGCGCACGATCATGCCGTAGTTCACGGCGTTGAAAAACGCCATACCGTGCGTGACGACGACGCCCTTCGCCTGCCCCGTCGCGCCCGAGGTGTACAGGATCGTGCACGGATCCGTGTGCCACACATCGACCGCGTCGAAATGCGCGCGCGCGTCACGAATGCCGCGTTCGTAGTCGCCGCCCGTCCCGTCCTCACCCCAGCCGAGCGTCTGCGTCACACCCGCTGCGCCGGCCGCCTGGCGGGCGTTGCCTTCGAACTCCGCGCCGAACAACAGCGCGGCAGGCTTTGCATTGGCGAGCTGCTCGCCCAACTCACGCGCCGTCAGGCGCCAGTTCAGGGGCACGGCGATGGCGCCGGTTTTCACGCACGCCTGCTGCACCACCAGGTGATCCGGTGAGTTGTGCGCCAGCACGGCGACACGGTCGCCTCGGCCGACTCCGAGATCGCGCGTGAGAAAGGCGGCGAGTCGGCACGCGCGCCCGTCGAACGCGGCGTAGCTCAGCCGGCGACCGCTGTGCGAATCGATGCACGCGGGCTTGTCCGGCTGCCTCGCGGCGTGCCGGGCAATCCAGTCGTAAGCCCTGGTCTGCATTGCGCGCGTTCGGTCTTACGCGTTCGTCGTGAGCACGACCTTGCCCAGCACCTGTCGGCTCTCGAGAAGGCGATGCGCCGCAGCGGCCTGCTCGAGCGGCAGGCGTGCGTGGATGCGGGGCGAGATCTTTCCCGCCGCCGTCAGATCGACGAGCTCCTGCAGCGCGGATCCCATAGCCGCGGGGTCGCCCGCAGCCACCGATTCGAGGCTCATCAGCCGCAGCGACGGGCTCGCTTCGAAACGCTGGAGGAACTGACCCAGAAAATGCGGCGCTGGCGGCCCGCCCGCCATGCCGTACAGCACGAGCTGACCGAAGGGCCCGAGCATCTTCAGATCCTCACCCAGCGTATCACCGCCGACCGAGTTGAATACCACGTCGACGCCCGCGTCGCCGGTGATCGCGCGAACCGCCTCGCACACCGTTCCCGTGCCCGAGCTCACGGCGTGATCGGCGCCTTCGGCGCGGGCGAAGGCGCACTTGGGCTCGGTTCCGGCCAGGGCGATCACCTCGAGCTGCGCGAGCTTGCCCATCTGCACGAGTGCCGAACCGACGCCGCCGGCGGCCGCGTAGACGACGATCCTGTCGCCGGGCGCAACCACCGCTGCCCGCTTGAGCAGATAGTAGGCGGTGAGATAGTTCACGCCCAGCGCGGCCGCGCTCTCGAGCGACACGTCGTCCGGAACCCGCGCTGCGAACGGTACCGGGCAGGCCACGTACTCGGCGCTGCAGCCCCCGGGGGTCACGACCACCACACGCCGACCCACCCAGTCGCGCCCGACGCCGGCGCCGACTTCGGTCACCACCCCGGCAGCTTCGTAGCCAGCGATGAACGGCAGTGGTGGCATGTGCGGATACAGACCGCGACGCATCATGACGTCGCCGAAGCCGACGCCGACCGCGGCGACCTGCACGAGCAGATGGCCGGGATTCACCGCCGGCGGCCCCACATCGCGGTACTCGAGAACCTCGGCGTCGCCGGTCCGCGGGATCACTATCGCCTTCATTGCCCTGGCTCCTTGCGCAGCGCGCGTTCGCGCACGAATGTCAGATAATTATTCCAGATAGTAGAAAATACTTCCAGAAAGTACAATGCTGGTGCCGGCGCCCGCCCGGCGCGCCGACAAGCCGCGACCGCGGTTCGAGCGGCGCGCGCACGCTCGCGCGGTCCCGCGCTCAGACCGGTGTTCAGCGGCCGCGCCACTGCGGTGGCCGCTTTTCCAGGAACGCCGCGAAACCCTCGCGGCAATCCTGTGTGACCGACAGGAACAGCGCCGCATATTGGCAGTAGTCGACGGCGCCTTCGAGCGGCATATCCGCCGCCAGCGTGACGGCCCGTTTGATGAAGGTCACCGCGATGGGCGCGCGGGCGGCGATCTGCCCCGCGAGCTCGCGCGCGGCCTGCAGCACGCGATCGTCGGGCACCACCTGGCCTGCCAGCCCGATCCTGTGCGCTTCGCGAGCATTGACCGGCTGGCCGGTCAGCTCCAGATAGAAGGCCTGTTCCCGTCCCACGACCCGCACGAGCCGGGCCGTCCCGCCCGAGCCCGGCATGATGCCCAGGCCCACCTCTGGCAGACCGAGCTTCGCGCCCTCGGCCATGATGCGGAAATCGCAGGCCAGCGCGAGCTCGAGCCCACCGCCGAACGCATAGCCGTTGATGGCGGCGATGACGGGTATGCGCAGGCGCTCCAGACGCATGCCGATGCGCGTGATCCGGTCGTGCAGCAGAAAAAACTCGTAAGGCCGCTCGAGCCCGGCACGCATCATGGCGATGTCCCCGCCGGCCATGAAGCAGTTTCCCGCGCCGGTAATGATCAGCGCACGCAGGGTTTCCAGCCGTTCGACCCGGTCGAGCGCCTGTTCCAGATCCGCTATCAGCGTTTCGCCGATCGCGTTGCGAACCTCGGGACGGCAGAAGGTGATCGTCGCGATGTCGCCTTCAATCCCCAACTCCAGAGCCTGGCCGGTCATGGCGTCGTCGCTGCCATCGTTGCCTCCATGGTTGCGGTCGTCGAAACCGCTCGTTTCGCTGTTGCGCATCTTCGGTCCGGAGATTATTCTATCTGGTATCTCATTATTCTGACTAGTACTAGAGCCGGGTCGGAACGTCCCGCCCGGCCCTCCGATCCCGACGGGAGAACACCGGTATGCAAACGAACGATCCGCAAGATGTTGGCATCGACGCGCAGCGCCTGCGCCGGCTGCCCGCAGCCATCGCCAGCGACGTCGAGGCGGGCCTGTACGACGGCGCCGTCATCGCCGTCGGCCGCCACGGCAAGCTCGTGCTGCACGAGGCGATCGGCTACGCGGATCGCGCGGCGGGCAGGGCGGCACGGCTGGACGACGTGTTCTCCGTCCTGTCCCTGTCGAAGACCCTCACCAACGTCCTGGTGCTGAGCTGCTGCGAACGCGGCACGCTGCGCCTGACGATGCCGGTCGCCGAGGTCATCCCGGAGTTTGCGGTGCTCGGCAAACAGCGCATCACCATTTTCGATCTGCTGGCGCATACCGGCGGGATGGGCGGCATGCCGCCGTTCCCGCTGGACCACATGCCGCTCGACCAGGCCATCGCGGCCATCTGCATGCTGCCCCCGCTGTCGCGGCCGGGCATGGCGGTGAGCTACAGCGGGCTGGCGGCACACGCCTTGCTCGCGGAAATGGTGCGCCGCGTCGACGGCGGCCAGCGGCGGTTCCGGCAGATCCTGGAGGAAGATCTGCTCCAGCCGCTCGGCATGGGCGATACCTCGCTCGGCCAGCGCGCCGATCTCCAGTCCCGGCGCGTCCCCATCGTCGTGCGTGATCAGCGGCCCGGTCTGCTGCCGCCGCCGATGCTCGAGGCCTTGAACGCAGCGCTCGGCGAGGGTTCCGAGGTCCCCGCGATCGGCGTGCAATCGACTGCGGCGGATTTTTTCCGCTTCGGTGAGATGCTGCGCCGCGGCGGGGAACTGGACGGCGTCCGTCTGCTGTCGCCGCTGTCCATCGATCTCGCGACCACCAACCAGACCGGCACCATGGTCAACGAACTCTGGGCCTATGCCCGCGAGAGTCGTGGCTGGAGTGAGTTTCCGGCCTTTCTCGGCCTGGGTTTCGCCCTGCGCGGGGAAGGAATCTTCCCGCACCACTTCGGCACGCTCGCGTCGCCCCGCACCTTCGGTCACGCCGGCGCGGGCGCGACCCTGTTCTGGGTGGACCCGGCGCGCGACGTGTGCTTCGTCGCCCTCACCGCCGGATTGGTGGAAGAATCCGGCAGCGTCGAGCGCTTTCAGCGGCTGTCGGACATCGCCCTGGCGTCGATCGCGCAGCCATAGAGCCGACCGTCGTGCGCCACCTCGCGTCGCAGCGCCGCCGGTGCCGTCCGAGACACCGGGAGGCCTCGTTCGCCGCACCGCACGACGTTTTGACATGAGTCAACCGTGGCGGGTCAGGGCCGCCTACAGTGCGTCGGGTACGCCGCTTACGCGGACGCGCGGCGAGTGCCACCGCAGCAGATCACGACCGGATCGGCGCCCCGGCGGGCGCGCCGGCCGGACGCATCATCGTTGGAGGCAGCATGTCTGAAGATCCGAACCGGTACGCGTGCACCCCGGCCTGCGAGCTGAGCGACACTTCGTTACCCGCGGCACCGGTCAGAGCCACCGGTCCCGAGCATCCGCGCGCTGTCACCCGTCGCGGTTTTCTCGAATTCGGCGTGAAATCCAGCCTGGCGCTCGCGCTGAGCGAATTCGCCGTCGGGCTGGACCGCGGCTTCGTCGCCGAGGTGCTGGCCGCGGACAGAGTCATCGAATACGCGTCGTGGGAAGACATTTACCGCAAGCAGTGGCAGTGGGATCGCGTCACCTGGGGCTCCCACACCAACGCGTGCTCGCCCGGCACCTGCCTGTTCCACGTCTATACCAAGAACGGACTCGTGTGGCGCGAGGAGCAGGCCGCAAGGACGCGCGCGAGTAATCCGCGCTATACCGATTACAACCCGCTCGGCTGCCAGAAAGGCTGCGCGTTCCACACCAGTCTGTACAGCGAAGAACGGATCAAGTACCCGCTGAAACGCGCCGGTGAGCGCGGCGAAGGAAAGTGGGAGCGTGTCAGCTGGGATCAGGCGCTCGCGGAGATCGCCGACGCGATCCTCGACGCACATGCAGAAAAGGGTACGAACGGTTTCGTCGTCGACGGACCGCACGTGCACGTGGGCAACGCCGGGGCAGCGGCCGTGTTCCGTTTCGCTCACCTGATGAACGTAGTCCTGCCCGACCACAACGTCGAAATCGGCGATACCTTTCTCGGCTGTCTCGTGACGCTGGGGAAGATGCAGATGGGTTACACGCCCGACAACTTCTTCGACGCCGAGCTCGTCATCCTGACTCACTCGAACTGGTCATACACGGCGCCGGCCCTGTACCACTTCGTGACCGAGGCGCGCTACAACGGCACCGAGATAGTGATGCTGGCACCCGACGTCAACCCGACCACACACGCCGTCGACGTCCACATTCCGGTGCAGATCGGCACGGACGCCGCTTTCTGGCTCGGTGTGTGCCACGAGATGATCGGCAAGGACCTGTATGACGCGGCGTTCGTCAAGGAACAGACGGATCTGCCGCTGCTCGTGCGCACCGACACCGGCCGGTTCCTGCGCGCGGCCGAAGTCGACGGCGGCCGGGAGGATCAGCTCTATTTCTTCGACGCACGCAGCACTCACATCGCGCCGGCGCCGCGCGGCACGCTGAAGTTCGACGGCGATCCGGTGCTGGAGGGGACGTACCAAGTGGCGTTGCAGGACGGCACCACCGTGGCGGTGACACCGGTGTTTTCCGTCCTGCGACAACGGCTCGAGGACTACTCCCCGGAGCGGGCGCAGGCACTGTGCGGCGTGCATCCGTCCGTGATCCGTGCCATGGCGGTCAAGATCGCAACGCGACGCACCTGCTGCTACAACGGCTTCAACAGCGGCAAGCACTACCACGGCGATCTGATGGAGCGCAGTCTGCTGCTCGCGATGGCGCTGAGCGGCAACGTCGGCAAGCCCGGCACCGGATTTTGCATCTGGTCCTTCCCGAGCGACGCGATATCGTTCCTCGCCTCGATGGAAAAACCCATTGCGCAGGGCGGCATGGCGGCCGGCCCCGCATTCTTCCAGGCAGTCGCCGACCAGCTCCGGCAGCGGGATCCGGACATCACGCCCGAGCTGGTGAACATCGAGATCATGAAAATCATGACGCGCCAGGGCGGCTACACACCAGCCGCCTTCTGGCTCTACAACCACGTCGGTTACAAGGACTTGTGGAACCGTCCCGAGTGGCAGGACCCGGCCATGAAACGCTCTTTCAGCGAGTACATGGACGAAGCGGTCCGCAAGGGCTGGTGGGACGGGCTCGTGTTCCCCGCGCCGGAGCACACGCCCTCGGTCCTGATGCTGATCGGCACCAATCCGCTGCGGCGGGTGCGCAGCGGTAACGTTCAGTATCCCAAGGAGCTGTTCCCCAAGCTCAGCACGATATTCACGGTCGAAACACGGCTGTCCTCCTCGGCGATGTACTGCGACTACGTCCTGCCGGCGGCGTGGTATTACGAGAAAGAGGACCTGACGCTGTCGATGACGGCCAGCCCCTACATATCCCTGATCGAACAAGCGGTCGAACCCATCGGCGAAGCCAAGTCGGAGTGGGAGGTTTTCGCGCTCCTGCTGAAAAAGCTCGCCGAACGCGCCGCTGCGCGGGGCGTCGAGGGGTTCGTCGATCGCATGGGACAGCCGCACAAGTACGCCGACATGCACAACCGGTTCACGCTCGGCGGCGCCGTGCACAACCACCACGACGCCGTGAAGGAGATGGTTGCGATCAACGCTGCCACGGGCATATTCGCCAGGGACTACGACTACGAGCAGCTCAGGAAGGACGGCACGGTGCCCATCAGCGGAATGGGGATCAGCTTCCAGCGCGACGCGGTGGCGAACGAATACGACCCGGACAAGCCGTTCTACAGCCTGCGCTGGCACACCGAGGAAAAGGTGCCCTACCCGACCTATGCCCGGCGCATGCAGTTCTACATCGACCACGAGTGGTTCCTCGAGGTGGGCGAAGAGCTGCCCGTCCACAAGGACACACCTGCGATTGGAGGCGATTATCCGTTCAGGATCACGAGCGGGCATCCGCGCGTGAGCGTCAATTCGATTCACCTCACCAACACGCAGCTCAGCCGCCTGCATCGCGGCCAGCCGGTGATATTCATGAACGACCGCGATGCGGCCGAACAGGGCATCGAGGACGGGGACATGGTGCGCGTGTTCAACGACGTCGCCGACTTCGAGATCATGGCGAGCCTGCAGGCCGCCGTGTCCCACAAGCAGCTCATCGTCTACTACTGGGAGCCTTACCAGTTCCGCAACTGGAAGGGTTTCGACGGCGTGCTGGTCGGGCAGCCGAAGGCCCTGTACTTCGCGGGCGGTTACGAGCAATTACGCTACTTCTACATGCACGGCAGCCCGATGGCCTCGGTCGACCGCGGCGTCCGGGTCGGCATCGAAAAGATGAGTTGAGGAGTCCGGAAATGACCTATGCGCCGAATGGCACGAAAGGCGAGCTCCGAGCGTCGAAGCGGCAGCTCGCGACGGTGATCGATCTCAACAAATGCATGGGCTGCCAGACCTGCGTCGTCGCGTGCAAGAACCTGTGGACCGTTCGCGAAGGTACGGATCACATGCGCTGGATGAACGTCACTACCTATCCGGGCAAGGGGTATCCGCGCGATTACGAGCACAAGGGCGGCGGCTTTCGGGACGGTGTGCCGCAAACCGGTGCGCTGACCACGATGGCGGACTGCGGCGACAGCTTCCGGTTCAACCACGACGCAGTGCTGTACGAAGGCAAAGGCAGCAGCGTCTGGATGCATCCCGTGGGCAGCGACGGGAAACCACCGGAGTGGGGCTACAACTGGGACGAGGATAGCGGCGGCGGTGAGTTTCCGAACGCCTTTCGCTTCTATCTTCCGCGCATGTGTAACCACTGCACGCATCCAGCGTGCATCGATGCGTGCCCCAACAATGCGCTCTACAAGCGGGACGAGGACGGCATCGTGCTCCTGGATCAGGAGCGTTGCCGCGGTCACCGGCACTGCATCGAGGCCTGTCCCTACAAGGCCATCTACTTCAACCCGGTGACCGAGAAGAGCGAAAAGTGCATCCTGTGTTTTCCGCGCGTCGAGAAGCACGTGGCGCCTGCCTGCAACCGGCAATGCCCGGGTCGCACGCGCGCGTTTGGTTTCCTGGACGATGAGGACGGCCAGGTCCACCAGCTGGTCCGCAAGTGGCGGGTCGCGTTGCCGCTGCATCCCGAATACGGAACCGAGCCGAACGTCTATTACGTACCGCCCTGGTCACCGTTCGCCTACGCGGGCGACGGCTCTCTCACGGAGCAGATGCGGATCCCGCTGGCGCTGCTCGAGGAACTGTTCGGACCGGACGTGCACCGGGCGCTGAAGGTTCTCGCCGACGAGCGTGAGAAGAAGCGCCGGCGCGAGGACTCCGAGCTGATGGACATCCTCATCAGCCGGACCTGGGAGGATCGCTACGCCGAGTTCACCGCGGCGCCGCTGGAGCCGCACGTCGCCGGGACAGGGGGCAAGCCGAAATGAAGGTCGTGAAAGTATCGGCTGCGAACAACACGTTATCGGACCCCGGCGCGGCGGTATGGAACGGCATCCCGGGGGAAGCGGTGCCGCTGGCACCCGCGCCGGTCGCGTTGACTCGGGACGTGTCGGCCTTTCTCACGCTGAGCGCGGACCACGGGCGCGTGCGCTCCGTGCAGGTCGCGGCGTTGCACAATGGCGAGGCAATCGCATTGCGATTGTCCTGGGCCGTTGCTGAACCGAGTGACGCGATCCGCGATCTCGACCAGTTCGTCGATGGCGCTGCGGCCTTGTTCCCGCTCGCACGCGACGCAAACGCCATGACCATGGGCGCTGCGGGCAAACCGACGAACGCCTGGTACTGGAAGGCCGGCAAGCAGGACCCCTACGACGTGATTGCCGAGGGTTTCGGCACGACCGACCGCCGCACCGCAGAAGCGACCGGGCTGTCGGTAAGCGCCGGATACGCGGGCGGGAGGTGGCAGGTGATATTCCGCCGCCCCCTGTCCGGCGCCGGGAACAGCATCACGTTCGTGCCCGGCAAGAGTACAGCGATTGCTTTCGCGGTATGGGAGGGGCGCAACCGGGACCGCTCGGGACGCAAGTCGGTTTCCGGCGAGTTCATGCCGCTGCACGTCGGGACCTAGGTCGGTGGCCGGCGCGCAGCTGACCGTTCCGATCGAACCGCAGCGAACGGGAGCGGCGGCACGCTCGAACCTGTACCGGCTGTTCAGCGTCGCCTTCACGCATCCTGAACGCGCGGACCCGGGTGCGTCCGATCCCGTGCCGGAACCCGGAGCGCTCGAACGGGCCGCCGGTGCCCTGCCCTATGCGCTGACGTTTACAGGCGGGGTGCCGCTGCGGGCGCCCGCGCGCGCCGACCTGCACCTGCGATATACGGCGCTGTTCGAGTCCGGACGCGGAGCCCTTTCGCTGCACGAGTCGGCGTTCAGCGCCGTGCCGAAGATGAAATTATGGGAGGAGCTGATCAGGTTTTACGATCATTTCGGCCTGCGCTACGAAGGCCATACGGAGCGGCTCTGGCCCGACCACCTGGTCGTCGAGCTCGAGCTCCTCCATTACCTGACGTTTCTCGAGACCGGATTGCCCGGCGATCCCGCGGCGCTCGTGCGCGGCCAGCGGGATTTCATCGACCGTCACCTGCGCGCGTGGTTGCCGAAGCTGGCGGCCCAGCTCACGCAAACGCCGGACGCCGAGCCCTTTGCCGTCCTGGCGGCGATGCTGCTCGCGTTCCTCGACGCCGAGCGGGCGCATTTGCAGGGATTGCTGGCGAGGCCGTTCGCACCCTGAGCCACCGGCGGGCGCGGCGCGGACCTGTGCGCCGTGGCCGGGATCCCGGTCCGCGGGCGGCACCGGGCCTAGACTCCGCCCCCCCGATCCGCGGCCACGGGCCTGAACTGTGGCAAATGCATGCCGCCACGCGCCTCGAACACCACCTCGACGCGAAGCCCGACGTGCACCGCGTCCGCCGGGCAGGCGATCACGTTGGCCATCATCCGCGGCCCTTCCTCGAGCTCGATGACGGCCAGTACGTACGGCGCCGCGTCCTCGAATCCCACCCCCGGCGCTGCGCAGATCACCGAGTACGTATGGATCTCGCCCCGCCCGCATGCCTCGCGCCATTGCAGATCGCGCCCGAAGCAGCGCGGGCACCAGCGCCTGGGATAGAACACGTGCTGGTCGCAGGCGGGACAGATCTGCAGCGCGAGCCGGCCATGCGCCGCGTTCTCCCAGTAAGTCGCCGTGCCGCGAGACGCCTGCGGTACCGGTTTCTCGTCCATCGTCACACCTCTCGTGACAGGATCAGCGTGCTGTGATCCGTCTGCATGCCGCCGTACGAGTGCACGAGCGCCGTACCGGCATCGGCTATCTGCCGCTCACCCGCTCTGCCCATCACCTGCAGGCAACCCTCGACGATCATCGACATACCGGAAGCATCGCCGACGTGACCGAATGACAGCAGGCCGCCGTAGGTGTTCATCGGCAACTCACCACCGGGCGACGTGGCCCCCGACGCCACCAGCTCGCCGCCTCGTCCCCTGGCGCAGAACCCGAGTTCCTCGAGACAGACGATGGGCATCATCGTGAACGCGTCGTAGATCTGGACCACGTCGATGGTCTCGGGGCCGATCCTCGCCATGCGAAATGCCTGCCTGCCCGCCTCCCGTGCGCCCACCGAACCGTCGAACGTCGGCGCCTGGCTCTGAAAACCGTGCGAGTGACACTCGCCCATGCCGCGGATGTACGCCGGTTGCGGATTGATCCGCCGTGCCACGTCGCCCGACGCGACCAGCACGGCTCCGCCCCCCTCGACCGGCACGGAGCAATCGAGCAGATGGAAGGGCGAGGCGATGAGCGGCGAATCCAGCACCGCCTGCACGGATATCGCACCCCGCTTGCGCATATAGGCATCCGGATGCAGCAACGCCCACTGGCGCGCCGCGACCGCCACGGCCGCCAGCTGCTCGGGTGTCGTCCCGTACACGGCCATGTGTCGCGTCGCAATCAACCCGTACATCGCCGGGATGGTCGGTCCGTAGGGCAGCTCGAACTCGGGGTGGAAAATCTTGGCCATGCTGCGCCTGACCCCGGCGTCCGACTTGGGAAACTTGCCCGCGCCCACGCACAGCACCGCGCGCGCACGACCCGCCGCGATCGCCAGCGCCGCGCGCTGAATCATCAGGCCGTAGGAGGCGCCGCCGGCGAACAGCGTCTCCGACAGCGCGGACCGGATACCGAGCTCGTCGAGGAGCTTCTCGTGCATCAGTATGTCGGGTCGCTCGGCCGCCATGTCGCCCGGGGGCACGAGCAGACCGTCGATATCCGCGGGGTCCATGCTCCACGCCGCGAACAGTCCCAGCAGCACCTCACGGTAGAGATCCAGCGTGGAGTGCTCGGGATATCGCCCCGGGCGCATCTCGAAAGCGGCGGCAATCGCAGGTGAATTGTCCATGTTCCTCGTCCCCGCCCGGTAATCAGTCCAGACCGAGCGCTCCCGGGTTCATCAAGCGCGCGGGATCGACCACGTTCTTGAGGTCCTCGAGCACACTCCAGCTGTCGGTCCCGGCGCGCGCCTCGCGTAACGGATAATACTTGCCGACCTGCACGTGGGTCGGCTGGAACGGGGCGAACACTTCGGTCACCATCTTGCGGCGCAGGGCAATCGCTGCCTCCCGCGCGGGTGGGTTTTCCGCGAGATCCGCGAACCTGCGGCGGCGTTCGTCGTTCAGGATGCTGCGCCGGAGCGGATTCATCCGGTCCTTCCAATAGATGATCGGCTCGACGCCGAATGCGTTGCGCACGCTCAGGTACAGGCGCGAGGTGCTCAGGCCGTGCGCGCGCATGAGCTCGGCATGCTCGTCGAAAAACGCATCCAGGGCACGCTTGACCTCCATTCCCTGTGACAGCGCGACCGTGCAGTTGCTCGGAAAACAGCTCTCGCCCTCGACGCCGACGATGAGATCGTCGATCGGTGCGAACGGCATGCACCGCATCGCGATGACCAGCGACGGCGGGATCGGCGCGCCACCGCAGCGCCGGGCGGCGCGGCGTACCGCGCGCATCGACGCGTCGGCGGCCGCCTGGTTGACGCCATCGACGATGACCTGAACGGACCACGGCCAGCGCGCCAGAAAACCGAGCTTGCCGCCGCGCAGCAGATCGATCACGTTGCGGATCCCGTTGCGGGCACCGGAAGATCCGCGCGCCACCGCCCGCAGCATCGCGCGTGCGTCCTGCGGGGACGGGCGGGGCCGCTTGCGGAACACTTCGTGGTGATACGGCCCGAACACGAACAGATCGGTCGCGACGCCCAGGCGCGCAATCTCGCACATGAGTGTCAACGCCGCGTCGTCGCCGCTGAATCCCCAGGCGCGATAGGCCGTCCCGCCGGCTTTTCGTTCGAGGCGAAAACATGCCTTGGTCTTGATGCCCAGGCTGCCGCCGTCATTGACGAAAACGCGAGTGAGATCCGGCCCGTAGCAGGTCAGACCCGGATGCGCGGCATTCGTCGCCAGCGCGCCGGTGTGCAGCAGGCGTCCGTCCGGCAGCACGATCTCGATGCCGAGCAGATAGTCGGTGATGTCGCCCTTGCCCCAGCCGACCGCCCAGTTGCCCAGCCCGCCGCCGACGGTCGCGCGGATGCCCGAAAAGGTCCCGTGAAACGGGATCTCGTAGTCGCAGTCGGCGAGCGCAGCGCGTAGCTGCGCCCAGGTGACGCCGGGCTCGACGAGAATATTGAGATCATCGAGATCGATCCTGAGGATGCGGTTCATGCGCGTCATGTCGACGACGGCGGATCCCGCGCGTTTCGGAATCGTGCCCAGGGTATAGGACATGCTCGCGCCACGCGGCACCAGCGGCACGGCGTGCTCGCGCGCCAGGTGGACGATGCTTCTGACATCATCGGTCGATCCGGGTCGGATCACGGCGCCGGCGGTCGCCAGACGCTGCTCGCTGAAATCCACCGAACAGAGCTCGAGCACCTCGCGGTCGGTGCTCACGTGTTCGCCGCCCAGCAGGTCCCGGGCCGCCGCGATGAACGCGCGCAGCCGCGTGGCCGAGGGAGCGTCCGGAGCTTCGGCGCCGCCGTTCATGACGCGAGTCCGTGGCGCCGGCGGCAGTGCCCGGTCCGGGGCCGAACGGCTGCGCGCAGGCGTCCGGCACGGATCCCCTGCGTGCGCCGGTGCGTCATGCGGCGGGCGAAACGAGGATCTTGCAGTGCGACGAGCGCCGGGGCCCGAGCAGGGCTTCGAACCCTTCGTCGAGCACGTCCTCGAGGGCGATCCGCGCGCTGGTCATCGGCTCGACCCGCACCTTGCCGGAGCTGATGAAAGCGATGGCGGTTTCGAACTCGTCGTTGCAATAGCCCTGGCTCGTGATGATGGTCTTCTCGCGAATGAACAGGGCGAAGAAGTCGAAGCTGATCGGCGCGCGCTGCACGCCCATCTCGAGGATCGTGCCGCCGCGGCCACACAGCGTGTCGGCGAGCTGCAGGCCCGGGCCCGTACCCGCGCACTCGAAAACGACGTCGGCGCGCCGTCCCTCGGTCAGGGCCGCGAGGTGCCGGCCCGGCTCCTGCGCCTGTGGATCGGTAACCGTGGTCGCGCCCAGGCGCAAGGCCAGCTCGCGCCTGGGCGGCATCGTTTCGAAAACGTGGACCGCCCGCGCGCCGCAGGCCGCCGCCACCTGCATCGTCAACAGACCGATCGGACCGGCGCCAATCACGGCCACGACGGCGCCGGGTTCCATGCGACTGCGGCGCACCGCCCGCACCGCGCAGGCGAGCGGCTCGGCGTACGCGCCGGCTTCGTAGGAAACGCCATCCGGCAGCCGGTAGATGCAATCCTCGCGCGCGACCACGTACTCGGCGTAGGCACCATCCGCCGCGCCTCCAATCGAAGCCAGGACGGCGCACTGGATGTAACGACCCTCCCGGCAGTACCGGCAGCGGTAGCACGGCATCGTCGGCCGTACCACGACGCGGTCGCCGACGGTGATGCCGGTGACGCCCGCGCCGAGCTCGACGACGCGCGCGGAAAACTCGTGGCCGGCGATGACCGGGGCCAGCTTGCCCGTCTGCGGGTGCGGTTTGTCCACGGGCAGCAGCGACGGACCATCGACGTAATCGTGCAGCTCCGAGCCACAGATGCCGCAGTACTCGACTCTGACCTTGACCTCGCCGGACCGCGGGCTCGGCTCGGCCACGTCCTCGAGGCGGAAATCCCGTTTCCCATAGACTCGCAGCGCTTTCACCGGTCCTCCCGCTCGAGCACGATGCCGGTCCCCCTCCGCGGGGTCAGGCGGATACTACTCAATAGTATTGTAGCGTACTTATCATTATCATATCGATCAACCCCGGAAACAGAGAGGCTGCCAATGGACGTCAAAGGACAGATCGCGATCGTGACCGGCGCGGCTACCGGCATGGGTGCCGCGACCGCCACCGCCCTCGGCGCGGCGGGCGCAAGAGTCGCCCTGCTCGATTTGCGCGAGGACGTCGTGCGCGCAACGGCGAAAGGGATCGGCGGAGTCGCCGTCACCTGCGACGTGAGCGACGCCGCGAGCACGGAACGCGCATTCGATGAGGTGCGCCGCCAGCTCGGTCCGGCGCGGATCCTGGTCAACTGCGCGGGCATCCCCGACTTCGCGCCGGTGGTCGGCCCGCAAGGGCCGATGCCGCTCGAACATTTCAATCGAGTCATCGCCGTAAACCTGTCGGGCACCTTCAACACGATCCGGCTCGCCGCGTCGGACATGATGGGCCTCGACCCCCTCGCCGACGGCGAACGCGGGGTCATCGTCAACACCACGTCCATCGCCGCGACCGAGGGCACGGAATTCACCACTGCCTACACCGCCGCCAAGGGCGGTGTTCACAGTCTGACCATTGCGCTGGCACGGGAATTCGGCGACGCGGGCATTCGCGTGCTGGCCATCGCGCCGGCCGGTATCGACACGCCCATGATGGATGGTCTGCCGCCGGAGATCCGACGCGCCATCGAGAACTCCATGCCGTTTCCGAAACGCCTGGCGAACCCTTCCGTATTCGCCAAGCTGGTGCTGCACATCTGCGATAATGCGTTCCTGAACGGCACCGCCTTCAGACTCGACGGCGGTGCACGCGGGTCCTACCGGGCGTTCGGTCCGCTCGCGCCGTAAAATGCGCAACGCGGCGGACAGCACCCCTGCGGTGCCGGCAGCAGCCCGCAGGGTATCGACACGCGACCGCGGTACAATGGGATTGATTATGCGCGCCGAACCGGCGTCGCTCGGGGGTCTGGCGGATGCCGCGCAAAGACAAGGCCAAGCGCATCGACGAACGCAGGAAAGGTGACCAGAACAGCATTCGTAACCGGCTGTTCGAGTTCAAGCGCGAACAGATCCTCGAGGTCGCCGAGAGGCTGTTCTACGTGCGCGGGTACAAGTCGACGACGGTGGATGCCATCGCCGCGGAATTGTCGGTCACCAAGCCATTCATCTACTACCACTTTCACAACAAGCAGGACATCCTCCATGTCCTGGTCGAGCGCACGATGCAGCGCAACGCCGACGTATTCGACGGCATCGACATCGAAAACGGAAAGCCGGCGGATGTGTTACGCGAGCTGTGCCGCAGAACGGTAAAGCTCGTGATCGAGATCCGCACTAGTATCGCGATGTTCTGGCGTGAACAGAAAGTGATGCCGGAAAATGAGAAGCGCTACATGCACACCATGAAGCAGGGGCACGACGCGCAGCTGACACGGGTCATCGAGCGGGGAATCGACGCCGGCGATTTTTCCGTTCCGGATCCTAAGCTCACGGTGCTGTTCATCCAGGGGATGATCAACTGGATCTACACCTGGTACCGGCCCGAAGGTCGTTTGACCCCCGACGAGATTGCCGAGCACGTCTCCGCCATGGCGCTGCGTATGGTCAGCGCGCCCCAGGCGCCGCGCCGCCGCAGCCGTTAGACCGGCAGTGCGTCGGGCGCCGGGGGCGTAATCGGTTTCAGCCATCCGTAGTGCTCGGGTGCTCGCGTCGACTCGCACGCGCCGACCCGGGATCGGCCATCGCGCGCACGCGCGACCACGCCCCGGCGCTCCGCCACCACCCGCACGCAGTCGCAACGGCTGCCGGCGTCGACCCGTCAGTCGGCCCCGGCCCGCTGCGCACGGGCCTCACGTTGGAGTTGCACGACGTAGGCATGTACCGCCCGCACGTCGTCGCGGCTGAGCAGATCGGAGAATCCCGCCATGCCGTTGCCCTCGAGCATGCCGGCGTAGACGATAGCTTCGAACAATGCGTGCTTGGCCGGCGTGAGGCGGCGCAGATCGGGCAGCAGCGGTGTGCTGCCGTACATGCCGTGACAGGCACCGCAATGGCCCACGTACAGCTTGCGCCCGCGTTCGACCTGCTCGGACGTCGCCTCGAGCACGGGCGGCTCCGGGAATTCCCCGCGCGGCGGAACCGGCGGCGGTAACGGTACCTCGCCCCCGTCCAGCCTGAACGCCAGCGCCCGACCGGTGTTCAGATAGCGCAGCGCGGCCTCGTCGCCCTGCATGGTGTTGAAGGCGGGTCCACCCCACCCGGCCATGACCGCAACGTATTGTTTGCCGCCGGCGAGGTAGCTCACCGGCGCGGCGATGATGCCGGTGCCGATTTCGATCGTCTTCAGGATCCGCCCGCTCGCCGCGTCGACCGCGTACAACTGGCCGGTGGCCGTACCGAAGAACACCAGATCGCCCGCCGTTGCGAGCGTACCGCCGTTCCAGACGTTGGGCAGACGCATCTCCCAGACGGGACGCTGCGCGACCGGATCCCAGGCTTTGACGTAGCCGGCCGTCGCGGGGACGGGCTGTTCGCCGATGAGCGGCTGCAGATCCCGGACGCCGTAGGTGAACCAGTAATCATCACCGTCGTTGAACACCCAGCCGATTTCGCGCGCGGGGATGTACACCAGGCCCGTGCGCGGGCTGAACGACATCGGCTGCCAGTCGTGCGCACCGGCGGGCGAGGGAAAAACGTAGCGGGCCTGGTCCTTGTAGTCGCCGAGCCCGGTCTCCAGCGGTCGTCCGGTGACCGCGTCGACACGACTCGCCCAGTTCACGTAGACGAACTTCTCGGCCGAGATCAGCGTGCCATCGGTGCGATCGAGGACGTAGAAAAATCCGTTCTTGGGCGCCTGCATGAGCACCTTGCGGATCTCACCGCCGATCTCGATATCGGCGAGGATCATGTGCTGGGTGGCGGTGAAGTCCCAGTTGTCCCCCGGCGTCGTCTGGTAGTACCACACCATCCGGCCGCTGTCCGGATCGAGTGCGACGATGGAAGCGAGATAGAGGTTGTCGCCACCGGCGGGGCTGCGTTTGTGCCGCGCCCACGGGCCGCCGTTACCGGTTCCGACATAGAGCAGATCGAGCGCGGGATCGTAGGCGAGCGAGTCCCACACGGTGCCGCCCCCGCCGTTGGCCGGATCGCGCCGCGGATCCCAGGTCGCTTGCGCCTTTTCCAGCTCCACGGACTCGAGCGGCGCGCCGGGCGCGCCGGGCACGGTGAAAAAGCGCCAGGCCCACTCGCCGGTGGTCGCGTCGTAGGCGCTCACGTAACCCCGCACGCCGTACTCCGCACCGCCGTTTCCGATCACGACCCGACCCTTGACGATCCGCGGCGCGCCGGTGATCGAATACGGCAGGCTGCGATCGACGAGGGTGTCGACTTCCCAGGCACGCTCCCCGGTCGCGGCGTCGATCGCGACGAGGCGGCCGTCGAGGGTCCCGACGTAGATCCTGCCCGCCCACACGGCGACGCCGCGGTTGACGATGTCGCAGCACAGCTTGCGCCCCCACTTGCGCGGCACGTGCGGATCGTATTGCCACAGCAGCGCTCCGCTCGCGGCGTCGAGCGCGTAAACGCGCGACCAGGTTCCGGTCGTGTACATGACGCCGTCGACTACGATCGGCGTCGCTTCGATACCGCGCAAGGAATCGAGACGGTATTCCCAGCCGAGACCGAGACGGGCGACGTTGCCGCGATCGATTTGCGACAGCGGGGAGTAGCGCTGCTCGTCGTAGGTTCGACCGTGCAGCAGCCAGTTGCCCGGCTCCTGTCCCGCGTCGGCGGCACGTGCGGCATCCACTGCCGCGACGGCAGGCGGCGACGAAGCACCCGCAACGCAGGCCGGCGCCGCCAGCACCGCGATGATCAGTACCAGCGGCCGGCACAGGCTCGGGCCGGCGCTCAATCTGGATCTCATGGGTTCCCCTTCATTGCGAACGGCAACGCGCCGACAGGTCGCGCGCACACGGTGGCATTGTAGCGCGGCGGCCCTGGATCGAGGTCACGGATGGAGCTGGCCGGTCACGCGCGCGCCTGCACCCCCGGATCCAGATCCAGCACCAGCACGTCCTGCATCCCGTCGGCGAGGTCGACGTTCGAACCCACGCGTACGAACCCGAGCTTGCGCGCGAGCGCCTGCGAGGCGGCGTTGCCGGGCGCTACCGAGACGGCGAACCGGCGCACGCCGTGATGCCTGCTCGCCCATGCCAGGAGGGCGCGGACCGCCTCCTCGGCGTAGCCGCGGCGCCGGTGAAGCGGATAAACGGTATAGCCGAGCTCGATCCCGCCGGCGACGTGTTCGCGCAGGTAAGCCGGATCGGGACAGGAGTGAAAGCCGATGTGCCCGACCATCCCGGCGTTCGCCGTCACACCGATGGCGCGCAGCGAAAACGGACGACAGCGCGCGTCGGCGTGCCAGTCGCCGAGGCGCTTGGCGATCACCGCCGTCTCCGTGAGCCAGTCGGCGGGCACCCGCATTTCGAGCAACGTAGTCACGCGCGCGGCGTCGCCGTCGAGCGAGGCCGCGAGCACGCGCGCGTCCATCAGCCGCAGGCGCAGTCGCCGCGTGATGATCTCGTCCGCGTGCACGCGCCGCGATTTCATGACGCCCGCACGCAGCACCCGTCGTGTGCGCTCGACCCGGGCCGGCCGTCCTGCCCGCTCGGGGCCCGCCGGAGCATCAGTGTTCCGGGATCAGACACGCAGCCATAGTGGCAGCTCACCAGCGCCCCGTACATCAGCGTTCGAGCCGGGTCGGGATCCGCGGCCGAATGCAGATGACCATCGGCGGCGATCACCCCGTCCACTGCCCGGGACGCCCGCGGGCCGCCGCGCGCGGGCAGGCTCACGTCGGCCAAAGTCACGGTATGGGCGCCGGTCGCCTGCACACGTCCGGCGCGGACCGGGCGCGACGATGTCGCCAGCCGGCCCGGGAACCTCACCGGCGCGCCAATCACGGGCGAACGCCCGGCCCGGCGTGTCAAATTCCTTGACGGCCGCCAGGCCTGCCGTTTCGGACTGAGCTATGGAATCAACCCCTTGATCAGGCTGGATTATTGTTTCGAGCACCCACACCGGTCTGGATCCGATAGGGGTCGCTCATCGTCAACGCAATTGACATGCCGGTCCGCGATGGCTCCGTAACTAATTGAATATGTGGTTCAATTCTTGCTGGCTCGGCTCTTGCTCGGGATCACCACAGCAATGCATCGACCCGACTCTGGAGAATCGCCATGACCCGCAGATCTGTCGTGCTCGCCGCGCTGCTCGCCCCGATCCTTGCCGGCGCCGACGCGCTGGCGGCGACGATCACCCTGACCGGGGTCGTGCGCGATTTCTGCGCGCCCGCGATCGCCGCGACTTGTACTGCCCATCCGGATTTCGAGGACGGCATCGCAACTGAAACGGGCATCGTCGAGGCGGCCCTGGGCGTGGACGGCAAGCCGGTATACGCCAAGGACGGCCTGCCGAGCTCGACCACCCACGGCAAGGTCGCATTCGATCAATGGTACCGGACCACGCCTGGCGTCAATACGGCGACGCCATTCGCCATCGTGCTGGACAACACCATCACGCCCGATCCGGACGTGTATACCTTCACCGACGGTACTTTCTTCCCCATCGACGGCGCGCTGTTCGGCGACCAGGGACGTAGTCACAACTACCATTTCACCTACGAGCTGCACACCGAGTTCACCCTGATCGGCGACGAGGTCTTCACCTTCACCGGCGACGACGATCTGTGGGTGTTCATCAACGGTACGCTGGCCATCGATCTCGGCGGCGTGCACGGCGCGCTGACCGGCTCGATCGATCTCTCCGGCGCCGCCCTGCAGACCGCGCTCGGCATTGCGCCGGGGGGCACCTACGACCTCGACCTGTTCTTCGCCGAACGCCACACCAGCGCATCGACCTTCCGCATCGACACCTCGCTGCGCCTGGTGCAACCACCGGCGGTGCCGGAGCCGGCGCCGCTGGCGCTGTTCGCTGCCGCCCTGATCGCCGTCGCGGCGCAGCGCAGACTGCGGCAACGGCGCGCGCGCGGCTAGTCTCGCCCGCAGACCCTCCCCGCCCTTTGCCTGCCTGGCGCACGTGGCTGCGTGCGCACGGGTTCCCGATCGCAGCGAGCGCGCGCGGCCCGACGCGTCTATCATGCCCGCTAACGGATGCAGCCCGGGTTCCCGGGCATCCCGCCATCACTGCCGGCGCTGTCAGGGAGTCCTCATGCCGAGCACGCAATGCGTTGCCCTCACGACGTTCCGACGCCCGGCCCTGGCGACGCCCGGTGCGGGCCACCGGTGAGCTTGATCGCCCGCTTGCTGCTCACGGTTGCCGCGCCGATCCTCGCCGCGGCGGCCTGGCTGGGACCGCTGGACACGCTGGGCCGCGACTATACGGAAGCGGGGCTGAAGCGCGCGCTGGCGACCTACGCCGTCGTTCGCGTCCTGAACGGCGTGATTTCCGTGGCCCAGGGCACCGAGGTGTCGCTGGAACCGGCTGGCGTCGGTGTCACGCTGACACCCGGCGAAATCCTCGATCCGATCAACGATCTCGTCGAGCGCTTTTCATGGGTCGTGCTCGTCAGCGGCACCTCCATCGGCGTGCAGCGGGTGCTGCTCGACGTGACTGCGGCACCGACCATGCGACTGGTCGGCTGCGGCGCACTGCTCGCCGGCCTCGTCGTGCTGTGGTGGCCCGGCATGCGCGGCACTGCCGCCGGCCGGGTGATCCTGCGGCTGTCGGCACTGCTCGTGCTGCTGCGCTTCGCCGTACCGGTCATGGCCATCGGCAGCGACGCCCTCTACCAGGCCTTTCTCGCGCCGCGCTACGACGCCTCGCGCGCGCAGCTCGAGCGTACCACCGCGACCATCAGCGCCCTGAACGCTGCTGCCACCGTGGTGCAGCGGGACGAGGGCGAGCTGTCGCTGATCGAGAATGCGAAACGCGCCTACGCGGCGGCCGCCGACGCCGTGGACGTGCGCGGGCGCATCGACGCGCTCAGGCAGGCCGCCGCCGATCTCTCCGCCCGGGCCATCGACCTCATCGTGGTGTTCGTGGTGCAGACCATGCTCGTGCCGCTCGCTTTCCTTTGGCTCGTGCTGGCGGCCGCACGCCGGCTGCTGGCCGGGCGCGATCCTGCGCCGTGAGGCGGTTCCGCCGGCGTCGCACTTACGCGCGCACCGTGCGCGTGCGCAGCCGACGGTGTCATCGCCCTTGAACGTGAGCGAGCGAGGCGCCTGTCCCGACTGCGAGATCATCACCACCGAGCTCGGCATCCACTACCGGCTGGCGCGCGCTGGTGAAACACCTCATCGGCCACGCCTGAACGCCGCGGTACCGGTCGAGACACGACGGCGGTTTCTGACCCGGATGAGCGCCGTACGCATCCTGCCACCGGGCGCCCGGGTGCGGCAGGTCCAGCTCGCCGGCGTCGCCGCCGAGGCCGTCACCTGCACCGGCGCGACCGGACCGACCGTGCTGTACCTGCACGGCGGCGGCTTCTGCCTGTGCTCACCGCTCACCCACCGCGCGCTGTGTGGCTGGCTGGCCGCAGCGAGTGGCGCCGAGCTCGTCGCCATCGACTACCGTCTCGCGCCCGAGCACCCGCATCCGGCCGCCCTCGGGGACGCACGACGTGTCTGGGACGCACTGATCACCGCCGGTCGTGCGCCGCGACGGATGCTGATTGCCGGGGACTCCGCGGGCGGCTGGCTGGCATTGATGCTGGCGCAGAGCCTGCGTGACGAAGGCGCGGCGCTGCCTGCGGGCCTGATCTTGTTCTCCCCGGTCGCCGATCTCACGCTGCGCAGCCCGCGCGCATTGTCCCTGGCGCCTCATGATCCCTTGCTCACCCCCGCGTGGGGAGCCAGCATGGTGAGCCGATACGCCTGAACGTGCGACTCTGACCCCGGTTCTCAATCCTGGTCGGGATCCGGATCGAGGCTCGGTTCGGCACCGAAGTCAGTGTCATCCTCGGTATCGGCATCCATCGCCTCGGGATCCTGCTCGGTGTCGGCGCCGATGTCCTCTGCGGAGTCGCGCACCGCCGCCTGACCCTCGGTGGCGATGCCGATGTGGTAGGCGGCAAACCCGGGCAGGACGAACTGATTGAGCGCCATACCGAGCACCCGTCCCTGCATCGGCGAAACGATGTCGACGCGGTCGTTGGTGAGCGGATTGACGATCGCGCCGATGAGCTCGCCCTCGGCAATGCGTGCGCCCAGGCGTGTCGAGCTGATGAGGATGCCACCGCGCTCGGCGCGGACCCACACCGAGGCGTAATACACCGGTTGCGGCTCCGACCAGAGCCGGAAGCGGGTGCTCATGCCGAGCTTGTCGAGCAGCGTATCGATTGCGTCGACACCGAACTCCACGTGTTCGAGCTGCAGCGTGTTGGGCTCGCCCAGTTCGAAGGTGATCGCCGGAATGCCGGCGTCGCTGGCGGCACGGCGCAGCGTGCCGCGCCCGCCGCGGTGATGCAGGACGGCGGTTGCGCCGAAGTACTTGGTGAACGCGAGCACGTCGTCATTACGCAAATCGGCCCGCAACTGCGGCAGGTTGGCACGCATGAACGACCCGGTATGGAAATCGACCAGGTAATCGCACTTTTTCACCAGCTGTTCGAAAAACAGGTAGGCGATGCGCGAGGCCGCGCTGCCGCGCGGATTGCCCGGAAAGTAGCGATTGAGATCGCGCCGGTCGGGCAGGTAGCGCGAACCGCGGGTGAGACCGAGCAGATTGACGATCGGCACGCCCATGATCGTGCCGTTGAGCGCATCGGGGTCCACGGCGCTCGTCACCCGCCGCACGATTTCCACCCCGTTGAGCTCGTCGCCGTGAATGGCCGCCGTCAGACACAGGACCGGCCCGCGCCGGTGACCATGGACCACGAGCACCGGGGTGTTGAGAGCGCGGCCGGCGAAGGACTGTCCGGCGCTCCAGCCGAGCTGGGCCCGGGTGCCGGGGGCGACCGTCTTGCCGAACAGCTCGAACGGCTCCGCGGCAACGGGATCCGGGTTGGGGACGGCGGGCGCAGCGATGGCCTGCGTCGCCGGCGTTGCCGCAGCGCCAGCCGGCGGCGATGGCACCGCACTGACATCGGTGTCCCCGCCGGCACCCGGGTCCGGTGCTGGACAGGGCGCGATCTCGGCCATGCTCTCGACCGCCAGATCGGGACACAGCACCTCGAACAGCGGCGGCCCGGTGTTGTTTCCGGCCGTTTCGCCGGACACCGCCTCGATGGCCGACAGGCTGGCGACGTCCGGGTCGGCCTCGCCGGCCGCCGCCGCTGGCGCCGCTGCCGGATCCGGCAAATCCTCGTCGGGCGCCGGCGTCGGTGCGGCCATCGGTTCCGGCCCGGCCGGGGATGGCTGTAGCGGCGGCGCAGCGCTGCCGCCAGCGGGGCCGGTCACAGCGACGGACTCGGTCGCCGCCGGCGTCGTCTCCTGCCCGGCCACGGTCGCCGCCGCGACAGCGGCGAGCACCAGCAGCCCCACCCTCAGCAGGCCGCGGATACCGGCTAGACGGCCGCCGGGCGCGCAGGCCGCCGCGGGGCGCAGGCGAGTCGACCTCACAGCATTCGCGCCGGCAGACCGGTCTCGACGGCGATCCAGTGACGCAGGAACTGCAAACCGTCCTTGGCGCCGCACGCGTCGCCGGCGATCAGCTCGCTGTCCGGCGCGTAGATCTCGACGTGCGGCGTACCGCAGATCTTGTACGCCTCGATGCGCGCCTGCAGCGCCTGCGCTTCGCGCTCCATCTGTCCCGGCTGCGTGCCGGTGAAGCTCAGGTTCACACCGCTTTCGGGGAAGTGCACGCGCTGGATGACGACGTCACGGCGCTGCTGCAGGAACGACTGGAAACCGCTCTCCAGCCGCCGGCAGATGGCACAGCTGTCGAGGTAGACCTCGATCACGGTGTACTGGCCTGGGCGGGCGAGCGTCGCGAGCGACTTGTCGCGCTCGAACAACGGCAGGAAATCGTGCTGGCGCAGACCCGGGCCCTGGCGCACGGCCGCCGCAGGCGCCGGCGCGGTGAAGTCCCCGAGGCGCTCGCCGAAAAGGAACCAGGCGACCACGGCGACGGCCGCAATCCAGAACACGTTCTTCACGCCGCCCACCCGCGCGCTGCGCACACACGCTTCATCCGACGTTCATGCACCCGGCGGCCGCGCCGGGTACCACTGCTCGGGCTCGGGGAAGGTCATGTCGGCCGGAATGTCATAGATCTCGAACGTGGTGCTGGTGGCGTCCTCGGTCGCGAAGTACGCCCACGGCACCCGCCCGGCCCAGATCCCGGACTGGATCTTCTCGAAGCCCCGGCGCTCGAATTCCTCGATGCGGGCGCGCCAGGGCATGCCGTTACAGCCGAATGCGACGTGATGCACGCCCTCACCGTGTGCGTCGAGGAAATCGTGATAAATGGTCCGGCCTTCCCGGGGTTCGATGATCTCCCACAGCATGGTGCCGCTGAACGCCAGGCACAGCTTCATGGAGAACTCGGCCGGCCGGCCGCGATAGGTCATGTCGGTCACGTGCGGTTTGCCGAAGGTATACACCCGCCAGGGGCCGATGCCCAGCCGCACCATGCCTTCCATCGTGCGGCGGTAGTCGCGCGTGACGACGCACACCTGCACGGTGTCGCCAAGAAAACTGTTGCTCAGCGTCATCTCGCCGGTGACTTCGGGTATGTCGCTCATGGGTCTCCTTTCGTCTGCGGCGCCCACGCCCGTGCGGGCCTGCCGGGTTCCCGCTGCGGCGGACGACGCCAACCATAGCCGGCTGCGATCGACTTTGCTACGCGCAGCCCCGGCCGCACCCCGATCACCCGGACCGGCGCGGGCGGTGCGACGGCGACGATCGGCTGGAAAACCCGTCCGGCCGGCACGGAATCCTGGCCGGGCGTCCCCGGCTCTGGCCTGCGCCGCGGGCGGATCGGCGCGGGCGCGCCCGGCACTTGGGGTAAACTGCGCCGCTCGGGGATACTCCCCCGCCGGCGTGCCCCGCCGCCCGCCCGGGAGATGACGTCGATACTTTGCCGCGGCGCACGCGCCCGGGCAACGGAAGCAGCACGATTCGCACCAGCAATCCGCCATGGTCCTGCCACGACTGTACCGCCTGAAATGCGCCTGCTCGGCCGCCTGCTCGTCATCGCCCTGCTGATCGGCGCGCTCGGCACGGCGGGCTGGTATTTCACCCGCCCGCAACCGATCCCCGTCGTGCTGTACACGGTCGATCGCGGCCGGGTCGAATCGACCGTCTCCAACACCCGCGTCGGCACCGTGAAGGCCTGCCGCCGCGCCTACCTCGCACCGATGGCCGCCGGACAAGTGGCGCGCCTGCCCGTGAAAGAGGGTGACCGGGTCCTGCCCGGCACGGTGCTGCTCGAGATCTGGAACGAGGATCTCGCCGCGCAGGTCGCGCTGGCGCAAGCTGAAACGATCACCGCGCAGGAACGAGCCAAGGAAGCGTGCACCAGTGCCGCGGGCGCGCAACGCGAAGCCGCGCGACTGCAACGACTGGTGAAGGACCGAATGGTGTCGGTCGACAACGCCGACGTCGCCGAGACCCAGGCCGAGGCCAAACGCGCCGCCTGCGATGCTGCCACGGCTTCCATCCGGACCGCGGCCGCCCAGACCGAGGTCGCCCGCGCCGCGCTCGATCGCACCATGGTACGCGCCCCGTTCGCCGGTACCATCGCCGAGGTGAATGCCGAGCTCGGCGGCTACGTGACGCCGTCGCCGCCGGGGATCCCCACCCTGCCCGCCATCGATCTGCTCGACGTCAGTTGTCTGTACGTCTCCGCACCGATCGACGAGGTGGATGCACCGCAGATCCGGGTCGGCATGCCCGCCTGCGTCTCGCTCGACGCGTTCAGCGGCAAGCGCTGCAATGGCACGGTACGGCGGGTCGCGCCCTACGTCCTGGACACCGAGAAGCAGGCACGCACCGTCGAGATCGAAGTGGAGCTGAACGACCCGGACGATCTGGCCGAACTGCTGCCGGGATACAGCGCCGACATCGAAGTCCTGCTCGATGCCCACGACGATGTGCTGCGCGTTCCCACCGAGGCGGTGCTCGACGGCGATCGCGTATTCGTTTACGACGCTGCCACCGGCACGCTCGTGGCGCGAGCGCTAGAGCGCGGCATCGCCAACTGGAGCTACACCGAAGTGATCTCCGGCCTCGCAGCAGGCGATCGCATCGTGGTGTCGGTCGGCCGTGCGGGCGTCGAGGCCGGCGCCATGGTCACGCCCGAGGAGGCACCGGCCGACCGCGCTCCCCCGTGATCAGCCTGCGCGGCATCACCAAGATTTTCCGCCTGGGCGAGCAGGACGTGCACGCGCTCGCCGGCATCGATCTCGACATCGAGCGCGGGCAGTACGTTTCAGTGATGGGCCCGTCCGGCTCCGGCAAGTCGACGCTGCTCAACATGATCGCCCTGCTGGACCGTCCGACCGCCGGCCGCTACAGCCTCGACGGCAAGGACGTCACACGGCTCGACGACGATACGCTCGCGCGCATCCGGCGCGAGAACATCGGTTTCGTGTTCCAGTTCTTTCACCTCGTGCCGCGCCTGACCGCCGCCACCAACGTCGAGGTGCCGATGCTGCTCGCCGGCGTGCCGGCTCATGAGCGCCGCAAACGCGTCGCGGCCACGCTCGAGGCCTTCGGTCTGACCGACCGCGCGCAGCACCGGCCGGACCAGCTCTCGGGCGGGCAGCGTCAGCGTGTCGCCATCGCCCGCGCCACGATCATGCAGCCGCAGCTGGTGCTCGCCGACGAGCCCACCGGTAATCTCGATCAGGCCTCCGGGCAGACGATCATCGACCTGCTCGAGCAGCTGAACGCGGGCGGCGTGACCCTGCTGATCGTCACCCACGACGCCGCGATCGGCGGGCGGGCGCGCCGGCGCATCCGCATGGTGGACGGGCGCATCGTGGAGGACGCGAGCGGCTGAAGCGCCGCCGTTGCCCGGTTCGCGCCCGGCGCCGCGTTCGCGATCTCGATGTGAAGACGCGGCGAGTCGCGGGCCGTCAGCCGGCGAGCGGTCCGCGCCCCTGCGGGGTCGAGGTCGCGGCGCCGGGCGCCGCGTCGGCGTAGCGCCGGCTGATGGCGACGATGTCGTCGAAGCGGGCGAGAAAATGTGCGACCAGCGTCGGATCGAAATGCCGGCCGGCATTGTCTCGCACGTAGCCGAGCGACTCGTCGACCGACCATGCGCGCTTGTAGGGTCGCTCGGACGTGAGCGCGTCGAAAACGTCGGCGATCGCGACGATCCGCGCGACCAGCGGGATCGCCTCCCCGCACAGTGCGTCCGGGTATCCACTGCCGTCCCATCTCTCGTGATGACACAAGGCAATCACGCTGGCCTGGTGTAACAGCTCGTGTCCAGCACCTGCGAGAATGCTGGCGCCGATCCCGGTATGGGTCTGCATGACCGCCCATTCGGCGGCATCGAGAGCGCCCGGCTTGAGCAGGATCCGGTCGGGAATGCCGATCTTGCCGAGGTCGTGCATGGGGCTGGCATTCATGATGAGATCGCATTCGCCCGCGCTCATGCCGGACGTTGCGGCGATCACCGCCGATATCTCGCTCATGCGAATGATGTGCAAGCCGGTTTCGTTGTCGCGATACTCGGCCGCCCGGCCGAGCCGGTGCACGATTTCCAGCCGTGTCTGGTACAGCTCCTCGGTACGCTCACGCACCTTCTCGGCGAGCACGTCGTTGCGCAGCCGCGCACTCTTGTGAAAGAGCTGCACCTCGAGCAGATTGCGTACCCGTGCGAGCAGCTCCTCGCGGTCGAAGGGCTTGGTCACATAGTCCCGCGCTCCGTTACGCAGGGCCTGCACGCGCGGCTCTCTGGCGTGTTGCGCGGTCAGCATGAGGATCGGCGGCGCGGTGGCGGCACCACGCGCACACAGCTCTTCCATAACGGCGAACCCGTCCAGTCGCGGCATGTTCAGATCGAGGATGACGAGGTCGACCGGCCGCGCGCGCACCAGCTCCAGTGCCTGCTCCGGCACCGTCGTGGCGATGACGTTGGCGTAACTGTCGCTCGCCAACATGCGCTGGACGAGCTTGACGTTGGCCGGTTCGTCGTCGACGACGAGGATCAGGGCGCGCCGCAGCGCCTGCGCAACCGTCACGGTATCGGACAGGTCGGGTTCGGCGGCACCACCCGTCGCGCAGGAGTCATTCATGGATCACGACATTCCCGGTTCGCTGTGGACGGGGAGCTCGAACCAGAAGGTGCTGCCCGCGTCCGGGCGGCTGAGCACGCCGATGGCACCGCTCATGGCATCCACCAGCCGCTTGCTGAGCGCGAGGCCGATTCCGGTTCCCTCGGTAATCGAACGGTCCGCGTCGAGGCGATCGAAGGGCTGAAACAGTCGCGCCTGGGCGGCGTCGGATAGTCCGTATCCGGTGTCCGTCACTTCCAGGCGCACCTTGTCCCCGGTAACGCGCCGCCACGTGACCGCGACCGTGCCATCGTCGCGATTGTACTTCACGGCGTTGGACATCAGGTTGACGAGCACCTGTCGCGTGCGCATGGGATCCGCGTAGACGCACAAACCGGCGTCCGCGTCGCCATCGGTCTCGAGCCGCAGGGCGCGCTTGTCCGCCAGCGGCCGGATCAGCGCAACACTTTCAGCGACGACCCGTGATACCGATATCGGCACGGGAGACAGCGCCACGAACCCCGCCTCGACACGGGCGAGATCGAGCACCTCGTTGATGAGCTCGAGCAGGTGGTGGCCGGCGTCGATGACCTCCTCGAGGTTCTGTCGGTGCTGCTGTGGCACCGGGCAGACCTCGTCCGTATGGATGAGCTCGGAGAATCCGAGAATGGCGTTCAGCGGCGTTCGCAGCTCGTGACTCATGCGCGACAGAAATTCGGTCTTCGCCTGGCTGGCCTCCTCCGCGCGACGCTTCTGACGCTCGAGCTCGGCGGTACGCTCGAGCACACGCCGCTCGAGCGCTTCGTTGGTGCGCTGGATCGCTTCCTGCGCGGCCATTCGTTCGGACACGTCGCGAAAGAATCCGGCAAGGTAGGCCGTACCCTCGACCGTCACGATCGCGCCACTGATGTCGGCGTGGAAGACACTGCCATCGCGGCGCCGGATCGGGACCTCACGAGCGATCCGCAACGGATCGGTCCGGAACCGATCGAAAATCGCCAGGACATTGTCGCGCGCTTCCGGCGGATGCAGCGCGTCGACGTGCATCCGCCCCAGCGACTGTTCATCGTAGCCCGTCAACTCGAGGAAGCGGCGATTGGCCTGGAGGATCCGTCCGGTCGCCGCGCACGCGTAGACGATGCCGTCGGAGGCCGTCTCGAAGGTGGTGCGGAAACGCTCCTCGGACTCGCGCAGGGATTCGAGCGCCTTGACTTCCTCGGTGACGTCGTGAACCGCGCCTATCATGCGCAACGGCCGGCCGTCGGCGTCGCGGTACGTTCGCGAGCGCTCGTCGACGTACCGGATCTGCCCGTCCGGGCGCACGACGCGGTGACGGATCTGGTAGGTTCGGCCCGGATCCTCGAGCGTCGCGTTGACGGCGTTGATCACCGCCTGCCGATCCGCTTCGTGCACGAATTGCAGGAACGCGTCGTAGCTGCCGCCGAACGTTCCATACTCGAGCCCGAAGATGCGGTAGACCTCGTTGCTCCAGTGCAGGCTTCCGGTGAGCAGGTCCATTTCCCAGGAACCGATGTGGGCGATTGCCTCGGCCTGCGCGAAGACATCCTCGCTGCGACGCAGGGCGTCCAAAGCCGCCTGCTTCTCGGTGACGTCGTTGCCGATGCCGATGACGTACTCCGGAAGCCCGTCCGGATCGCGCAGGATCGTCGTCGACCACTCGATGATGCGAGCGCTGCCGTCGCGCGCCTGCAAGGGCGCTACCGTCGTGAACGCCGGGCCACCGTCGGCGATGCGCCGAAACCGTTCGCGGGTCGGTTCGCGCTCGGCTTCAGACACGAACAAATCCCAGGCGCAGCGCCCGCAGACCTCGGCGGCCGAGTAACCGCTGAGCACTTCGCAGGCACGATTGAAGCGCGTGATCCGACCCTCCAGGTCGAGCACCGCGACCGGCGCAGCCGCGCTGTCCAGCACGCCGAGAACGAAATTGCGTTCCTGGCGCAGCGCGTTTTCCATCTGCACGCGCCCGGTGACGTCCAGAGTCGTACCGAACATGCGCACCGGGCGACCCCGCGCGTCGAAGCTCACGCGACCTACTTCGGCGAGCACCCGCCCGGGCGCGCCGGAACCGCCGACGCGATGCTCTATGGCGCAGCTGCCGCCAGCGCCCGGATGCATCGCGGCCGCCATGGCGGCGCGCACCGCGTCCCGGTCTTCGGTATGGACAGCCGCGAGGAAATTTTCGTACGAGGCGTCTGTTACCCCGGGAGCGTAGCCGAGCAGTCGGTATTCCTCGTCGGACCAGCTTGCCCGGCCGGTCAGCAGATCGAGCTCCCAGTTGCCCAGATGCGCCAACGCCTGCGCCTCGGCGAGCAAAGCCCGGCTCTGCTGCAATGCCAGCTCGGCGACGTGCCGCTCGGTAACGTCGGTGCCGATACCGATGAAGTGTGTGACCGCGCCGGTGCCGTCGTGCAGCGCGCTCGCCGTCCATTCGACCACCCGGGCCTCGCCCGAACGCGTGCGCAACGCGCTGGTCAGCGTGACGGATCTGCCACATCGGGTGACGTCCGCAAAGGCCGCGCCGACCACATCCCGCTCGCCCGCAGGCACCAGCAGCTCCAGCATTCGTCGCCCGCGCGCCTCGGCGAAGGGGTAGCCACTGAGAATTTCCGCGGCGCGGTTGAAGCGTTCGATGTGCCCGTGGCGGTCGACGACGACGATGATCGCGCCGGCATTGTCGAGTACCCCATTTACGAAGGCACGCTCACGGCTCAGGGCGGCTTGTGCTTCGACGCGTTCGGAGATGTCGCTGATCAGCGAGAACACGCCGGCGACGCCCCCGTCGGTCAGCTCCGGCACGAGCTGGCCTTCGACGATGCGCGTCGCACCGTCCGCGTAGCGCACGCTCGCCTCGTAGCGCACGCGTTCGCCGCGCAAGGCGCGGTCGAAGTGCCCGCGAAGCACGGGCATCAGCTCCGGCGGATTGTGTCCGCCGTAGAGCTCCTCGGCGGGCCGCCCCACGATCTCGCCGACGGGCCGGCGCCACCAGCGCTCATACAGGCGGTTCACGAAACGGAAGCGCCCGGCCGTGTCGACGCGCGCGAGCAGTGCGGGCACGTTGTCGGTCACGAGCTCGAGATCCTGACGGGCCTGGCGCAATTCCTGCTCGACCTGCTTGCGGTGGGTGACATCGTCGGTGAGTGCAAACACGCCGAGCACCTGCCCGCCGTGACGGTGGGGCACATAGCTGATTTCGACGTGACGGAATTCGCCGTCCGGAAAGTGCAACGGCAGCTCGAAACGCACCCGCTCGCCCGCCAGCGCACGGCGCAGGAACGGCGCTACGCGAGTGTATTCGTCCGCGCCCAGACATTCGCCCAGCGCTCGCCCCTCGATCGTCTGCAGGGGCCGGCGCTGCCAGGCGGCAACGCGGGCGTTTGCGAACAGGACGCGCTCGCCCGCGTCGACGTAGCTGACGGCCACCGGGATGTTGTCCAGCACCAGGCGCAAGGACGCCCTGGAATCGTGCAGATCGCGCTCCAGAGCGCGGCGCTCGCTGATGTCGGTCACGATGCCCGCGTACGCGAGCGGCTCGCCCCGGGCGTCGCGCACCAGCAGCACTTCGTGAATGGTGGCGAGGCTGCGCCCGCCGAGCGAGCGCAGCTCGATGTCACCGCTCCAGTGCCCCTCGCCGGCCACGCGTGGCCACACCGTAGCGACGACGCGTTCGCGGTCCGCATCGCCATAGAAATCGCCGACGGTGAAGGCGCACGGATCCGCTTCCGCCGCGATGTCCAGCCACCGGCGCAGGGTCGGGTTCATGTACAGCACCCGCCCGTCGAGCGCTGCCCAACCAATACCCTGGGTGCTCATCCTGGCGATGCTCGCGAACATCCCGGCACAGCCGCGTTCGGTACGCTGCGGCGCGAGTGCATCGACAGCCTCTGCCTCGACCGCCACCGCGGCGCTCTGGCGACCGTTACCGTCCTCGACCACGCCGATCAGGCAGGCGGCCCGGTTACCGTCATCGCGCACCAGCGATACATCGACCTTGAGCCAGACTGGTGTACCGTTCTTGCGCAGGTAGCGCTGTTCCAGGGTGTAGCCCGCACAGTCGCCGCGCAGCAGCGCGTCGCGGCGTTCGATCGCGACGCCAGCGTCCTCGGGATCCGCCAGGTCGAGCAAGCGCCGGCCGATGAGCTCGCCCGCTTCGTGGCCGACCATTTCGCACAGCTTGCGGTTCACGCCGAGCACCGTGCCATCCAGCGTGAAATGCGCGAGGCCGACCGGCACCTGGTCGTAGATGGACTGATACACGGCGTCCCCGGCCGGCAGCGAGCTCATACAGCCTGTCCCGCGCGTGCACGCGTACCAGCGCCGAGCAGAGCGTCGACGGCGTTCAACAGACCTTCCACGTTCACCGGTTTGGTCAGGTAGGCATCGAAGCCCGCTTCCAGTCCACGCTCCACGTCGCCCGGCATCGCATTGGCGCTGATGGCGATGACCGGCGTGCCCGGACATGCCGACCGGTTCTTCAGGCGCGCCAGCACTTCGAAACCGCTCATCTGTGGCAGGTTGATGTCCAGCAGCACCAGATCCGGCTGATGCGCCGCCGCGAGCTCGAGCCCGTGGCCCGGCTCCTGCGCCGTGAGCAGGTGGATGCCCGGACGGCGGGCGAGGATCTGCACCACCAGACGCAGATTGGCGGGGTTGTCCTCGATATACAGCACCGTCTGCCGGTTCGGGCCGCCGGGCGTGTGCTCGTGCGGATGCGTCGCGGCGACCACCGGTACCTGTTCGCCGGGCCGCGCAACCGGCAGCATGACCGTGAAGGCACTGCCCCGGCCGGGATCGCTGTGCACCGTGAGCTCGCCTCCCATCAGCTCGACCAGGTGCCGGGCGATGAGCAGCCCTATCCCTGTCCCCTCGATGCCCCGCTCGTCGGCACCCAGGCGATCGAATGCCGCGAACAGGCGCGGCAACAACTCGGGCGCGATGCCCGGTCCGGTGTCGGCCACGCGTATGCCCGCACGGTCGCCGGCCCGCTCCAACGACACGGTTACCGTGCCACCGGGCGTGTTGTATTTGGTGGCGTTCGAAAGCAGATTGATCAGCACCTGTTTCAGGCGCACCCGGTCGGCGCGCAGCCACAGATCCTCCCCCGTGCCGCGCTCGAACAGGATCCGCAGCTCACGCTGGTTCACCAGTGGCTCGCTGAGCAGCAGGCACTCCCGGACCAGGGGCTCCGCCGCGATCGTTTCCAACGACAGATCGACCCTTCCCGACTCGATGCGGGCGAGGTCGAGGATATCGTTGATGAGCGCCAGCAGATGGCCGCCGGCCTTGCGGATCTCCTCGACGTTGTCCTTTTGCGTCACGTCGAGCGCCGGATCGATCTCGAGCAGCTCGGCGAACCCGAGAACGGCGTTGAGCGGCGTGCGCAGCTCGTGGCTCATGCGCGAGAGGAACTGTGACTTCGCCTGACTCGCCTGTTCGGCTTCGTCGCGCGCGTGGACGAGCTCGGCCTCGAAAGACTTGCGCTCGGTGACGTCGCGCGCCAGCCCGATTACCAGCCGGACACCCTCCGCCTCGACCACGCTCAGACGCAGCTCGACCGGAAACGTAGTGCCGTCCTTGCGCTGATGCACACCCTCGGCGGTCATGTGCCCGGTCCCGGCGAGCTGCGCTTCGATGGCCGCCGGATCAGGCGACGCGCCGCCGATCCCGATTTCGTGGATGGATCTGCCGAGCAGCTCTTCGCGGGCGTAGCCCAGGCTGCGACACGCTTCCTGGTTGACGTCCACCAGGCAGCCGTCACGGTCGTACAGGAACAGGGCGTCGCCGGCATTTTCCACCAGCGAACGGAAGCGCGCTTCACTCGCACGCAGTGCCTGCTCGGCCTCGACCCGAGCGCTGACGTCGCTCACGATACCAACCACGTGCGTCACCACACCGTGTTGATCGCGCACGGGTGCGAGCACGAACTCGTTCCAGAACAGCGTGCCGTCCTTGCGGTAGTTGCGCACCGTCACGCGTACCGGCTCGTGCTCGCGCAGCGCGTCGCGGATCCGTTTCAGACCCGGCTGCTGGCGGTCGCCCCCCTGCAGGAAGCGGCCATTGCGGCCGATGACTTCGTCACGACAGTAACCCGTGATGCGCTCGAAAGCCGGGTTCACGTAGGTCAGCGGCAGATCCGGTCTGCGCGCGTCGGCTATGCTGATCCCGTCCAGGCTGGCCTCCAGGGCAAGTGCCTGCAAACGCTGCGTCGACTCGGTGGCATGGCGCGCGGTGACGTCGCGCACCACGCCGGTGAACGCCCGGCGTCCCTCGACCCGCACGCGCATCTGCGCCACTGCGAGCTCGAGCGGAAACTCGCTCCCGTCCCGGCGCAGGCCGACCAGCTCGCGCACGGAGCCGAGCACCTTCGCGACGCCCGTATCCAGATAACTGCGGATGTAATCGTCGTGCGCGCTGCGGTAAGGCTCTGGCATGAGCGTGCTGACGTTGCGGCCGATGATTTCGACCGCCGCGTAGCCGAACACCTGTTCCGCCGCCGGGTTGAACGAGGTGATCAGACCCTGATCGTCGATGGTGATGATCGCATCGGCGACGGTGTCGAGCACGGCGCGCAGGCGCGCCTCCTCGAGCCGCAACGCGTCCTCCGCCGCGCGTGCCCGGGAGATGTCCGTGGTGTAGCTGATGATGCCGGTCACCTGATCGGCGCCATCGCGCAGCAAAGACAGCTTGCTCGCAGTCAGAAACTCCGTGCCGTCGCGACGGCGCAGCGTGATCTCGGATTCGACGACCTCGTCGTCGCGACGGAGCAGGCGCTCGCGCGCTGCGAGCGCCGCCTCGGCCTGCGGGCCGCGCGTATACAACAGGCCTATGGACCGGCCGCGGACCTCGGCGAACGGATAGCCGGTGAGGCGCTCCGCACCCTTGTTCCAGCTCGTGATGTGGCCGTCGAGATCGGTGGTGATCACTGCGTCGGTGATCTGGTCGATGATGCGCGCCTGCTCGCGCACGGTCTCGGTGCGGGCGTCGACCAGCACCTGCAGCCACGCCCGCTGCTGCTCGAGCTCGCGCTCGGCGAGTCGCTGCTCGGTAATGTCCAGGATGATGCCGTTCCAGACGATGGCGCCGTCGGCGAGACGATGCGGCTCGGACGCGCCCCGGAACCAGCGTGCCTCGCCATCGGAGCCGGTGACCTGCACCGTGTGCTCCCAGCGGGCACAGGCCGCGGCCGCGGCTTCGACCGAAGCGCGCAGGGGTGCGCGCTGCGCGCGCGGGACGCGTGCGAACAGCGGCGCGAGGTTCCCGGCTACCTCGGCGGCGGTGACGCCGAGCATGCGCTCGAATTTCGGACTAACATAGGGCAGGGCGTAGCGGCCGTCGGCATGGCGGACGAACTGGAATACGCCGCCGGGGATGGTGGTGGCGATATCGCCGAGCCGGGTCTCGGCCGCCCGCAGGGCCGCCAGGGCGTCGCGATGGGCCCGCTGGCGTCCGGCCTCCTCGAGCGCCCGGTGCACCGCCGGTCCGAGACGCGTCATGTTGCCCTTGAGGATGTAATCGATCGCGCCCTGGCGCAGGCAATCGACGATGCTCTCTTCCTCGAGTGCGCCCGATATCATGATGACCGGGACGTCGGGCAGGCGCGCGCGGGCCAGTGTCAGTGCGGTCCTGCCGTCGAAGCCGGGCAGCACGCAGTCGAGCAGGATCAGATCGAAACCGCCGCGCGCCAGTGCCTGTTCGTAGCCGGCACGCCCGTCGACCTGCTCGATGTCCACGTCCAGCCCGGCCGCGCCGAGTTGCGCCGCGACCAGGCGGGGAATGAACTTGCTGTCCTCGAGATAAAGAACCCGGACCGTGCTCACCGTTCGATCTTTCATGTCATCGGCCAGGGCCGGGAGAGGCCGCCCGCGCGGCGTGTCAAAGCCCTGACGCCGCGCCGCCGCGCGAGCAGTATATGCAGACGCCGTGCCAGGTGCTCGACAGGATGCGCCCTCCGCAGTGCCGCGGTGGTGCCGCACGGCGCCGCCGCCCTTGCAGGGCGACCGCCGTCTCTGCCATCGTCGCCTCCCATGCACACTCGCGACAGCCTGCAGTTCGCGCTCCATGCGGTCACGGCGCACCGCCTGCGGACGGTGCTCATGTTGCTCGCCATGGCCATCGGCGTCGCCGCCGTGGTGGTGCTCACCGCGCTCGGGGAAAGCGCGCGCCGCTATGTCACCGGCGAATTCGCCGCGCTCGGCACCAACCTGCTCATCATCCTGCCCGGCCGCAACGAGACGACCGGCGGCGCCCCACCGCTGCTCGGCGAAACGCCCCGGGACCTGACCATCGACGACGCCCTGGCCCTGCTGCGCTCCCCCCACATCGACCGGGTGGCGCCCATCATGGCGGGATCCGCACCCCTGTCCTATGCCAAGCGGGAACGCGAGGTGACCGTGCTCGGCAGCACGGCCGAGTTCGCGCCCGTGCGCCACGTCGACGTGGCCCAGGGAAGGTTCTTGTCCCCGGGCGATCCGCACCGCGCCGCGCCCGAATGCGTCATCGGCCACAAGGTCAGGGACGAGTTGTTCGGCGCGGGGCCGGTGCTCGGGGAGTGGCTACGTCTGGGTGATCGCCGCTACCGGGTGGTGGGCGTGCTCGGCGATACCGGCATGTCGATCGGGGTCGAGCTCGACGACGTCGCCATCATCCCCGTCGCCGGGGCCCAGGTGCTGTTCAACCGCCAGTCCCTGTTCCGGGTCATCGCGCAAGGCCGGCCCGGCAGCAGCATGCAGGACGCGAGCGCGGACATCCGCCGTATCGTCCGCGAGCGCCACGAAGGCGAGGACGACGTCACCATCATCACCCAGGACGCGGTCGTGCAGACCTTTGACCGCATCTTCAAGGCGCTCACTTACGGCGTCGCGGGCATCGCCGCGATCAGTCTGGTCGTCGCCGGCATCCTCATCATGAACGTGATGCTGGTCGCGGTGACCCAGCGCACGGCCGAGATCGGTCTGCTCAAGGCCATTGGCGCGCCCGGCCGCGTCATCAAACGCCTGTTCGTCACCGAAGCCCTGCTGCTGACCGTGTTCGGCGCCGCGCTCGGACTCGTGCTCGGGCTGGCGGTCGCGGCCCTGCTGCGGCGCCTGTATCCGGTGCTGCCGATCGCGCCGCCGGGCTGGGCGATCGTCGCAGCGGTCGGTGTGGCCCTCATCACGGGCATGGTGTTTGGCGTTCTGCCGGCCACGCGTGCGGCGCGCCTGGATCCGGTGACGGCGTTGTCGCGTCGCTGAGCATGCGCTGGCTCGACCTCGTCCGGTTCGCGCTGGCGTCGGTGCTCGCCGCGCGCCTGCGCTCGGCGCTGACGGTCCTCGGCATCCTGGTCGGTATCGCAGCCGTGGTCCTGCTCACCGCGATTGGCGAGGGTGTGCGCGTATTCGTGCTCGGCGAGTTCACCCAGTTCGGCACCAACCTGCTCGCCGTCGTGCCGGGCAAGACCAACACCTTCGGTACCTCGGGCGCGACGATCAGCACCGTCCGGCCGCTGCGACTCGACGATGCCGAAGCGCTCGCGCATATCGACGCCGTCGTCGGCGTCGTACCCGTCGTGCAGGGCAACGCCAGCGTCGAGTTCGAAGGCAGCGCACGGCGCACCATCGTGCTCGGCGTCGGTGCCGCGGTGCCGCAGGTGTGGAACATGCGCGTGGGCGTGGGCCGCTTTCTGCCCGCCGATGATTTTCGCAGCGCGCGGGCATTCGTCGTGCTCGGCGCGAAAATGCGCAGCGAGCTGTTCGGTGACGTCAATCCGCTGGGCAAGCGGGTGCGCATCGGCGGCGACCGCTACCGGGTCGTCGGCGTCATGGAGCCCAAAGGACAGATGCTCGGTTTCGACCTGGACGACACGGTTTACGTTCCGATCGGCAAAGCCCTGGAGATGTTCGACCGCGAGAGCCTGATGGAGATCGACGTCGCCTATCAGCCCGGCGTCGCGGCCGCGACCATCGAAGGCCAGGTCAAGCGCCTGATGCTCGCCCGTCACGGCTTCGAGGATTTCACCGTCATCACCCAGGACAAAATGCTCGAGGTGCTGGACAAGGTGCTGAGCGTGCTGACCCTGGGTGTCGCCGCACTCGGCGGGATCTCGCTGGTGGTGGGTGGCGTCGGGATCCTCACCATCATGACCATCGCGATCACCGAGCGCACCGCCGAAATCGGGCTGTTGCGCGCCATCGGCGCGCGCCGCGCACACGTGCTGCGGCTGTTCCTGGTCGAGGCGGCACTGCTCGGCTCGCTCGGCGGGGTGGGCGGGATCGCGGTGGCGGCCGGCATCGTCGCCGGTGTCGGCTGGCTGATCCCCGGCCTGCCGGTGGAGATCGCCGGTCACTATCTGGCGCTGGCCCTGGTGCTCGCCCTGGGCATCGGACTCGCGGCCGGCATCGTGCCGGCGCTGCGGGCCGCGGCGATGCAGCCGCTCGAGGCATTGCGGGCAGAATGACGGCGGCGCTTGTGCGGGCGGGGTCGCGCCCTTACTATGAATGATAACGATTAGCATTTAGAATGATGCCAGCCATGCTCCGCCTGCCTGCGCCACTGCTCGCCACCGTCCTGTGCCTGATGCTCGCGCCGCTGCCCCCGGCGCTCGCCGGCGTCCAGGCGACCAGCGGCGCGCTGCTGCACACGCTCGACTACCTCGCCGTGGACTATCCGGGCACGGTCAGCGATGGTCAGGTCGTCAACGTGCCGGAATATGCCGAGCAGGTCGAGTTCGCCGCCCGCCTCGAAACCCTGATCGGCGCGCTGCCCGAGCACGCGGACAAGAGCAGCGCGGGCGCCCAGGCGCGCGCCATCGCCACCGCCATCTCCAGCCGTGCGCCCGGCGCCGAGGTGCAGCAGCTTTGCCGTGCCCTGGCTGCGCGCATCGTCCGGGCCTACGCGGTGACCCGGGCTCCGGCACGGGCTCCTTCCCTGGCGCGCGGTCTGGCGCTGTACGAGGAAAATTGCGCTTCCTGCCACGGTGCCAGCGGTTTCGGCGACGGCCCCGCCGCGGCGACGCTCGACCCTGCACCGAACGACTTCCATGAGCGCGCGCGCCAGCAGCAGCGCAGCGCGTACGGCCTGTACAGCACGATCACCCTGGGTGTCGACGGCACCGCCATGACGGGCTACGCGCAGCTGTCAGAGGCGGATCGCTGGGCGCTCAGCTTTCACGTTGCCAACTACCTCGGCACCGACGCGCAACGGGCACGGGGCAGGCAGCTGTGGCAGGCGGGCAGCCTGCATGCCGCGTTTCCCGATCTGACCGCGCTCACCGCACAGACACCCGAACAGGTCGAGACTCTGCACGGCGGCGACGGGCTGGCCGTGCTCGCGTACCTGCGCAGCCAACCCGAAACCCTGGCCGCCGCCGGCACGCCCATCAGCCACAGCCGGCGCCTGCTCGCCGAGAGCCTGGCCAGCTATCACGACGGGCAGGTACAGGCCGCGTACGAGCTCGCGGTCGCCGCCTACCTCGAAGGCTTCGAGCTCGCCGAGGCGGGTCTGCGCAACGTCGCCGGCGATCTCGTGCTCGACATCGAAACCGCGATGATGGAGTACCGCACCGCCGTACGCAGCGGCGTTGCCGAAGCCGATCTCGCCGCGCGGGTCGCGCACATCGACGGACTGCTCGCGACGGCCCAGCAACGTCTCGACAGCACCGGACTGTCGGCGGGCATGGCGTTCGTCAGCTCGTTCGTCATCCTGTTCCGCGAGGGCCTGGAAGCCATCCTCGTGCTCGCGGCCATCGGGACGTTCCTGGTCAAGACCGACAAGCGCCAGGGACTGCGCTATGTGCACGCCGGCTGGATGACGGCGCTCGCGCTCGGCGTACTGACCTGGATCGCCGCCAAGTATCTCATCGACCTGAGCGGCGCGAGCCGCGAGCTGACGGAGGGATTCACGGCGCTGTTCGCCGCTGCCATGCTCGTGTACGTGGGCTGCTGGCTGCACGATCACGCGCACGCGGAACGCTGGCAGCACTTCATCAAGACCCGCATCGAGGCTTCCCTGTCCTCGGGTACGCTGTGGACGCTCGGCGTGCTCGCCTTCGTCGCCGTGTACCGTGAAATCGTCGAGACGATACTGTTTTACGAGACCCTTTGGCTGCAGACCGACGCCAGCAACCACCACGGCGTGCTGACCGGCTTCGGAATCGCCGCGGTCGCCCTCGGCTTCGCCGCCTGGGGCGTATTCCGTGTCGGTATGCACCTGCCGCTGAAGCTGTTTTTCCGCGCCAACACGATCATCCTGTTCATCCTCGCGGTGGTGTTCGCCGGCAAGGGCATTGCCGCGCTCCAGGAAGCCGGAACCCTGGGCGTCGTGCCGCTCGACATTCCCACCGTCGATGCGCTGGGCATCTACCCGACGCTGCAGAGCGTGGGCCTGCAACTGGCGCTGGTGGTGCTGATGCTGGTATGGGTGGGCCTGCGCTACCGGCAGGCGCGTCCGCACCCCGCCGCGTAGGCGGCCATTCCCGCAACCTGAAACCCGCGTCGCGACCCGTGGCGTGGCTAGGCGTGTGCCGGCGGTGATCGCGCCGGTGCGATTCGGTACAGCGCGAGTGCGTTTTCCCACAGTACGCGTGCGCCCAGCTCCGCGCCGAGCGTGTCCAGGACCAGGCTGACGTCCTCATCCTGAAATGGTCGCGGTGCACGGGTCGAGGGCAGGTCGGTGCCGAACACGAGGGCCTGCGGGTCGCACGCCGCGAGCGTCTCCAGCGCGATGCGCGGATCGTAGTCGAGGCGGCCGAATCCGCTCGCCTTCACCCGCACCCCGGCGCACACCAGCTCGCGCAGCAGCGGCAGCGCTGCAGCCTCGAGACCGAGGTGGTCGATTACCACTGCCGGCAGGTTCGCGATGACTCCCGCGATCCGCGTGAGCTCCGCGGCATCGGCGTAGATCTCCACGTGCCAGCCAGCCAGCGCATGCACGCGGCGCGCAAGACCGGCGAGGCAGTCCGTCGAACCGCCGCGACGAAGATTGAACCGCAGCGCCCGCACGCCGGCGCGGTCGAGGGCGAGCACCGTCTCGTCGCTGACCGATCCGGACAACTGCGTGACACCGACGAAACCCGGGCCGAGCTCGGCGAGCGCGGCACGGAGATATTCCTGATCCACGCCCTGAAACGAAGCGGAGACGACGGCCCCGCCACGCAGCGCGAATGGCGCCGTGCGCGCCCGGTATTGACCGCAGGTGAAGGGCGCCGGCAGGAAACCGCTACCGGCCACGAGCGGAAAGCGTGGATCGATGACGTGCAGGTGCGCATCGAACAGATCGATGCGCGCCGCGGCGCCGGCCACGGCGATACCGGTCAGCGCCGGAACACCACGAACCCGGGCAGACCGTGATCGTAACTCCAGCCCTCGCCCGCCAGCCGTTCGAGCAGCGCCTGGTACTCGGTCGCACCGCGCTCGCCGAACGGAATGGTGTTGACCGGGATCACCCGGAACTCGGGCCGGGGGGCCGCTCGCGCCGGCAGCCAGGTGCCCGCCAGCAGCGTGCCCAGGGCCGCCGCGGCGACAAGTCCCAGGGCGTAGCCGACTCGATTGCGCTCGTATCTCATGGGGTCTCTCCTTCAAGGGCCGCGCGGGTGCGCGTGCCGCTCGCGGCATTGTAGGACCGGACGCGGGCGGCCTCGACTGGCGCGCCGATCAACGCGGGACGCGACCGGCGCAACTTCAGGCCGGCCACACCGGTGTGTACACGTACTCGAGCTTGATGCCGTCGGGATCGGCAAAGAACACGGCGTAGTAGCCCGGCGTGTAGTCATCGTAGCGGGCGGGCGGATCGAGGATCTCGACGCCGAGCGCGATCAGCTCGTGGTACAGGCGTTCGACCGCTTCGCGATCCGGTGCGCCGAAACCGAGGTGGTGCAGACCCGGGCTGTAACGGTCGTGCCGTCGCCCCGACGCCGCGCGCGCGGCCTGCAGGCCGAGCTCGACGTGCGCGCCGGCCCACAGCGGGCCCTCGGCACAATCGGGCAGGCGCGTGAAGCCCATCAGCGGCAGCACACGCGAGTAGAACCCGATCGAGCGCGCCAGGTCGCCGACCGTGAGATCAATGTGATGCAGCCAGCCGGTCATCGCAGTGTCCGCACCGGCGGCAGGTCGGCGAGAACGTGCCGAAGCAGCGCCCCGGTAACGCCGCAGGCCGCCCCGGGTGGCGATCCCGCGGCGATCGGGCACGGCCCCGGCATGCTCGCGCAGTGCTCATCGACCGGCGCCCGGGCCGACCCGGAAATCGGCTCCAGACGGCGCATCCGGCCATCGTTCAGCTGCGACCGCTTTTCGCGAGAAAGCCGAGGGCGATGCTCGCCAGGCCGACGATGCAGGCGATCAGCACGACCTTGCCCATCAGTGCCCCGAAACGCTCGAGCGGCACGACGTCCACGGTAACCAGTACGCCGAGCAGCGCCAGCGCGAGCACCGCGAGCGCCGCGATGATGCGCAGCGGCGTACCGAATCCGGCGTTATCCACAGGAAAGTTGCTCATGGGTGCGTGGTTCTCCGAAAAGTGGGGGTGGCAGTCAAAAAAGCCTGAGCGACGACGCGCCGAACCATCCTATGCATCCCGACACGACGCGTCCACGCGCGGGCGGCGAGTCTGCGCGATCAGGTAAACCCTGAATCAGCCCGGAACGTGAACCAGTTCGCGCACGCATTGGTCCAAACAGAGATATCGTCGCTATGCTTACTTGCATGGGGCTACCCCAAGCCCCGCCCCGCGTCCTCCCTCCTCCCCCCAAACTCGAGGCGCGGGGCTTTTTTGTCCGCCGCCCGGGAAATCCTGCGGGACCGCGGGTGCATCGTCATTGCGCGCGCGTCGCCGCCAGGCGACCTACAGGGCGATCCCCGCGGGCTCGCAGCGCACCTCGGTGCGGACCGAGTTGGCGATGAAGCACTCGGCATGGGCCTCCGCGTGCATGGCCTCGATGTCCTCCCGGCCGGGAAGCGGCTCACCGGAGAACGCAACTTCCGGTCTCAGCGTGACGGTCGACAGCCACAGCCTGCCCGCCGTGTTCTTCGCCATCAATCCCAGGGCGTTGTCGTGATAGCGATCGACCCGGAACCCGCGCCGGGCCGCGACGGCCAGGAACCAGAGCATGTGGCAACCGGCCAACGCGGCCACGAACGCTTCCTCCGGATCGACGGCAGCCGGATCGGACATCGGCACCGGCACCACGTGGGGCGACGCCGAACCGGGCACCTCGCAGCCGCCGTCGAAGCGCAGCCGGTGCCGGCGGCTGTAGCGCCGATCGAGAAACGGCTCGTCGCCGCGGTGCCAGATCACTTCCGCCGTGTATTCAGCCATGGCCTGTCTCCCCCGTCGCAGGTGCCGTCTCAATCGCAGAACAGTCCCTGGAGCTGGTCGTCGAAGGAATAGGTGTTCAGGAACCAGGCATTACGCGGACGGTAGAACACGAACATGAACCGCGTGGCGTGGCGCTCGAACTTGAGGATCTGGACGACCCGGTAGATGGACTTGCCGGCCAGCTCGTCGCGGATGAGCTCATGCCCGACCGGCGCGCCGAAACGCCGCTCGATCTCCGGCCATTGCTCGCGCGCCGCCGCCATCGCCGACTCGAACTCCGCCGCCGGTACGACCGAATAGGGCTGCATGAGCCGCAGCCCGCCCTCGAAGTCTCCGGACGCCACCGCGGCGACGACGGAATCGGTGAGGGCTCTGGCCGCTTCCCGCGTCGGCAGCGAGTCGGCAGACACCGGCGGCAGGCCGCCCGTGAGCAGGAACAAGACGAGCAGGGAGCGGAGCATGGGATGTCCTTCGTGGCGTTACCGAACCGGCGCATCCAGAGCGAAACGCCGGCACGTCGGGCCGCCGTTTCGCCGTGTCATCGTGCCTGTGCGGAAATCGTTGCTGCTCGGGCTGACACGCCTAGCCGCACCCGCGCGACGACGGCAGGCGCGGCGTGCGTCGCCCGGGCGTCGAACAGTCGCCGGATCCGTGGAACCATCCCTGCCATTTCGCCCTCCTGTGCGCGACGCGCGACCGTATGTGGACGCCGGCAGCATAACCCACGCGTCGCGCGCCGGAGAACCGGCAGCAACGACCGACGAGGGAACCGGGCGCGCGCCACGGCGGCTGCCGGGGCGTTCGCTGCGCCTGCCGGAAAGCGAGCCGGACATCACGGCGCGGGAGAGGTAGGCGACGCTGTCCGGGCACCTGCGGCTGCGAAGCCCGCAACGGCGCGGTCACACTAGCGTGCGGACTGCACCCAGGCTGCGACACGTTCCCCCATCACCGTATGCGCTCGCAGCAGCACGGACAGATGGCTCTCGTTCGCGAGCACGCCCGTCTCGGACCGCTCGCGCACTGCCGGCCCGCAGTCGGCCAGAGCGAGGACGCGTTCGGGATCGAACAGTTCGTCGGCGGCGCCGATCCACAGCCCGAAAGGCCGGTCCAGGCTCCGGATCTGCGCCTGCGGATCGGACGGTGTCAGCGCCTTGGCCATGTTGACGGTGTAAAACGCGAGCAGCAGCGGATCAGCGGTGAGGAGATCGCCTGGATAGTTCAAATGCACGGCCCGACAGTTGCCGAGCAGGCGGCCGCCGGTCAGGGCATTGACGATGAACGGTGCCACGCGCACGCGGGCGAAACGCTCGCCGGCGTGCGGGCGTTCGGTGCGGGCGCGAAACCCGAAAAACGGCGCCAGGAACAGATACCCCTCCGGCTGCTCCCGTCCAGGCAGATCGAGATAGTTCAGCACCAGACCGGCGCCGGAGGAATGGCCGCCGAGGTATAGCGGCAGGTCCGGGTCGCGGGCGCGGACGTGGCGGACGATGGCGTCGATGTCGCACCACACGCGCCGCGGCGACGGGGCGTCGCCGCGCGCTCCTGCGGACACGCCGTGGCCACGCAGATCCGGGGTGTGCACGGCAATGGCGTGGTCGCGGCTGAGCGCGGTCGCGAGGTGCGGGTAGGTCGCGCCACTGTGAGCGCCGCCGCCATGGAGGAATACCAGGCTCGCAATCGGCG
>JADZEE010000124.1 GCA_020850735.1 Gammaproteobacteria bacterium | reverse complement strand
GCCAGCTGTATTACCAGATCGGACTCATCGGCCGGCGCGACCTGCCGTTCGCACCGGACCCGCGCGGCGGGTTCGAGATGACCCTGCTGCGCATGATCGCCTTTCGTCCCGGCGCGTCGCCCGGGGCCGGCGAGCGTGGTCAGGGCCGTAGCCGGGCCACGCCGGGGCCCGGAACCGCAGCAAGATCGCCAGTTCCGGCCACGGCAGCGGTCCGGGCCGCCGCAGGCGCGATGCCTGCCGCGACGGGCGACGTATCCGCAGGTGCCGGCGGCGCGCCCCCCGCGACGCTGTCGGCTGCGCAATGGGCTGCGCTCGTCGACGAGCTGGATGTGGCGGGCCTGGTACGCGAGCTCGCGTCAAATTGCGTGTTCGCCGGTTGCGTCGACGGGGTTTTTCGCCTGCTGCTGGATCCGCGCTGTGCGCAGCTGCGCAATGCGCGCCAGGAACGGCGTCTGGAACAGAGCCTGCGCGTGCATTTCGGTTCGCAGTTGCGGCTGGCGATCGAGGTCGCCGACGCGCCCGCGGCGGACACCCCGATGGCGCGCCAGACGCGTCGTGCCGGCGAGCTGGACAGCGCGGCGGCGCAGGCCATCGCCGAGGATCCGAACGTGCAGGCGATCTGTGCGCGCTTCGACGGGCGCGTGGAGAGCACGCGTGCGCGCACGGATCCGCAATCGAATCGAGGCTGACGGAGATCGACGCATGAAAGGTGGTTTGGGCATGCTGATGAAGCAGGCGCAGAAGATGCAGGAGGATCTGCGCAAGGCTCAGGAGGAGATCGCGCTGCTCGAAGTCACCGGCGAATCCGGTGGCGGGATGGTGCGCGTGGTCATGACGGGGCGCCACGACGTGCGCAAAGTATCCATCGAACCGAGCCTGGTCGCCGAAGATCGGGAGATGCTCGAAGCGCTGATCGCGGCGGCGGTGAACGATGCCAACCGGCGTGTCGAGGCGCTCAGCCAGGATCGCCTTGCCGGCATGACCGCCGGACTCGGTCTGCCGCCGGGATTGAAGCTGCCGTTGTGATGGTGGCGGCTCGCCAGCGGTAGCTACCCGTGCGGGCACGCGGACTCATCGAGCAACTCATCGAGGCGCTGCGCTGCCTGCCGGGGGTCGGCCCGAAGTCGGCGCAGCGGATCGCCTTTCACCTGCTCGAACGCGATCGCACCGGCGCCGAGCGGCTCGCGCAGACGCTGGTGGCCGCGGTACGCGACGTCGGCCACTGCGCGCTGTGCCGCAATTTCAGCGAGGCGACGGTGTGCGCGATCTGTCAGAGCAGCAAACGCGACCGGTCGACGCTGTGCGTGGTCGAGACGCCAGCCGATGTCATCGCCATCGAGCACGCCGGCTCCTTCGACGGTGTGTACTTCGTACTGATGGGACACCTGTCGCCCCTCGACGGCGTCGGTCCCGATGCGCTCGGTCTGGACCGGCTCGAACAGCGCTTCGGCGAAGGCGAAGTGCGAGAGGTGATTCTGGCCATGGGCACGACGCTCGAGGGCGAGGCCACGGCCCATTACGTGGCCGAACTGGCCCGGGACAAGGGCCTGACCGTCAGCCGTATCGCCTACGGGGTGCCGCTCGGCGGCGAGCTCGAATACGTCGACGGCAGCACGCTCGCCCATGCCATCCGCGGTCGGCGCGAATGGCGCTGAGCACGGACTTCGAAGCGCTCCGCAGCGGCCGGGCCCGGAGACAGCCGCGATGAACCGGTCCCGGGACTGGCTGATCTGGATCGATCTCGAAATGACCGGACTCGATCCGGATACCGATCGTATTGTCGAGATCGCCACCATCGTCACCGATGCCGGGCTCGAGACCATCGCCGAAGGACCGGTCATCGCCGTGCACCAGACGCCACAGGTGCTGGCCGGGATGGACGAGTGGAACACGCGCCAGCACGAGCGCTCCGGGCTCACCGCGCGGGTGCAGGCCAGTCGCATCGACGAGCGCGCAGCCGAGCTCGCGACGCTCGAATTTCTCGGTTGTCACGTCGCGCCGCAGGCATCGCCGATGTGCGGCAACAGCATCTGCCAGGACCGGCGTTTTCTCTACCGGCACATGCCCGCGCTGGAACGCTACTTCCATTACCGCAATATCGACGTCAGCACGATCAAGGAGCTGGCCCGGCGCTGGGCGCCCGGGCTGACGCCGCCGGACAAGCGCGCAACCCACCTGGCGCTGGACGATATCCGCGAGTCCATCGACGAGTTGCGCTTCTACCGCCGGCAGTTGTTCCGCACCTGACGGCGAACGAGCCATGGTCGAGGTGGCCACGACACTGCCGCGCCTGCTGTATCGAGCCGCTGGTGTGCGGGCGCTGGATCGGGCGGCCATCGACGGCGCGGGCGTCGCCGGGGCGACGCTGATGGCGCGTGCAGGTGCGGCGGCGTGGCAGGTCCTGCGTACGCGCTGGCCGCAGGCCCGGCGCGTACTCGTGTATTGCGGTACCGGCAACAACGGCGGCGATGGCTACGTGCTCGCGCGACTCGCGCGCGAGGATGGCGCCGAGGTTGAGGTGGTGCAGGTCGGGGATGCGGGCCGGTTCGGCGACGACGCGCGTGAGCACGCAGCGGACGCACAGGCGGCGGGTGTCCGGGTGGTGTCAGGTGCCAGCGTGGCGCCGCGTTCGGTTGATGTCATCGTCGATGCGCTGCTCGGCATCGGGCTCGAGCGCCCGCTCGAGGGCGAATGGCGCGAGGCGGTCGAGGCGATCAACGGTGCCGGACGGCCCGTGCTGGCGATGGATGTGCCCACCGGTATCGATGCCGACACCGGCAGGGTCCACGGCGTCGCCGTGCGCGCGCACGCCACCGTCACGTTCATGGCCGCCAAGCCCGGACTGCTGACCGGTGCAGCGGTCGATTACTGCGGCCAGATCTGGTTCGCGGATCTGGGCGTGCCGCGCTCGGTCTACGCCGCCGCGGCGCCGGATGCCGAGCTCATTGCCATGCCCGCCGAGGCGCGCATCCTGGCGCCGCGCGTGCGCTCGGGACACAAGGGCAACTACGGCCATGTGCTCGTGATCGGCGGCACAGTCGGCTACGCCGGCGCGGCGCGCATGGCGGCCGAAGCCGCAGCCCGCGTCGGCGCGGGTCTGGTGAGTCTCGCCACGCGTGCCGAGCACGCGTCGTACGTCACCTTGCTGCGGCCCGAGATCATGACCCACGCGGCCGAGACCCGTGCCGCGCTCGCGCCGCTGCTCGAGCGTGCCAGCGTGATTGCCGTCGGTCCCGGTCTCGGACGCGGTCCCTGGGGCGTGGACATGCTGCGCGCGGCCCTCGCGGTCGACCGGCCGGTGGTTCTCGACGCGGACGCGCTCAGCATGATCGCCGTGGAACCGGTGCATTCGGAACGCTGGGTGCTGACGCCCCATCCCGCGGAGGCGGCGCGGCTGCTCGGCACCAGCACCGCCGCGATCCAGGCCGATCGCTACGCCGCCGCGCGGCTGATACACGAACGGTACGGGGGTGTGTGCGTGCTCAAGGGCGCCGGCACGGTCGTGGCCGCGGCGCAGGTCATACCGGCGGTGTGCGCGCACGGCAACCCGGGCATGGCCAGCGGCGGCATGGGCGACGTGCTCACCGGCGTCATCGCCGGACTGATGGCGCAGGGCCTGACCTCGCTGCGGGCGGCGCGTCTGGGCGTCTGTCTGCACGCCGCTGCCGGTGACGCGGCTGCTGTCGCCGGCGGCACGCGCGGTCTGCTGGCGACGGACCTGTTCGCGCACCTGCGCCGGCTCGCCAACCCCGATTGATGGCGCTGTACATCGCGGACGCGGCGGCCATGGAGCGGCTCGGTGCCGCCATCGGCGCGCGCCTGGCCCCGGGCAGCCGGGTATTTCTGTACGGTGCGCTCGGCGCCGGCAAGACCACGCTGGTGCGGGGTCTGCTGCGCGCGCGCGGTCACCCGGGTCCCGTGCGCAGCCCCACCTACACCCTGGTGGAAAGCTACGTCCTTGCCGGTGCGCCGGTGCACCACTTCGATCTCTACCGGCTCGGCGCTGCCCGCGAGCTCGAGCTCATCGGCGCGCGTGACTACTTCGACGGCGAATCGCTGTGCCTGGTGGAATGGCCGGAGCACGGTGAGGCCTTGCTCGGCCGCGCCGATCTCGAGCTGCGGATCGCCATCGACGGCCAGGCGCGCCGCGTGAGCTGGCAGGCGCGCCCGGCGGCGCTCGCCCGTGCACTGGCGGCGCTGGCGGCCGAATTCCCGGACCCTGCGGATCCCTAGCGCCGGCGGCAGCCCGGTGATTGTCCGGACCCCGCGGATGCTCGCCCACCCCGATTCCTGTAATAATTTAATATATTAATAACAATTACTTATATAACTATCGTAGAAAACTCTTGAAATAATAACCGTTACCGGCCCAAAATTGGCACGAGCCGGCGGGATCCGCTCGCCACGGACCGATAGTACTTTGCGATGAAGGTGTTAGGCCTGATTGCTGCGTTACTCTGCGGACATGCCTGGGGCGCCCAGGTGCAGGGTCTGCGGCTGTGGCCGTCGGCGGACAACACCCGCGTCGTACTGGATCTGTCGGCGCCGGTGAAATACCGCGTGTTCACCATGACCGCTCCGGATCGGGTCGTGGTCGATCTCTATGATGTCAGTCCACCCGCGACGCTGCAGCAGGCAGGCGACGGTCCGCGCGTGAAAGCGATCCGGGCGGCACGCCGCAACCGGAACGATTATCGCCTCGTGTTCGACCTCGCCCGTCCCTTCCGGGTCGAGGACGCCGTGCTCGCACCGGGCGACGGCCACGGTCACCGGCTGGTGATCGACGTCTTCGATAGCGCTGCCGGGGCGACGACCGGATCGGCGCGCGCACCTGCCGCAGCGTCCGCGCCCGCCGGCAGCGCCCGCGAGGATGACGGTGGCGCACCCGCGCGTGCGATCGTCGTTGCCATCGACCCCGGACACGGCGGCGAGGATCCCGGCGCAACCGGTCGTCGTGGCACGCGCGAGAAGGACATCGTGCTCGCGATTGCACGGCGACTGAAGCAACGCGTCGACGCCGAGCCGGGCATGCGCGCGATACTGACCCGTGAGGGCGATCAGTACGTGGGTCTGCGCGAACGCATGCAGCGGGCACGGGCGCATCGCGCGGATCTGTTCGTGTCCATTCACGCCGATGCCTTTCGCGAAGCGAGCGTACAGGGCTCATCGGTGTACGTGCTGTCGCAGCGCGGCGCCAGCAGCGAGGCTGCGCGTTGGCTGGCGGAACAGGAAAATGCCGCGGATCTGGTGGGTGGCGTGACGCTGCAGGACAAGGACGAATTACTGAAGTCCGTACTCATCGATCTGTCCCAGGCCGCTGCGATCGGTGCCAGCGTGGAGGTGGCAAACAAGGTCCTGCGAGAGCTCGGCAAGCTCGGCCGGATCCACCGCCGCAGCGTCCAGTACGCCGGCTTCATGGTGCTCAAGTCGCCGGACATACCCTCCATCCTGGTCGAGACCGCCTTCATCTCGAACCCGAACGAGGAGGTTCGATTGCGCGCCGAGCGCCACCAGAGCGCGCTCGCCGACGCGCTGCTGGGAGGGATCCGCAATTACTTCCGCGAGAACCCGCCACCCGGCACGCTGATGGCCGCTCGCGAACACCGGATCACCGCAGGCGAGACCCTGACGGGGATCGCCAGCCGCTACCGCGTCAGCACCGACAGATTGCGTACCGCCAACGGCCTGAACGATGACCGGCTGCGCGCCGGCGACGTACTGCACATTCCCTGAATCGCGCACCGGCGGTGCGCGTGCCCGCGCCGGTCATGTACCGGGCCGGGCGCAGTGGCTACCATACCGGCCCATGGCCAGCGGCCGTCCGCGCATCCGTCATCTGCCCGATCACGTCGTCAACCAGATCGCTGCCGGCGAGGTCATCGAACGTCCCGCATCGGTGCTCAAGGAACTGGTCGAGAACAGTCTCGACGCCGGGGCGCGCTCGATCCGGGTCCGCATCGCGGCGGGTGGCGTCGGCCTCATTCGCGTCAGCGACGACGGCTCGGGCATGGCGCGCGAGGACATGGTCCTGGCGGTCGAACGACACACGACCAGCAAGATCAGCAGCGCCGCCGACCTCGCCGACGTCCGCACGCTGGGCTTTCGGGGTGAGGCGCTGGCGAGCATCGCGGCGGTCGCGCGCGTGGTGCTGGTGTCGACTGCCGGTGATGCCGGCAGCGGCTGGTCGTTCGAGGTCGACAACGGCAGGCATCAGGGCGAGCCGCAGCCGGCGGCCCATCCGCCCGGCACCACCGTGGAGGTGACCGAGCTGTTTGCCGCAGTGCCGGCGCGACGCAAGTTTCTGCGCACGGAGCGTACCGAGTCGCACCACCTGTACGAAACCATGCGGCGCCTGGCGCTCAGCCGCTTCGATGTCGCCATGAATTTCGAACACGACGACCGCCGCGTGTTCGACGTGCGCGCGGCGGCCGACGAGCCCGCCCGGCTCGCGCGCATCGGCCGTGTCTGCGGGCGCGGCTTCGCCGGCCACGCGCTGGCGGTGCAGGCGCGGGTGGGCACGATGGCGGTCAGGGGCTGGATCACGCCGGCCAGCGCCGGACGTAACCAGGCCGATCTCCAGTACCTGGTGCTGAACGGGCGCAGCGTGCGCGACCCGCTGTTGCAGCGCGCCGTGCGGCGGGCCTATGGCGACGAGCTGCCGCCCGGCCGCCAGCCCGCCTATGTGCTCGCTCTGGATCTCGAGCCGGATGCCTTCGACGTCAACGTGCACCCGGCCAAGGCCGAGGTGCGATTCGTCGACGCGCGCACCGTGCACGACTTCCTGTTCAAGGCCGTGCGCGACGTGCTTGCTGCCGCTGTCGCCGCCCCGATCGGCGCGGGGATGCGCACCGCGCCCGGGTCCGCCGGTGCCGATCCCTGGCCGCTGTATCGCGCGCCGGTCGCGCTGCCGGTGGCAGCCGGCAGCGCGAGCGCCGCCGTGCGGGAGACGCCGTCGCAGGAACTGTCCCGGCCGCGAGCGTCGCTCCTGCCGGTGGTCACGGCGGCGGATCGCTACCTGGCGGTCGGCGGTGCTGCGGGTCTGCGCCTCATCGACGCGGTCGGCGCGTGGACCGAGATCCTCGAGCGGCGTCTGCAGGTGGCCCGCGGCGCCGGCACGCTGCGGCCGCGGCCGCTGCTCATTCCGGCGTCCGTGCGCAGGGAGGGGGTCGCGCGGGACGCCGAGCGGATTGCGCACCGGCTCGCACCGCTAGGTTTTGATCTCGATGCCATCGGCCCGGACGAGTTGCTGCTGCGCGCGGTGCCGACCGTCCTCGAGCGGGTCGACGCCGAGCCCATGTGCCGCGCCGCCGTCGAGTCCTGTCTCGACTGGGTCGCGGACGCTCCCGATGCGCGCGAATGCGGCACGCTGTTCCGGCGTCTGGCGACCGTGGGCGCGCGCGCGATGCTGGCCGCCGAGACCCCGCCCGCCGCGCTGGCCGCGCTCGGGCGCGCCGCGGCGCTCGAATCGCTCGTGCTCGCGGTGCACACCCGCACGCTCGATGCCGGCGGGCTGGCGCGGCTGTTCGGTACCGGCCGGTGAGCACGAACGCCGGCGACAGCCGCCCGGTGGTGCTGCTGATGGGACCGACCGGCGCCGGCAAGACCGACGTCGCGGTCGCTCTGGCAGCGCGCGGGCCGTTCGACATCGTCAGTGTCGATTCGGCGATGGTCTTTCGCGGCATGGACATCGGGACCGCCAAGCCCGGGCCGGCGGTGCTCGCGCGCGCTCCGCACCGGCTCATCGATATCCGCGATCCGGCCGAATCGTACTCGGCGGCGCAATTCCGCTCCGATGCGCTGGCGGCGATCGAAGTCATCCACCGGCGCGGCCGCCTGCCCCTGCTCGTCGGTGGTACGGGCCTGTATTTCCGTGCGCTGACGCGCGGCCTCGCGCGCCTGCCGGCGGCGGATCCGCAGCTGCGCGGGAGGTTGCGTGAACACGTGCGCCGGCACGGCCTCGCGGCCCTGCACGCGCGCCTGCGCTGCGTCGACCCGGACGCGGCCGCGCGGATCCATCCCAACGATCCGCAACGGATCGAGCGCGCGCTCGAGGTCTACGAGCTCACCGGCCAGCCGCTCACCAGGCTGCTCGCCGCGACGGCTGGCAACCCGTCGCCGTACCGGTTCGACAAAATCGTGCTGGCTCCTGCCGACCGCGCCGCGCTGCACCGGCGGCTGGCACAGCGCTTCACGGGCATGCTCGCCGCGGGCCTGCTCGAGGAGGTGGCGGCGCTGCGCGCGCGTGGCGATCTGCACGCGGGCATGCCGGCCATACGCGTGGTGGGCTACCGCCAGTGCTGGCAGCACCTGGCGGGCGAATACGACCGGCCGGCCCTGGTCGACAGGGCGATCGCCGCCACGCGCCAGCTCGCCAAACGCCAGCTCACCTGGCTGCGCGCGGAGGATGAATGCGAGTGGATCGACAGCACGGGCGACGATCCCGTCGCCCGCGTCGAGCTCGTGCTGCGGCGCACCGGACGCTTGTAGTTCGGTGTCGTATATACTAGGAACGTAGGGAAGGGATGCGCCACCGCGAACTGCTCGCCCCCGGGGCGCCTGATAAGGACGGCCGCAGAACGACAGTACAACAAGAAGAGGACGCAACATGAGCAAAGGGCAATCGCTGCAGGAGCCATTCCTCAATGCCCTGCGGAAGGAGCACGTTCCGGTTTCCATTTACCTGGTGAACGGTATCAAGCTGCAGGGCCAGATCGAGTCGTTCGATCAATTCGTCATTCTGCTGAAGAATTCCGTCAGCCAGATGGTTTACAAGCACGCCGTATCGACGGTCGTCCCGGCGCGTAACGTCAAGTTGCCGCGCAGCGAGGACGACGCCGAGGCCGACTAGCGGCCCGCCCGCGACCGAGTTGCAGGAGCGCCCCGCCCCCCGGACCGACGCGGTCCTGGTCAACCCGCTGCTCGACAGCTCCGGCGTCGAGTCCGACCAGCAGGAGTTCCGCGAGCTGGCGTGCTCGGCCGGCGCGCACCCCGTGGCGAGCATCACCGGTGCGCGGCGCGCGCCGGATCCGCGCTATTTCGTGGGCAGCGGCAAGGCGGAGGAGATCGCTGCGGTGGTGGCCGAGACCGGCGCGCAGATCGTGCTCGTCAACCACGCGCTCACACCCTCCCAGGAACGCAATCTCGAGCGACTGGTAAAGTGCCGCGTGCTCGATCGCACCGGTCTCATTCTCGACATCTTCGCCCAGCGCGCGCAGACCTTCGAAGGCAAGCTGCAGGTCGAGCTGGCGCAGCTGCGGCACATGTCGACCCGGCTCGTACGTGGCTGGACCCACCTCGAACGGCAGAAGGGTGGCATCGGCCTGCGCGGTCCGGGCGAGACCCAGATCGAGACCGACCGGCGCCTGATCGGCCACCGTATCCGGGTGCTCGGCGAGCGCCTGCGGCACATTCAGGCCCGTCGCGGACAGAACCGGCGTGCCCGCCGGCGCGCGGACTGCTACACGGTCTCGCTGGTCGGCTACACCAACGCGGGCAAGTCGAGTTTGTTCAACGCGCTGACCGGTGACGCGGCCTACGCCGCCGATCGGCTGTTCGCCACGCTCGACCCGAAGCTGCGACGCATCGAGATGCCCGGTGCGGGCCCGGTGGTCATCGTCGACACCGTCGGCTTCATCCGCGCGCTGCCCCACGAGCTCGTCGCCGCTTTCCGCGCCACACTCGAGGAGACGCTCGAGGCGGACCTGCTGGTGCACGTGGTGGACGTCGGCGATCCGAATCGGGACGAGCACTGCCAGCAGGTCCGGGCGGTGCTCGAATCGATCGGCGCGGGCACGGTTCCGGTCCTCGAGGTCTGGAACAAGATCGACCGCATCGATACCGAGCCGCGTTGCGATCGCAACGCGGACGGTGTGGTCGTGCGCGCCTGGGTTTCGGCCCGCACGGGTGCCGGCCTCGACGGGCTGCGCGCCGCGCTGTCCGAACGGGTACGCGTGCGCGCCATCCGTTACCAGGTCCACGTGCCGGTGGCGGCGCCGGACGAACGAGCGCGGCTGTACCGCATGGGCGCGGTGCTCAGCGAGCAGACCCTGGACGAAGGGGGCTGGCTGATCGACGCCTGCCTCGACCCGCGCCAGCGCGCACTGCTCAGCGAGCGCGTCGATTTGCGGCCGCTCGAGCCAGCCGTGAATGACGCGCCGATCGGGTACGCCCAATGAGCGCCGCGCGTCCGTTCGGGTTGCGACCCCGCCGGGGTGTCCGTACAATCGGCCCGCGCAAAAAACAATATATTCATTGACTTGGAGAGGCTTGCATGCCTTGGAACGAACCCGGCGGTGGCCGGGATCCGTGGAGCGGACGCGGCGGCAAAGAGGGTCCGCCCGACCTCGATGAGGTCGTGCGCAAGATGCAGGACAAGCTCGGCGGGCTGTTCGGCAGATCCGGCGGTGGTGGCGGCGGCGGCGGCCGTGCCGGCGGCTCGCCGGCCGTCGTGTGGCTGCTGATCGGCATTGCCGCGCTGGTCCTGCTCGCCTACGAGTGCGTGTATATCATCCAGCCGGCCGAGCGCGGCGTGGTGCTGCGTTTCGGCAAGTATGCGGCGACTCTGGAGCCGGGCCCCAACATCCGCTTTCCGCCGCCCATCGAACGCGTGGAGAAGGTCGACATCGACCAGATCCGGGTGGTCAGCCACAAGGCGTCCATGCTGACCCAGGACGAGAACATCGTCAGTATCGAGCTGGCGGTGCAGTACCGCCTCAAGAACGTCACGGACTACCTGTTCAACGCCCGTGCACCGGATGCCGCAGTGCGCCAGGCGACGGAAACCTCGGTGCGCGAGGTGATCGGCGCGAGCAAGATGGACTTTATCCTCACTGCCGGCCGGGGCGCGATCGAGTCCAGCACCCGCGAGCGCATCCAGGGGATCCTCGACGACTACGGCACCGGTCTGCTGGTGGCTGACGTGAACATGCAGCCGGCAAGTCCGCCCGAAGAGGTCAAAAGTGCCTTCGACGATGCGATCAAGGCGCGCGAGGACGAACAGCGCCTGATCAACGAGGCCGAAGCCTATCGCAACGAGATCATCCCCGGGGCGCG
>JADZEE010000123.1 GCA_020850735.1 Gammaproteobacteria bacterium | reverse complement strand
GAATCTCGTTTTTGTATAGAGCCTGTCGCCATTTCAACACAATCAAAATCGGGGCAAAAACATCGCGCGCAGTACCGTTAGGGGTGAACGAGGTGAGTTTCGGGTCTGCCGGACCGGTATTGTTGCTCCATAGCAACGATTCGATCCCTTGCCCGCGCGCCCGCACACTTGGCGTTATGCCGTTTTTCGTATACAACAACGCTGCTCAGCGTGCCTGCGCGCGGCTGCTGTCGCAACCGGCCGGCGGCGACGAGCGCGCACCGGAGCGTGTGCGCGGGCACGTTAATGGAAACGCCTGAAACATGACCAAAGCTGCCGACAGGGCCTATGACGCGATCCGCAGCCGGATCCTCGCGGGTGAATATCCCCCCGGCTCTCACCTCAAGGAAGAGCAGATCGCGGACGACACGGGTGTCAGCCGCACGCCCGTGCGCGAGGCCCTGCGCCGGCTGAGCGCCGAGCACCTGGTGAAGTTCGTCGCCAACCGGGGTGCCTACGTCGCGCACTGGTCCGCGAGCGACGTCGACGACATCTTCCAGCTGCGGGCCATGCTGGAGGGCTACGCCGCCGCCTGTGCCGCGCAACGCATCACGGCGGAGCAGATCCGCATCCTCGACGACTGCGCGGACAACATCGAGCAGCTCAGCCGCCACCGCAGCCCCGAGAACCACCTGCGCATGCTCGAACTCAACCAGCGCTTCCATACCGTCATCGTCGACGCGGCCGGCAGCGAGCGGCTGATGGTGATGCTGGCGTGGCTGGTCGAGGTACCGATGCTGCTGCGGACCTACGAGAAGTTCGACCACGCGCAGATCGCGCGCAGCAACCATCATCACCGCGAGATCATTGCCGCGTTGCGGGCGCGTAACGGCGATCTCGCACGCAAGCTGATGGAGATCCACATCCTCTCCGCGCAAATGGTATTCACCCTCAGGACCGGACAGTCGCCACCCGCGCGGGCGAACGCGTCCGCGCCCGAAGCCCCGGCCACTGCGCCGGCGCCCCTGCCCGTCGCCTGAGACCCCCGGGGGGCGGCAACGCCGGCTCAGTCGAGGCCGGCGAGGAATTCCTCGATGGCCCGGGTCGTCCCCTGCGGGTCGAGATCCGGCTCGAAATTGGCGCCGCTGAGCACGACCGCGCGCGCGTCGGGCCGCTGTTCCTGTGCCCGCGCGAAGTACGGCCACAGCACGTCGTCCGCGGCGCACAGGAGCAGGATCGGGCAGCGCACCTGCCGGTACCACGACGACCAGTCCTGGTCCCACACCGCCGTGTACGCCTGGTAGCGGCCCATGTACGCACGCAGGGTGTCGACCACCTCCCGGTGATGCAGCGCGAGGTCGCGATCGGCGCCCAGCGCGGCGAGGTAGTCCCAGGTCGTCTTCAGGTAGGCACCATCGGCCGTGGGCGACATGGGCGTGGAGAAATGCTGCCGGAATTCATCGCGTTCGTCGCGCGTCAAGGGCACCGGTCCGACCATCATCAGGCTGCGTACCCGCTGCGGATCGCGCGCGGCGATCTCCACCCCGAGGCAGGCGCCGGTGTGGTGTCCGAAGACGTGAAAGCGCTGCAGTCCGATGCCGTCGACGGCCTCGCGCATCCAGTCGCAATACTGCGTCATCGCCGGCATGCCCTCGGGATCGAATGAGCCGCCGAAACCGGGCGTGTCGAGGGCGTACAGCGCGTAGCGGCCCCGGAGGCGGGTCATGACCTGCTCGAACATCGCCGAGGAGCTCGCGGTCTGCTGCAGGAAGACGATCGCGTCCCTGCCCGCGGCCGCGACGTAACGGTAATGGATCTGCCCCGCGCTGCAGTCCACGTAGGCCTTGCGGATCGGGTCTGGCATCGGCTGGTCCTGTTGTCGGTGAGATGGAGTGAATGTCGCGCGGGTACGCCGCGGCGCGTCAGCGCAGGCCGAGACTGCCGGGATTCACCTGCCGTTTCGGATCGACGACGTCCTTGACGCCGTGCAACAGTCGCTTCAACGGCTCGTTGCCGATGAGTTCCTGATAGGGATAGTACTTGCCGATCTGCAGGTGGCAGCAGCCCAGCGCGTCATATACGTCGCGCAGCTGGTCGCGCAGCTCGAGCGCGACCTTGCGCGTCGTCAGATCCGCGGGGATGTCTTGCCACTGCCGCTGGAATTCCGGCTCGATGAGACTGAGCCGGAACGGACCGAGCTCGTCCTTCCAATACAGGCTCGGCTCGATGACGAACTCCGAGCCGCTGAAACAGGTGAGATACGACGAGCGGATGCCGTGGCGCTCCATCAGCTCGCGATTGGCGGCAAAGAACTTCTCGGTGGCCTCGCCGACCGCGACCGCCTGCGACAGTGGCATGAACCCGTGCACGGGCAACCAGATCTCGCCCTCGGACCCGAGCAGCACGGTGCGCACACTGCCGAACGGATGGGCGCGAAAGACCGTCGGCAGGGTATTGTCGATCTCCGCGCCACCATGATCGAGGCAGATCCGGCGGGCGACCTGCAAAGCGGCGTGCGCGGCCTCGCGATCGAAACTGTCAAAGGTCAGGTGCAACGAATAGTTCACCCCGCGCAGAAAGGTCTTGCCGCTCTTGGCGGCCTTGAACGAGCTCCACAGACCCTTGATGCCTCCTTCCTTGCGCGCGATGTCGCCCAGGACCGCAAGGCCTTCCTTGAAGGTGAAACCCTGCTTCTCGAAGCCGGCATTGTAGTAAGGATCGAAACCGTAGCACTCGGCGCAGATACGCTTGCGAGCGATGACGGTCTGCGCCGCGATCATCTGCGACAGGGTCTCGAAGCCGAACGACATCGTCAGCGTCACCGCAGGCGCTTCGATCAGCCGCAGCGTCGCCACCGTCTTGATGCCGAAGGCGCCCGTGTCGGCCGTGAAGATGCCGGTCAGGTCGGGACCGAAATGGCGCCAGAACGGCCGGCCGTTCTGCTGGGCGGCCGAGCCGGTCTGCAGCAGCGAACCGTCGGCGAGCACGACTTCCAGACCGATGACGCTCTCGGCGACCGTGTTCCACACCCCCGACCCGAGGAACAGGCTGTTCTGCGACAGCGCCCCGCCGATGGTGGCGTACATTCCCGACAACGGACCGAAATAGGGCGTGCGCAGATCCTTTTCCAGCAGCGCCTCGTACAGCGTTTTCCAGGTGCAGCCGCACTCCACGCGCACGTACATGTCCGCCGCGTTGATCTCGACGATGCGATCCATGCGGCGCATGTCGACGAGCATGGTATCGGCCCGCTCGGGCTCGTAACCACGCGTATAGGACATACCGCCACCGCGGGCGACCACGGCCAGCCCGGCCGCAGTCGCGGTCTTCACGCACGCGGCCAACTCGCCGGCGTCGCCGGGACGCACCACCACGGCCGCCACCTCCGCCGGACGGAAGCTCAGATCCGTGGAGTAGAAACGGCGCTCGGTCTCGTCCGTCAGGACATGGTCGTGGCCGACGATCTGGCGTAACGAGTCCACTGCGGGAATATTCATGGTCACGGCTTCCTCCCGTGTGAATGCGGCTGCCCGTGCCGGCCGCGCGCGGCGGCGGGACGGCGGTCCACGACACGGGCGGTCGCCCGGCCGTTGTATACATCGTTCGCATACGATATGCCGGGCGTTCACCGGCCACAAGCACTACCGGGCGCTGCTCCGGACCGCCCTGATGATTCCCTGCAGCTCCGCCATGAGCCCTCCGGGGCACGGCTGGCGCTGACGAAACACTATTACAATATTGTTTTTACGTTATTTATATCCCACGGCCGGGGCTCCGCCCGGATCCGGTCGGCTCCTTGACCCGGGCCGGCAGGAGCCCGGCTTCCACACGCCGGCGACGCCCGGCATGTCGCGCGGATTGACAAGCTCGATAGCGGACAAGTATACAAACCGGGACGGCGATCGGCCGTTGCAGCGGCCATCGGTAAGATCCACGTGTTGCCCGACGGTCCACCGGATCGACCGGCACGGACCGCGGGCATTGCCGGCAGCGCGGTAAACGAACGCCGCGACGATCCCGCCCGCCATCGCTGAACACCGGTCCTGCACCGGAGCCGCAGGGGAAGGAGATCCATGGCCACATATCCGTACGAGTATTATGTCGACATCGTCACCAAGCGTTACTTCCACGGCGTCGACAACCACGATCTGCAGCTCACGCTCGCATGCTTTCATGCCGATGCCGTGCTGACGGAAATGACCAGCAATACGGTCCACGAGGGCCGTGACACCGCCATCCGGGCCATGTTCGAGGGCTTGTTCGCGGCGCATTCGCGCATCTGGCACGGCAACTTCGTGCATACCGTGGACACCGATGCCGCGTCGATCTGCTCGCAGTTTTCCGTCGAGGTGACGCCCACAGACGGCGCCGCGGGAGAACTGCGCTACGAGAACTGCAATCGCTTCTATCTCGATGCGGGCCGCTTCAAACGCGTGCACGTGTACATGAGCGGCGAGAATCTGCTCAGGTAACGCCACCGCCGCCACGGAGAAACACCCATGCAATACCAGTCAAGACTCGATCGCGACGGCCTCGTGGATCTCGCCCTGCGGCGGTATTTCGCCAGCGTCGATCGCAAGGATCTCGAAGCGACGCTCGCCTGCTTTCACGACAGCGCCAATTTCACCGTGCAGACGGCATTCACCGTGCACGCGGGCAAGGACGCCATTCGCCGCATGTTCGTGGACTTCTTCAGAAACTACGACGTCATCGTGCATCGTGACTTCACCTGCACCGTGGACGACAAGAACGGCCGTATCGCCGCCAGCTTCATCGCCGATCTCGAAGATCCGCAGGGCCACGGGATCCGGCTGCACAACACGAATTTCTGGCGCGTGCGCGACGACCGCTTCCAGGAGGTGTACGTCTATATGAGCGGGGCGAATCCGCTGCTGTGAGGCGTGTGCCGCGGCGCCGATACCCGGGCGCAAACGAACCGCCGCAGCGCATTCTCCCGAGCCGCTGACTGCGTCGCGGTCGCCGCACCCCCGCGCCCGCCCCGTGAACGCGGCGGGTCCCGCGGTATGACGTCGCGCTTGCTCAGGCCGCCCGCGGTCTGCCCCCGCTGCCTTCCGGCTGCGCCGATTCGCGATGGCCGGCGCGCACGAACACGGGTTGCGCGGGTGGCTCCAGGCCGGTCTCGGCCAGGCAACGCGACTTGAGCTCCTCGATGCTGCCGCCGCGGTTGAACACGGGCAGCGGACCGTCGCCGCGCGAGTTGCGCATCCGCGCGCGCAGCGCCAGGGTCGCGGCCTCGTCGACGCCATACGCCGCATCGAGCACGACGCCGTAACGGCGCGCGCCGGCGACCGTCACGAGGCCCCGATCGACATCCACCGCCACCCTGGCCGGATCACGCTCGAGCGGGTCGCCCCAGCCGCCGCCGCCCCAGGTGTCGAACAGCAGCAGATCACCTTCGCCGACCTTGATGCGGTCACACTTGGACGGCAGCGGCGTCTCGCCGCCAGCGGCGCGTATCAGCGTCTTGCGGCTGCGCTGGCCGGGATCGCCGCCGTTGACGCCCCAGGGATGGGTCAACCAGCGATCGTCGTGAATCGAGATCTCGCCGTCCTCGAGGAAACGATAGCCGACCCGCAGGCCGTTGCCGCCGCGGTGCCGGCCGGGCCCGCCGGAGTCCGGAATCGTCTCGTAGGTCTCGATGCGCAGCGGAAAATAGCTCTCGACGAACTCGTTCGGCACATTGGTAAAGCTCGGCCACAATGAATGTCCGTCCGGTCCGTCGCCGACCGGCCGGCCGGGTACACCGCCGAAGCCGATCTGGAACAGCTGGAACCACTCGCCTTTCCTGTCGTAGCCCGAGTACATCAGGTGCGGGCTGTCGGAGAAGCCTGCCGCGCACAGGAAATCGGGCGCTCCCTGACCGAGCAGACCGCTGATGACGTCGAAGATGCGGCCGAGCGCGTGGGTGCGGCAACTGAGCGCCGCCGGGTGACGGGGCTTGAGCAGCGTCCCGGCGGGAATGCGCACCTCCATCAGATCGTAAAAACCGTCGTTGAACATGATCTGCGGATCGAACACCATGATCATCACGACGCCGCAGAACATCTTGAACATCTCCTCGTTGAGGAGAAAGTTGATCGAGCCGGTGGACTGCGGATCCGTACCGGAAAAATCGAAGATCACCTTCTCGCCCTCCCGCCACATCGTGCAGGCGAGCTTGTAGGGACCCGAACCCATGCCGTCGTCGCACAGGTAGTCCTCGAAGTATTGCCTGGATTCCGGAATCGTATTGCGAATGAGCTGCGCCATCGCGCGGCGATTGCGCTCGAGCAACTCGGCCATGGATGAGACGAGCGTGTCGTCGCCGAAGCGGTTGGCGAGCTCGACGCAGCGTTTTCCGGCCGTGCGGCAGGCGGCGATGATGGCGTTGAAGTCGCTGCGGTTCCAGTGCGGCAACCGGCAATTGTGCAGGATGACCCTGAACAACTCTTCCTGCAGCTCGCCTTTCCTGAAAATCTTCACCGGCGGAATGACGATGCCCTCCTCGTAGATCTGACGGGCATCGGTCGGCAGGCTGCCGGGCACTTTGCCGCCGACGTCGGTCATGTGTCCGAACATCGCTGCCCAGGCGATCAGGCGACCGTCCTTGTACACCGGCATCAGCACGAGCCAGTCGTTGGCGTGACTGATTGCGCCGGCGCACGAGTAAGGATCGGTCGTGAGGAATATATCGCCCTCCTCGATAGTGCCGTCATAGGCCTGCCTGAACCCGTGAATGAACGAGCCGAACTGGCCGACGACCATCTTGCCGTCGGCGTTGGCGATCATCGGGAAGGCGTCGTGCTGCTCGCGGATACCGGGCGACATCGCGGTGCGAAACAATACCGCGTCCATTTCGTAACGCGCGTTCTTGAGTGCGTTCTCGATGAGATCGAGCGTGATGGGGTCGAGCTCGGTCTGCGCGAATGGCGTATGGTTGGTCTGGATGATCCTGGCGGGCATGACGTGCTTGCCTCCTTCATCAATCAGGAAACACGGCGGTCGCGGGCCGCCGACGAGTATATCTTCCTCACCTCGTCAATGCGCCGGGGCCGGGCGGATGAGGATGTTGCCGAACGCGTCGACGACGCCGACGTCGCCACCGAGTATGAGCGTCGTGGAATCCATCTCCGTGACGATCGCGGGCCCGGCAATGCGATTGCCAGCCAGCAGTTTCGCGCGATCGTAGATCTGCGCCTGCTGATCAGCGCCGTCGACGTACACCACCTGGATACCGTACACCGCGGCTGAGGCGTCCTCGCCACCCTGCTCGAGCCGGCGCGCGGGCACGTTCGCCGCTTTGCCCTGCACGACCGCACGCAGGTTGACGAGTTCCTTGTCGGCGTCGAGGGCGAAGGTGAAAAGCTGCCGGTGCATGTCGTCAAAGCGCGCGCCGACGGCATCGAGGCCGCCACGTTCGAGATCGGCCGGATCGACATCGATGGTGAGCAGCAGACCCTGGCCGTGGTAGCGCAGATCGACCTGGAAGCTCGTACTCTGATCCGCGCGCGCGACGCGCTCGGCGTCGAGCGCCTGGGCTGCGTTTTCCGCCAGCTCGCGCAAAATGGCGAGCGCCTCGGCAGCGTTCGTCTCCGCGAAGCGGCGGATGAACGTGCGCGAGGCCTCGTCCCGCACCCGCGTGGTGGCGTCGCCGTAGGCGCACAGCACGCCGGGACCGGGCGGAATGATCACCGGCCAGGAGCCCATCAGGCGACCGAGCGCGTTGGCGTGCAGCGGACCGGCACCGCCGAACGCCATGAGCGCGAACTCGCGCGGGTCATAGCCCTGCTCGACCGACACCAGTCGCAGCGCGCCGAACATGTTCTCGTTGACGATCGCGTAAATGCCCGCCGCTGCCTGCTTGAGCGACAGACCGAGCGCGTCGGCGATCTTCTGGACCGCCGCTTCGGCCCGGTCGCGTCGCAGTGGCATGTCGCCCCCGAGACGGGCGACCTCCGGCAGGTAGCCGAGCACGATGTTGGCGTCGGTGACGGTCGGCTCGGTACCACCCTTGTCGTAGGCGGCCGGCCCGGGATCGGCACCGGCGCTCATCGGCCCCACGCGCAGCGCCCGGGTGATCTGCGGCACGTGTGCGATCGAACCCCCGCCGGCGCCCACCGTCCGCACGTCCACCGACGATGCGCGCACCGTAACGTCGCCGACGGTCGTTTCGCGGCGCAATCGCGCCTCACCGTCACGCACCAGCGCGACGTCGGTCGAGGTACCGCCGACGTCGACCGTGAGAATATTCGGGAAACCGGCATTGCGGGCGATCCAGATGGCACCGGAAACGCCACCCGCAGGCCCGCTCATGAGCAGGTTGACCGGGTAGCTGGCGGCGGCATCCGCCGAGGCGAGCCCGCCGTCGGAGCGCAGGATGTGCAGTTGCACGTCCTGCATGCTCGCCTCGAGCTCGCGCTTGAGATTGCTGACGTAGGCGCTGACCCGCGGCCGCACGTAGGAATTCGCCACAGTAGTCACCGTGCGTTCGTACTCCTGCATCTCGGGAATGACGTCCGAGGACAACGACACCGGGATGTCCGGCAGCAACTGCGCGGCGATTGCGCGCACGCGCTGCTCGTGCACGGGGTTGGTGAACGAGTTGATCAGGCTCACGGTCAACGCCTCGATGCCGCGCGAGCGCAGGTAGCCGAGCACCTCGCGCAATGCGTCCTCATCGAGCGCCGTGATGATCTCGCCGCGCGCCCCGATGCGCTCGTCGGCCTCCACCGTGAGTTCCAGCGGCGCCATCGGATCGCTCTTCTGGTAGATGACCCAGCCACCGAGTCCGCCGGGAACGAACGAACGCGCGATCTGCAGAACCTGGCGGTAACCCCGGGTGGTCACCAGACCCACGCGCGCGCCGGTACCGGTGAGCACCGTGTTGGTCGCCACCGTCGTGCCGTGCATCACGTGGGTGATGACGGTCGGTTCCACGCCCGCGTTCGTACACACCTTGCGAATTCCGTTCAGCACGCCGATGGACGAATCCGCGGGCGTCGACGGCACCTTGGCGGTGGCGATGTCGCCGCTGTCCTCGTTCACCAGCAGGATGTCGGTGAAGGTTCCGCCGACGTCGACACCGAGGCGATAGCCCATGTTATTCCAGCCTCCGAATTGGAAATCTCTGCCCTCGAACCGGACGCCGCTCAGGCGACGCACACCTCGCGCCGCGGGAACAGCCCCGCGCGCGTCACCATGGCCGGCACCGCGATGCCCAACGGACCCTCGAGCCAGCGCGCAGTCGCCATGATGCCCTCTATGGACACCCCCGTATGCAGTCCCATGCGCTCGAGCAGATAGAGAACATCCTCGGTGGCGACGTTGCCGGTCGCGCTCGGCGCGAACGGGCAGCCACCGATGCCGCCACAGCTCGCGTCCAGCACGCGCACGCCCGCCTGCACCGCGGCGTAGGCGTTGGCGATCCCGGTATTGCGGGTATTGTGGAAATGGCAGCGCAGCGGGATGGCACCAATCACCGGCCGCAGCGCTGCCACGAGCCGCACGACCTCCGAGGGCACGCCCACGCCGATGGTGTCGGCGAGCGCGATCTCGTCGACGCCGGCGTCGACCAGGCGACGGGCGATGTCGACGACCCGGTCGACCGGCACTTCGCCCTCGAACGGACAACCGAAGCTCGCGCCGATGGTCACACCGCAGCGGATCCCCGCGGCGCGCGCGTCCGCGGCCGTCGCTGCGATGCCGGTCAGGGTGTCGGCGATCCCCATCCCCTGGTTACGCTGGCTGAAGGTCTCCGAGGCCACCGCGACGCAGTTCACCTCGGGCAGTCCGCTCGCCTGCGCCCGCTCGAAGCCCCGGCGGTTCAACACCAGACCGATATAGGTCACGTTCGCGCGCCGGGGCAGGCCGGCGATCACCTGCTCGACGTCCGCCATCTGTGGTACGCGCCTGGGGTTGACGAAGCTCGCGACCTCGAGGCGGCGGACGCCGGCATCCACGAGCCGGGTGATGAATTCGATCCGGGTCGCCGTATCGAGCAGCGTCGGCTGGCTCTGCAGCCCGTCGCGCGGCCCGACCTCGACGATTTCGACGTGTTGAAGGTCTTGCGCCATGGGAACCCCGGCGGCTATGGGCAAGGCCAGATTGTATACGACATTTGGCACAAAGACAGGCCTGCGGCCTGCAACCGTTCATACCCTCAGCAGCTCCGGACAATCCCGCACGGTGCTTGTGCCAGCCATGGTACGCCATATCACGCCGGCGTCAGCCGCGCGCGGACGGACTGGCCCGGACCCACGAGGCGCTGGCAGGCAGAGAAGTAATTGTATACAATGTTCGACCTGATTCATGGACTGGCCCGGCGCCGGCCCGGGTCGCACGGGAGACGCAACGGGCATGACGGACATCGAAGAGTTCAAGGCGCGCGGCCCCCTGGCCGACCTGCGCGTAGTCGAAATGGGCCAGCTGCTCGCCGGTCCGTTCTGCGGGCAGCTGCTCGCCGATTTCGGTGCCGAAGTCATCAAGATCGAGCAGCCCGGCAGCGGCGATCCCATGCGCGAATGGGGTCAGGAGAAGGCGCACGGGCAATCCTTGTGGTGGCCGATCGTCGCCCGCAACAAAAAGTGCATCACCGTCAACGCACGTGTCCCCGAGGGGCAGGCGCTGGTGCGCGATCTGGTGGCGCAGTCGGACATCCTGCTCGAGAACTTCCGACCCGGCACCATGGAGCGCTGGAACCTCGGCTACGAAGCGCTGGCCCGGCTGAACCCGCGCCTGATCATGATCCGGGTGAGCGGCTTCGGCCAGACCGGCCCCTATGCGCCGCTGCCCGGCTACGCGTCGATAGGCGAAGCGATGGGTGGGCTGCGCCACGTGGTCGGTTACCCGGACCAGCCACCGTGCCGGGTCGGCATCAGCCTCGGTGACAGCCTGGCGGCCATCTTCGGCATGCTCGGTGCGCTGATGGCCTTGCACGCACGCCAGACCACCGGCCGCGGCCAGGTGGTCGACGCGACCATTTACGAATCGGTGTTCGCGCTGATGGAATCGCTGGTGGCCGAGTACGCGCAGACCGGCTATGTGCGCGAGCGCACCGGCCCGATCCTGCCGAACGTCGCCCCGGCGAACGTGTATCCCACCAGCGACGGCGAGCATCTCATCGCCGCCAACCAGGACAGTGTGTTCCGGCGCCTGGCCGCAACCATGGGACGGCCGGAGCTGGCCGATGATCCCCGCTACGCGAGCCATGGTGCCCGCGGCAGCCACCAGCGTGAACTCGATGATCTAATCGGCACCTGGACCCGGACCCTGAGCGCGGCGCAGTTGCGCCAGATCCTGAACGACAACGGCGTCCCCAACGGCAAGATCTACACGGCCGCCGACATCATCGAGGATGCCCACTACGCCGCGCGCGAAGCCATCATCCGCATGCCGCACCCGGCGTTTCGCGAGTTACGGATGCAAAACACCTTCCCGAAGCTCTCCGACACGCCCGGTCGAGTACGCTGGTGCGGTCCCGGGCTGGGCGAACACAACGCGGAGATCTTCGGCGAGCTGCTCGGCCTCGATCCCGGGCGCATCGCGGCGCTCGAGCAGGCCGGCGTCATCTGAGGCGGCGCCCGCCGCCTGGTGCATAATAAACCGCTATCGCGGGCCCGACGCGACGGCACCGTTACCGGCTTTTCCCGCGAGCATAGACCCGAGGCGCTGCCGAGGAGGCTGCCATGCAAGCAAACATCCCAGCGCAAGCCCGGCACGGGGCACTGCCGAAACCAAGCCACGACGAGGCGGCCCGCCAGGAGTTCGTGCGTTCGTTCAAAGAATATCTGGTCAAGCACGTGCATCCAGGCAACCGCCTGGTATACGAGCGCAAGGTCAAACCGCAGTTCGAATCCAGCAACGGGCGCGCGCCAAGGGATCGCTTCGAAGTGCGCGACGTCATGACCGGGGAACCCTATTACCGGATGTTCAGCACGCTCTTGCGCACCAGCCAGGAGATGATGTGGTCGTCGTGCCAGCTGCCCGTGCAGCGCAATCTCGGCAAGCTCATCAAGCGCGCCCGCAAGCACGCGAACGGCAACGGCGGCACGCTCGAGCTCGACCCGGCGCTCGCGATCCCGAAGTACCATACCGCCGTCGACATCCACTGCCAGCCCGGCGGATACCACACCGAATACACCGCTGACGACGTCGCCCAGGGCGCGATCTACGATCGGGGCGTGCACGTGTACGCCATGGGTCAGATGGGGCCGTACAACTCGGATATGGGTGACTCGGTGATCGCCTGGCTCGAAGCGCATCACCCCGCGCTCGAGCCGAGCCGCATCCTGGATATGGGTTGCTCGGTCGGTCACAGCACCGTGCCCTACACCAGAGCGTTCCCGAAAGCGCAGGTCCACGCCATCGACGTCGCCGCACCGATGCTGCGGCATGCGCACGCGCGGGCGCGGGCGCTCGGCGCGTCGATCCATTTCTCGCAGCAGAATGCCGAGCGCACGAATTTCCCGGACGGACACTTCGACCTCATCGTCTCGCACATCCTGCTGCACGAGACCTCGCAAAAGGCGATCCGGGCCATCATGAAGGAGTGCCACCGCCTGTTGCGCCCGGGCGGCCTCATGGTGCACGCCGAGACGCCGCCGTACGCGGGCATGGATGCCTTCGATGCCTTCATGCTCGACTGGGACACGCGCAACAACAACGAACCGTTCTGGGCGCGCTCGCACGAGATCGACCTGAAAAAGCTGGCCGCCGGAGCCGGTTTCGACCCGGCGAACGCATTCGAAACCTTCGCCCCGAGCGCCTTCCAGCAGGCCAGGGCCAGACGTTCGCACGTGTTCCAGGGGGGCGATTTCGGCGGCGGCGGTTCCTGGTTCTTGTTCGGCGCTGCGAAGCCGGGGCGGTCATGAGCGGCAACGTCCGGCTGGCGCGCCGCGCCAGGGGGGAGCGCCCGTATTTCTTCGACGATCCGAACGTCGATCGGGTCGTCGCGATGGTCATGGGCCTCGCCGGCGAAGTGGCGGTCATGCGCGAGCGCCTCGACACCGTCGAACGCCTGCTGGAGAAAGCGGGGACGCTGCGCCGCCGGGACATCGACGCCTACGAGCCAGGCAGGAAAGTGGCCGCCGCGCGCGCCGCCTGGCGGGAAACCTTTCTCGGCGAGGTCCTGCGCATCGTCGAGACCGAGCTCGAGGCCTTGGAACAGGGGCCCGATCCCGCTTACGACACGGCGATCGAGCTGGTGGAGAAGCGCTAAGAGCTCGTGAATCCATCACCGCGCCTGTTGCGACGGCCCCTGGACGCCCCTGGCCGCGTTTGCGGGGACACCTAAAATCGTTTTCGTAGGGCCCGCTACGCGCACGGTATTTGTGCACCCCCGCGCCTGGCCGGGAACGCCCGGGAACTGTCTCGCTACGGCGGGCGAATTTTTCACAAGCTCCGAGCGCGCCGCCCGAGCCTGCGCGCCGGATCGCGTCGCATGCAATCCCCCGGGGCCGCGGCCAGCAGCCACGGACCGGTCGTTTTTCGCGCGTGCCGACCGACCGCAACCGGGACAGCAGTGTCTCCACCAATTGAAATTGTATACAATTTCAATTGATACTCGCGCTGTTCCTGACGGCCTAAGCGAATAAAATAGTTGATAATTCCTACGGTTGTGTAATAGTGGCTGTCATCAGCACGAATTCAGCATGATGACTATGTACACAATTTGACGTGGATCAAAGCGCCGGGCACTGCCCCGGCGGATGCTTGCCCCGACGACCCCGAACGCGCCGTCGGCGAGCGTCGGCAAACCCCGGAGATTGCACCATGGCGACCTATGAAGTGCTCGAGGAATACGTGCATTCGCAACGCGCCGCGATCGACGCACAGCAGCCGATCGTGCTCGAAGTCCGGGACGTGGAGACCTTCGAACGCCTGACCGTGCGGGCGCGGGTCGCGCCCCCCGGCAGCGCGCTCGCGGATTCGCACGAGCTGGTGCTGCGCGATCTCGCCGAAAACGTCGCCGCCGCTGACTGGCGGATCGTCATCCTCGAGGAAATCGACCCGGACTCGGCCGACATCCGGCCGCAGTCCGACTTTCGCAAGAGCGCCCCCGACGGCGTCTGAGCCGCCCGGGTTTCCGTCCACCGCAGCGGCAGGAACACATCACGATGAGCTATTACGACTTTCGCGAGTACCTGGACAAGCTCGAGAGCGCCGGTGAGTTGCAGCACGTCCGGCCACAGGTGGATTCAAACCTCGAGATCGGCGCCATCGCCCAGCGCCTCGCCGAACGTGGTGGTCCGGCAGCGCATTTCTGGAACGTGCGCAACGCCGCGCACGGGATCAGCTGGATTGCGGGCTCCATGAGCCGCGGTCTGAACGGCATCTGGTCCAAGCTCGCGCTGGCGCTCGAGCTGGATCCCGACCGCAGCTACCACGAGCTGCTGGAGGACGTGCACCGCCGCTGGGAATCCCCCGTGCGGCCGATCCAGGTCGGCGGCGGGCTGTGCAAGCAGCACGTCGTACGCGGCGACGACGTCGATCTCGAGGCGCTGCAGGCACCCCTGCTGCACGGCCAGGACGGCGGCCGCTGCCTGTCGAGCTGGAGCATCGTCATGGCCCAGCATCCGGACAGCGGCTATGTCGCGTGGGAAGTGCTGCCACTGCAGGTGAGTTCGGATGCGACGCTGACCGGGCAGCTGCCGGGCGGCGGTCAGCTGCGGGCGATTTACGACCGCTACAGCGCCATCGGCCAGCACATGCCTTTCGCCATCGTGCTCGGCGTGCCACCGGCCCTCACGCTCGCCGCGACGTTCCGCGCGCGGCGCGGCCGCGGCGCCCAGGAAATCGCCGGTGCGCTGCAACGCCAGCCACTGCAACTGGTCAAATGCGAGACCAGCGAGCTGATGGTGCCGGCCAGCGCGGAGATGGTGATCGAAGGCTTCATCCGTCCGGGTGAAACGGGCAGCTTCGGGCCTTTTCCCGGAACTTTCGGCTACCGGACCGCCAGCGCGCAGCAGGCACCGGTGTGGCACGTCAGCGCGATCACTCACCGCGACAAACCGATTCTGCCGCTGTGCCCGTGGGGTACGCCGACGGCGGAGATCCACATCGGCCGCGCACTGGACTGCGACGTCAACCTCAAGGCCGAGTTCGAACGGCGCGGCGCCCCCGTGCGGGCCGTGTTCACACCGCCCTGGCTGGCCGGCAGTGTCGTAGCCATCGCCGCGCGCGTGCCCTTCACCGCCTATGCGCAATCGGCCGCCGGCATCGTCCGCGCCAGCGAGGCCACCAAACACGTTCCTTACGTTCTGGTGTGCGATGACGACATCGACATCACCAACCCGGTGGCGTTGTTCCATGCGCTGGTGACCAAGTGCCATCCCTCGCGCGATACCTGGATCATCAAGCAGGCACTGGCCGCCGACGACGCCCCCTACCTGTCCGCCTCGCAACGCGCACTGGGCATGGGCTCGGCCGCCATCTTCGACTGCACCTGGCCGCTCGACTGGGATCGCAGCATCGCGGTGCCACCCAAGGTTTCGTTCGAGGAATGTTACCCGCCGGAGCTGCAGGAGAAGGTCCTCGCCGACTGGACGGACGGACTGCGTTTCCCGGCACCCGAACAACGACCGATCTGATCCCGCTCCCGGCCGGCCATGCGCCAATGACGAGGTGAATCGATGGCTTTTCACGATCTGCGCGAATTCATGGAGTCCTGCGACAAGGCGGGCGAGCTGGTCAGCATCGACCGCGAGGTGGACTGGAACCTCGAGGCCGGCGCGATCTGCCGGCGCATCGCCGAGATCGGCGCACCCATGGCGCACATGAAAAATATCCGCGGCTGCGCCGACGGCATGTCGATCCTCGGGTCGCCGATATCCAAGGGCTGGCACGGCGACTTCTCCCGCGTCGCCCTCGCCCTGGAGATGGACCCGGACACGCCCTACGAGCAGCTCGTGGAGGAGTTCGTCACCCGCATGGCCAACCCGGTACGGCCGATCGAGGTGGCGACCGGTCCGTGCAAGGAGAACGTGATCCGCGGCGCCGACATCAACCTGTTCAAGTTTCCGGCGCCCTACCTGCATCTGGGGGACGGCGGCCGCTACATCAACACCGGCGGCGTCACGTCGATCAAGGACCCGGATTCGAACTGGACCAACTGGGGCGTGTACCGCCACATGATCCACAAGAAATCCATCCTTGGCGGCATCGTCAACCCGTTCCAGCACATCGGCATGATCTACTATCAGAAATACGAAGCCCGTGGCGAGAACATGCCGTTCAGCATCTTCTTCGGCGGCTGCCCGACCACCTTCATGGTAGGGTCGATGAGCATTCCCGCCGGTGAAACCGAGGCGAATGCGGCCGGCGGATTGCGCCGCGCGCCGGTACAGCTGGTGAAGTGCGAAACCAACGACCTGCTCGTGCCCGCCACGGCGGAGATCGTCATCGAAGGCCACGTACGCCCGCACGAGCGCTGGGACGAGGGTCCGTTCGGCGAGGCCACCGGCTATCGTGCCAGCCCGCGGATGCCGCGACCCGTGTTCCGGGTGGATTGCATCACGCATCGCAACGACCCGATCATGCCGGTCAGCTGCCCAGGGACCGACCTCGACGAATGCGAGATCCTGCTCGGCGTGTTCAGCCTGACGACCTCCGTGCGACGCGAGCTGCGCGACTGGGGACTGCCGGTCGTGAACGCCTTCTCCCCGCCGGGACTGAAGTTCGCGCTGCTGGTGGTGACGGTGGAGAAGGGGCACCCCGGCATCGCCGATCGCGTCGCCAGCGTCGTTCGCGCGAGCAAGATGGGGGTGTTCTTCCAGTACATCGTCGTGATCGAAGATGACGTCAACGCCACCAACTACCCCGAGGCGCTGCACGCGGCCTTTACGCGCTGCGATCCGGGCCGCGGCATCCAGATCTTCCCGCTCGCGCCCGGACACCCGCTCATCCCGTTTCTCGATCTGCACGACAAGATGAATTCGCGCGGCGCGGCGATGACGATCGACGCAACGACGCCGCCGGAATGGACGCAGATCGACCGCCCCGAGCGGATGTCCTTTGCGAAGGCCTATCCGCAGGATCTGCAGGCGCGGATCTGCGAGAACTGGGACACGGCCTACGGCCTGCCGGCGCGCGCCGGCCGATTCCGCTGAACCCGAACGCGCGCGCGAACGAGCGACCCATCAGGAGAACGCCTACGATGTCCAAAGCCCACGAAACCTACGAAATCGTGAAGATGAACGTCGACAATTCGTGCGACTTCGTCTGCGAGGCCTGCAGCCGCTATTTCGGTTGCACGTTGCCGGAGCGCATCGAGATGAGCGGCCGCGGCCGGATGGATATCGCCGCGCGCAAGATGGCGAGCATCAAGCGCAAGATCGTGGTCATCTCGGGCAAAGGCGGGGTGGGCAAGACCACGACCTCGACCAACCTGGCCGTGGCCCTGCAACAGCGCGGCAACCGCGTGTGCATACTCGACGCGGACTTCGACAGTCCGTCGGTGCCACGCATGCTCGGCGTTCCCGACGTCAAGGTCCGCGCCGGCCGCAACGGCATCATCCCGGTGACCACGCCGCACGGTGTGACGGCGATGTCGGTCGGTTTCATCGTCCAGGCGGCGGAAGTGGTCACCTGGTTTCACGAGCTGCGCCGCGCCGCGACCGAGGAGTTCTGCGCCAACGTCGACTACGGCGAGCTCGACTATCTCATCGTCGATCTGCCCGCGGGCACCGGTACCGAGGCGGTGAGCGTGATGCAGTATATCGAGCACCTGGACGGCGCCATCGTCGTGACCATGGCCTCGGACGTGTCGCAGGCCTCGGCGCGCCGGGCTGCCACGCTGTGCCGCGACGCCGGGGTGCCCATCGTCGGCGTGATCGAGAACATGAGCGGTTACGTGTGCCCGCACTGCGGCGAAGGCGACAACGTGCTGCGTTCCGGGGCCGGTGAAACGCTGGCGACCGAGCTTGGCGTGCCCTTCCTCGGTCGGGTGCCGTTGCACCAGTCGGTATCCGAGGGTAGCGACGCCGGCCGGCCGTTCGTCGTGAGCGCGCCGGAATCGGCCGCGGCCCGCATCTTCGAGACGGTCGTCGATCGTTTCGAGGCGAGCGTGGCGGATCTGGAGACCCAACGCGGTGGCAGTCGCGCCGCGGCACTGGCCTGACATCGACGCGGAGAGTACCGACATGAACGACGACTACGATTTCTTCGATACGCCGATCATCCCCTACACCCTGCTCGCGGAAGGCGTCGAGATCACGCTGCACGTGCGCCATTCGGAAACCATGGAGCAGAAGAGCGTGCGCGGCACGGTGGCGCGCAAGGCCGCGGCGTTGCCCGAAGAGGGTACCCACCGCCTGCACGTTTACGGCCGTCTCGGCGAACACATCTCCTCGGACTGGTTCATCCACGTCACCGAGGAGCTCGACGAAGCGGCGCTCGCGACCGACCACGAGCTCGCGCAGAGTCTGGACATGGAACAGTCGCTGAAATCCGCGGAGAAGTTCAAGGAATCTCGCTACCGCCAACCCAAGGGACGCTGAGGCCATGCCTTACGAGGTTTACATCGGTTACCTGCACGATGATGCCCAGGAAGTAAAGCCCGAGATCCGGGAAGGCCGGCCGATCGTGCTCGAGGTTCGCGACCTGGACACCTTTGAGCGTCTGGTCGTGCGCGCGCTCGTGGCCGAGCCCGGGACCGCCCTCGACGGTGGTGACGAGCTGTGGGTGCTCGACTATGTCGAGAGCCGGCTGGCGCAACCCTGGTCGATCCAGGTGCAGGAGGAGCTCGATGACGACGCCGCGATGGCCGCGCGCTCGGACGTGGACGATACGGATCGCAGTGCCCCGGCGGCCGAGCTCGAGAAATTCGGCGGCAAGCGCTACGGCGGCAGCCAGATGCCCGAGATGATGGGTCAGGAAGAGGCCCGCAAGTACTATCAGAACGTCGTCGCCAAGAAGAAGCCCTGAGAGCCGTAGATTCATCTGCCACGCCTGCCGCAAGCAGCCGGGGATCGGCTCGCGGCGGCGGACGATTGCGTCGCGGACCGTGACGCGCAACCGGGCGCGCCGCCGCAGCCGGGACCGCAGGTGGCGGCTGCGAGGGCACATCCGCTACCATCGGCCCACGATCACGGGAACGAAAGGGCGAACATGCGGCGTATCATCGTCGGACTGTCCGGCGCCAGCGGCCTGATCTACGGCGTGCGCACGCTGGAGATGCTGCGCGAGATCGGGGGCATCGAGACGCACCTGGTCATGACCAACGCGGCCAAGCTCAATGCCGGTATCGAAATCGATGCCACCGCAGCACAAATCGAGGCGCTGGCGGACGTCGTCCACAATCTCAGAAACATCGCCGCCAACATCTCCAGCGGCTCTTTCCGCACCGACGGCATGATCGTCGCCCCCTGCTCGATGCGCACGCTGTCCGCGATCGTCAATTCCTACTCCGACAACCTGCTCACGCGCGCGGCGGACGTCGTGCTCAAGGAACGCCGGCGGCTGGTGCTGATGTGCCGTGAGACACCCCTGCATACCGGACACTGCAAGCTCATGTACGAAGCCTCGCAGCTCGGCGCGATCATCGCACCGCCCGTGCCGGCGATGTACAGCCGGCCCCGCAGCCTGGACGACATCATCAACCACTCGGTTGCGCGCGTGCTCGATCTGTTCGACATCGACACCGGCCGTATCCGGCGCTGGGCAGGCGCCGGCACGACCGCCGAAGACAGCTGAGCCATGACCACGTCCACAGACCGGCCGCGACCTGCCCGTAACGCCCGGCTGTCGTTACCGGAGCCCTGATGCCCGCCGATCTGCGCGCGCGGATACTCACCTATCTGCACGAGCACCATGTGCTGTCCCTCGCCACGACAGCGACGGGGGGACCGTGGGCGGCTTCGGTGTTCTATGTCGCGCACGAGAGCCTCAGCGTGTATTTCATCTCCGCGCCGGACAGCCGCCACGTGCGGGATCTCACGCGCGATCCCCGGGTCGCGGTCACGATCAATCCGACCACGGTCGACTGGGCGTCGATCACCGGCATTCAGGCCGAAGGGCTCGCCGAGGTGGTCCCGAACGCGCGACGACCGGCGGTCGAGGCTCTGTACCTGACGCGCTTTCCCGCCGTCGCCGCGCTGCTGCGCGCCAGCGGCGACGGCGACGGCGATGCGCGGCGGGTCGCGGACCGCTTTGCCGCGAGCCGCTTCTACTGCTTCACTCCTGCCCGCCTGCGGCTCATCGATAACCGGCTGGGGTTCGGGCACCGGGAGGAGCTGTTGCTCTGAACGGACCGGCACGCTCGCGGCTGATTGCCGCCACGCTCTGCTGCGCCCTGATCGCGGCGACCGCCGGCGCCGGTGAAGCCGAGTGCTCCGCAGACCTGATCGCGGATTACCTGCGCGCGCTCGCACAGGCCGGCGCCTGCCGGGAAGACCCGGTTACCGTACCCTATTGCCTCGCCGGACTCGCCTTCCGCAACGAATGGGGCGTGTTCCACATGCAGGTACGCGTGGCGGCGGATCACCCCGCGCTGGGGCCCCTCGCCGCGCGCGGCGAGACTTCGCGCGCAGCCGCCCTGCGCGAGATCGGCATCACGGCCGGGCGCTGGCTCGGCGTCGTCGGCGGGCCGGGCGGTGACGGCGGACTCATGGAGCGTGTTGCCACCAAACCCGCCGTTTGCGACACGGCGGCCATGCGCGCACGCGTGCGCGCGCTCGCCATCGTCGAGGTACAGATCGCGCTGCCGCCGGATCGCTACACGGTCACGGTCTACCCGGACGGGACGACGCGCGCGCCGCGCAGGCTGCCGCGACGCTGAGCACGGACCGCGGGCGACACGTCAGCACAGCGAGCCGCGATTGTCCCCGCAGGTACGCTGGCGCTTGTTGTTCTCGAGCTCCACCTGCTTGAGCGCCTGCATTGCTTCCAGTGCTGGCGGCTCCACACCCGCCCGCCACGGCACCCAGCCGTACAGGGCTTTGCCTTCGGCATTCGGCACGCGGTAACCGCAGTGCGGTTCCCACCAGCCGACGTGCGGCCGGGTGAAGCACTGCGGCACGCGGCACTTGAACTGATCGAGCCCGCGAGCCGCCACTTCCGCCCACAAGCCCGGATTGGACCCTGCCATGCGGTCCTCGAACGGCCGTGCCGTGGCCGGCAGATCGCCGCTGCTGCGCTGCTGATCGTAGATGGCGCGGACGTAATTGGACACCCATTCGCCGCGGAACGAAGCGCACAGCGCGCCGTCGTCCATGTTGACGAAATCCCGGCCGGCACGGGAAAGATCGCCTGCGGCGCTGCCGGCACCGGCGGCGGGATATTGACCCGGCCCGCCACATCCGCAGACCAGGACGAGGACCGCCACCAGCAAAGACACGTTGCGCATGCGGCTCTCTCCGTCGGGCGGCGTTGACGTAAAGCTGCGAGCCGTACGCGCAGCAGGCCGACGCTTCATCAGGCCGGGGCAGGTACCGGCTGCGACCGGCCGGGCGCGATCGACGCCGCTTCGCCGAAGATGAAACGCGGGCGCAACACGTAAGCCAGCGACGGCATCACGAACAGCGCCGAGAACGCCGACACTCCCAGCCACAAGGTCATCAGCTCGGCCATCTCCGCCTGGAACTTCAGCTCGGACCACATCCACACCACGATGGCGGCGCTGAGCACGATGGCGGTGACCAGCACGCCGCGACCGGCGGTGTGCACCGAAGTGGCCACTGCGGCGGCCGGATCCTTCACCGACTGGCGGTCCAGCTCGAACATGATACGGTCGCACACGTACAGGGCGTAGTCGACGCCGAGGCCGATGCCGATCGCGGCCACCGGGACGGTGTTGATGTTCATACCGATGTTCTGCCACGCCATGAACGCGAAAGTCACGGTGTTGGACAGGATCACCGGCGTCATGAAGAACATGCCGGCCATCGTCGATCGGTACACGGCTGCGCAGCTCAGCACCAGGATGAGGAACGCGAGCGCAATCGACTTGATCTGGTCCTTGAGGATGACTTCGTTGACGGCCGCCAGCACGCCGATGACGCCGCCGGCGAGCCGGTACTCGGCATCGACACCGGAGGGGAGCGGGTGGGTAGCGATGAACTCGCCGATACGCGCCACCGCGGTACGTATGGTGTCGCCCTGGCGGTCCCGGAAGAACAGCGTGATGGAACCGTTCTTCGCGAGGGTGTCGACGTAGCGGTCGAGGTCACCCGGGTCCGACAGCGAATCGAGCAGGTAGAGCAACTCGCCGTTGACGAGTTGATCCTCGCCGAGCTCGAGGTAGCGCGGATTGCCCTCGCGCAGAATGCGGTGTATCGACGGCAGGGCATCGGCCAGTGAAATGGTGCCGCCGATTTCCGGCTGTACTTCCATGAAGCGCTGAAACTGGTTCATGTTGAGCAGCACGTCGGTCTGCTTGATGGTGTCGTTCTCCTTGCCGGAGACGACCACGAACATGCGGTCCGCGCCGGGGAACTGGGCGTTGATCTCGGCCGAATCACCGTTGTAGGTCGATTCCGGCCACAGGATGGGAGAGCCCGGATGCGCATCGCCGACCTTCAGCGACAGCGACCAGTAAGCCGACACCGCCAGCAGCGCGGCGGCGAACACCAGCACGACATAACGGGCACGGGTGGTCACCACCATCACGCACAGATTCAGGATCGGGTTCAGCAGCCAGCCGTCGACATCGATGGGGTGAACGTAGCCGCGCGGGTGTTTGATCCACGACAGCAGCACCGGCGTCAGGATCATCGCCGTCACCGCGACGGTGCACAACCACACGACCGCGAACACGGTGAGCTTCTGCAGCAGCGGAATCGGGCTGATGGCGACCACCGCCACGCAGGCCGCATCGGTACCGATGCCGAGCATGCCCGGCCGGAACAGCTCGGCGAGGGTGATCCGCGCGGCAATCTGCGAGGTCTCGCCCTTGGTCTCGATGTTCTCGACTTCCTCGTGGAAACGCGTGATGACCTGGACCGAGTGCGAGACCGCCCGCGCCGTCACCAGCATCGCCACCACGATGACCAGGGGATCGAAATTGAAACCGAGCAGCCTTGCCGTGCCGAGGGCCCATGCGGCGCTGACCACGCCCGCGACCATCGGCAGCAAGGTCCCGCGCCAGGTGCGGTTGATCATGAACAGCAAAACGACGAGCACGCCCAGGCCGACGAGCGCGATGTCGCGCGTCTCGGGCAGGTGTGAATAAACGATGCCGTACAGGATCGGATCACCGACCACGGCGATATCGACGCTGTCGTCGCGCTGGCGGCCCACGATCTCCTCCACCCGCTCGTAGATGACGCCGTAGTCGATCATGTGCTCGTAGAAATCGACGGTGACGAGCGTGGACTTCAGATCCTGGGACACGTAGATGCCGTACACCAGCTCGTTGCGCAGGACCTTGTCGCGCAGCGCGTCGACCTGCGCCTGCGTCTCCGGCAGGTTCGGCCACATCAGCGGATTCGCCTCCACGGCGTCGGTCGAGGAGTTGAACTCCTTCAGCTTGCGCGAGGCGAGCGAGATGATCTGGAACTGGTTGACGGCCGGAACCTGCTGCAGATCGTTCTGCAGGTCGAACACCTTTTTCAGGATCGGCAGCTGAAAGACGTCACCCTCCCTGGCCGTGATCATGATGGTGACGATGTTGGCGCCGCCGAAGGTGTCCTTGAACTCGCTGTGGACCTGGATGTAGGCGTGGCGCGTGGGCAGCAGGTCGGAGAACACGGTCCTGACTTCGATACGCGCGGCGAAAAATGCCAGTATCACGGTCACGATCGCGATCACGGTGACGACGGCGACACGCTGCCGGATGCAGAAATCCGCTATTTTTTCGATCACGTGCCTATCCTTTACGCCCGAAAAACACCTGCCACTCGCCATTTCGCGTCCAGCGCCCGGCATTCCTGCCCGCGAAATAGATGTCGTCGCCGTCCACGGCGATCGCCGTGTGCCAGGCTACGTCGCGTGCCGCCAGCTGGCGTGTTTCCCAGTGGTTCATGTCCGCGGACCCGACGACGACGACACCCTTGTTGCCGACGGTGACCCATTGCTGTCGCGCCGGAACCCAGGCCACCGCGAGCAGGTGTTCACTGACGATGTCGCCGACCAGCTCCTGGCGCTGGATCGCCACCGGCGCCTGACCCGGTTCGGCGGCGGCGCTGATGCCCGTCGGCGCGCGTTCCTGGCGCTCCCAGGAAGCACCCCCGTCACGGCTGACGAGGATCACGCCGCCGAGGCCAACGGCCACGCCGTTGCGATCGTCCTTGAAGGCGATGCCGGTCAGACTGGATTCGTCCGGTGTCTCGACCTCGGACCAGCTCGCGCCGCCGTCATGGCTGGCGAACAGGCGGCCGAACTCCGCGACCACGAGCAGGGTGCCGTCGGACAGGATGGCGAGATCCTCGTAGGTCACGTCGCGCGGCTCGCCCAGGCGCGACCAGGTCCGGCCGTAATCGCTCGAATGCAGCAGGGTGCCATACTCGCCCACCGTCCAGGCCGCGCCGGCCGCGCCGGTGCGCACGCGGATGAGCTTGTTGGCGACGTCGTTCTTCGGCGCCGCCACTTCCGTCCAGTGCGCGCCCGCGTCGTCGGTGACGATGACCAGGCCGCCATTGCCGACGGCGACCGCACGCTCGGCGTCCCAGACGGCGATGTCCTGCAAATGGCTGGCGATCGGGGTGTCCTGCTTGACCCACGTCGCCCCGCCGTCCTCGCTGCGCACCACCTTGCCGTAGCTGCCGGCCATCCACAGCACGCCCGGCGCGGGCGCGGCGATACCGTAGTACTGATCGCGCGGCTCGAGTGGTGGTGGCTGGACGGTCTGGCCGATCGGGCTGAGCTCGATGAAAAAACCGGCATACAGCAAGCCGCCGATGATGGCCCAGGGCAGCAAGCCCATCAGGACGCGCTGGACACGTGCCGCGACACTCACCCGAACGGCAGTCGCCGAGGGCTCGGACGCCTGTGCGGGGACCCCGTGATCACTGCCCGACATGTCGTTCATCGTCCGTTCGTTACTCTTTATGCTAGCGCAACCGGCGCCCCGGTGCAGCACGCCGCGACCAGATGCTGCTGCGATCCCATCCGCCACGGCGCCGGTCGCCCCGTACGGCGCACGCCGCGCGCCCGCAGGCAAACGTGGTGCGACGCGCCGGCCGGATTGTACAGATAAGCGTTTTAGTTTTGAAAACCTTGGTGCAGGGTAGCCGGTTCGTCACACCGGCCACTATATTGTATACATAAGCCGGTATTGTCCAGCCTGAACAGGTGTTCTGGCCCCCGATTTTAGTTATTTGTCTCGGATTTTTGTATACATAAAATCTGCCAACACCGGCGGGTTTCGCAACCGGGACGCAGCGTGCTGTAATTTCGCTTGGAATTCGATCGATAGTCAACTAAGAATCCCGCATACCGACAGGAGCGCCGTCTTGGCCGATACACCCACTGCCCATGTCAAGCTCGACGATGCCCATTATCGCAACTGGCACCTGGCCCGCGACGAGCACGGCGCCGTCACGACGGATTTCGAGTGGAGCGTACTGCGATTCCAGCAGGCCTTCGAGCGCTACGTGATGCAACTGGCGGCGGTGTGCGGGATGCCGGAGCTGAGCTTTCCGGAGATCGTCATCCTGCACGTGATCCGCATGCAGGAGCGGCCCAAGACCGCGGCCGTCATCGCCCGGCAGATCAATCGCGACGACATTCCCAACATCCAGTACAGCCTGCGCAAGCTCGTCAAGCTGAAGCTGGCACGCAAGGTCCGCGAAAGCGGCGGCAAGATCTTCGCCTACGACGTCACCAAGCGCGGCCGGTTGGTGCTGGATCGTTATGCCGACCTGCGCAACGAGGTACTCACGCAGCAGATGACCAATATCGAGGACATCGGCCGCAAGCTGCGCGACACGGCACGCCTGCTCAGCCTGCTGACCGGGTTGTACGACGAAGCTGGCCGCGTCTCGGCCAGTTACAGCACGGTCACCACGGCCGGCGACACGACCGACGGCGAGGACTGAGCGGCGGCCCGCACCAGCGCCCCGCTGGTCATGGCCGGCGCGCGCCTGCGTGCGTCCCGTGAGCCCGCGCCGCCGCGCCGGCCGACATCCGCTATAAAATATTTTCAATTGACTATTAATTGACAATTAATTGAAGCTGTCTTACCTTGCGTTGCAGGGCACCCCGGCGCACGACACCCCCCCTGTCGGTGAGTCCACGCAGCGCGCGAACCACCCGCGCCGGGGTGCCGGTTCTTCCGCCTGCGCGGCAACGGATCCCCTCCCCGCGGCCGTGCGGCCCGGCCGCGGTGACGCCGGACCGGAAGCGCCTCAGCGGATCGCGAACGGTCGTGCCGGCGAACCGGTGGCCCCCCGCAGCGGCAGGGCGCCGAAGGCAAACGCGAACTCGTACACGCCGGCATCGATCAGAGCGGAGAAATCGAGGTTCTCCATGATGTAGATCCCTTTCTCGACCAGGAATTTCTGGTGATTGGGCGCGAAGTTTGCCGGATCCGGGCCCGGAATCGCCTCCACGGCCCAGTTGTCCGTCCCCACGAGCACCACCTGCTTCGCCGCGACCCACTCGCCGGCGCGCACGTCCAGCCCGGGCGTGCCGCTGTTGAACTTGTCGTTGTCGACCTTCCACAGTCGTCCCCAGCCGGTGTTGTAGAACAGGGCGTCGCCCGGGTGGATATCGGCCTCGCTCATGCCCTGACGGGCCAGCGCGGCCTGCAGATCGGCGACGCTGATCTCTTCGCTGCGATCGAGCATGCGGCCCTTGTACGCAGCCACGTCGATGAGAATGCCACGGGTGAAAATGGGGCTGACCTTGTCGACGCCCAGCTTGCTGAAACCCCGGCCACTGCCGATGTCGACGTGGCGCAGGCCGTTGTAATAACGCAGCTCGTTCAGGTCCCCGTGCCGGCCGTATTCGGTCGCCATGTGGGCGAGGGCGTCGAACTGGGTACCGTCCTGGGTCAGGTGGCCGCTGATGTAGTCCTCGTTCCAGACCAGCTTGTTGTCGCCGAGCGGTCCCCAGCTCGGTGCACCGGGCACGCTCAGGGTGTACTTGCGTTTCTGCGGTGTCAGCGAGAACAGCGGCATGTCCTCCTCGAACACCCGGCCCATGTCGTAGACGACGCCCTCGCGGATGAGCGCGGCGGCCGCGAGTACCTGGGCCGGGCCGAGGCGGTTGAGCGCGCCGCGCTCATCGTCCGGCCCCCATTCGGACGGCCACCACTGCGCCGGCACGCCGGCCGCCGTCGCCGCTCCCGCCGTGGTCAGACCCAGCCAGAGCATCAGCGCCCGCGCGCCGCCGCACCACCCTTTTTCTCTGTCCATGTCGGTAATCCTTGCCTGCCTGCCGCAACAATGCCCGGGCGCAGTATAACGAGCGCCGGCCCCTGGCCGCCCCGATACCCGCACCGGCACGGTGGACGAATGCCGCCGTGGCACGCGGCTCGCGCCCGGCTGGCCACGGCTGATGGTCACCGGACTGCCGGCTGCCCGGGACGCCGGGCAACCGGCGCGCGGCCACCGCTGCATCGCTTATGTGCCCGTGAAACGGGGCGCGCGCTTGTCGAGAAAGGCCTGCACGCCCTCGCGGTAATCGTGACTCTCCCACGCCTCGCGCCGCTGGGCTTCGATGCGCTCGCGCACCGGGTCCGGCGGCGACTGCGCGTCCTCCAACGCATTCATTTGTTGCTTGAGCGCGGCAATGGCGAGCGGCGCGTTGGCGGCAATGCGTGCGGCGAGTTCGTGCACCGCGCTTTCCAGTGCGTCGGCCGCGACCACGTGGTTGATGATGCCGAGCGCCCGGGCCGTGGCGGCGTCGATCGGCGTGCCGCTGAACACCAGCTCGCGCAACACCGGCGGCGGCACCCGCGCCATGAGATTTCTCACCCCGATCGTGCTGTAGGGAACGCCGAGCTTCGCCGGGGTGACGGCAAACGTGGCGCCGGCGGCGGCGACGACGATGTCGCAGGCCAGCGCCAGTTCGGTCGCGCCGCCCCAGACACTGCCCTCGATCATCGCGATTACCGGCGCCGGGAATTCGCGCACGGCGCGTACCACGCGACGGACGGGGTCGGACTCGCGTTCGGGATCGCGGCCGGGTTCGAGCTCGCGAATGTCGAAGCCCGTCGACCAGATCGCGGTACCGGGCGCAGCCCGCAGGATCGCGACGCGGATCCCGCCGGCGCCGAGCGCCGCCAGCGCGCCGACCAGTGCGTCCACCATGGCCGCGCCGAGCGCATTACGCCGGCCGGCGTGAGCGAGCGTGATCGTGGCGACCGGCCCCGCGACTGCGGTGCCCACCGGCCCGTCGTCACCACCTTGCGCCGGCACCGTCAGCCGCCCCCGTCGAGCGGCAGCCCGATCCCGTTGACGTAAGAAGCCGCCGGCGAGGCCAGCCAGAGCACGGCCTGCGCCACTTCTTCCGCAGTGCAGATACGCCCGATTGCGAGCTGCTCGCCAAAGACCGCCTTCACCTCCTGCGCACCGCCGGTCATGCGATCGAGCATCGGCGCATCGACCGCGCCGGGACAGACGGCGTTTACCCGGATACCGGCGCGCGCATACTCCAGGGCGGCTGCGCGGGTCAGGCCCATGATCCCGTGCGCGGCCGCGCAATAGGGTGCGTAGTTGGGGAAACCCACCAGCCCCCAGCTGCCCGCCATGTTGACGATCGCGCCGCCGCCGCTGCGTTGCAGCAGCGGGAGCTCGCCGCGCATGCAGCGCCACACGCCGTTCAGCTTGGTATCGATCATCCGCAGCCAGTCGGCTTCCTCGACCGCGCCGGCAGGAGCCGCCGGGCCTTCCCAGCCGGCATTGTTGAAGGCGATGTCCAGCCTGCCATAGTCACTGTCGATGGCCCGGAACAAAGCTGCCACGCTGGCGCTGTCGGTCACGTCGACGCTGAAATAACGCGCATCACCGCCGGCGGCTCGCAGGGCGGTCGCAGTGTCCTCCCCGCGGCGGGCATCGCGGCCGCCAAGGACGACCCGCGCTCCCCGAGCGGCGAAGGCCGCGGCGCTCGCGCGGCCGATACCGGACGTACCGCCGACGATGACCGCAACCCGGTTACTGAACGTCATCACCGCGACGCGGCCGCCGCGAGCCGTAGATCGAAAGCCACGACCTCGGCGGCGAGGATCTCCGGCGCGACCGTGGTCACGCGCCCGAGATCGGCGCGGATCGCCACACCCGCCGGCCCGTGCAACAACCCCAGGCAGGTGTCGACGGCCGCGCGCGACGGCAGATACAGGCTCCAGATGGCGTGATAAGCGGGGGTCGACTGCGGTGCCACGCCGCTCAGCATACCGTCGGTCTGGGTGCACAGCACGGGCACGAGCGGTAGCAACCGTTCGCGCAGCACGGTCTCGGCGATGGCTGCGAAATATCCGTGATCGAACTGCGTACCTGCCGGCGCCGGGAACATGAGCCGGAGCCGGAACGCGCCCGGCGCCGGCGGCGCGTCACCCCCGTGCGTGACCGTGCGTGCGGCACCGGCGACGAACACCGGCTCGATGGTGGTGTAGTTGGGTTCGTCGGCCAGGATCCGGTGCGACTCGGGATGTCCGGTGTGGAAAAACCCGCGGAACGCGTCCATCGCCGCGACGTCGGCGAAATGCACGACGCAGATGCACACGTGCGGCGCGGCAATGTCGGCCAGCGGCCGATCGACGTCGCAGGCGGTGATGCTCGCGTGGCGCATCGAAACGCCGACGGCCAGTGGCAGGTGCCGTTCCAGGTAATACGCCCAGTCGAACCGCGCGCCGGCCCGGGCGCGATAGATGATGCTGACGCGATGGTCGATCACGGCTGCAGTCCTCGTCCGCAGTTTGCGCCGTGAACCCGCAAAGCCATCACCGCGGCGCCTGCAAGTGCTGCGGAACGTGCCCGGCAGGCACCGGGTTCACGGTTGCTGCGGCATAATAGCAGAGGCTCCGCTTCGACTCGTCGCGATGAAATCCCTGCTGCTCCTGCTCGTGCGCGCTTACCGCTACCTCGTCAGCCCGTTCATCGGCAGTCACTGCCGCTACCTGCCCACGTGCTCGGCCTACGCGCTCGAAGCCATCGAAAAACACGGCCCCTGGCGGGGTGGCTGCATGGCGATCGCGCGCATTCTGCGCTGTCACCCCTGGCACGAAGGCGGCTACGATCCGGTGCCGTGACGGCGCGGGCGACGCATGCCGGCCTCGGCGAACGGGTCAGGCCACCACGCCACGGCGCAGCCCGATCGTCAGGCTCTCGCCCTCGACGTCGAAGGTCTGCACCATGTCGCCCGCGGGAACGGCGCCCGTGTCGAGCGCCAGCGCGAGGGTTTCGCGGCGGATCAGCGTGGTGTGCGCGGCGATGGCCGCGGCCAGGCGCGGTGTAGCGGCATACTGGACGTGAATGCGGTCCGTCAATGCGAGGTCCAGGGCCTTGCGCATGTTCTGGATCCGGTTGACGGTCTCGCGGGCGTAGCCCTGGTCGATCAGCGTGTCGGTCAGGTGCGTATCGAGGGCCACGGTCACGCCGTCGCGGCTCGCCACCAGCCATTCGCCGACGGCCTCGCTGGATATTTCGAGATCACCGGCACCGAGTTCGACCGCCTGCCCGTTCACCTCGATGGTCAGCGCGCCGTCAGCCAGGTACCGTGAGATCGCGGCGCCGTCGAGCGCGCGGATCACCTTGCCCGCCGGCCCCATCAGCTTGCCCAGCCGCGGCCCGAGCGCCGGGAAGCTGGGCTTCGCGCTGCGGCTGACGATCTCGCTCGAGTCCGCGATGTACTCGATCGCCTGCACGTTCAGCTCCTCGAGTATCGGCTCCCGGACGCGCTCGATCGTGTCCCGGTCGAGGTGCCCGCCGGTGACCACCATGATGCGGGCGAGGGGCTGGCGCACCTTGATCTTCGACTGATTGCGCAGCAACAGCACTTCGGTGACGATCGTGCGGGCGAGCTGCATGCGCCGTTCGAGCTCGAGATCGATCGCCAGTGCGTCGGCCGCGGGAAAATCGGTCATGTGCACGGACGGCGCAGCCTGGGCAAGCCCCGCCCCGGCGAGCGCACGATGCAGCCAGTCGGCGAAGAACGGCGCGACCGGGCTCATCAGCCCGGCAATCGCGACCAGGCATTCGAGCGTGGTCTGGTAGGCGCAGAGCTTGTCGTGATCCGAAACCGTGACCCCGGCGCCGCTCTTCTTGCCGGTCCAGAAACGCGGCCTGGATCGGCGGATGTACCAGTTCGACAGCTCGTCGACCAGCCGTTCCACGGCCCGCGCGGCGCGCGTCGCGTCGTAGCCGTCGTAGGCCGCGTCGGCTTCGGTGACGGTCGTGTTCAGCCGGCTGAGCATCCAGCGATCGAGCTCGGTCCGCTCCACGACGGGAATGCGCGCCGCGGTGTTCGTGAAGCCGTCGATGTTGGCGTAGGCAGCGAAAAACCGGTAGACGTTGAACAGCGTGTCGAAGAACTTCGAGCGGGTCTCGCGCAGACCGCGGTCGGAGTACTTCATGTTTTCCCAGGGCGGTGAGTTGGCCAGCATGTACCAGCGCAGCACGTCGGCGCCGTGCGCGTCGACGGTCGCGAACGGATCGACCGTGTTGCCGCGCGACTTGGACATCTTCTCACCCTTCTCGTCGAGAATGAGGCCGTTGACGACCACGTTCCTGAAGGCGACGCTGTCCATGGTCAGGGTGGCGATGGCGTGCAGGGTGTAGAACCACCCACGCGTCTGATCGAGCCCCTCGCAGATGAAGTCGGCGGGGAAGTGCCGCTGCCAGACGTCCTCGTTCTCGAACGGGTAGTGCCATTGCGCGAACGGCATGGCGCCGGAGTCGAACCACACGTCGATGACGTCCGTCACCCGGCGCATGGTGCCGCCGTCCGGCGCCGGCCAGGTGAGCCCGTCGACGTACGGCCGGTGCAGATCGATGCTGGCGTCGTCGTCGAGGCCATCGCCGCAGCGGGCGCGCAGCTCGGCGATTGAGCCGATCACCTCGAAGTACTCCGAGTCCGGAGCGTCCGAACGCCAGATCGGCAGCGGCGTGCCCCAGTAACGCCGCCGCGACAGCGCCCAGTCGACATTGTTCTCCAGCCAGTTGCCGAAGCGGCCGTCGCGGATCGCCGGCGGATACCATCTGATCGACCGATTGAGCTCGACCAGCCGGTCGCGCAGGGCGGTCGTGCGCACGAACCAGCTCTCGACCGGATAGCTCATCAGAGGCGTGCCCTTGCGCCAGTCGTGCGGGTAATTGTGGCGGCAGGTCTCCTGCCGGTAGAGCAGATCCCGCGCCCGCAGATCGCGGCACACGAGCCGGTCGGCATCCTTGAACCACTGTCCGCCGACGACCGGCGTCGCAGCGGCGAAGTGACCGTCCGGATGGATTGGGTTGAACAGCGGCAGGCCCTCGCGCTGGCCGGTGTCGTAATCCTCGGCCCCGAAAGCCGGCGCAGTGTGGACGATACCCGTACCGTCCTCGGTGGTGACGTAATCGGCGGCCACGACCCGCCAGGCGTCGCGCGTGTCCAGATCCCCGGGGTCAAGGCGGAACAGCGGCTCGTAGCGACGGCCGACCAGCGCCCGACCCGGCATCGACGCGAGCTCCTCGACCTCGCCCTTGAGCACCGCCAGACGCGCCCGCGCGAGATACAGCACTTCGGCCGTACCGCCGTCCGCTACGTGCCGCACCTTGACGTACTCGATGTCCGGGCCCACCGCGAGCGCGGCGTTGGAGACGAGCGTCCACGGCGTGGTCGTCCAGGCGAGAAAGCTCGCGCCGTGTTCGTCGAGCGCGCGAAAGCGCACGTAGACGCTCGGGTCGTCGACCTCGCGGTAACCCAGGCTGACCTCGTGCGAGGACAGCACCGTGCCCGTGCCGGGGCTGTACCACGTGATCTTGTAGCCGCGGTACAGCAGCCCCCGGTCGTGCATGCGCTTGAGCAGCCACCACACGGTTTCGATGTAACTCGTGTGGCAGGTGACATAGGGATCGTCGAGATCGACCCAGTAGCCGATGCGGCGGGTGAGCTCGTTCCAGTCCGCCGTATAGCGCTGCACGCTCGCCCGGCAGGCGGCGTTGTAGCGGGCGATACCGTAGGCCTCGACGCTTTCGCGGCTGTCCAGGCCGAGTTCCTTTTCCACTTCGATTTCCACCGGCAGACCGTGTGTGTCCCAGCCGGCCTTGCGCTCGACGTGGAAGCCCTTGAGCGTCTTATAGCGACAGAACGCGTCCTTGATCGTGCGCGAAAGAACGTGGTGGATGCCCGGGCGGCCATTGGCGGTCGGCGGACCTTCGTAAAACGTGAACTCCGGGCGCCCGGCGCGCGCGTCGACGCAGCGACGGAAGATGTCCTCGCGTTCCCAGAATTCGAGCACCTCCCGCTCCAGGGCGGGCAGGTCGAGACTCTTCGGTTCCTCGAAACGCTTGTGCATGGGCAATATACCGGCGCGGACGGTCGCGATGCGGCCGCACCGAATCTCTATCATCGTCACGAACGGCAGTGGGCGGCAGAGCGCGATCCCGCACGGGCGCGCCCGGGTCGTGCAGCGGCCGGCGAGCGGCCACGGTGCGGGCAAGACTATAAGAGTTTGGGCCCGGATTTGGTAGCGGCGGGACCGCTGCGCCAACACCGGATCGGGTCCCCCCGGCGGGGCCGCGCTCGGAACCGGCCGCAGCGGCGTACGTGCGCGGTGCGGATCACTCGTTCAACTCGGGCAGATCGGCGAACTGGGCCAGCGCCTGCGGGTTGGCCAGCGCGTCGCGGTTCTTCACCGGGCGGCCGTGTATGACCTCGCGCACGGCGAGCTCGACGATCTTGCCGCTCATGGTGCGCGGGATGTCCGTGACCGCGATGATACGTGCCGGGACGTGCCGGGGACTCGCATGGCTGCGCAGCGTGTCGCAGATGCGCCGGCGCAGCCGCTCGTCCAGCTCCGCGCCGTCGCGCAGGCGCACGAACAGCACCACGCGCACGTCGTCTTCCCAGCTTTGCCCGACGACGACGCTTTCGGCGATCTCGGGGATCGTCTCCACCTGGCGGTAGATCTCGGCCGTGCCGATGCGCACGCCGCCGGGATTGAGCACCGCGTCGGAACGACCGTGGATCACGAAGCCGCCATGCACCGTTCGCTCCGCGTAATCTCCATGCGCCCAGACACCGGGGAAGCGATCGAAATACGCCTGCCGGTACCTGCTGCCGTCAGGATCGTCCCAGAAACCGACCGGCATCGAGGGAAACGCCCGCGTGCACACCAGCTCGCCCGTGCCGCGTTCGCGCGCCCGTCCGTCGTCGTCGAATATGCGCACGTCCATGCCCAGACCCGCGCACTGGATCTCGCCGCGATACACCGGTGCGGCGGGATTGCCGAGCACGAAGCAGGACACGATGTCCGTGCCACCGGATATCGATGCGAGATGCACGTCGGACTTGATCCCGTCGTAGACGTAGTCGTACTGCGCGGGCAGCAACGGCGAGCCCGTGGACAGGATGGCGCGCAGGCGCCCGAGGTGGTGGCTGCGGCACGCCCGCACCCCGGCCTTCTCCGCGGCTTGCAGGTACTTGGCGCTGGTGCCGAACACCGAGATGCCCTCCTCGTCGGCGATGTCCCACAGCAGCGCCGGCCGGTCCGCCGTGAGCGGGATGCCGTCGAACAGCACCACAGTCGCCTCGCTCGCGAGTCCCGAGACCAGCCAGTTCCACATCATCCAGCCGCAGGTGGTGTAGTAGAACAGGACGTCGCCGGCACCGAGATCGGTGTGCAGGCGATGTTCCTTGAGGTGCTGCAGCAGCGTCCCGCCCGCACCGTGCACGATGCACTTGGGCCGGCCGGTCGTGCCGGAGGAATAGAGCACGAACAGGGGATGGTCGAAGGGTAGCGCCGCGAACTCGATCCCGGTCGCGTCCGCCAGGTCCGCCAGCGCGGCCCAGGCGAGCAGATTCGGCAGGACCGGTACGGCGCCCGCACCGTCGTCGACGACGACGATGCGCTCGACCGTCGGCAGTGCGCGGGCCAGCGCCGGCAGTCGTTCGTCGAGCGCGTGACGCTTGCCGCCATAGCGGTAGCCGTTGACGGTGAACAGCACCTTCGGTCCGATCTGGCCGAAGCGATCGACGATCGCGCTGACGCCGAAGTCGGGCGAACCGGACGACCAGATCGCGCCGATGGCCGCCGTCGCCAGCATCGCGATCACGGCTTCGGGAACGTTCGGCAGCAATCCGGCGACCCGGTCGCCGCGCACGACGCCCATGGCGCGCAAGGCAGCGGCGACCGTCGCCACCTCGTCGTACAACCCGGCGCGGCTCAGCACCCGGCGCGCGCCGCTCTCGTTGCGAGCGATCAGCGCCGGCCCGTCATCGCGACTGCGCAGCAGGTTCGCGGCGAAATTGAGCTCTGCGCCCGGGAACCAGCGCGCGCCGGGCATCCGATCGCCGTCGACGAGGACGTCATCGGCTGCACGTGTGGCACGGATCCCGGTGTAGTCCCACACGAGCTGCCAGAACTGCGATCGCTGTTCCACCGACCAGCGATGCAGCGCCGCGTAGTCGCCCGCTGCGACCCCGTGGCGCTGCGCCGCCAGCCGCGAGAACTGCGTGAGCCGCGTTGCCGCAACGCGTTCCGGATCCGGTGTCCAGAGCAGATCAGACATGCGTCGTCGACTCCTCGCCGATGCCCTCAGCGGTGATCGCCGAAGTAAGGGTATTCCATGTAGCGCGCGGTATTGCGCGCGATCGTCTCGCCGTGATCGCGCGCGACGAGCGCGAGCGCCATGTCGATGCCGGCCGCGATGCCGGCCGAGGTGACCACCGGGCCGGTGTCGATCACGCGCCGATCGCTGACGACGGTGCTGCGCGGTGCGAGCTCGGCGAGCAGCTCCAGCGCCCCCCGATGCGTGGTCGACTCGCGACCGTCGAGCAGCGCCGCGCGGGCGAGCAGCAGCGCGCCCGTGCATACCGAAGCCACTGTCGCGGTGCGCCGCGCCCGCCCGGCGATCCAGTCGATGAGCACCGTGTTGGACAGCTCGCGCCGGGTGCCCCAGCCGCCGGGCACGATCAGCAGATCGAGCGGCGGGCAATCGGCCAGCGTCAGGTCCGCCAGCACGCGCAGTCCACCGGCGGCCGTCACCGCGCCACCGCGCACGGCCACCAGACGCAGATCATACGGAGAAGGCTGCTCGCGCCGGCGCGACTCGTCCAGCCGGGTCACGGAAAAGACTTCGAACGGACCGCAGAAATCCAGCACTTCGACGTCGTCGAAGACCAGGATCCCCACCCTCGAACGCTCCACTGCTCCGCCTCCCGCCGCCAGCGTCGGGCGTGACGATACCCGATGCGCCGCTGCGTTTTAAGTGCCACACGGGCACGCGGCGGCGGATGTGGAGGGACTGAGAGCCCATGTGAAACGATCGCCGCGCCTGTTGCGACGGCCACCGCGCGCCCCTGGCCGCGTTGCGGGGACCCCCAGACTCGTTTCCGCAGGACCGCTACGCGCACGATTTCGTGCACCCCCGCGCCTGGCCGGGAATGCCTGGGAACCGTCTCGCTACGGCGGGCGAAGGTTACACGAGATCTGAGCCGTTGCCCTGGGCGACAATGGCCACGCCGGCACGCACGGATCCGCCTCCCGAACGACTCACCGTCCCCCGTGAACGTCATCGAAATCACGCTCCCGGTATTCGCCGTGATCGCGATCGGTTTCGTCGCGATCCGCGCCCGCCTCATCGACGCGGCGGCGAACCGCGGCCTGCACCGATTCGTGTTCTACGTCGCATTGCCGTGCCTGCTGTTCGGCAAGATGACCGCCGTCACCCTGTCCGGGCACACCCCGTGGAGCTTCCTCAGCGCGTATTACCTCGGCACGTTCACGGCGTTCGGCCTCGGTGCCTGGCTGGTGCGAGTCGCGTTCGGCCGCGCGCTCGCCGAGCAGGGCACGGCCGGCCTCAGCGCCTCGTATTCGAACACCGTGCTCATTGGCATCCCGCTCGTGCTCCAGGCCTACGGCGACGAGGCGGCCCTGCCGCTGTTCGCCATGCTGGCGTTTCACAGCCTGCTGCTGTTCCCCGTCGCCGTGACGGTCATCGAGCTCGGGCGCGGGCACCCCGGGCAGGCGCGTCACGCACCGCTCAAGGCGCTGCGCGAACTGCTGCGCACGCCGCTCATCCTCGCCATGGCCGCCGGACTCGGCATGAACGCGGCCGGCATGACCGTCCCTGCGGCCATCGGCGCCGGAATCGAGCTCGTCGGCGCTGCTGCGCCGGCATGCGCGCTGTTCTGTCTCGGTGCCTCGCTGGCCGCTTACAACCTGCGCGGCGATCTGCGCGAGCCGCTCGCCATCGTCACCGTGAAGAATTTCCTCCACCCGCTGCTGGTCGGCGTGCTGGTGACCCGGGTGTTCGGTATAGACCCGCTGTGGGCCGGTGTCGCGGTAACCATCGCCGCGCTGCCGACCGGGGTGAACGTGTACGTGATCGCACACCAGTACGGTGTCAGCGAGTCCACGACGGCCCGCACGGTACTGCTGTCCACGCTGACGTCGGTGCTCACCGTGCCGCCGCTGCTGTCGGTACTCGTCGCGCGTTGACCGTCGCGGCAACGACTGCATACACTTCGCCCACGTCCGGGTACGCCCGCCGACGCCCGGTCCATCCGCATGAACTCAAGCATCGGCGAACTGCGCCCCCTGCGCATCCGCAACGCCCGGCACGCGGTGGAGGAGATCGCCAACCACCTGCGCCTGCTCATCGTCACCGGCCGCCTGGCGCCGGAAACCAAGCTGAGCCAGGTCGAGCTGGCGCGCGTGCTCGGTGTCAGCCGCACGCCGGTTCGCGAAGCACTGCGGATCCTGCAACAGCTCGGTTTCGTGCAAATGGAAGCCAACTGCCGGGCGCAGGTGACGGGCTTTGCGGTGGCGGACCTGGTGGCGCTGTACGCGACGCGAATTGCGGTCGAATCGCTGGTCCTGCAGGACAGCGTGCCCGGACTCGCGCCGGCCGTGTGTGCGGAGCTGTCGGCGCTCGCCGCCGGTCTCGCCGAACCGTCGGCGGCCACGGTCATGGACGACTGGCTGGACCGACACCGCCGCTTTCACATGGCGCTGTTCGCCGGCGTGAGCGCACCGCTGGCGCGAACGCTCGCCGCCAATATCGATCGCAGCGACTTTTTCGTCGCCATGTACCTGAGCGCCGCCGGTCCGGCCCGCTGGCCCGCGCGCCTGCAGCGCGAGCACCACGCCATCGCCGCCGCCTGCAGCCGCCGGGACACCGGGCGGGTGGTCACGCTGGTCGGCGAGCACCTGTATCTCACCGCGCGCGCGCTGGTCGATCGCTTTGCGCCGGGGCAACCCGTGACACTGCTCGATCACGCGTTGCGGATGGCGCGCGCAGCCGGTCTCAGCCCCCCGGCTTGACGAACTTCAGCGTCATGCGATCGCTTTCACCGATGGGCGCATAGCGTGCCTCGTCGCCGGATCGGAACGTCGGCGCCAGGCTCCACACGCCGTCGGGATGCGCGCGGCTGTCCGCGGGATTGGCGTTGATCTCGCTGCGCGCGACCAGCTCGAAGCCAGCCGCGCCAGCGAGCGCAATCGCCCTGTCCTCGGTGACGTAGCCTTGCTCCGCGCCGGGATCGGCCGCTTGCGAGCCGGCCGCGGCCCGATGGGCCACCAGGCCAAGCACGCCACCGGGCTTGAGCGCGGCGTACATGGCCGCGAACATCTTCGCGGCGACGTCACTGCGGATCCAGTTGTGCAGGTTGCGGAAGGTCAGCACCATGTCGGCGCCGCCCGGCGGCGCGGCCGTGTTCGCATGCGGCGGCATCAGCGCGGTGACGACCACCCGATCGTAGATGTCGGGCCGCGCGGCGAGCTTGGCCGCGAACTTGCCGGCATTGCGTTCGTAGTACTCGGGCCCGCCCGGCACGGCCGCGTAGTTGGCGGCGAACAGCTTGCCGTGCTCGCGCAGCACCGGCGCGAGGATCTCGGTGTACCAACCCTCGCCGCCGGGCCATATCTCCACCACCGTCATATCCTCACGCAGACCGAACCAGGCCAGAGTTTCGACCGGGTGGCGCTGGCTGTTGCGCGCGGCGTGCCCGGGCTCGCGATGTTCGCCGGTCGCTGCCTCGGCGATGCGTGCCTCGATCCCGGCGTCCCCGGCGCACACGGGCACGGCGCCCGTGAGCGCAATCAGAGCGACCGCCATGACTACCGCGTTTAGCGTGGACATCGAAGGTTCTCCTCGTCGTTCAGAGCCGCTCGTAGATCGCGGCGATGCCTTCACCGGCACCGATGCACATCGTCACCAGCGCGTAGCGCCCGCCGATGCGATGCAGCTCGTGAATGGCCTTGACGGACACGATGCAGCCGGTGGCTCCCACCGGGTGACCGATCGAGATGCCGCTGCCGTTCGGATTCGTCCGTTCCATCGGCAGGCCGAGCTCGCGGATGCAGGCGAGCGCCTGGGCGGCAAAGGCTTCGTTCAGCTCGATGACATCCATGTCGCCGACGCCCAGGCCCGTACGCTCGAACAGCTTGCGCACGGCCGGTACCGGCCCGATGCCCATGTACAGCGGATCGACGCCGGCGTGCGCGTAGCCCACCAGACGGGCGAGCGGCGCCAGGCCGAGGCGCTCGGCGCTCCCGCGCTCCATGAGCGTCACCGCGGCGGCGGCGTCGTTGATACCGGAAGCGTTGCCGGCGGTCACGGTGCCGTCTTTCTTGAATACCGGTTTGAGCCTGCCGAGGTCGCTCACGGTCGCATCCGGGCGCACGTGCTCGTCGACGTCGAACACGATCGTACCCGTGCGGGTCTTGATCTCGACCGGCACGAGCTGCTCCCGGAAGCGGCCTTCGCTCGCCGCGCGGGCGGCACGCTGGTGGCTTTGCACCGCCAGCTCGTCCTGCTCGTCGCGGCCGATCTGGTACTTCTCGGCGAGGTTCTCGGCGGTCACCCCCATGTGGCAACCGTGGATCGGATCGTGCAGCGCCGACACCATGGCGTCGATCACCGCGCCGTCGTTCATGCGCTGGCCCCAGCGCAGTGTGGGCAGAATATACGGCGCCCGGCTCATGGTCTCGGCACCGCCGGCCACCGCAGCGTCGATGTCGCCCAGCGCGATGGCCTGTGCGGCCGAGACGATCGCCTGCAGGCCGCTGCCGCAGCGGCGGCTGACCTGCATCGCCGGCGTCTCCACGGGCAGTCCGGCGCCGAGCGCGGCGACCCGCGCCAGGTACATCGACGGACCGTCCGCGCCGATGACCGAACCGAACACGCACTGGCCTACCTGCGTCCCGTCCATACCGGAACGTGTCATCGCCTCGCGCACCACCGTCGTGGCGAGATCGGTGATGGGCACGTCCTTGAGCGCACCGCCGAAATCACCCACCGCGGTACGCACCGCGCTCAATACGACCACTTCCCGTGCAGCGTTCATGCTCGTGTCCTCCCCAATGCGGAGCTGGTCAATCCGTCGATTTCGCGCGCACGTATGAGCCCGGCGCGTCCTCGATCGCCGGTAGGGCGCCGGCACCCGGCTCGCGGGCCGCGACTCTGCCGCCGCCGTACGTCGCGATCCAGCGCTCCCAGTCGCTCCACCACGAGCCCTGGTGCTCCTCGGCGCCGGCGAGCCAGTCCTGCGGGTCCTGCTCGGCGACGCCGTCCCGGGTCCAGTAACCGTACTTGTTCGCGGCCGGCGGGTTGACGACGCCGGCTATGTGCCCGCTGCCGCCCACGGTAAATCGCACCGGGCCACCGAGCAGCCGTGCCCCGGCGTAGGTCGATTTCCACGGCGCGATGTGGTCCTCGCGCGTGGACAGGAAATACACAGGAACTTTCACCGTGCGCACGTCGATCGGCACGCCGGCGAGCGTCACGCCGCCCGGATCCTTGTAAACGTTTTCCAGGTACATCCGTCGCAGGTAGAAGCTGTGCATCTTCGCCGGCATGCGCGTGGTATCGGAGTTCCAGTACAGCAGGTCGAACGGGAACGGGTCCTTGCCGAGCAGGTAGTTGTTGACGACGAACGACCAGATGAGATCGTTGGCGCGCAGCATGTTGAACGTCGTCGCCATCTGCTTGCCCTCGAGGTAGCCGCGCTCGCTCATCTCCTGCTCGAGGGCACGCAACTGCTCCTCGTCGATGAACACGCCGAGTTCCCCCGGATCGGCGAAATCGATCAAGGCTGTGAAGAACGTCGCCGAGACGACGCGGTCGTCACCCCGGGCCTGCATCCACGCCAGGGTGCCGGCCAGCAGCGTACCGCCGATGCAGTAGCCGATGACGTTGACCTCGCGCTCGCCGGTCGCCTGCCCGATGGCGTCGAGCGCGGCGATCGGGCCTTCGAGCATGTAATCCTCGAAGTCCTTGTCGCGATGCCGGGCGTCGGGGTTCACCCAGGAGATGACGAACACGGTGTGGCCCTGGTCGACCGCCCACTTGATGAAGGAGTTCCGGGGCTGCAGATCGAGGATGTAGAACTTGTTGATCCACGGCGGCATGATGAGCAGCGGCCGGCGGTAGACTTCGGCCGTGCTCGGGGCGTACTGGATGAGCTGCATTAACTCGTTCTGGTACACGACCTTGCCCGGCGACAGGGCGACGTTGCGGCCGAGATCGAAGGCCTCGGTGTCGGTCATGCGGATTTGCAGCCTGCCCTCGCCCGCCTCGAGATCCTCGAGTATGTGGCGCAGCCCGTTGAGCAGGTTCTGCCCGCCGCTACGCACCGTCTCGGCAATCACCTCGGGATTGGTCATGGCAAAGTTGGTCGGCGCGAGCGCGTCGACGAACTGCCGGGTGTAGAAGTCGATTTTCTGCTTCGACTTCTCGTCCAGACCCTGCACCTCGTTGACGGCACCCTGGATGGTCCGGGCGGCCAGCAGGTAGGACTGCTTCACGTAGTCGAAAACCGGGTTGTCCTCCCACTGGTCGTGACGGAAACGCCGGTCACCGGCCGGGGTCTCCAGCGGCGCCTCGGAGTCCATGCCGAGCATGCGCCGCGTGGTGTGGTGCCAAAGCGCCATATAGCTCTGCCAGGCGTCGAGTTGGGCGTTGAGCACGACCTCGGGCTGCGCGAGCATGCGCGAGCAGAGCTCCATGAACGACTTGCTCACACCCAGCGGATCGGCATACCAGTCAGGGTGCGTCTCGCATTGGCGCTGCACGAACTGGTCGACGAGACGCTGGCTGCGCGCGCCGATCTCGGCGAGCATCCGCGACACCTCGGCGGTACGGTGTTCGGGGGTGATGGGATCGTTGCTCGCGTCGGTCATCGGGCGGTCCTCGCCGGCGGCTGCAGGCATCACTTGCTGCGGCGCAGCAAACCAGGGAAAGATAGTCGGCCGGCGGTCGGACTGTCAAGCGCGCGGCCGGTACGCAGTGCCGCCGCGCGCGCTCAGGTCACGGCGGCAGCCTGTTCGTCGGCGTGGTAGGAGGACCGTACCATCGGCCCGCTCGCCACGTGCGCGAAACCGAGCGCGGCACCGACGCGCGCGAGTCGTTCGAACTCCGCCGGGGTGACGAAACGCAGCACCGGATGATGGTCGCGGCTCGGCTGCAGGTACTGTCCCAGGGTGAGCATGTCGCAGCCGTGGGCACGCAGGTCGTGCATCACCGCCTCGACCTCGTCCAGCCGCTCGCCCAGCCCGAGCATCAGGCCGGATTTGGTCGGCACGGCCGGCTGGCGCTCCTTGAACCGTGCCAGCAGCGCCAGAGACCAGCGGTAGTCCGCTCCCGGACGCACGCCCGGGTACAGCCGCGGAACGGTTTCGAGATTGTGGTTGAACACGTCCGGCGGCGCCGCGGCCAGCGCCTCCAGGGCCACATCCATGCGGCCGCGGAAATCGGGCACCAGCACCTCGATACGGGTCGCCGGAGCGCGTTCGCGCACGGCACGGATGCAGGCGGCGAAATGTGCCGCGCCACCATCGCGCAGATCATCGCGATCCACCGACGTCACCACCACGTAACGCAGCCCGAGCGTGTTCACGGCGCCGGCGAGACGCGCAGGTTCGTCCGCATCGAGCGCCAGCGGGCGGCCATGGGCGACGTCGCAGAAAGCGCATCGCCGGGTACAGATGTCGCCCATGATCATGAACGTGGCGGTGCCCTTGCCGAAGCATTCGGGCAGGTTCGGGCACGACGCCTCTTCGCAGACCGTGTGCAGGCGGTTGCGCCGCAGCATGGCTTTGACCCGCTCGATCGCATCGCCCGCCGGCAGCCGCACGCGTATCCACGGGGGCTTGGTCTGGCGCGCCGCACCCGCCTCGAGATGCACCGGTATGCTGCGCAGCTTCGCGGCCCCGCGCAGCTTCACGCCCGGCTGCTTGCGACGCGCTGGCGGTGTCTGCGGCGGTGTGGCCATGTCGTTACCTGCGGTTTCGAGACAGTGCGGATCCGACCATACGCCGGGACCCGCGTGCGCCGCCAGTGCTCATGGCGCAGCCGCGGGCGCGGGAGCGCCTGCCCGCACCCGGACCGCCGCCATCAGCCGAGCGCCTTGAGCACGGCGTCGACGCTGTTTTTCGCGTCACCGAACAGCATGCGCGTGTTGTCCTTGTAGAACAGCGGATTGTCCACACCGGCATAGCCGGTCGCCATGCTGCGCTTGGACACGACGACCGTCTTCGCCTTCCACACTTCGAGCACCGGCATGCCGGCGATGGGGCTGCCCGGGTCCTCCTGCGCCGCCGGGTTGACGATGTCGTTCGCGCCGATGACGAGGACGACGTCCGTGTCGGAGAAATCCTCGTTGATCTCGTCCATCTCGAGGACGATGTCATAGGGAACCTTGGCCTCGGCGAGGAGCACGTTCATGTGCCCGGGCATGCGGCCGGCAACCGGGTGGATGCCGAAGCGCACGTTCACCTTGCGATCCCGCAGCAGCCGGGTGATCTCCGAGACCGAATGCTGTGCCTGGGCGACGGCCATGCCATAACCGGGCACGATGATCACGCTGCGCGCTGCGCGCAGCATCTCGGCGGTTTCCTCGGCGCTGGCGGCGATCACCTCGCCACCCGGGGCGGCGGCGCTCGTACCAGTACTTTCGGTGCCGAACCCGCCCATGATGACGGCGAAGAACCGCCGGTTCATGGCCCGGCACATGATGTAGGACAGGATCGCGCCGCTCGATCCCACCAGCGCACCGGTGACGATGAGCAGATCGTTCGCGAGCATGAAGCCGGTCGCGGCCGCTGCCCAGCCCGAGTAACTGTTCAGCATCGAGATGACCACCGGCATGTCGGCACCACCGATCGCCATCACCATGTGGACGCCGAAAAACAGGGCCACGGCGGTCATGACGGCGAGTGGCAGGAAGCCCGAACCGAGCAGGCTGCCGGCCTGTCCCGGCCACGGTGCACCGACGAACTGGAACAGCAGCCACAGCGTGAGCAGGCCGAGCGAGGCGTTGAGCAGGTGGCGGCCCGGCAGCAGCCACGGCTTGCCGGAGATGCTGCCCTTCAACTTCCCGAAGGCGATGATCGAACCGGTCCAGGTGATGGCCCCGATGAGGATCCCGAGGTAGATCTCGACCTCGTGGATCGAGCGCTCGGCCGCGCCGTGCTCGCCGGCGAACTCCAGCACCGGATCCAGCCCGAGATAGTTGGCGAAACCGATCAGCACGGCGGCGAGGCCGACGAAGCTGTGCAGGATCGCCACCAGCTCCGGCATCGCCGTCATGGCCACGCGCGCCGCGACGATGGCCCCGATGATGCCGCCGACGAGCATGCCGCCGGCCAGCGTCCCGTAGGTGGTGACGTGCCCGCTGGCGATGGTCGCGACCAGCGCGATGGTCATGCCGATGATGCCGTAGGTGTTGCCGCGGCCGGCAGTCTCCTGGTTGCTCAAACCACCCAGGCTCATGATGAACAGGATGGCGGCGCCGATGTAAGAGACGGTTACGAATCCTTGCGTCATCGTCGTGCCCCCCTAGCGCCGGAACATCTGCAGCATGCGCTGCGTGACGAGAAAGCCGCCGGCGATGTTGATGCTGGCGATGAGCACGCCGATGCCGGCGAGCCACTTCACCAGTGTGCTGTCCGACGATACCTGCAGCACCGCGCCGATGACGATGATGCCGCTGATGGCGTTGGTCACGCTCATCAACGGTGTGTGCAATGCCGGTGTTACGTTCCAGATCACCATGTAACCGACGAAACACGCGAGCACGAACACCGTGAAATGATGCATGAACTCCGCCGGCGCGACGGCGCCGATGCCGAAAAACGCGGCAGCCGCGGCGAGCATTCCCAGCGCCACGTTCCAGGCCGGCGTGCGCTCGGGTTCCTCCGGGGCCGCAACGGTGACCGGCGCGGGCTTGGGAGCGGCCGCAGGCCCCGCGCTCACCGTGATCTCGGGAGGCGGCCACGTGATCACGCCTTCCCTGACGACGGTGGCGCCGCGGATGACGACGTCGTCCATGTCGACGACCAGCTTGCCGTCCTTGGCGGGTGTGAGATCGGTCAGCAGGTGGCGCAGATTGGTGGCGTAGAGCTGGCTGGACTGAGTCGGCAGGCGGCTCGGCAGATCGGTGTAGCCGACGATGGTCACGCCGCGCTTGAGCACGACCTTGCCGGGCTCGGTCAGGGCGCAGTTGCCGCCCTGCTCGGCGGCGAGATCGACGATGACGCCACCGTCGCGCATGCACTCGACCATGGACTCCGTAATGAGCCTGGGCGCCGGCTTGCCCGGGATCAGCGCGGTGGTGATGATGATGTCGACCTCCATCGCCTGGCGCATGAACAGATCCATCTCCGCCTTGATGAACTCCTCGCTCATCTGCCTGGCGTAGCCGCCGGCCGTACCGCCGCCCTCGTGCGCGAAGTCGAGCTCGAGGAACTCGGCGTCGAGGCTCTGCACCTGCTCCTTGACCTCCGGCCGGGTGTCGAAGGCGCGCACGATGGCGCCGAGGCTGCGCGCCGCGCCGATGGCCGCCAGCCCGGCGACGCCGGCGCCGATGATCATGACCTTGGCCGGCGGTACCTTGCCCGCCGCCGTGACCTGGCCGGTGAAGAAGCGGCCGAAATGGTGCGCGGCCTCGATCACCGCGCGATAGCCGGCGATGTTCGCCATGGACGAGAGCGCGTCCAGCTTCTGCGCGCGCGACAGGCGCGGCACGCAGTCCATCGCCACCGCCGTGGCCCGGCGTGCCACGAGCCGATCGAGCAGCTCCTTGTTCTGCGCGGGGTACAGAAAGCTCACCAGCGTGCCGCCTTCACGCAGGCGGTCCAGCTCGTGCACGCCCGCCGTGACGTCGGCCTCGGGCGGACGCACCTTCAGCACGATGTCCGACTCCTGCCAGATCCTGCGCGCGTCTTCGACCACTTCGACGCCGGATTCGCGATAGGCATCGTCGGAATAGCTCGCGGCGACGCCGGCTCCGGCCTGGACGTACACCTTGTGACCGAGCTTGTGCAGCCATTCGGCCGCCTCGGGCGTGGTCGCGACCCGACGCTCACCGGCGTGGATCTCTTTGGGTACCCCGATCTTCATCGTTGCTCTCCTGCTCCTCGCCGCACGCCGGGCCGCCCGCGGGCCGGCACCCGTTCGCACAGACAGTGTTGCGAAAAAACTCAGCGCTTGCGCGGCATCATTGCACCAACGTGCCATGGTCCGCCGGCATCTGCCGCACGCGTGCCCGCTCCGCCTGCGTTCACCCCCGGCGTCGCGGCACGTACAGATCGGTGAGGGTCCCCTCGTAGGCCTCCGCGGCGAACGCGATGGTCTCGGACAGGGTCGGATGCGGATGCACGGTCAGGCCGATGTCGGCCGCGTCACAGCCCATCTCGATGGCGAGCGCAACCTCGGCGATCAGATCGCCGGCATTCGGGCCGACGATGCCGCCGCCGATGACGCGGCCGCTGGCCGGATCGAACAGCAGCTTGGTCAAACCCTCGCTGCGACCGAGCGTGAGCGAGCGGCCGCTCGCCGCCCAGGGAAACACGCCTTTGCCGATCTCGCGCCCGGCCGCCCTGGCCTCGTCTTCGGTGATCCCCACCCAGGCGACCTCGGGATCGGTATAGGCCACGGAAGGCACGACGCGCGCGTCGAAACCGCTCTTGCCGCCCGCCGCCACCTCGGCGGCCACCTTGCCCTGGTGCGAGGCCTTGTGCGCCAGCATGGGCTGGCCGACCACGTCGCCGATCGCGAAGATGTGCGCGACATTGGTCCGCTGCTCGCGATCGACGGCAATGAAGCCGCGCGCATCGACCCGCACGCCGGCGCGCTCAGCGCCGATGTCGGCGCCGTTGGGCCGCCGTCCGACCGCGACCAGGACGCGATCATAGACGGCTTCGGCCGGTGCCTGCGGGCCCTCGAAGCGCACCTGCAGGCCCTTGGGCCCGGCCGCGACGCCGGTCACGCGCGTACCGGTCCAGATGTTCTCGAACCGGCGGCGCAGGCGCTGCTCGAGCGGCTTGACCAGATCCCGATCGGCGCCCGCCAGCAGGCCGTCGAGCAGCTCGACGACGCTGACCCGCGCGCCGAGCTCGTGGTAGACCGTCGCCATTTCCAGGCCGATGATGCCGCCGCCGATGACCAGCAGACGCGCCGGAACGTCGGCGAGCGCCAGTGCGCCGGTGGAATCCATGACTCGCGGATCGTCGGGCAGATCCGGCAGGCGCGCGGGCTCGGAACCGGTGGCAATGATGGCCTGATCGAAACTGATGCGCCTGACGCCGGCATCGGTCTGCACGCTGACGACGCTGGCCGATTCGAAGCGGGCGGTGCCGCGCACGACCTCCACCTTGCGCTGTCTGGCGAGGCTCGCCAGGCCCTGGGTCAACTGGCCGACGATCCCGTCTTTCCAGCCCGCGAGGGCGCGCACATCGACGCTGACCTCACCCAGGTGCAGGCCGTGCGCCGCCATGTCGCGGGCATCGGCGACGACCCTGGCCGCGTGCAGCAGCGCCTTGGAGGGGATGCAGCCGACGTTGAGGCAGACGCCGCCGAGGGTCGGATGACGTTCGATCAGCACCACCCGGCAACCGAGATCCGCGGCGCGAAAGGCGGCCGTGTAACCGCCGGGTCCGGCCCCGAGGACGAGCACCCCGGCATGCATATCGGCCTGGTCCACGGACGGTACGGCTGGCGCCACCGGTCGCTCGGCCGCGGGCGGCGCAGCGGCGGCCGCAGCGGTCGGCACGTCCAGCGTGAGGATGGGGCTGCCCGCGGCAACCCGGTCACCCACCCTGACGGTGACCGCGCGCACCGTGCCGGCGCCGGGCGACGGGATCTCCAGCGTCGCCTTCTCGCTTTCGAGGGTGATGAGCGAGGTCTCCGCGACGACGCTGTCACCCGGCTGTACCAGCACCTCGATGACCTCGACGTCCTCGAAATCGCCGATGTCCGGCACGCATACCTCGACCGTTGCGCTCATATTCGCGGGCGTCGGCGTCTAACCGCGGGATGACGGAAAACTGGCGTGATCGGACATGCGTTCGGGTTCGGCGGGAGCTACGGCGCGGCCGGCGCGTAAGGATAACGTGTCGGGCACGCATCGGCCACGGGCCGCGCACCGCGCCGCAAAAGTGTATACAGTCGATGTGCGGCATTGCAAGCGCGGCGGCGTCAGGGTCCGGCGCGATCGCTGCCGGACGCAGACCCCCGCCAGGCGATCGAACGCGCCAGGGCCAGCGTCCGCAAGTGAATGTCGACCACGTCGGCAGGATCGGGTGCGTAACCACCACCCATCGCCACGGCCACCGGCAGCGCGCGCGTCGCGCAGGCACTGAATACCAGCGTATCGCGGCGCGCCAGCCCGTCCTTGGACAGGGCCAGCCGACCGAGCCGATCACCCGCATAGGGATCGGCGCCGGCGAGGTAGAACACGAACTGCGGCGCGGCCTGGGCGAAGGCGCGCGCCAGCGCCGCTTCGAGCGCGCGCAGATAGTCCGCGTCGCCGGTCGCGTCCGCGAGCGCGACATCGATGTCCCCGGGTGGCTTGCGTGCCGGGTAGTTGCGGGCACCGTACAGCGACAGCGTGACGACACTGTCGTCACCGGCAAAGATGCTGGCCGTGCCGTCGCCATGGTGTACGTCGCAGTCGACGATCAGCACCTGTTCGATTCCGCCCCGCGCCTGCAGCATGCGCGCCGCCACCGCGCAGTCGTTGAACAGGCAGTAACCCCCGGGCCGGTCGTGGTGTGCATGATGGGTGCCGCCGGCGAGGTTGGCCGCAGCACCGTCGTCGAGCGCCGCGATCGCGGCCGCGAGCGTCGCGCCGACTGAGCGGCGCGCACGCTCGACCAGCGCCTGCGACCACGGCAAACCGAGCGCCTGCTGCTCGGCGCGCGCCAGCGTACCGCTGGCGACGCGCTCGAGATACGCGGGCGCATGGACACGCAGCAGGTCCGCGTCCGCGGCCGCGGACGGCACACGCACGTCGAACAGCGTCGCGCCCTCGCGCCACACGCGATCGTGCAGCAGCGCATGCTTGGCCATCGGCAAGCGGTGCCCGGCCGGCAATGCGACGACGAACGGTTGCGCCGACCAGACCTTCACGACCGCCGGCCGCCGGATGCCGGGTCCGGTACGTCGAACCGTGCGCACGTCCCGGTGAGTTGGCGGCGTATCATGAGCGGGTGAATCAGGCAGGGACGGCGCCCGGCGCGCGCCGGCTTAACACACCCCGGCCCAGCGGGGTGCTGCCGAATGTCCTGGGCCGCTCGCCCCGCTCCGGCGGGGCGTCGTTTTTTTCGGCCGCGAACAGCGCGTCCCCCGCAACGGCGATTCAGGTGCCGTCGCCGACGACGAGCACCAGCTTGCCGATGACGGTATTGCTCTCCAGCAGCCGGTGCGCCTCGGCCGCCTGCTCGAGCGCCAGCGTACGGTGGATGACCGGACGGACCCGGCCCGCTTCGATGAGCGGCCAGACCCGTTCTCGCAGCGCGCGGGCGATCGCCGCCTTGAACTCGATCGGCCGGGGTCGGAGCGTCGAGCCGGTGAGCGTGAGCCGCTTGTGCATCACGGGCGCGTAATCGAAGCTGACCGGACTGCCGCGGCGCGCAGCGCCGAGGAAGGCGATCTGCACCAGCCGGCCGTCGGGCGCGAGGATGCCGACGTTGCGCGCGACGTAATCCCCGCCGACCATGTCGAGGATGAGGTCGACGCCGCGGCCCGCGGTCATCTCGTTGACCACGGCGACGAAGTCCTCCTGGCGATAGTTGATCGCGCGCCTGGCACCGAGATCGAGACAGGCTTGCTGCTTGTCCGCGCTGCCGACGGTGACGATCACCTCGGCCCCGAAAGCACGCGCGAGCTGGATGGCCGTGGTGCCGATGCCGCTCGCCCCGCCGTGCACCAGCAGGGTTTCGCCGGCCTGCAGGTGGCCGCGATCGAACACGTTGCTCCACACGGTGAAAAAGGTCTCGGGCAGCGCGGCCGCCTCGGCGAGTGACAGTCCGCGCGGCACCGGCAGGCATTGCGGCGCCGGAGCCGTGCAGAACTCGGCGTAGCCGCCACCGGCGACCAGCGCACAGACCCGATCGCCTTCGGTGATGCCCGCGCTGTCGCCGCCGCCGAGCGCGACCACCGTGCCCGCGACCTCGAGCCCGGGAATGTCCGAGGCGCCCGGCGGCGGCGGGTAGGCGCCGGCGCGCTGGAAGCAATCGGGACGGTTCACGCCGGCCGCGGCAACGCGCAGCAGCACCTCGCCCGGACCCGGCACCGGTCGTGGACGCGTTCCCGGGACGAGCACTTCCGGCCCGCCCGGCACCGTGATCTCCACTGCCCGCATCGACTCCGTCACCGCCTGTCCTCCTCATGCGCGAGCGCGCGTCACGCACCGTACCACGCACGCCACGGCTGCCGAAGCGAGGCGGAAACCGCCGTCCGCGAGCCGACCGGCGTAGTGCGGGTATACGCGCTCATTCGGGGCGTTGCGGCCCGGCGACGACCCGGGGTCGGCCGGCTGGCAGCGGCGTTCGGGGTGAACGCCCGTGAGAGGATCAGACCGGCGGGCCGGGCAGCTCAGCCCAGTAGACCACGTCCACCGGCCGCAGCTCCATGGTCTCCCAGCGGCCGTCGATGTAGGACACGACGTGGTAGACGCCGTGCCGATCGCACACCAGTACCAGGTCACCGTCATTCGGCAAACAGGCGCCCGTGTCGTTCCACGGCGACACCGGGACGTCTTTTTCCTCGATGACTGCGGCCATTCGACGCCCTTCCCTGCCCGTGGCGGGCAAATCTCCCCGTACGCAGCAAGACCCGCGCCAAACGTCCACCGGGTATCGATTGCCGCCGGGTCCGTAGCGGCACGTACGGCCGCCGGTTGAACGGGACGTATCGCGCCGGCCCGCGAACGTGCGCAGGATCCGGGCCCTGTGCCCGCATGCGGCAGCCGCGGCGGCCCGCACCGGCGCAGCCGCCTGTCCGATGCCAACAGTAGCGCTAGCCAGTGACCAACGCGCGTCGCCGCCACCCGTGCGGGCAAGCCGTTTCGAAATCATCGCCAGCCTGCCCGGGTCGCGGCCGCTGCGCGGTCTGCGCGGGGCCGGTCAGTGCCGGGGCAACCCGGGGAGAACGCGTCGTGGCGGGATGCTGTTGCCGGCCCGGATGAATTGCTCTACATAAGCGGTTCTGGCCTCTTCAGGGCGGTTTCGTCATGACTTCATCGCCTTTCCACCCCGGTGAGATCGATGCGCAGCAACGCTGGGGCAACCCGGAGTTGTGGACCGACGCGCGCCTGCACCAGCTCATCTGGGACCGCATCCCGGACCAGTACCACGCCCGAATCGAGGCGGCGCCGTTCTTCTTCCTGGCGAGCAGCGCTCCCGACGGTCGCTGCGACTGTTCGTTCAAGGGCGGTGGACCCGGACTGATCAAAGTGCTCGCTGCGGATCGCCTGGCGTTCCCCCATTTCGAACCACGTGTGAAAGGCAACGGTGCCTACATGAGCCTCGGCAACATCCTGCTCAATCCCCACGTCAGCATGCTGTTCGTCGATTTCACCGATGGCGCACGCCTGCGCGTGAACGGACGGGCATCCATCCACGAGGACGCCCTGACGACGGCATCGTTTCCACCGGCGGAATGCGTCATCGTCGTGGACGTCGAACTGGTCATGCCGAGCTGCCCGAGCTACGTCCCGCACCTGATTCCGGCAGAACCGTCTTGCGGTGGCGCAAAGTGAGCGCCTACCGTATCGCGGTCAACGTCGAGTGGACGAGCAAATGCAATGCGCTTTGCCCGATGTGTCCGAGAGACTTGATCGAGCGGCCCCGGCTCATGACCGAGCGAACCTGGCGGCAGGTGCTGGGCCGCCTGTTTCCGAAGGACGTGTTCCGCGTCGTCATCGCCGGCTACGGCGAACCCACCACGCATGTGAAATTTTCTCAGTTCGTGGACGACGTGCGCGGACACGCGCTCCGGTTCGATATGGTGAGCAACGGTCACCAGCTCGATGCCGAGCGTATCCGGCACCTGGACGGCGCAATCGGCCTGCTGCTGATTTCCTTTTCGAGCATCGATCCCGATGTGTACAGGCGGGTACACGTCAACCTGGATCAGACACGCGTCATGGAAAATATCCGGATGGCGCGGCGGCTGTTCAAGCACACGCAGCTTGCAATCAGCCTCACGCCCATGCCGGAATGCCTGCCTTCCCTGCCGGATACCGTCGCATGGCTGCGCGCGCAGGGGGTGGAAACCCTCACCATGTCGCCGACCCTGTACAACCGCGGCGGCAGTTTGAAAGAGCACGAACTGGCGACCGAAAAGCTGCGGCAAATGATTCGGCGACACCACCTGCGCTCGCAGGAATTCGATTTCATTCCCAGCGTCTGGAGTATTTTTCAACAGTGGCGCAGCAACAGGTTCAAATGCGTGCCGCGCAACACCGATGTTTTCATTTCGGCGTCCGGCGATTATCTGTATTGCTACAACGATGCCAGGCATGAACACCCGATCGGGCATGTGGGGAACCTCGGCATTCGCGACGTGCTGGCCAAGCGCGAAGGCATGGCCCCGGCCACGGCGCTGTGCAACGGCTGCAACATGCTCAATCGGT
>JADZEE010000122.1 GCA_020850735.1 Gammaproteobacteria bacterium | reverse complement strand
GGTGCGCGAACTGCCATCAGGGCCCGAGCCAGCATCGGCTCATCAACAGGCCGGATATAACCGCGCAGTCCGATCCCCTGTGGCCACCCAGCGACCGACTTGCAGTAACGGGGGAGTCCATATAACAGGCTCTCAGCGCGACTGCTCCGCGCGGAAAGCGCAGGGCGTGCTGCCGAAACGGCGTTTGAACATCCGGGTCAGGTGGGACTGGTCGGCAAAGCCGGTGTGGGCCGCGATCGCGCCCGGCGACATGGCGGTTTCAGCGAGCAGGGTGCGGGCCCGCGCCAACCGGCGGGCAAGCACGTAAGAATGCGGCGGCGCACCAAAGCTCGTCTTGAAATGCCGGAGCAGGCAATGGGCCGAAATACCGGCGATGGCGGCGAGCCGATTGACGGTCAGCAGCTCGCCGAGATTCGCTTCGATGTAGTCGCGCAGGCGCCGTTCGATCGGGCGTGCAAGACCTGGCCCGCGGGGCGGCTCCCTGAAGCGCACGTTGGAATAATGACGCAGTGCGTGGATACACAGCTGTCGCGCGACGGCGTCGACGTAGAGGGAACCACCGAGCTCACCGGCGGCGACTTCGTGAGCGATGTTCATGACACCGGTGAACAGCACGGGATCGCGCGTCTTCAGAATATCGCGAAGCTGCACCGCGGCGACAGGGCGCTCGAAGACCTCCTCGCAGACCTGTTGCATGAGCTGCGCGGTCAGATACACGTGCACGACTTCGATGTCGGCGGTCCAATGCCAGTGCGACCGTGTCGAGCGGGTCAACAGCGAGACGTCGCCCGGGATCAGATCCTCATGGCGCCAGCGCCCGTCGAAGCGCCGCTCCATCTGGGTGGGCCCCTTGCGATAGGCAACCAGCATGAAGTCCTGCAGTGCCGGCACCTCGACATCCAGCGGGTCGTAACGATAGGCGCGCAGTTTCACGCCCTGCCAGTTCATGCGGTCGCTGGCCAGCATGACCTCGCCGGGCACCCAGCGTGGCAGCTCCTCGGCGCGGATCCCCTCGGTTCTCATGCCCGTTCACACCGGTCGCAGGACCGGCCTCCCCCCGCTTCCCGAAGTCCGCGCGGCGCAACGCCGCCAGGCGGATCGCTCGGTCGAGGTACTGTGCGGCGTGCTCATTTCGCTTGTCAACCGACTGCCGGCCCGCCCGCGTTCCGTCGTCGCGAAAGACGCCCGCGCGGTCCGCCGCCGGATCCGTGGCGATCGCACGCACGCGCCGCGCCAGCACATGGCGACCGTGGCGACCCCGCGTGGCGCTGCCCGAACCGCGTGGCCGACATGGCAGCCCGTTCCGCAACCGCTGCCGTTCAGATGCGCCGGGTCAGCCGTGCCGCCAGGCGCTGGAGCGCCGGGCTGACGTCGTCGGGCTCGAGATGAATGTTGAGGATGCTGAACGCACCGTCGCTGGCGAGCGCCTCACCCAGCGCGTGCTCGAATTCTCCTTCCGTACGCACCTCGAAGCCGCGTCCCGCGCCGAGCAGCGCGGGCAGGCAGTGATAGTTCCAGTTCGGGATGTCGTTGAAGGGTCCTTCCTGGAGAAAGCGCTCGGTGGTGTAGCCCTTGTTGTTCAGCACCAGCACGATGGGATTGAAACCCAACTTCACCGCCGTCGACAGCTCCTGCCCGGTCATCTGGAAAGCCCCGTCGCCGACTAGCACCAGCGGCCGCAGGCGCCGGTTCGCGGCCTGCACGCCGATGGCCGCCGGCACTGCGAATCCCATCGAAGTGTAGTAGGCGGGGCTGATGAATTCGGTATGCCGGTGGATGACCAGATCGGCAGCGCCGAACAGGGCGTCACCGGGGTCGGCGATGACGACCATGCGTTCGTCCAGCAACGCATCGATACGCCGGAACAGGCGTCTGGAGGTCATCGCCGCGGCGGGTTTCGGCCGCCACGGCCGCGGCGGCGACTTCGCGCGCAACGCTCTGCGGACACGCGGCCTGACCCGCGCCTTCAACAGGCCGCGCAGGAAGTCCGCGAACAACACGTCGTGGAAATGATGGTGCCGGATCCGCAGCTGCTCACTGGTCGCGTATACGCAGCGCCCCGGATCGAGGTTCGCGGTGTAGATACCGAGGTTGATGTCGGTCATGAACGCACCGAGCAGCAGCACGCAGTCGGCGTTCTCGACGGCCCGGCGCACGTCCTCGCGTCCCATCGCCCCTTCGTAGACGCCCAGATACAACGGATGGCGTTCTCCGACCACCGATTTGCCGAGCAGCGTGGCGCAGATCGGGATCTGCAAGCGCTCGGCCAGCGCGATCACTTCCGCGCGCAGGCCGAAACGATGCACCTCGACGCCGGCGATGATGACGGGCCGGCGGGCGGCCTCGATGAGCGCGGCAGTTTCGGCCAGCGCTTCGGCCAGCGCCTGGGGATCGCTGCGCGGGTTCTCGCGCCGGCGCACGTGCGGATGCACGGCCGGCGTGTTGACCCGGTCGCGCGGCAGCTCCAGAAACACGGGCCGCTTGTACCGGCGCACCGCGTCGAAGCAGCGGTCGATTTCGCGAAACGCGCTGTTCGGATCCGCCAGCGACACGGCAGCGATGGTGATTTTCCCGAACACCTCGAGCTGGGTGTCGAAATCCCGGACGCGGTGATGCAGTAGCGGATCGCTGCGGCGCTCGGCCATGCCGGGTGCGCCGCTGATGACGACCACGGGAGACTTTTCCGCGTAGGCTCCGGCCACGGCATTGGTGAGACTCAGGCCGCCGACGCAATAGGTGACGCAGACGGCGCCGATGCCGTTCACCCGCGCATAGGCATCGGCGGCGTAGCCGGCGCAGGCTTCGTTGGTGGTGCCGATTACACGCAGCGGGCTCGCTTCGAGCAGACCGTAGAAACCGAGGACGAAATCGCCCGGGATCCCGAACACGTCGCGAACGCCGGACTCGATCAGGCATTCGATCAGATAGCCGCCGATGGTCTGGGCGGCCGTCACCCGGGATGACGACCGCGCCCGGCCGGTACTGCGCACCGCTGCCGCCATCACCCCCGGCTCACGGATACTCGCCCTCGATATCGTGGAAATGGATGGCGGGCGGCGCGGCGAGCAGCGGCGCAACCTGCGCCAGCGTGCCGCTGTCCTCGCGCCATTGCAGGTACGTCTCGTAATGCTTGCGCGTCTCCCAGCGCTCGAGCACGACCAGGCGGGTGGGATCGTCCTGATCGACGACCAGTTGCAGACCCAGGCATCCCGCATAGGCGCGGGTGTCGGGCAGAATGCGCTTGAGGAACTCGACCAGATCCCCGGCCTTGTCCGGCTGGGATTTCGCTTCCAGTGTCACGACGACTGCCATGTTGAATCTCCCTTACTGGTTGGAATGAGTCGCTGCCACGGCTCACTAAACTGCCACGGCTAGCGCCCAAAGCCAATCACGGCTGCTCGAGGCGGGAATGTAACGGCGCGGTCGGCGCCGTTTCCGGTGCGACAATTTGCCGCACGCCTGCCGCTCCCGGTGCCGTTATCATGCGCGCCGCCGGTGTCGGACCGTTCGGGGTCACCTCCCCGCGCCGGCCACGACACGATCCCTGCAGGAGCAATCGAACCGATGAAAGCCCTGGTTTTCCTGGCCGCCGTGCCCGCCCTGATGGTGGCGGGCGCACAGGCCGCGCACGATGAATTGCGCGACGAGATGACCGTCTACGGCCGCCCGCTCAGCCCCTACACCCTGCAGCCGCAGTGGTCGGCGCTCGCCGAGACCAACACGGCGCTGCTGCTCCGGCGCATCGCCGGCGCCAACGTCAATTTCAACGGCACGCTGGCGGGCATCGCCCAGTACCGCGGCATGTTCGGCCCGCGCGTGAACGTCAACATCGACGGTATCAACATCGGCAATGCCTGCTCCAACAACATGGACGCGCCGCTGCACTACATGCCGCGCGCCTTCGTGGAATCGGTCGAGGTCATACGGGGCATCGCCCCCGTGAGCTCGGGCCTGGAGACCATCGGCGGCACCGTGGTGGCGGATTCGCGGCTCAGTCGCTTCACCGACGGCGATGCGTTCGAGCTGCACGGCAACGTGAACGCCGGGGGCCAGAGCGTGGACGACGGTTTTGCCGCCAGCGGCCTGGTATCGGTCGCCAACAGCCGGCATCGGCTGCACGTCGGCGCGAATCGCGAGGAAGGTGACGACCGCGCGTTCGGTGACGGCACCATCGTCCCGACCGGTTACGAACGCACGGCCTTCGACACCGGCTACGGCTTTCGCAGCGGCGCGCACGAGCTCGCTTTCGACTACCGTCGCAACGACACCGGGCCGACCGGGACGCCGGCTCTGCCCATGGACGACATCTATTCCGACGCCAACCTGTTTCGCAGCCGTTACGACGGTCGGATCGGCGCCGTGGACGTGCTCGGCAAACTGTACTACACGGACATCGATCACCGGATGAGTAATTACGATCTGCGCGCGGCGATGCCGGGCCGGCGCCGGTTCACCCTGGCGTCGTCGAACGCGCTGGGCTATCAGGCCGAGGCGATGGTGGCGTTGGCCGGCGGCAACCTCAAGCTGGGTGCCGACGGTCACTTGCTCGATTACCGGGCCGACATCGGCGATCCCGACAACGCGATGTTCTTCCTGCGCAACTTCAACGATCTCGAACGCGATCGCTACGGCGCGTACGCGGAATGGACGGCGCCGTCGACCGGCCGCATCGGCGGCCTGATCGGGCTGCGCTGGACGCACGTCGCCATGGACGCCGGTCGGGTCGACGCGTCGATGGCGATGATGATGCCGGCGCTCGCCACGCTGCGCGACCGTTTCAATGCGAGCGATCGCAGCGTCGACGACGACAACATCGACGCGGTCGCGATCGCCGAGTACCGCTTCAGTGACGCGACCACGCTGGAGCTCGGCGTCGCGCACAAGACGCGCTCGCCGGCCAACCAGGAGCGCTACCTGTGGTCACCGCTCGAGGCGACCGGCGGGCTGTCGGACGGCAACCTGTACGTGGGCGATGTCGATCTGGATCCCGAGCATGCGTGGCAGCTCGAGCTCGGTCTGGACTGGCGCGCGAAGCGCGTCTACCTCACACCGCGAGCCTTCTATCACCACGTGGACGACTACATCCAGGGCGTGCCGGCGACGGACCCGATCGAGGTCATGGTCGCCACCATGAACGGCGACGCGACGCCCCTGAAATACGCCAACGTCGATGCGCGCCTGTGGGGCGTGGACGCCAACTGGGGCGTACAGCTCACCGATGCGTGGTTCATCGACGGCGTCGTGAGCTGGGTGCGCGGGGAGCGCCGCGACATCGACGACGACCTGTTCCGAATCGCACCGCTCAACGCACTGATCGACCTCGGCTACCGCCGGCCACGCTGGTCGGCGACGGCCGAGGGTGTGTTCTACGCGCCTCAGAACGACGTCTCCGCGACCAACGGCGAGCGCGCCAGCGACGGCTACGCGCTGCTCAACCTGTACGCGCAGTACCTGCTGCCGGACCTGGGGCTGAGCGTGAGCGCAGGCATCGAGAACGTGCTGGACAGGACCTACCGCCCGCACCTGAACGGTATCAACCGTGTGCTCGCGAGCGACGTTGCACCGGGCACGCGACTGCCGGGCGACGGTGTCAATGCCTTCGTACAGGTCGCCTGGCAGTACTGACGACATCGGCAAGACCGTCGAGTACGTCTCAGTTCGGGTATCGCGACCGCACGGCCCCGCGCCGCGCGGGGTCCGCCGGCTTGCGTGCCTGGCCCGCCAGTCACGAGAATGGCACGCGTGCGACGACCCCTGAATCCGCGCCCCGTGCGCTCACCTGTCCGGCTTGCGGGCGCCGCCGCGCTGCTGTTCGCATGGACCCTGCTCGCCGCCGCGTCCGCGCACGCCTACGTGCTCTCGCCGTACGCGCCGGGCAAATGGGGACCGCTGGCCGCGGGAACGCCGGCGAGCGTGACCTGGAGTCTGATGCCGAGCGGACCGTTTTTCGCCGAGTCACTGGCGGAAACGGCGAATACCGGCGGAACCCTCATCTGGGGCAACATCACCGCGCTCGGCGACTCGCCCGCGTTCCCGGCCGGATTCGAGGCCGAGCTGCAGGCCGCGTTCGACGCCTGGTCGCAGGTGAGCGGGATCACTTTCGTGCGGGTGAGCGAACAGGGCGTGGTCGACTACGGGGCCCGGCCCGGTCCCGGCGAGCGCATCGGTGACATCCGCATCGGTGCGCACGCCTTCGACGGCGCGGGCGCCGTGGTGGCGTTTTCCGCACGCCCACCCTGGTTTGCGGACGACACCCGCGCCGGCGACATCCAGTTCGACCTCGCCGAGAACTGGCAGCTGCATCGCAACCCGAACGGTCCCGGCCTGAGCCTGTTCCTCGTGGCGGCGCACGAGATCGGCCACGCTCTCGGCCTCGAGCACGTCAACGACCACGGTGCGCTGATGTTCGGCCACTACTCGGGTTACGCCGCTGGCGTCACCGGGCCCATGGCCGACGACATCGCCGGAGCGCGCTACCTCTACGGTCCCGTCCTGACGCCGCTGCCGCCGGCCCTGGCACTGTTCGCGTGCGCCTGCGCCGCCCTGGTGAGCCTGCGCCGGCGCGACCGCGGACACGATCCGGCCTGAACCCGGCCGCGGCGCTCCGGCGCCGGCTCTGTCAACGGATTTGACAGCCGCTCGCTGCACGGCTCGCCAATACAAGCCACTGATTCTCAATGAAATTAGAGCCACGACCCGGCGGCCGCCGGGTCGTGGTCCCGGCGCCGGGACACGCAATCGCGCAGTCCGTCACAGCCAGGTCGGCGGTTTTTACATTTATCTCGGAAATCGATCGTAAAACACAGTCAAGCCATTGTTTAATAAAACATAATTTACAATTGGCATGATACCTGCCTTGGAATGCGCTCAGCATCGAACCCCGGTGCGACCCAAGGAGCCGTCTGTATGATCCGCAGGACCTTTCTGGCTATCTCCGTCGCCGCCCTGGCCGGCCCGCTGTCCGCGTGGGCCGGCCCGCTGACGGTGGACGGCAACCTCGCCGACTGGGGCATCAGCACCGGCGATCAGGGTTCGTCGTGCACCGCGACGGCGGTGAGCGCCAACCCGGGCGTCATGTCGGCCTGCACCGGCACCAGCTATGCCGGCCTGCTCGGCACGCTCGGCGGCGACCTGGTCGGCTTCAACCTCGAGGACTCCAACGACTGGCGCAACGACTACCTGGTCGGCCCGAACTATGGCGGCCAGAACTACGACGGTGAGTTCCTCGGTGTGGCGCGCCAGGGCAACACGCTGTACATCGCGATCCAGACCGGGCAGCGACCCGACAACGCCTTCAACCAGTTCGCCCCCGGCGACATCAGCATCGACGTCAAGTCCGGCAACACCGTCATCGCCAATGCCTACGGCGTCGAAGTGGGCGGCGGTCCCGGCGGCGCCGCCGGCGCGGGCAGCATCAGCGCCGGCGCGGCCGGTTCGACCTATGTACTGGACAGCAACGGCTACACCAAGGGCTACCGCGGCAGTGACGGTGCGACTTCCGGCAACCTGATCGATCCGACCGGCCAGGTGAGCGCCAACCCGGCCGCGGGCCAGACTGCCGGCTCGTTGTGGAAGGACGCGATCTGGTATCTCGATCCCATCACCACGCCCAACCCGCCCGGTCGCCAGGAAACGCAGTTGCTCGGCGGTACACTCGCTGGTCTGGTCGATGCGTTCGTGTTCACGCGCAACGCCGTCGGCGGCCAGCACGCTATCATCGAGCTGGCCATCGATCTCGCCCTGTTCGGCGGCGACCAGGTGGTCGGCCTGCACTGGCGTCCGTCCTGCGGTAACGACACGCTGGACGTGACGTTCAATCCGCAACAGCGCGTACCCGAGCCGGCGGTGCTGAGTCTGCTCGCCATGGGGCTGGTCGGCCTGCGATCGTCGCGCCGGCGCCGTCCTGCGCGTACCGTCGCGGCGCAGGAACCGCCACCGGCCTGAGCGCGACACGCATTACGGCGCGACGCCCGCCCGGACAGCCGGGCGATGGTTTCAGCGCCTGCGCTGCGCCAGCGCCTCCAGCAACGCACACGCGGATCCGACCGGATCCACGCCGGCGAAACGCGCCGCGCAGCGGGCCGCGCCGCGGCCGAGTCCGGTGTCGGACAGCAGCCCGGCCAACGCCGGCGCCAGCGCCCGCCCGGCCGGTCTGCGCCCCCGCCACACACGCCCGGCACCGAGTCGCTGCACGCGTGCGCCGTTGTCGAGCTGGTCGAACGCGAAAGGCGTGATCAACTGGCGGGTACCGGCGGCGAGCGCCTGCGCGACGGTCCCGATGCCACCGTGGTGCACGACCGCGGCCGCACGCGCGAACACCTGCGAGAACGGTGCGCGATCGAAGTGGCGCACCCCCGGCGGCAGATCTGCGGGAACCTGCTCGCGGTACGGCGTGAGCAGCATGCCGGGCCGCCCGAGCCGTACGCAGGCATCGACCGCCGCACGCAGCCAGCCGCCGGCCTGGGCATGGGCCGTGCCCGGGGTGAACACCAGCGGTCCGCCCGCAGCCGCGGTCTCGTCCAGAAAGGCGGCCGCATCGGCGGTGAGCGGCAGCGCGTCGCCGGCGTCGTACATGGGAAAGCCGGTCAGCACCAGCGACCCGGGCCGGTCGCAGGGATGACCCGAGAACCACTCCGGCCACAGTCCGAGTGTGAGCTGCGGCGAGTTCACCCAGCTCGAAAACACACCGCGCACCCGCGGCAGGCCGAGCTCGGCGCGAAACGCGAGCAGCTCGCCAAACAGGCGGTCGGTGATCGCATCGAGCACCCGCCACTCGACGCCGCGCAGCCATAACGGCAGCCAGGGCGGCATGTACACGCCGGCCAGAGCGGGCGGCGCCACGACGCTCCTGAGCACCCCCGGTGCGAGCTGCACGGTCGCCACGGGCAGACGCAGATGCTCGCCGGCGATGCGCGGGCCGAAGGCGAGCGGGCCGGTGACGATCAGATCCAGCGGCGGGTGCCGTCCGGCGACGAGCTCGTACTGCCGGCGCATGAAGGTCTGGGCGGCGCGCACGATGCAGGCGACACTGCGGATGTCGGCTCGCCACAGCGCGCGATGGCGCATGAGCTCACGATACTCGGCGTCACTGCTCAACTCGACGAAGCCGAGCCCCTGGCGCTCGTAGAGATCGCGGAAATGGCCGTTGGTCACCGTGGTCACGGCATGGCCACGACCGGTGAGCGAGCGCGCCAGCGCCAGCATCGGCAGCACGTCGCCGGTCGAGCCGGCGGGGAACATCATGATGTGCAGTGGACGCAAGGGCTCAGCGCGCGGGACCGCGGCCACCCGCGGCGGGCGCGGTTGATCCGCGGGATCCACGCGCCGACCGTCCGCGGCGAGCTGTGCCGGCGCCGCTCACCCGGACGGCGGCGACGCCACCTGCGCGGCGTCGTCCTCGAAGATCCGCGCCAGCTCCTCGGCCGCTTCGCGGGCGCTTTGTCGCAAGGCCGCCTCATCGTTGTACACGGCATGCTGGCGCGCGAGCAGCGTCTCGTCGTGCGCCCGGAACCGCGCCACGCTGCGCTCGGCCTCCTCGGCGTCGATTCCGAGCCCGCGCAATACCTCGCCGGCCATGGCCAGACCAGACAGATAGGTGTCACGCTGGAACACCTGCACGCCGCGGTCCATGAGCCGGAAGCAATGCTGCCGGTTGCGGGCGCGCGCGTACAAGGGCAAGCGCGGATCATACCGGCGCAGCGCATCGACCACGGCCAGCGATTTCTCGATGTCGCCGACCGCGACGACCACGAGCTTCGCCTCGTGCACACGGGCCGCCCGCAGCAGCTCGGCACGCGTCGCGTCACCGTAGTACACCTTGCTGCCGAAACCGCGCACGAAATCCACCTGCTCCGCGCTGGCATCGAGTGCCGTAAACGCTATCGCGCGCATGCGCAGCACGCGGGCGATGATCTGGCCGAAGCGGCTGAAACCGACAATGACGACCGGATTGCCCGGCTCGTCGATGCGGTCGAATTCCGGTTCGGCACGATGTTCGGTCCAATACGCGCGCCACCGATCCGCGCCGAGAAACACGAACGGTGCGAGCATCATGGTCGCCGTCACCACCAGCGTCAGCGTCTGGCCCGTGCGCGGATCGAGCAGGCCCAGCGCGGCGCCGGCGGCGAAGATGACGAACGCGAACTCACCGCCTGCCGCGAGCGCGATCGCCAGCCGTGCGGCCGTGCCGGGCGTATCGCCACCGAGGCGCCCGGCGCCGTAGACGATGACGCCCTTGGTGAGCAGCGCACCGAGCGCGAGCCCGGGCAGCAGCCAGCCCAGCGTCGCGACCAGCCCGAGATTCACGGACATTCCCACCGCGATGAAGAACAGTCCGAGCAGCAGACCCTTGAACGGCTCGAGATCCGCCTCAATGGCGTGGCGGAATTCGGAGTCCGCGAGCAGGACGCCGCCGATGAACGCCCCGAGCGAAGCCGACAGGCCGACGCGGGTCATGAGCCAGGCGAGACCCACGACCACGAGCAGGGCGGCGGCGGTGAAGATCTCGCGCACGCCGATGCGGGCGACCGCGCGGAACAGCACGCGCAGGAGCGGCCGGGCGGCCACCACGACGAGCGCGAGCACCGCGCCGGCGCGCAGCGCACCGGTCCAGGCGCCGGCCTGCGAGTCGACCCCGGCGAGCAACGGCAGCGCGGCCAGCACCGGAATGACCGCGATGTCCTGGAACAGCAGCACGGCGAAAGCCTCGCGGCCGTGGCGCGCGGGCAGCTCGCGTCGTTCGGCCAGGGTCTGGAGCACGAACGCGGTGGACGACAGGGCAAGACCGATGCCGATGACGAACGCCGCGAGCGGACCGGCGCCCGCAATCCAGGCCAGCAGACCGATCACGGCCGTAGTCGCGCCCACCTGCGTCGCGCCCAGCCCGAACACGGTCTTGCGCAGCGCCCATAGCCGCGACGGCTGCAGCTCCAGGCCGATGACGAACAACAGCAGCACAACTCCGAGCTCGGAGGCGTGCACGATGGCCTCGACGTCGGTGACCAGCGCCAGGCCCCACGGCCCGATGGCCATGCCGGCAACGAGGTAGCCGAGCACCGAGCCGAATCCGAGCCGGTGAAACACGGGTACGACGACAACCGCGGCGATCAGGAACACCGCTATCTGTCCGAGCATGGCGCAGCCCCCGTTGAGGTCGGGGGATTATCGCAGAGCGGGCGGCGCGGCTCAGCCGATCCCGCCCGAAACCTGCAGGCGCGCGTGCTCGATGTGATGCATGACCACGTCGGCGACGGTTTTCAGCGCCCCGAACACGAGCACGACGAAGGTCGAATGCGCCAGGAAACCACCGCAGATGATGGTCAGGTGCATCGGCACGATACGCACGTAGGGCGTGAACATCAGCGTGCCGATGTTGGGCCTGCCCTGGCGGTCCACGTCACGGTTGTAGCGGTAGGAGAACACGTGGTTGACCGCGAACACCGCGGTGCAGGCCCAGAACCAGGGCTCGAACAAATCCGTCGCGCGGGTCTCCGCGAGGATGAACACCAGGTAGCCGAAATGAAAGAAGCCGTAGTGGAGCGCGAAAAACGCCGCCACCTGCCGCTTGGTCGACGGCGTCGGATCGACCGGCCGATCGTTCATGGTGAAGTTCTCGGTCGAAAATCGCTCCAGCGCGAGGATGCGGCAGACGTTGGCGACACCGATGATGACGCTCTGCGCCCAGTAGACGATCATCAGCGAGCCGGCGCTCCAGCCCTGCCACAAGGCCACGCCCAGGGTGAGCAGATTCGACACCAGCAGCAACCACACCGAGCCGTCCGCCGTCACCGCGCGCGCGCCCTCGCCGGCCGCCGGTGGCGTCACCACCTGGCGGGCGCGGGCGAGATAGTCCCGGTATTTCGCGTAGGCGATACCGCAGGCCGGGCACTGCCAGGCCGGTACGGCGGCGTCGGCGGGACGGGCATGGCCGCACTTGGGACACACGGTCACGGCGGTCGCGTGCATACGTCTCCTCTCACTCCTGCGAAAACCGGGGTCAGAGTCGTATTTTCTCGCTCGCCTTCGATCCGGCACCCGGCGTACGCCCGGGAAAATGCGACTCTGACCCCGGTTTTGCTGATTCTGAACCGTGAGTGGGTGCAGCTCAAAGCGCATGCTTCGCGGTATAGTTCGCGCCTGACGTTCTGACTGCCCGGAGAAGGAGTACGGCCGGTGCGCTTGCCCTCCCCCTGTGAGTGGTTGCTGCTCGGCCTGGCCGGCGTGTGCTGCCCGGCTGGGGCGCAAAGCGACGCGCCGGCGCTCGGCGAGGTCGTCAGCCGCCGCGGCGAGGGCCTGATACGCAGCGCGGGACAGGCGGACTGGGATCGACTCGCCACCGGTCGCACGCTGGCACCGGGAGACGTCGTGCGCACCGGTCGCTACGGCAAGGCGGCCATCGTCTTCGTCGACGACACCCAGGTCCGGCTGCAGCCCGACAGCGAGCTGCGCGTCCACAGCGTGCGCGGCTTCGCGGACGCCGAACAGACCGTGCTCGATCTCGAGACCGGCTCGCTGTGGTCGCGGGCCGAATCCGTATTCCGGCGCCTGACCGGCCGGGTCACACCCGGCCGGAATTTCGACAACGTGCAGATACGCACGCCCATCGCGACCATCGGGATCCGCGGCACCGACTGGCACGTCGGCGTCGCACCCGGCGGGCGCAGCGAACTGACGGTGCTGTCGGGCACGGCGCGCCTCGCGACCGACACCGGCGAGGTGCTGGTGTCGCGCGGAGAGATCGGCATCGCCGAAGCCGGTGCGGCACCGGTCAAACGTCTCGTCGTCGATCTGCGCGATCGGCCGTTGATCGGTCTGAACCTCGAACTGGAGTGGCTGGATCTGCTGGCGCTGGTGCCACCCGGGATCAGCGCGGACGGATCCGATACGCCCCTGCGACGCGCCGAAACGGCCTACGATGCGGGGGACTACGCCGGCGCCCGCGCGCTGCTGGGGGCGGCCCCGGCGTCCGGCACCGATACCGGCCGCGTCGTCCTGCTGGAGGCCCTGCTCGATGCGCGCGCACACGCATTCGTGGCGGCCGAGAGCCGGCTCGCGCAGGCCGGCGATCGGCTCCAGGGTCGTGCACGCGCCATTGCCACGCTGGCGGCCGCCGGGCTGGCGTTCGAGCTGCAACGCTACGACCAGGCCGAGGCAGTCGTCGCGACCCTGCTGCGCGAGCACGCGGACCTTGCCGAGGCGCATCTCGTGAACGCCTGGCTGCTGTCGGCGCGCGGCAACCACGATGAGGCCATCGCCGCACTTGGCGGGCAAGCCGAGCGCCACCCGGGCGACGCCCGCTTCCCCAGCCTGCTTGCGGCGCTGTATTTCCTCACCGACCGGCCGCAACCGATGCGTGCGGCGCTGGACGCGGCGCTCGCGACCGATCCGCGCTGCGCCTACGCGTGGTACGTGGAAGGGCGCTATCACCACTTCGTCGCCCCGCACGCGGCGCGCGCGCTCGCGGCCTACCGCCGTGCGGTCGAGCTGCGCCCTGGCTACGCCGCCGCCTGGAACGAGCTCGGACTGGTGCTGTTCGCGCTCGGTGACTACCAGGGGGCCACGGCGGCCATGGAAGCGGCCGTGCGCGCGGAACCGGCGAGTGCCGTGTGGCAGTCGAGTCTGGGCTACCTGCTCGCCGCGCTCGGCCGCCTCGACCGCGCGCAGACGCTGTTCGACCGCGCGCGCGCCGCGGGTACCAACGTCCAGTACGGTCTCGTCGGTGCGGGGCTGGTCGACCTGCTGCGCGGCCGCCCCGACGCGGCGGCGGACGAGTTTCTGGCCGCCAGCGCGGTCGACCCGCAACTGCCGGGGCTGAACGCCTATCTCGCCAGTGCCTACTACCAGGCGGAACACGTCGACGAGGCGCACGAGGCCCTCGCCACGGCGCGCCGGCTCGATGCCGACGATCCGGTGCCGGACATCCTCGGTTCGATCATGGCGGTCGACAACTTCCGCGCCGCCGACGCGATCCGCTACGCGCGCTCCGGTTTCGCCAAGACGCTGAAGGCCGAATCGTTCGCGGTCGAGAATCTCGCCAACGCCAAGAGCGGCAGCGCGACGCTCGGATACGCGTTCACCAACCTGGGCCTGCACGAATGGGGCGGCTATTACACACAGCTCGCCTTCGATCCCTATCTCGCCAACGGCTACTTCTATCTGTCGGACGCCAACCAGTTCCAGTCCGAAGATGCGCGGATCGGCGCCAACCGCCAGGGGCTGCTCCTGGATCCGACCGCGGTGTCGTTTCCAACCCGCTTTTTCGAACCCTACCGCCAGCCGCGCAGGGATCTGTCCCTGTACGGCAGTGTGGGTTCGAGCGGCGGCGCACTCGCCTACGACGTGAGCGGGACCGTGCAGAGCTTTGCCCGCGTTCCGGATCCGCTCGCTTATTACTTCAGCGCCAGCCGTACGCGCGACGACGGCTTTCGCGCCAACAACGATTCGACGGCGGAATCGGCGTTCCTGCTCGTCGGATCGAGTCTCGGCGAGCGCCGCCACAACCTGCTGTTCTCGCTCGACGCGCGCCGGTTCCGAAACGGCGTTCCGGGACCGAGCAACGCGCACGATCCCGACGACCGCTTTACCGACGAGTTCATGTTTCTGTCGCTCGGCTACCAGTACCGGATGAACTTCCACAACCGCCTCATGCTGCGCGTGTTCGGCGGCCTCGAGCACTCCGAGAGCCTCTCGGTCGCGGACTCGGTATTCCCTATCGACACAAGTTTCACCTGCCTCACGCTCTGCAATTCGGAACGCGACGACGAGGATCACGTCGTGCAGCTGCAGCTACGCCATCTGCTCGATCTCGGTCCGGTCGAGCTCACCTGGGGTGCGGAGATCGGCGAGGCCCGGGAGCACACCGACGTGACCACGCTGGTGCCGGGATTCGTGCCGCCGGCTCGCTATGCCGAATTCCGCTCGTTCAACGTCGCGGCCCGCCAGTTCTACGTCCAGGGACGCTGGAAACCGCGCCCGGACGTATGGATCGACGCCGGCCTGTTCCGCCGCAGCCTCACCATCGAGGGCCGTGATCCGGATTTCTTCGGCACGATATTCACCAGCCGCTACGACGAGCAGCAGACCGATCCGCGTCTGGGGCTGGCCTGGCGCTTTCTGCCCGGACACTGGCTGCGCGTCGCCGCGCAGCGCAAGCTCGTGTTTCCGCAGCGGGCCTCGGAAACGCTCGCGCCGGTGGACACCGTCGGCCTGGTCGTCGCCGACTTTTACTTCTCCTCGTTCTCGGGCGGCGAGAGCGCGCGCGATCTGCGCGTGCGCTGGGACGCCGAATGGCTGCCGTGGCTGTTCACCTGGACGGAGTACGAGTACCAGCGCATCGCGAACTTCCAGCGCCAGTCGTTCCTGTTCGACAAGGCCACGGTCGAGCTGGCCACCCTGGGCGCCAACGTCCATATCCTCGACGACTTCGGCCTGCGGGTGTCGCACAGCTTCGTCTGGAACGAGGACAAGGCCGACGGCCTGGAGCTGCCCGGCATCGAGGACAGCTTTGCCAGCGTGGATCTCACCTGGGTGGACCCGCGCTTCCTGCGCGCGGGCCTGAGCCTGCGCTATACCGGCGAGCGCTACAACGACTTGCTCAACACCGACCGCCTCGACGGGTACTGGACCACTGGCCTGTTCGCGAACTGGCAACCACTACGCAAGCACTGGTCGTTCACGCTGCAGGTCCAGGATGTTTTCAACGCGGCCCCGGAGTTCAGCCGCTACTTCCCGACCGCCGGCCGCTCGGCCTATTTCAGCGTCGAATATCGGCTCTGAACGCGCGCGGCGACTCGCTACGACGCTTGCGGCCCCGGAGATCGCGCGGTCGTTGCCGTTCAGGCCGGCGGCGATGCGCCCGCGATCCGGCCGAGGCGCCTGCTCATCGTTTCAGCCTGCGCCTGCAACAGGCGCACGGCGGCACCCTCGAGACGAATGTCGATCGACTCGGCGGCGCCCACCAGCGTGAGCACGCCCGCGAGCCGGTGCGGGTGCTCGAACACCGGCGCCGCCACCGAGTTGATCCCGGCGACGAGCGCGCCACGCACGCGGCTGACGCCCTGGCGACGCACCCGCGCCAGCAGCGCCTGCGCCCGCGCCGAATTGCGCGGCACCCCGGCGCGTGTGCCCGCCGCCAGCGAACGCAGCTCGCGTGCGAGCAGCGGCGCCACCCGTGATCGCGGCAGCCAGGCGGCAAAGGCGAGTCCGGTCGCCGACGACAGTAGCGGCATCGTGAAACCGATCCGTACGTTCGCGCGTACCGGCCACTGCGCTTCCAGCATGCGCACGATGGTCGCACCGCTGTTGCCCCACACCGACAGCAGCACGGTCAGATCGAGCGCGTCGCGCAGACTCGCCATCGCCGCCGCCGCCTCCCGGACCACGTCGAGCTGACCGAGCGCCGCCAGGCTCATCTGCACCGCTTCCGGTCCGAGCGCGTAGTGTCCCGTCGTCGCGTCCTGTTGCGCGAGTCCGGTGCGAACCAGGCTCGCCAGGTAGCGATGCGCCTTGGCGGGCGACATGCCCGCCGCCGCGGCGAGCGCCTTGAGGGTCTGTGCCCGGGCCGTGTCGGCGAGCGCCCGCAGCACCAGAAAACCCTGTTCGACCGACTTGACCCGCCCTGTATCGCGCGCGCGTACATCCATAATTACGCTATCCGGTAGACATTTCGAATATCATAACTATGATCAGGGCTCAGAACTTGTGAAACATTCGCCCGCCGTAGCGAGACAGTTCCCGGGCGTTCCTGGCCAGGCGCGGGGGTGCACAAAATCGCGCGCGGGGCCTACGGAAACGATTTTGGGGATCCCCGCAACGCCGCCAGGGGCGTCCAGGGGCCGTCGCAGCAGGCGCGGTGATGGTTTCACGAGCGCTCAGACGTGAGCCCGGAAAGCGGGCGGGGGGCAACTGGCATGGCGGACTCCGACGCGCAGCCCACCTGGCAAAGCGACGTTGCGCAGGTCTACGATTTACACCTCATCAAGGCCTTCGCGACCGACCGGCGCGTGCGCCGGAAGCTGTTCAAGACCGGCCAGCTTTGGGCGGAGATCGCCTGCTACGAGCCCGGCCAGTCCACGGTCATGCACCATCATCCGTTCGAGGAGGAGACCATCTACGTCCTCGAGGGCGTGGCGACCATGAACATCGCCGGCGACGAGCTCGTCCTGCCGGCCGGATCGGTCGTGCGCTTCGATGCCGGCATGAAGCACGACGTGCGCAATCTGCACGACGAGCGCTGCGTCATCGTATTCCTGAAGATTCCCACCCGGCTCGCACGACGGGCAGGAGCAAGAGATGGGTAACGTGGAACGCGTCGACAAGACTCTGGCGCTGAACGAAATGGTGTACTACGTACGCCGCGACGCGCGACTGCGCGAGCGCTGGCAAACGGATCTCGACGCGCTCGCCGCCGAGTTCGGGCTGAGCCCGAGGGAGCTCGACGCGCTGCACGAGATGGATGTGAAGCGACTGATGGACATCGGCGTGCACCAGTACCTGATCCCGCACATCCTGCGCCTGACCTATGGCGTCACCGGTATGACCAATACGCATCCTGCGCTGCTGGCCTACCAGAAGGCCTTCCCGCGCGAATCGCGCGACGCCATCGGCGGCAGCAAGTGGGACCAGGTCGGGAGGCGCGACGATGGCTGAGATCGTCGCGGCGATGGCGAGTACGCATACGCCCGGACTGCTCGGCTGGTTCGAGGACGCGCCCGCTGAACACCAGCGGGTGGCGCGCGAGTCGTTCGAACGCATGCGCGCACACCTGCGCGCCGCGCGACCGGACGTGATGATCATCTTCGCCAACGATCACCTGCTGAACTGGCCGATCAACAACACACCCGAGTACACCGTCGGCATCGGTACCCGGCACACGGGCCCGGCGGACTGGTATGACGCCTGGCTCAAGCGTGAGCGCAAGTATCAGGTCGACGGCAGTCCGGATCTCGCCCGCCACCTCGTCAACGAGGGTGCGCGGCGCGGGCTGGCATTTGCGCATCTGCGCGAGATGCAGTTCGACGACGGCATCTCGACCCCGCTGGTGTGGCTGAACCCGGACATGGACATCGCGCTGCTGCCCGTGTCGATGAACTGTATCGTGCCCCCCATCCCCACGCCCGCCCGCGCTTATGCCGTCGGCGGCATCGTGCGCGACATCCTGCGCGAGTATCCCGGCAGCGAGCGCGTGGCGTTGATCGGCTCCGGCGGCCTCTCGCACGAACCGGGCGGACCGCGATACTTCTACATCGACGAGGCATTCGACCGCTGGTTTCTCGACTGCCTCGCGCGCGGCGATCACGAGCGTCTGCTGGCCGAGTGCACGCTCGAGCGCATGGAACAGGCGGGCTCGGGCGGCACGGCCGAGCTGATCGCCTGGTTCGTCGTGCTCGCGGCGACGCGCGGGCCCGCCGAGGTGCTCGGGTATCTCGATTCCTATGCCTGGCGATCCGCTTCCGGCTGGGTGATCTGGCCGGAGATCGCGCGCTGAGGCCGGCCGTGGGCGTGCAGTTGCAGCTCGACGACGCGGTCGTGCATTACGCCTGGGACAACGCGGTCGCGCCCCGGCTGACCGTCGATCCGGGCGACACGGTGTGCTTCGACACGCGCGATTCGGCCGACGGCTGGTACGGACCCGATTCGAGCGACGCCGACGTCCTCGCCAAGGGTCCCCTCACCGGCCATCCGCTCACCGGCCCCGTGCGGGTGCGCGGCGCCGAGCCCGGTGACGTGCTCGCCGTCGAGGTGCTGGCGGTGGAGCCGCGCGCGGGATTCGGCTGGACCGCGATCCGTCCCGGGCGCGGGCTGCTGCCCGAGACGGAATTTGCGCAGGCGTTTCTGCAGATCTGGACCCTGGGCGCCGACGGCCTCGCGCGCATGCGCCGGCGCGAGGATATCGCGGTGCCGGTCGCGGCTTTCCCCGGCATCCTCGGCACCGGGCTCGCCGAGCGCGGCGCACACAGCACCATTCCGCCGCGCCACAACGGCGGCAACATGGACCTGAAGCACCTCACCGCGGGATCGACCCTGTACCTGCCGGTATTCGTCGACGGTGCGCTGTTCAGCGTCGGCGACGCGCACGCGGCCCAGGGCGACGGCGAGGTCTGCGTCACCGCCATCGAGATGGCCGCCCGTGTGACGCTGCGCCTGAACCTGCTGCCCGGCGACGCGATCGCCGAGCCCCGCCTGCGCACGCCCGTGGCACCGGGGACACACGGCGCGGCCGGTCCGTACTACGCCACCACGGCGCACGGTCCGGATCTGTACGAGTGCGCGCAACGCGCCGTACGTTACCTCATCGAGCACCTGGTGCGCGAACGCGGCCTGTCGCGCGAGCAGGCCTATGTGCTGTGCTCGGTGTGCGCGGACTTGAAGATCAATGAAATCGTCGACCGGCCGAACTGGCTGGTGTCCGCATTCCTGCCGGAGGGCGTGTTCACGGCCTGAACCCACGTCACCGGCGGGCGGGCGCCGGATCAACCGGTCCAGCCCAGGCCCCCGGCGATGCAGTTGATGGACAGCAGCAGGGGTACCAGCTCGTCCAGATGCTGCTCGGGATCGGTGCCGCGGCGCGCGCGGAAGTCGCGGATCAGCCGCACCTGCTGGTGTCCGACCTGGTCGAGGATCGGCAGGCGCCGCCCGAGGCGCCGGCGGAAGCGCGGGAAGCGCTCCGCCAGGCGGGCGGCGCCGCTGAGCGCGAGCACCTGCCGCACGGTCCGCTCGTGCTCGGCCGCGACCAGGGCGAAGATCTCCTCGCGCACCGCGGCGTCGGGCACCAGCTGCGCGTACTCGCGCGCGATGTCCAGGTTCACCTGCGCGAGCGTCTTCTCGACCTCGTCGATGACGAGCCGGAACAGCCGCGATTGCCCGAACAGGCGCGCGAGCAGCGCCCGCCCGTCGGCGCCACGCACTTTCACGAATTCCTCGAGTCCGCTGCCGACGCCATACCAGCCGGGCACCAGGTGACGATTCTGCGTCCAGGCGAACACCCACGGGATCGCGCGCAGATCGGCGAGCGATCCGGCACCGAAGCGTCGTGCCGGCCGTGACCCCATGTTCAGCAGCGCCAGCTCCTCCACCGGGCTCGCGGCCTGGTAGTAGCTGACCAGGCCCGGGTGCTCGGCGAGTCCGCGATAGGCCGCAAAGGACGTACCGGCGAGCGCCTCGAATGCCTGGTCGAGCTCCACATTGGGCACCAGCGCCGCCTCGCGCCGTGATTTCAACGTATGCTCGAACACGCTCGCCGCGAGCAGTTCGAGGTGATAACCGGTGGTCCCCCGGTTGGCGTATTTCGACGACACCACCTCGCCCTGCTCGGTGATGCGCAGGCGCCCCTGCACCGATCCCGCCGGCTGCGCGGCGATCGCGTGGCCCGTGGGCGCACCGCCACGCGACACCGAACCGCCGCGGCCGTGGAAGAAGCACAGCGGTAGGCGACCGCGCTCGCTCTCATGCGTGAGCCGCGCCTGCGCCCGCGCCAGCTCCCAGTTCGAGGCGAGGAAACCACCGTCCTTGTTCGAATCGGAATAGCCGATCATGACTTCCTGCACGTTGCCCGTCGCGTGCACGGTGCGGCGGATCAGCGGCACGGTGAACAGCTCGCGCACGACCTCCGGCGCCTTGCGCAGATCGGCGATGGTCTCGAACAGCGGCGTCACGGTGAAGCTGCACCGTTCCACCGCCTGCGGATCCTCGAACAGACCGGCATATTTGCCGAGCAGGTATACGCCGAGCACGTCCTCGGCCGACCGCGTCATGCTCAGAACGAAATGGCCGACCGCGCCACGGTCGAGCGCGGCACGGCTGCCGGCCACCATGCGCAGCAGCGCGAAAGTCTCGCGCGCCGGATCGGGTAGATCGTCGAGCGCCGGCAGCTCCGCCAGTGGCCGGGCCAGCTCGGCCAGCAGCCACTCCCGCCACGCGCGCGAGTCGGCGCTCGGGCACTGCTCGATCGGCCTGCCGCACAGCCGCGACCACACGTGCGCCAGCGCCAGGGTGGTCACCGTCGTGTTCTGGCGCAGATCGAGGCTGGCCGTGCGAAACCCGAAAGCCTCGATCTCGCGCAGCAGCGGCAGCGTCAACCCGCGCGCGAGCGCGGCGCAGTCGGCTTGCACCAGACCCTCGTGCAGCGCGCGCAGATCCTCTTGAAGCTCCGCGGCGCTGGCATAGGCAGACGGCGGCGGCGCGTCCTCGGCTTCGGCGGCGGCGATGGTCACCTCGAGGCGGGCGAGCATGGCGGTGGCGAACTGGCGGAACACCTCGCCGGGATTGCGCGCGCAGATCGCGCCGCCGCGACCGCTGCGCAGCAGCACGCGGTCGAGCAGGTCACGCCAGGCGGCGCTCACGGTGACGGCGTGCTCGGCCACCGACAGCCGCGCCGCGAGATCGCGCAGGCGATCACGGTAGCGGTACAGGCTGGCACGGCGCAGCCTGAACAGGGTCGCGCGCGTCACCGCGGCCGTCACGAAGGGGTTGCCGTCACGATCGCCGCCGATCCAGGACCCGAAGCTGATGCAGGCGGGGATGCGGAATGGCTGCCCCGGCCAAGCCTCGGCCAGCGCCCGTTCGAGGCTCTCCATCACCTCCGGCAGGCGCACGAACAGCGATTCGCGGAAATAATGCAGGCCCCACGCGACTTCCTGCTCGACGCTGGGTTTGCTGAGCCGCAGCTCGCCAGTGAGCCAGAGCAGATCGATCTCGTTCCGCAGCTCCGCGCGCAGCTGTTCGCGTTCGCGCGGCGTCCAGCGCGGCGACTCGAACTGCATCAGCAACAGATAGATGCGCCGGTGGATCTCCAGCACCGTGATCCGCTTGGCCTCGGTCGGATGCGCGGTCAGCACCGGCTGGATCGCCGCCTGCTCGAGCAGGGCCTGCACGTCGGCGGGGCGCGTACCGTCGCGGGCTGCCTGCGCGAAGGCGTGCGCGAAGGTGCCGGGCACGGCCGCGATGCCCTGTTCGGCCTCGAGCTGGCGCCGGCGCAGCATCGCCGCATTCTCCTCGGCGATACCGAGCAGCTGGAACCAGATCCCGAACATCTGCATGGTCCGCAGCAGGAGCGCGGGATCGGCGCCGGGAAGGGGCGCGCGCTCTTCGATGACCGGCACCAGCGCCGGCGCCCGCGCGCGCACGACTTCGGCGAACAGCTCCGCCAGCACGCGGATGGTTTCCCCCGCGTGGGCGGCCGCGCGCGTCGCGGCCGCGCTTTCCGCCGGCCCGATTTCGTCCGGCGACGGCAACAGCGCTGCGAGACGCGTCACACGACCCGGTCGCGCGGCTCCCTGCCGGCGAAGAAGGCATCGAGGTTGGCGACCACGCGCATGCCCATGGCCACCCGCGTCTCGAGGCTCGCCGAGCCGAGGTGCGGCAACAGAACGACGTTGTCCATCTCGAGCAGGGCCGCGGGCACGGCCGGCTCGCCCTCGTAGACGTCCAGACCCGCGCCGGCGATGCGATGGTCCTGCAAGGCGCCGATCAGGGCCTGCGCGTCGACGACGTCGCCACGCGCCGTGTTGACCAGATACGCCGAGCGCTTCATGAGGCCGATACGTTCGGCGTTCAGCAGGTGATAGGTCTCCTTGCCGCCCGGGCAGTGCAGCGAGACGAAGTCGGCGTCGCGCAGCACCTCATCCAGACTGTCACAGCGAACGGCGCCGACCGCGTTGCAGATCTCCCCGGCGGGCGGAAAGGGATCGTGGAAGATGATTTTCATACCGAAGCCGAAGTGGGCTTTGCGCGCCATCGCCTGGGCAATGCGGCCGAAACCGATGAGACCGAGAACCTTGCCGGTGACTTTCGTGCCCATCATGTGGGTCGGGCGCCAGCCGCTCCACGCCTTCGAGCGCACGTGCCGTTCACCCTCGCCGGCGCGCCGCGCGACCATGAGCATCAGCGTCATGGCGATGTCGGCGGTGCAGTCGGTGAGTACCTCCGGCGTATTCGTGACCACCAGCCCGGCCTTTTTCGCCGCCTCGAGATCGATGTGGTTGTAGCCCACGCCGAAGTTGCCGAGGATGCGCGCTTTCACGCCGCTGCCGCCGAGCACCTCGGCGCTGATGCGGTCGCAGACCGTCGGACACACCGCGTCGGCGCTGCGCAGCGCCGCCTGCAGCTCCTCGACCGACAGCGGCGTGTCGCTGTCGTTCAGGGTCGCGTCGTAGCGCTCCGTGAGCGCGGATTCGACCTGCGCCGGCCAGCGTCGCGTCACGACTATCCTGGGCTTCGCCATCTTGATCCTCCCGTGTTCAAAATCCCGCGCGGCTGCCGATCGCGGATCGCGACCGGCAGCCGGCGGTAACGAAGGGTGGGAATTCCCCCCCCCTCTGTGCTCTGCGGCGCGGGCGGATCAGCCGACCCGCGCCAGCACCGCGGCGATGCTCTCACCGAACTCCGCCGGGTTCGGTACCACGGTGACTCCGCATTCCTGCAGGATCTCGACCTTTTCCGCCGCGCTCTCGCCGAATGCGGAGATGATCGCACCGGCGTGGCCCATGCGCCGTCCCTTGGGTGCGGTGAGACCGGCGATGTAGCCAATCACCGGCTTTTTCATGTTCTCCTTGAAGAACTTCGCCGCTTCGGCCTCCTGCGGGCCGCCGATTTCGCCGATCATCACGACGACCCTGGTTTCGTCGTCCTGCTCGAACAACTCCAGAATGTCGCGAAACGAGCTGCCGTTGATCGGATCGCCGCCGATACCGACGCTCGTCGATACACCGATCCCGATCGCCTTCATCTGCGACGCCGCCTCGTAGCCGAGCGTGCCGGAGCGGCCGACGATGCCCACGTTGCCCGGCATGTAGATGTGCCCGGGCATGATGCCCATCATGGCCTTGCCGGGACTGATCGTACCCGCGCAGTTCGGGCCGGTGAGATGCATCCGCGCCTGCGCCCGATAGCGGCGCATGTAGCGCTTCACCCGGATCATGTCGTGCGCGGGGATGCCGTCGGTGATCGCGACGCAATAGCGGATACCCGCGTCGGCCGCTTCCATGATGCCATCGGCCGCGAACGGTGCCGGCACGAAGATGATCGTGGTCGCCGCGCCGGTCTCGCGCACCGCCTCCTTCATGGTGTTGAACACCGGCCGGCCGAGATGCGTGGATCCGCCCTTGCCGGGCGTCACGCCGCCGACCACGTTGGTGCCGTAGTCGATCATCTCCTGGGTGTGAAAGGTACCGATCTGACCGGTGAAACCCTGCACCAGGACGCGGGTCTTTTCGTCGATGAGAATTGCCATGGCCGCTTACTCCCTCACTTGCCCGTGGACTGCCGCCACGCGGCGACCACCTTGTCGGCGGCTTCCTTGAGCGTGTCCGCAGCGATGATCGGCAGCCCGCTCCCGGCGAGGATCTGCCGGCCCTCGGCGACGTTGGTACCGGCGAGGCGCACCACCAGCGGCGCCTTGCACTCGAGCTTTTCCAGCGCCTGGACGATGCCCTGCGCGACCCAGTCGCAGCGGTTGATGCCGGCGAAGATGTTCACCAGCACCGCCTCGACCTTCGAATCCGACAGCACCAGCCGAAACGCCTTGGCGACGCGCTCGGGCGAGGCGCCACCGCCGATGTCCATGAAATTCGCCGGCTCGCCGTCCGCGTGCTTGATCATGTCCATGGTGGCCATGGCCAGGCCCGCGCCGTTGATGATGCAGCCGATGTTGCCGTCGAGACCGACGTAGGACAGGCCGCGATCGTGGGCCTGCATCTCGCGCGGATCCTCCTGGGACTTGTCGCGCAGCTCGGCAATGTGACTGCGCCGGAACAGGGCGTTGTCGTCGAATGACATCTTGCAATCGAGCGCCAGCAGGCGGCCGCCCTTGGTCACGACCAGCGGGTTGATCTCGACCATGGTCGCATCCAGATCGCGGAACGCGCGGTAGGTGCCGAGGAAGGTCGTGACCGCCTGGCTCACCAGCGTCGCCGGCAGGCCCAGACCGAAAGCGATCTCGCGTGCCTCGAACCCCTGCATGCCGACCGCCGGTTCGACCGCCACGCGCAGGATCGACTGCGGTTTGAGCCGGGCGATCTCCTCGATCTCCATGCCGCCCTCGGCCGACGCCACCACCATCACGCGCTCGGAGGTGCGGTCGAGCACGAGTCCGAAATACAGCTCCTTGTCGATGTCGGTCGCCGCTTCGATGTACAGGCGATGGATGATCTTGCCCTGCGCGCCGGTCTGGTGCGTCACGAGCCGCTTGCCGAACAGCTCCTCGGCCGCCTGCCAGATCTCCTTGTCGTCGCCGCAGACCCGGATGCCGCCGGCTTTGCCGCGACCGCCCGCGTGCACCTGCGCTTTCACGACCCAGCGCTCGCCACCGATCTCCTTGGCGCGGTACACGGCCTGTTCGGGACTGTACGCGAGCCCGCCCTGGGGGATCTGAACACCGAAGTCCCGCAGCAGCTCTTTGGCCTGATACTCGTGAATGTCCATCCGCCACCCTCCGGGTTTATGTGTCCTGATCCCTGGCCGCGATCGCGTCGGCCTGGCGGACGATGTTCTCCGCCATGCGCGCCGACGCGGCATCGATCATCCTGCCGTCGAGCTGCGCCGCGCCCCGGCCCGCCTTCGCCGCTTCCTCGAGCGCCTCGAGCACGCGCCGCGCGCGCTCGACTTCCGCCGCCGGCGGGGACATGACCTCGTTGGCGAGTGCGATCTGCGAGGGATGGATGGCCCACTTGCCCTCGTAACCCATCGCCGCGACGCGCCTGGCGCCGGCGCGGAAACCGTCCGGATCGTTGAAATCGCCGAACGGACCGTCGATCGCGCGCAGCCCGTAGGCACGGCAGGCCACGAGCATGCGCTGCAGGCTGGCGTGCCACTGATCACCGGGGTAGTCGGGATTCAGTCCGCCGATCACCACCGTGCGCGCACGGCAGCTCGCGGCATAATCGGCGACGCCGAAATGCAGCGCCTCCAGGCGCCCGCGCGAGGCCGCGATGGCTTCGACGTTGGCCATGCCGAGCGTGGTCTCGATCAGGGCCTCGAGCCCGATGCGGTGCGTGATGCCCTTCGCCGCTTCGATCTGGGTCACCAGGCAATCGACGGTGTACACGTCGGCGGCAACGCCGACCTTGGGAATGAGGATGGTGTCCAGCCTGTGCCCGGCCTGCTCGACGATGTCGACCACGTCCCGGTACATGTAATGGGTGTCCAGTCCGTTGATGCGCACCGACACGGTCTTGCCATGGCCGCGCCAGTCGAGATCGTTCAGGGCGGCGATGATGTTGCGCCGCGCCCGCTCCTTGTCGGCCGGCGCGACGGCATCCTCGCAATCGAGAAAGACGAAATCGGCCGCCGACTCGAGCGCCTTGTCGAACATGGCCGGATTCGATCCCGGCACGGCCAGCTCGCTGCGCTGCAGGCGCGTGCGGATGGGCGGAAATTGACTGAAGCTCATGACGGAGTCCCTCTCGGATCCGGGCGGTCGATGGCGGCGCCGGGAGCGACCGCCAGCAGTCGGTCCCGGTACCGGACGGCTTACGTTACCAGCTCCCGCTCGCGCGCAGATACTCCTGCGCCGCCCCGACTCCGCTGCCGGGCTCGATGTCGATGCCGGCATCGCGCAGCGCCATTTCCGTGCCCGCCAGCGCCGCGAGGATCATCAGCTCGTTGTTGTCGCCGAGGTGGCTGATGCGGAACGCCTTGCCGGCGACCTTGTTCAGGCCCACGCCCAGCGAAAGCTGATAACGCTCGTAGGCATACTTGACCACCAGGTCGCTGTCGGCGCCCTCGGGCACGAGCACGGCGCTCACGGTGTCGGAGTACCACTTCGGCTCCTTCGCGCACAGCCGCAGGCCCCAGGCCGACACGGCCTGTCGCACCGCCTCGGCGAAGCGGTGATGGCGGGCGATGACGTTGTCGATACCTTCCTCGAGCAGCATGTCGGTGGACTCGCGCAAGCCGCGCAGGAGGGTGGTCGCCGGCGTGTAGGGAAACCAGCCGTCCTTGTTGGTGCGGATCATGTCATCGAAGTCGAAGAAACAGCGCTTGAATTTCGCCTGCTTGCGCGCCGCCAGCGCCTTCGGGCTGGCACACACGACGCCCAGGCCCGTCGGCAGCATCAGACCTTTCTGCGAACCGCTCACGGCGAGGTCCACGCCCCACTCGTCCATGCGGAAGTCCAGACTCGCGATCGAGCTCACGCCGTCGACGTACAACAGCGCCGGGTGCCCGAGTTCGTCCAGGATCCGGCGCACGCCGGCGATGTCGCTGGCCACCCCGGTCGCAGTCTCGTTGTGGGTGACCAGCACACCCTTGATGTCGTGGCTCTTGTCCGCCGCGAGGATCTCGCGATAGCGATCCAGCGGCACGCCCTCGCCCCACTCCACGTCGACCTGGATGACCTCCAGGCCGTGGCGGCGGCACAGATCCGCCCACAGCAGGCTGAACTGGCCGAACACGGCCTGGACCACCTTGTCGCCCGGCGACAGGGTGTTGGTGATGGCGGCCTCCCAGCCCCCCGTGCCGGAGGAGGGATAAATGAAAATCTGCCCGGTCGTGGTCTTGAAGACCTGCTTGAGGTCCTCGAACAGCGCCTTGGTGAAGGCGGGAAAATCGGGAGCGCGGTGGTCCTCGAGCGCGATGTCCATCGCCCGGCGCACGCGGTCGGGCAGATTGGTCGGTCCGGGAACGTTCAGGAACTTGCGGCCAGGCATGGCGATACCTCCGGTCGTAATGAAATTACTTCCGGAAATAATCTCTCGCAGCCGCAGACTATTTCTGGTGGGAGCACGGGCGGACGGCATGTCGGCCACCCGCGGCGCCAGGTCGCGCGACGGAACGTGCGGTGCTGGCGTGATGGTCATCATAGGCCTGTGGGTCAACACATCAACCGGCCTGCGGTTAAGGGATCTTTTCCATTAGGTTAACAATCCCGGTCCGGCCTCGGCTATCATGAAAACGCGGCACCACTACAGCGGTGACGGCGTGTTCCTCATCCGGGCGGCGACATGGACAAGCTTGCCAGTATCAAGGCCTTCTGCGCCGTCGTCCGCGACGGCAGCTTCTCGGCGGCGGCGCGCAGCCTCGGCGTCTCGACCGCGATGGTCAGCAAACACATCAAGCGCCTGGAGGACGAACTCGGCGCGCGCCTGCTCAACCGCAGCACGCGCCACAATGCGCTCACCGAAGCCGGCGACGAGTACTTCCGCCGCTGCCAGCAGCTCCTCGCCCAGCTCGAGGAGCTCGAGTTCAACGTGCGCACCCTCAGCGACGAGGTCCGCGGCACGCTCAAAATCAGCGCGCCGGCCACCTTCGGCACGCTGTTTCTGATGCCCGCCATTCTCCAATACAAGCAGCGCCACCCGCACGTGCAGATCAATCTGCGCCTGTCGCCGCAGATGCCCGACATCCTCGAGGGCGGTTTCGATCTCGCCATCTACGCCGGCAACGCCAAGCTCGACAACTCCAGTCTGCTCGCCCGCCGGCTCGGTTCATTCCGCCTCGCCGTGTGCGCGTCGAAAACCTACCTGGACGAGCACGGCACACCCACCCACCCGCAGGAACTGGTGCGCCACAACTGCCTCATCTACCACGACGAGGTCGCGCACGACGAATGGATCTTCAAGGGCGCCGGGACCGAGATCGCCGTGCACGTGCAAGGCGATCTGCACGCCAACCAGGGCAACGCCCTGCGCGTCGCCGCCGTCGGCGGCCTCGGCATCGTCCGCCTGCCGAACTACCTGCTCCAGGACGACGTGCGCGCCCGGCGGCTGAAGGAGATCCTGAGCGAATACCGCTCACCGCCCCGCGCCGTCTACGCCCTGCACCACCAGCGCCGCCACGTTCCCGCCAAGGTCAGGACCTTCATCGATTTTCTCGCCGAGCGCTTCGAAGCGGATCACGACATCGCGGAAGCGGTCTGAATGCGGCACCCGGTTCGCGTCCCCACGCCGCAGCGGCCCGTCCACCGACTGGGCGATCGCGCTTGCGGGAGACCGGGGCATGCGCAACGATTTCCATCACTGCGGACCGGGACGAGGCCAGCGCCGGCCGGGGGCCGGCACGGCAACGCAGCGGCAACGCAGCGGCAACGTCGCCGGATCCACGATCGTGGCGATACTCCGCTGACCGAGGAGGCACAGTCATGAAAGCAATCTGGAACGGCAAAGTGATCGCAGAGTCCAACGACACCGTCGTCGTCGAGGGTAACCATTACTTTCCGGCCGACAGTGTCGAGCACGCCTGCCTGCAGGCCAGCGATACGACCTCCGTGTGCCCCTGGAAGGGGACGGCCAGCTACTACTCGCTGCACGTCGACGGCCGCACCAACGCCGACGCCGCCTGGTACTACGCCGATCCCAAGCCCGCCGCTGCGCAGATCAGGGGCCGCATCGCGTTCTGGCGCGACGTCCGGGTCGTCGCGTAACGGGTGCCCCGGGGACTCCAAAAGACCCCGGTCTTCATGTGCTGGCGATTCTCGCGGAAGCCGCCCTTTCCGAGCGCCTTAGTTCCGACGACCTCTTCGCTGGATTCGGCGATGAGGATGCGCGTTTGCAAGATCTGACCCCGGTCTTCATGCGGTAGTAGTTGTAATGTGCCGGGCCTTGCATCGTACTGGTAAATGTGAAAACCGAAGACTTGACCCCGTAACTGCGATTGCAAGATCTGACCACAGTCTTCCGCGTAAGCCGTCGAGCAGACCTATCGAATTCTGAAGACCCGACCCGCCTAACGGCATCCTTGATTGAATATCGGCTGTAGGTGCGGCTTCAGCCGCACACGCGCATTTTGGAAATCCTGAAGACCTGACCCTCATGCCTGCTGGATTCGGCGACGAGGATGCGCGATTGCCAGATCTGACCCTCGTGAGCTCGCGGGCGGCTAAACTGAAGTTCTTATAGTCGCGGTGCACATTCTTTTGGTTGTTCAAGCGGATAGCTTGAACACACAGTGCCGTGTTCTGACTACACGGTCATTTGCCG
>JADZEE010000121.1 GCA_020850735.1 Gammaproteobacteria bacterium | reverse complement strand
GGCGGCAAGACCGGCTTTGCGCCATCGTCGGCATCGACGGCCTTCGCGCCGGCGCCGATCCTGTTCCAGTCGCCGCTGCCGCGCGCCTGGAGCGTCGTGCTCGCGATTCCGGCGGCCGGCCGCCAGACGCACGGCGACGAGGAGCGCGAACTGTTCCGCACGCTCTGCCCGATTCCGGCCGTCGAGGCCGCGCAGGCGGTGCGCATCGCGTTCATGAAGATCCTGCCGGCGGTCGTCGAGGCCGATCTCGAGGCCTTCGGCGAGGGCATGGAGGCGATGCAGCGCTACGGCTGGAAGCGTATCCAGATCGATCGCCAGAGCGAGGCGGTACGCGTGACGATGGGTGAGATGCGCCGGCTCGGGATGCGCGGTGTCGGCATGAGCAGCTGGGGACCGACGCTCTTCGGCTTCACCGCTGCCGGACCGGAGGCGGAGCAGGGGATCGTCCGCGGTCTCGAAGCGTTCGGCGCGCAGCACGGGGGTATCCGTGTCATCCTCACCAAGGCCGCGGAGCGCGGCACCACCTGGAGCTGGGAGTAAGTCGTGAAAGTACAGATCTATGCGCTGACGAACGTGCAGGACGCGATCGACACCGTGGAGGCCGGTGCCGATCTGATCGGCGTCGTCGCCGACAACGACCGGCGCGTCGTCGAGGATTGCACGTCGGAGCACGCCCGCGAGATCTTCGCGGCCGTCGAGCACAAGGCCACCTGCGTGGCGCTGTCGCTCGGCGTCGATGCCGATCGCATCGGGCGGATGCTCGAGATCACGCGTGCGCCGGTCCTGCACCTGGCCGCGCGTGACCTGCCACCCGCGGACATCGCGCGCATCCGCAAGCGGGTCGGCAACGTCAAGCTGATGCTCGCCGTGCTCGTCGACGGGCCGGGGGCCATCGCGGTCGCGCGCGAGCGCGCACGGCTGGCCGACTACATCATCCTCGATTCGGGTTCGAGCGCGGTGCCGATCACCGGGGCGACCGGACAGACGCACGACTGGAACATCAGCGCGCACATCGTGGCCGAATGCCCGGTGCCGGTCATCCTCGCCGGTGGACTCTCGCCCGAGAACGTCGCCGAGGCCGTCAGGGTCGTGCGGCCATGGGCGGTCGATTCGTTCACGCGCACCGACAAACCCGGCCAGCGCGGCATCAAGGATCCGGAGCGCGTCCGTGCCTTCATCCGCAACGCCCGCGCGGCCTGGACCGCCTTGCAGGCCGAAGGACACGGTGCGGGATAGGCGGCACCGGCAGCCGGGCGTAGCGAGCGCCATGGACTACACGGCTGCGGAGCTGATGGTGGCCGCGGCGGCACGCGAGATCCGCGACGACGACGTGGTGTTCGTCGGCATGCGGTTGCCACTCGTCGCCTTCGTGGTCGCGAAGCATACGCACGCCCCGGGGGCGATCGGCGTGTTCGAGAACGGCATCCTGCGCGACGCCCCGGCGCGCGAGTTGCTGTTCACGATGTCGGACGGGCCGAACGTCACCGGCGCCCTGTCCTGCCTGAGCATGCTCGAATGCATGGCGCTGCTGCAGCGCGGGCGCGTGAGCCTCGGCTTCCTCGGCGCGGCCGAAGTGGACCGCCACGGCAACCTGAATTCCACCGAGGTGGGCGATCCCGCGGGCCGGATGACACGCCTGCCCGGCAGCGGTGGCGCCTGCGACATCGCGGCACTGTCGCGCCGTTTCGTCGCGCTGCTCGATCACCAGAGATTCCGTCTGCCCGGGAAGGTCCATTACGTCACCAGCCCGGGCTTCGGTCCGTGGCGCAGCGGCCGGCTCGGGCAGGGCGGGCCTGCTGCCGTGATCACCACCAGGGCGGTACTGCGGTTCTCGGCGGCGGGCGAGGCCTATCTGCATTCGCATCACCCGGGGACGAGCATCGAGGAGGTGCTGGCCAACACGGGGTGGACGCTGCCGGTCTCGCCGCAGGTACACGCGACGCCGCCACCGACGCGACCGGAACTGCGGGCGATGCGCTCCTACGATCGCCAGGGCTTCTGGACCCGATGAAGGACAAGCTCACCACACTGCGCGACGCCGTCGAGCGCTTCGTTCCCGACGGGGCGAGCGTCGCGCTCGGTCTGCAGCTCGAGAGCATGATTCCCTTCGCCGCCGGCCACGAGATCATCCGCCAGGCCAGGCGCGATCTCACGCTCGTCGGGCCGATCTCCGACATCCTGTTCGACCAGATGATCGGCGCTGGCTGCGTGAAGCGCGTCGTGGCCGCCTGGGTGGGTAACGTGATGATGGGCTCGGCGTACAACTTCCGCCGGGCCGTCGAGGCGGGCGTGCCGCGGGCGCTCGAAGTGGTCGACCACAGCAACTTCACGCTGGCGCTGGCCTTGCATGCCGCGGCGCTCGGCGTGCCGTTCCTGCCGACCTACACGGCCGGCGGCGCGAGCCTTGCGGCGCGCAATCCCGACATCGCCGAGTTCCAGGCGCCGTTCACGGGCGAGACGCTGCGCGCGGTGCGCGCCATCGCGCCCGACGTGGCGATCGTGCAGGCGCAGCGGGCTGACGCTGCCGGCAACGCGCACGTCTGGGGCAATCTCGGCGTGCTGCCGGATGCGGTGCACGCTGCCCGGCGCGTCATCGTGGTCGCCGAGGAGATCGTCCCGTCGCGGGTGATCGCGAGCGATCCGAACCGGACCGTCATTCCCGGCTTCCTGGTCTGCGCCGTCGCGCCGGTCCCCTGCGGCGCGCATCCCTCGCCGGTGCAGGGCTATTACAACCGCGATCACGACCATTACCGCGACTATCACCAGGCGACCCGGACCCGTCCCGAGTTCGAAGCCTGGCTCAACGACTGGGTCACGGGCGTGAGCGACCGCCAAGGCTACCTGGAGCGGCTCGGGCCAGCCCGCGTCGCTGCGCTCGCGGTGCGCCGCCGCGCCTGGTCGGCGCGCGCCGATTTCGGAAACTGACCGGCGCGGGTGCGCTCCCCTCTCAGCACACCCGCTGCACTTCCATTCCCAGCAGCGCCCCGAGCTTCACGATCCTGTTTGCCACGCGCCCCACGCCGATCGCGCAATGATGCGCCGGGCCGGCCCTGGACCACTCGTTCATAAACCGCGTCGCGCCGATGCTGAAGCGGTAGCGGCTGTTCGTGTTGCCGATCTGCAGCACCGGACCCGCCACCGACTCGCCCTCTGCCACCAGGAGCGACAGCCTGCCGCCGCCATTCTGCACCACCGCGAGCAAAGTCACCGGACCGTGCTTCACGGTCATCTGGATCGAAAGTCCCCGGCCCGGCTTGCCGTGATACACCGGCAACGGCACCAGCCCCACGCGCCCTTCCGCAATCGCGGAATGCGCCGGACCGTCGTGACCGAGAAACACCACGTCGTCGTTGAAGTCCATCAGGTAGATCTC
>JADZEE010000120.1 GCA_020850735.1 Gammaproteobacteria bacterium | reverse complement strand
GGCGACACACTGTCGTGTGCTATCGTCTCGCATGCGAAGGCCTCTTGCGTGGTGAAAAGGGCGTGTCTCAACGGCTTTTTACCACAATGGAGGCCTTCCTTATTGCGAGATTCATGAATAATCCGGGTTAATGCGCTACACGTAGTAAATCAACACGTAGCCGCTCAGTAAAATCGCAATCCATATCGCACTTGTTCCGATGGGCCAGGATCGTGCAAACACCCCGTTCAGGCCAAAGCGCCCCTGAGCCCACCCGCGTAACTGGTGAAGCGTTTCCTGGCTGCGCTGTCGCGAAGACTGCCCTATTGATGAAAGAGCCAAAAGCGCACCACTGCCCGCGCGAAAGAACAGGACTCGCCAGAACCAGTCGAAGTCGAGTGTGATAGTCCGGGTACGCTTCATTGCCGGCAGTAACAGGAAAAATGCGAGGCCGGAGAAAAGCAGTAACTGCAAATAAAAGATGACCTTGCCAGGGGAATAGGCATTGAACTCCACGGGGTAGGGAAGCAATGCATAGAGCGGCTCTGGGTATACGCCGAGTGCGATGCAAAACACTGCGAACAGAACCATGGCGACTGCCATATTCCCCGATGCGTCCGCGGGCCGCAGCCCCGAGTCCTTTTGAAAAAACACGAACCATGGAAACTTGATCCCGGCGTGCAGGACCACACCTGCCGATGCGGCCGCCAACAGAAAATAAATCAGCGGCAGGCCCTCGACGATCGCGGCTTCGGAAATCAGCGTCTTGGTCGTGAACCCGGAGGTCAACGGAAAACTGGATATCGACAGCGCTCCGATAATGCCGCAAAAGCAGGTCACTGGCATCGTGCGAAACAATCCGCCCAGAGCGGTGCATTTTCGCCTGCCCGTGCGATAAAGCACAACGCCCGCGCTCATGAATAACAACGCCTTGTAGATGATGTGCGCAAAGGCATGTGCAGCGGCGCCGTTGAGCGCCAACTCGGTGCCGATACCGATCGCGCAAACCATGAAACCGACCTGGTTGACAATGGAGTAAGCGAGTATGCGCCGGGCGTCATTTTCCAGTAACGCGTAAACGATACCGTAAAAAATCATGTACAGACCAACGCCGATCAGGACCGACTCGCCCGGGAACAGCAATATCAGGGCGAGCACGGCCGTCTTGGTCGTAAATGCCGACAGAAACACCGCGCCGGTGGGCGAGGCTTCCGGGTAGGCGTCCGCAAGCCACGCCGAAAACGGTGGTGCCGCGGCGTTGACCAGGATCCCGAGCAATATCATCCAGCTCGCGAAATCGGTCGCGCGCATGGCCTGAACATCGACCGAGCCTGATTGAATTGCCACTCCCGCAATACCAACCATCAGCAACACGCCACCGAGCACGTGCATGATGGCATAACGGACCGCTGCCCGGCGCGCGCCAGACGTGCCGCCGCAGCAGACGACGATGGTCGAGAAAATCGCCATTGCTTCCCAGAATACGAACAGGGTTATCAGGTCGCCGGCGAAAGCCACACCGATCGCGCCCGCCGCATAGGCGTAAGCAGCGCCCAACTCAAGCCCGCGAGTCAGGTGCAACGCGAAAATTGCCCCTACGAAGGCCATCAGCGCAAAAATCAACGCGAACAAACGACGTACCGCGCCACCCTCGACGGGCTCGATCTGGTAACCGACAAAATCGACTGTCATCACCACACCGTCGGGGACATGCCACGCGGCCCAGATGGTAACAAGTGGTGCCAGCAACGCGATTGCCGTGCGCAGATGCCCACGGGTCAGGCCGATCAGCATTGCGCCCGCGAGCATTATGAATGCCGGCGGTAAGGCTTCAATCATCGTAGAAGTCCTCGCCACGCTTCAGGAACAAACCGAGGCCTTTGGCAACGATCACCATCGCGACACAGGCACCGAATCCAAATAAGGCACCAAATCCGAGCCAGCCATCTACGCCAAAGTAACCCTTGACCTTGATCCCCAATTGGAGGGCAACAATCAGCGCAAGCACCGCGGCCAGCACTATCCATAACCAGCGGATGGTGCCAGGGCGAACCAACCAGTGCAGTCGCTCTTCTTCGACAGACATTACTTCCCTACGACCAGCTGCGCGGCCAGGTCAAGAACCGGTTGATTGGCGACAAAAAACAACAGTGTCAATGCGGCGCTGAGCGTTAATGCGATGACGGTGGCCTTCGGCGCTTCGCCGTGATCGCTGGCAGGAATCGAATCCTCCTTGCTGAACCAGGCGATAAACACGATGGGCAGAAAATAAGCCGCGTTGAGCACCGTGCTGGCGACAATCGTGAAAATCGCGAAATAGCTCTCGGCCTGGAAGGCCCCCGCGAGAATATACCATTTGGAAACGAACCCCGCCGTGGGCGGCACGCCAATCATGCTGAGCGCACCGATGGTAAACGCCGCTATGGTCCAGGGCATGCGCCGACCAATTCCTTTAAGTTGATCAATTTCCGTTTTTTTCGCCGCCGTGTAAATGCTGCCTGCCGCGAAGAACAGCGTGATCTTCCCAAACGCATGCGTAACCATATGCACCATGGCGCCCATCTCCGCCAGCGGCTTGAATATGGCGACAGCCATGACCACGAAAGACAGCTGCGCGATGGTTGAGTAGGCCAGCAGCCGTTTCAGATTTTTCTGGCGCAAGGCCACCACGCTGGCCGAAACGACTGTGAATGCGGCCGCGTACAGTAGCCACTCGGCACTCGGTATGGTGGACAGAAAATCTACCCCGAAAATGTAAACAACGACCTTGGTGACGGTGAACACACCGGCCTTCACCACGGCCACCGCATGCAGCAGCGCGCTCACCGGCGTGGGCGCCACCATTGCGGCCGGCAGCCAGCGATGCACCGGCATCAGCGCGGCTTTGCCGATACCAAACACGAATAACGCCAGTAGCAGTCCAACCGCCGGTCCTTCGAGGTTGCCCGCTAAAATTCCACCAGGCGTGAACTCGAGCGTACCGCGGATTTGGTAGGTCCAGATGATGGCCGGCAGCAACAGGCCGATTGAAGTGGTTAACAGAATACCCAGGTAGACTCTTGCGGACGCAATGGTTTTGGCGTCGCCCTTGTGCGCAACCAGCGGATAGGTGGAGAACGTTAAAATCTCATAAGAAATGAAAAGCGTTAACAAGTTTCCGGCAAAGGCGATGCCCATCGTTGCCGCCAGCGCCACCGCGAAAAAGATATAAAAACGGGTCTGGTGATGTTCCTTGTTGCCGCGCATGTAGCCGATGGAATAGATTGAATTGACGATCCACAGCAATGACGCTAACGAGGCGAACGCGATGCCCAGCGGCTCAGCGCGAAATTCGATTGCTATACCCGGCAAGATGTCGGCCACGATCAGTGCCGGGCGCTCCCCTGCAAGTATTTCCGGCACCAGCGTCCAGACGATGAGCGCCAGGCCGACTGCCGTTACCAGCGTTATCGTTTCACGCAGGTTGGCATAACGCTGCCCGGCTGCAGCGATTCCGATGACGCCAGCCAGTGGCAGCAGAATGGCCGCTGCGAGCTGAAAATCTCCGTTCATGGCAGGTGCACCAACAATGCAGTCGAGGCCTGTCCGGCAAGCGTAAGCGGCAATGACGGATAAATTCCGAAATACAGGTTCGCCAGAACGGCTGTCCAGGTCACGACCAGCATCGGTACGGGCGCTTCCCTGATCGATTCACTCGATTCTGCCGGATCTCCGAAATACACGACTTCGACAACCCGCCAGATATAGACCACGGCCAGCAGGGAACCGACCAGAATCACTGCAACCAGGGCAATACCCAGACTGCCCTCCGCGAGGGCGGCCACGATCAATTTCCACTTGCTGATGAAACCCGCCGTTCCGGGCACGCCGATCAAACTCAATCCGGCAACGACAAAAGCGGCCATTGTCCAGGGCATCTGCCGGGCTGCACCGGAAAGGTCTTCCAGTCTCAGCCGGTTGAACCGCATCGCGAGGCAGGCAACGGTCAGAAACAGCGTCCCTTTGGCCAGCGCATGGTTAAACATATGCAGCACGCCAGCCTCGAGGCCCGATACGCTGACCAGGCTTGCGCCGAGGGCGATATATCCAACCTGAGCGATCGATGAATACGCCAGCATGCGCTTTAAATTCCGCTCGAACAGGGCCACAGCCGACCCAATCAGAATTGCCAGTACAGCTAACGGCAACAGGAACACGGTAAACTGCAGGTCATGCGCCAGCAGGTTTTGTTGAAATACGAGAAAATCGAAGAGCAGCAACACGTAGAGAGCAACCTTAGTCGAACAGGCCGCGAGAAATACGGTGACGATATGCGGCGCGTAGGTATAGCTGTTAGGCAACCAGACGTGTAGCGGGAAAACGGCCGCCTTGAGTGCAAGGCCAAGCGTAATAAACCCTGCCGCCACCAGTATCGGCCGCAGTTCGCCGACTTCGTGAATGCGCGCCTCCATATCGGCGAGGTTCAAAGTCCCCGTCATCATGTAAATCAGGCCTACCCCGATCAGGTAGAAGGTCGCCCCGATCGTCCCCATGATCAGGTACTTGAATACCGCCGGTAACGCCCGGCGATCCGGTCCCGCGGCAATCAGCACATAGCTCGCCAGGGAAGCGATTTCCATGAACACGAAAATGTTGAAAGCATCGCCGGCCACTACAATACCGACCAGGCCGGCGAGCGCCAGCAACCAGGCCGCGTAAAATAGCGGCTGCCGCTCAGATTCAATTTGGCCGTCGATACTCTGCTTTCCGGCAAGTAGCGCAACGGTTGAGGCGGCGGTTACTATCAACAGCAATAAAGCGCTGAAACTGGTTACCTTGAGCTCGATGCCATAGGGCGCCTGCCACGAGCCCATCAGGTAGATCGCGTTTCCGTTGTCAACAACATCGTTGGTCAGCGAGAGAGCAATCAGGAACGCCATGAGGCTGGTCACTGTTGTAACCGCCCAGGGCAAGGCCTTGACGCGCATTAACAAAACCAGCGGCGCCGTGAGCAGCGGCACCACGACTTGCAGTGCCGCGAGGTGTTCTACCAGGCTCACGAACCGAGATCCAGCTTCTGTATTTCGTGCTCCTCGATCGTGTCGTAAGACTCTTGTATGCGCACCACTATGGCGAGACCCAAAGCAGTAGTGGAAATGCCGACCACGATCGCGGTCAGAATCAGTACCTGGGGTAATGGGTTGGAGAATACCTGGTCGGTCATGCCCTTTTGGATGATCGGTGCAGTCCCGCCATCGACTTTATCCATGGTGATGTAGAGCAGGAATACCGCCGACTGGAATATGGATAATCCGATCAATTTTTTAATGAGGTTGGGTTTTGCAATAACCGCGTAAAAGCCAACCATCAGCACCACCGCGAATACCCAGTAATTGTATAGGCCAAGGAGTTCCATTATTCGCGCTCGCGTGCCGCAAAGGCGTGGAAGATTGACAGCAAGGCACCGCATACCGTAACCCCGACCCCGAGCTCGATGGCGAGTATTCCGATTTGCTGGCCCACCACCGGATCGGCGGCCAGTACCGAATAGTCCAGATAATTCCCGCCCATTACTATTCCGAGGAGGCCGACGCTGCCATACGATATCGCCCCGCCTGCGACCATACCCATCAGCAGCCGGTGCGGCAGCGCTTGCAGAGCCTGGGTTTCGCCCTCCAGCAGCGCATACAGGATAATTCCGGCGGCAACGATGGCGCCAGCCTGGAAGCCGCCACCCGGTCCGTACTCGCCGTGGAATTGCACGTATAGACCAAACAGAACGATGAAGGGTATCAACAGACGACCTACCACCTTGGGGATAAGATGATGACGCAGGCCCTGGCCAATCGATAGAGCCACAGATGACTCGTCCGGCAATCGCTTGCGCTGGCCTGTGCTCAGTATGAAGAGGACGCCTACGCAGGCCGTCAACACCACGAACACCTCACCCATGGTGTCGTATCCGCGGAAACTTCCGAGTATCGCCGTTACCACGTTTGGAATACCGACCAATTCCGGCGTTTTTTCCAGATACCACGGCGCCACGTGCTGATGGACCGGCGCTTGCGGGTCGCCCAGTCTCGGCTTGTCAAAGGTTGCGTAAATCAAAACCAGGGTGGTCAGGGCAACAACACCGATGGGTAACCAGCGTCCCGCCGCGACTGGCCGCTCATTTTCCGCCGTCAGAGCCAGCGCACCCAGAAATAGAACCGTGCTGATGCCCGCCCCGACAGCAGCCTCCGTCAGCGCGACATCGGCGGCGTCCAGAACGAAAAAGTTCGCGGCCATCAACAGGCTGAAAATCCCGGTCAACATGACCGCGACAAACAGGTTGCGAGCACGCACGATTGCAACCGTCGTGAAGACCAGCAGTGTCAGCAGGAAGACGGCGAACAGGATTACCATGCGATCATTTCTCGATGTCGTCTTGCGGAGGGTTGCCGGGCTTAAGGCCCGATAGAAGTGCCGCATTGGCCAGTGCGTAGGCCGCTGTCGGGCCGGTCAACAGCAGAAACCCGAGGATCGCCAGCAGTTTGATTGTCGCGAGCGAGAATCCGCCCTGAAACATTATGCCGACGAGAATCAGGATCGTGCCCATGGAATCGGTGAGGCCCGCAGCATGCATACGAGAATAAAAGTTGGGCAAACGTAGCGCGCCGACACCGCCGATGAATACAAATACCCCGCCACTGGTCAGGAATATGAAACTTAAGCTGTCGATCAGCAGTTCCATCACTTTGTTACCTTTCCTCCACGTGTTTGGCAGCACGTCTGAGGGAGCGAATCTGGAAAAATTCCAGCACCGCCAAGACGCCGATAAAATTAATCAGAGCATAGGCAAGAGCCAGGTCCAGAAAGTCAGGCCGCCCGTACAGAAACGCGATTACCGCCAGCAGAAGTGTTGTTTTAGTGCCGAACATGTTGGCGGCCAGCACACGGTCATACACGCTGGGTCCAAGCACGGCCCTGGCAAGAGCGAGACCCATGGTCACCAGGATGGCAATGGAGACGGCGTAGTACATATCAGTCCTCGGTAAGCCTGGCCGCGCGTCGGTTGAATTCGCCCGCCAGCAAGGCTTCGCTACCCGCTTGCGTGAGGCAGTGAACGCGCATACGCCCGTCGTGAATATCCAGGGTAAGCGTTCCCGGTGTCAGGGTAATCGAATTCCCCAAAATGGCCTGGCCAACCGGGCCGCGCGGCGCGGATTCAAACTCGACCACGATAGGACTGATCGGAAGACGCGGGTGCAGGATGATGCGGGCAACATCAAGGCTCGATTTAACGATTTCGCCGAGCAACCATAACCAGTACCCTGGCAGCCGATGCATGACGTGCAGCGAAAACACGTCGCGGTCGAAGAATCCGACACGTTTCGCCAAGTGAACGCTCAGTGTACACGACACCAGGCCGAGACCAATCAGCAGCGGGGAATAAATTCCCGACCACAGTAGCCAGATAATCGCCAATACGACCAGCAACCCAGCCGAACGAAACCCGTGTTTAAACATGCCACGGGATCCCGACGAACTGAGACTCCGGAAGTCGGCCGATCATTCTGACCGGTGCACGGTCGCTGGATGTGGTCGTGTTCATGTTCAATTTCTCGGTGGTTCGCAAGGATAATGTTTGCGCAGTGACGCATAAACTGTTTTGCGCGCGGGCAGATTTGATTCGAGGTTCTTTTCATCGTTCACGTCGTCGACGACCTTGTCTACAATTTCGCGAAGTGGCAGCGGATCTCCCAGGCAGAATTCCGCGTACCCCGCCGCGCGCAGGAAGTCTTCCTTGCCAGGCATGCGAGTTCGTCTGGCGCGATCTGTAAACGATTCCTTGCGCACCAGTTCGGCCTCCATGTTTTCCATGACGCGCACATCCGTTACGATGGCGCCGTCGACAAAACCCTGTATGTAGCGTGCGCAGTAGACTCCGTCGACAGTGTCCCTGTTGTCCGGCATATCCTTGCAATGCGAAGCAAGTTCCCTGGTGGAAAGCACCTCAACCGCCAGTACACTCTGCAGCGGAAAATGCAAAATGCTAAGGAATAAGACCAGTTTCAAGATCGGAAGCCGCATAATATTAACCTCCAGAATGAACATATGGTCTAAATAGTTGGAGGCCAGCTCATATCGGTTTCGAAAAACTATGCCCCGGTGGCCACCTCAAACTCCCCCACCTGTGGCCGGGTCGAATTCCCCACTCCCGGCGACGGGACGGAGGGACTTTATTCGTCTGATCCGCCCTTGGCAATGCGCGCGGCGGCCTCCTTCAGGCGCCAGCTCTTGTCTTCGAATTCGAGCAGGTGTCCGTGTGGTGCATAAGTCGGTCGATCAGCGGGCCCACGACGACCACGTGGCCGATCAGCTACGCCCAGTCATCCAGGCTGCGGTGCGAGGTGATGAGGGTTGCGCCCATGCCGGACAGGCGAAGCGCGCGTCGCGATCGTTCCAGTTCAGTGATAGACATTGCCATCGGGATCCTCCAGGGGTCGAGTCCGGGAGTGACTCTCCCAGAACGTTTGGTACTCGCCGAGCGAGCGGATGTGCGAGCCGGTCTGCGCCGGATCGCCGGCCGGAGCGTTCGCGGCGGCGAGCGCGGCGCGGCGCTCCAGCGCGCTTGACGGCGGCGTAGGAGAAGATCTGCGTTTCGATGAGCCGTGCGCACACCGCCTCGATGTCGGCGTACGGGTAATGGCGAGCAAGGTCCGCCAGCCCGTAGATTGCGCGCTGACCGGGACGCCCCAGGCGCGCGAACAGCTCCCGGGCCAGCGCCGCGGTATGCGCTCCGATGCGCTCCGCCTTGGCGAGCACCCGGGCGGTCTCGCGCGCGGGATTGAAGAGGCGATCCGCCGGCTCGATCGCGAATTCCCCCTTGCAAAGCGCCTTTTCGTGCCGGCGCAGCACGTTGACGGCCGTATCGAGATACTCCGCGGAATTGGAGCAAGGAGCGTTTATTCGCCTTATACTCCGCGAGGGCCGTGATGTTTCCTGATTCGACGAGCATAATCGGGCCCGAAGGTGAGACACCACTGGCGGATGGTTTCATACGAAACCGCCACGCCTCGCTCGGCTAAACGACCTTTGACATCGCGAAAGCTGAGCGCAAAACAGTGATCCAGCGACACCGATCGCGCGATGATTTCAGGCGCAAATCAATATCGCGATAATTAGGAGCTTCTGTCCTGCGCTAATTGTCCGCGATCCGGCGCCACCCTGACAGAATCCCGGCGGCTCCCAAGCCCTTGCCCGCGTGCTTGCCCGACGCCATCGGCACACTGCCCCCGGGGCACTCGGCCCGCTGCTCCCGGCGCGCGAATCACACGGAATAGTGGTGTTATTTCGAAGATTCGCATCGACGTGTCCGCGCATTCCGGGGCGCAAGATGCCGAGCCATGACTCATTCGGAGGGTCCTTAAGCTTCGCTTCACAAGAACAAGTGAAAATACACGATCAGGATAAATTGGCCCGCACTCGGGGATTTCAAATGTACTTGTTGGTGATCGAAGATGATTTGAATCTCGGTAATGCGCTCGTAAAGCTGCTGGCCAAAGATTATCGCGTACAATGGGTACGCTCACTCGAATCCGCGCAAGCCCACTTTGGCGCCGCGGAGTTCGAGCTTGTGCTGCTTGATCTCGGGTTGCCGGATGGTGACGGCGTGACGTGGTTGCGTGCACTGCGCGCACGCAACTGCAAAACCCCGGTTCTCATCATAACGGCACGTGGCGGACTCGACGACCGCGTTGCAGGCCTTGACACAGGTGCGGACGATTATCTCGTCAAGCCGTTCGAACCAGAAGAACTGCGTGCGCGCATCAGAGCGTTATTGCGACGCAAATCCGGCGGCGCGCAACCACGCATGAATGTTGGTGCATTAAGTTTTGATGCCGTGTTACGCCGCTTTTTTCTCGCTGATGCGCCCATCGATCTGGCACCCAAGGAATACCAGCTCCTCGCGACGATGATTCAATCCGGCGAGCGGCCCGTCAGCCGCGAGCGTTTGACCCAACAGTTATACGGGATCGGCGACGTCGCCGAATCGAATACATTGGAAGTGCATATCCACAGCCTTCGTAAAGTACTCGGTAAGCATCGCATAGTGACCATCCGCGGCTTCGGCTACCGCCTCGCGGCGTTATGACTTTTCGTCTCTGGCACCTCGCGTCAGTCCTCGCCGTGACCATGATTTCCGTTGCGATAGGCGGGGTGATCGCGACGTGGTGGGTCGCGGAACAGGAGTTTCGCGAGATCCTAGACGACGACCTGGAGGCGCAAAGCGAAATGCTCGCGGATCTGTTCGACGCGAATCTCGTGCCGAAGCATCTCGAAGAACTGGAACGCGTACTGATTGAGGCCTTTGACGACGATGACGAAGAAACGATTTGGGTCAGCGTTTACGCGAACGCGCACCACGTCAGCAATTTACCACATACGCTGCCGCTCGCATCGACCACCAGTGGCGCCATTTCGCTCGCCCACGGCGGTTACCAATGGCACGGCTATCAGACCAGTAAGGGCGACATCGTCGTTCAGGTACTTCGGCGCGGCGACCTGTACGGGGAAGTCACGGATGAAATTCTCGAACACGTGTCCGCGCCGGCACTACTCGGCGGTATCTTCAATCTGTTACTGCTGACCACACTCATTGCGCTCATACTTGTGCCCGTTACGCGGCTCGTACGTCAGCTCAAGGCACGCGACGCCGGTTCTCTGGAGCCCGTGATCGTCAATACAGCGATTCAAGAGATCGACGTGCTGCGCGATTCCGTGAATGAGCTGATGGCTGGTATCGACATCGTGGTCACACGCGAACGGCAGTTCGCTTCGGACGTCGCACACGAGCTGCGGACGCCACTCACAACACTGAAACTCGAACTCGCAAGTGATAGCCCGGAACTGCCGGTCGTAAAAGCGGAAGTCGAAAGACTGACGCGAACCGTGGAACAGCTTCTAATTCTCGCGCGACTTGAGCAAGGGCAATGGCATCGACGTTTCGATGCAATCCCGCTTGCGGCAATTTGCAAACGCGTGGTCGCCAGATTTCATGAAAAATTCGATGCGGCGGGTATGCGTTTAGTTTCCAGCATCGCGGCGGCCGAGATCCGGGGTGACGCCGTTTTACTGGAAACTCTGCTGACGAATCTTCTGCAGAATGTTTTGCGTCACTGTCCTGCCGGCACACAAACGCAAATTGAACTCGAACCCGCCGCCTCTGGACAGGTCTGTTTGCGGGTTACGGACAATGGCGCCGGGATCGCGCAAGAAGCCCGCGCACAGATGACGCGAGGGTTCACGCGTCTCGACAGCAAGAGTGGCGGTCTGGGACTCGGGCTTGCGATTTGTCATCGCATCGCGGAAATCCACGGCGGATCAATTGCGTTTCCAGCGAGAGGTGACGGTATTCCGGGCTTAAGCGTCGAGGCCCGGTTTCCGGCTTAAGGTAATGCTCATGTTTTCGAGTCTACTCTGTCTTGGTAAATTCAATTGATGGAGAAAGGAAATGAAAAAAGAATTATTGACACTGGCGCTGTGCGCCGCGGCGATTAATGTTCAAGCCGAAAACATGGCAGGTGGATTCAGCGGTCCGGATGATCGCAAACTCGTCACTGTCGCGGAGGCGTTGTCGATGCCTGATGATACGCACGTCAAGCTATCCGGCCATATCGTCAAGGCGCTTGGCGATGAGAAATACGAGTTCAAGGACGGCACGGGCACATTGGTCGTAGAAATCGACGACGAGGACTGGCGCGGCCTGAACGTATCCCCGGACAAGAAAGTGGAAGTCGCGGGGGAAATCGACAAGGAATGGAAGCTGGTCGAATTCGAGGTCGATACGATTCGTGTGACGCAGTAAGTACAAGTCCCCGCCGGAGCGTGGAATGGTCAGGGCGGCTGCCGCGCGTTTGCGGCAGCCGCGAACCGAGGCAACACGGGGGCCAGGTGGCTCCCGCGCGCGGCAAACGCTCCGACCATCGCATCGCCGGACCTGTAGGTGGCGAATTCGTAAGTGTCACCCCGCGTAGCCCTTATCGTGCCATCTTGCGAAAACTGGCGGCGTCTGGATACCATCGGCGTCCGCCGCCCGCCCGGGCAAGTGCGACGATGACGGGCAAATCGCATGAGAAGCTGCTCGTCGAGATCACTGAGCGAGACACCCTGCAAAGTCATCCAGTGTCAAAAATGGGCGACCGAGCATCGGTACATTGCGATGCTCAATGGTCGATAGCCTCGTTCACCCAAGAAAATGATGAATCGCCCGAGTGGTGCTTCCAGTACTCCAGCGTGCAGGAACACCGCGGATGCGGTACCCGGTTTGTGTTGCATCTGCGCTTTCCGTGGATGGGCTCGCGTAGCCTGCGCGACCAGCTCAGCCGCGCCGGGGTCGACGTCGGCAGGGACCGGGTGCGGCGGCTGATGCGCAGGATGGGGATCCACGCGGTATACCGCAAGCCGCGCACGTGCATCCCGGCGCTGACACATACCGTGTACCCCTATGTGCTGCGCGACCTCGACATCGACCGGCCGAATCAAGTCTGGGCGGCGGATGTGACGTACCTGACGATGGCCCGGGGGGCTCTACCTGGTGGCGGTTATGGACTCGCACAGCCGCAAGGTGCCGGCTTGGCGACTGTCGAACGCGCTGACGGCAGACTTCTGTGTCGAGGCACTGAAACAAGCGTTGGCGCGCTACGCGCTGTCCGGAGATCTTCAGCACCGATCAGGGCTGCCAGTTCACCAGCCGGGCGTTTACCGAAGTACCCAAAGCGGCCGGCGTTGCCATCAGCACGGACGGCAAGGGCCGGTAGATGGACAACATTTTCACGGGTCATGGTGACTTCACCTCCTTGGTCACATCGTCGAGCGCCGCACGGCTTGCAATGGGTCCATGAGCGCTGTGCCCCGGCATACTCGAGTCGCACCGACCGGGTCCGGGGCCACACGGCGCTGCCGCTCGATGTCGGCGATCCGGCGCCAGCCGGCGCAATGCAAGGCGCGGGCTCCGCTCGCGAAAGTCGATAGGAGGCAGTTGTTCCGGGCGGCGCTTGCGGTGAGACTGGCGAGCATCCCCGCGCCAGCACCCGAACATGGATCTGAGTCCGTTTCTGACTTCCGGCGCACCGTACCTGGTGGCCTTCGCTGCCGGCCTGTTCGGCAGTGCCCACTGTGCGGCGATGTGCGGCCCGGTCGGCGCGGCGCTGCACCTGGGTGCGCGCCGCGGCGGTGAGACGGCGCTGCACGGCCTGCGCCGCCAGCTCCTGTTCAACGCCGGGCGGATCCTCACGTACATGCTGGCCGGCGCGGCGGCGGGGCTGGCCGGTGCGACCGCGGCGGATCAGCTCAGCCAGTGGCAGGCGTGGACGGGCCTGCGGCTCGTGGCCGCGCTGGTCATGATCGCGACCGGTCTGTACCTCGCCGGGATCTGGAACGGCGTGCTGCGCATCGAGGCCGCCGGCGCGCGCCTGCTGCGGCCGGTGACGGCGCGCCTGCGCGGCCCCGCGCGCACCGACCGTCCGCTCGGGGTGGTACTGCTCGGCACGCTCTGGGGCGGCATTCCGTGCGGACTGGTCTACACGGCGTTGATCTGGAGCCTGGCCGCCGGCAGCGCGCTCGACGGCGCCGCGTTCATGCTCGCGTTCGGCGCCGGCACGCTGCCCGCCGTGGTCGGCGCCGCCTGGGCGGCAGGTCGTTTTCCGCAGGTATTGAACCGGGCCGGCGTGCGCCGCGCCGCGGGCTGCGTAGTCGCCGCCGCGGGGGTGTGGGTCGCGCTGTTCAGCGTGCTGACACGGCCCGCGACCGGGCTCGGCTGCCTGCTGCCGTGAGCCGGACGGCGCGGATCAACGCTCGACGATCTCGACGATCTCCCGGCGCCGCGCGCAGGCCAGCACGATCCGGTCGAAGCGCGTCGTGGCGGCGAGTGCCGCCCGCGCGGCGTCGCGCGCGGGCGCGGCGAGCGCTGCATCGTCGACCATGTTGATGAGCGGGACCACGCGGGCACGACCCACGTCCGCCAGGCCGCCGTGCGGGTGCGCGAGCAGCAATCCCAGGTGCGCCGGTGTCAGCACCGCGCCGACCACACAGCCCGTGAGCGCCGCGATGCGTTCGGGGCGGTGGGCAATACGGTCGCTCAGGCACTGACCGATCGCGCGTGCCGCAGCCACGACGATGACCGTGTCGGCGTCCGCCACGATGCGGGGCTCGCCGGGTCCGGGCGCCTTGATCCAGCGGGCACGCGCGCCGTCCGCTTTTACCAGGCATAAATCGAAGCCCGCCGCCGCCACCGTAGCGCGGATGAACGCGCCGTCGAAGCCCGCATGCCGGCGCGGCTTGTCACCCGGTCCGGCAAACGCGACCACGCGTACGTTGCCGGCGGCCGTTACGGCCGTGCGTACTTCGGTCTCGTCGCCGTAGACGATCCGATCCGCACTGCCGGCCGGGTAGGGCGGCGTGTGCACGCTGGCCGTGAGGCCGACCCGCCCGGGGTGCAACGCCGCGAGCCAGTACATGACCGACTTCTTGCCGCCGGCGCCGACCACGCAGACCAGCCCCTGGCGCGCGCCGAGCAGCGCGAGGGTCGCGTCTGCGCCGCCCGTTGCCACCGGCCCGCTCACCGGCGTGCTCCTGCGCGTGTCGGCCGCGCCCGACACGGTGCCGGCGACTGGTTCGGCGTCTCGCCGCGGGTCGTGTGTTTCTGTGTTGGCGTCGTCGCTGCCACTGCCCTCATCGCTTTACGTCGGGCGCCAGAGTGTAACCGCAATGCCCCGGCGGGCAGCGGGTCTGGCGCGCAACGTAACGGTGGGCCTACCCGCCGCGCGGCGGCGCGGCTGACGGCGGTGGCGGGCGGGCTCAGCCGGCCGGCAGGCGGGCGGCGAGGTAGTCGACGAGATCGTCGAGGCACACGAGCCGCGCGTAATCCGACTCGGGGATATCGACCCGGAGCTTGTCGTGCAGCCCGACGAGAAAGTTGAGCCAGTCGATCGAGTCCAGATCCACCTGATTGCGCAGCGGACGGTCCGCCACGAGATCATCCACCTCCACCTCGGGTGCGATATCCGTGAGGGTCGCGAGAATGATGCCCGTGAGCTCGTCTGTGTTCATCAGCTAGTCTCCTGCCCGGCCGTGTCGAGGGTCTCCGGGCTCTGCAGCCGATCGCGGATTTCGGCGAGAAACAGCCCGCCACGATGTCCGTCGGAAGCGCGATGATCCGCCGTCAGGCTCGCGACCACGGTTCGCGCCACGCTCAGCTCACCCGCGTCCACCCACGGCCGCGCGAGGATGCGGCCGAAGCCGACCAGCGCCACCTGTGGCGGGTAGATCACGCCCAGCACCGATTCCACACCCTGATCGCCGAGGTTGGTCACGGTGATCGTGGCGTCGGACAGCTCCGAACTGCGCAGCGAACCGGCCCGCGTGCGTTTGACGAGATCGGCCAGCGCGCGCATCAGCTCCGCCAGCGACAGCCGATCGACATCGTGGATCGCGGGCGCGACGAGCCCGCCCTGGCGCAGCGAAATCGCGACGCCCAGGTGCACGCCGCTGCCCGGCTCGAAGGCGTCGTCGCGCCACCAGCCGTTCAGCTCGGGATAGCGGCGCAGGGCCAGCGCCACGGCCTTGAGCTGCAGGACCACGAACAACAGCCGCGCGGTGACGGCGCGCGTGGCATTGGCCGCCTCGAGCCACGCGAGCGCGCGCTGCACCGGGATGGTCTCGGTCAGGTAGTAGTGCGGGATCTCGCGCTTGGAGCGGCTCATGGCCGCGGCGATGGCCTTGCGCATGGCGGCGTGGCGATCCACCTTGCCCGCGGGTGCCGCGGCTTCGACGTCCGCCAGGATCAGCGCGCCCCCCGCCCCGCTGCCCGTGAGCGTGGCCGGATCGATACCGAGCTCGCGTGCCCGCCGGCGCGCCGCCGGCGACACCGGCGGGCGTGCCGCCGGCGCCCGCGTGCGCAACGTGTCCGCCGCGCGTTCGACATCGGCCACGGTCACGCTGCCATGCCCGCCCGTAGCCACTACGGATCCGAGCTCGATGCCGCGTTCGCGCGCGTGCTTGCGCGCCGCCGGCGAGACCGGCCGGTGTGGCGCGGGTACCGGAGCCGCCGGCGCGGCGACGGCCGCGGGCGCCGGTCCGGCGGTCGCGGCCGCAGGCGCCGCCACGGCCGTGTCGCGGACGGCGCCCGACTCCGGCGCCGGCGCCGACACCACGGCCGCGCCCTCGGCTCCGGCGACCAGCGTGGCCATCACCGTGCCGACCGGGACGGTCTCGCCCACGCGCGTGATGAGCTCGTGCACGGCGCCCTCCTGCCAGCACTCGACGTCGACCGCGGCCTTGGAGGTGTCCACGACCGCGACGATCTGGCCGCGCCGGACCCGATCCCCGGGCGCGATCCGCCACTCGAGCAGCGTACCCTCGTCCATGTCGGCACCAAGCGAGGGCAACCTGAATTCGATCATGCCGGCCCCAGCAGCGCCCGCACCGCCGCGACGATCTTGCCGGCCTGCGGCAGCGCCGCTTCCTCGAGATGCTTTGCGTACGGGATGGGCACCTCCTCCGTACACACGCGCGCCGGCGGTGCATCGAGATCGTAGAAGGCCTCCTCGGCGATGCGGGCAATGAGCTCACCGGCCAGGGCGCCGGTGCGCCAGCCCTCGTCGACGACCACTACCCGGCGGGTGCGGCGCACCGATGCGAGGATCGTGTCCACGTCGAGCGGCCGCAGCACGCGCAAATCGATGACCTGCGCCTCGATGCCGTCGGCGGCGAGCGTGTCAGCCGCCTCGAGGGTCTTGAACAGGGAGCCGCCGTAGGTCAGCAGGGTCACGTGCGTGCCGGCGCGCATGGTGCGGGCCGAGCGGATATCGACCGCGGTGTCCTCGTCGAGATCGCCTTCCATGTTCAGCAGCATCGCGTGCTCGAAGATGATCACCGGATCCGGGTCGCGCAGCGCCGGCCAGAGCATGCCACGCGCGTCGGCGACCGTCGCCGGCGCGAGGATGGTGAGTCCGGGAATGTGCGCATACCAGCCCTCGAAGCTGTGCGAATGCTGGGCCGCGAGCTGGCGGCCCGCGCCGGTGGTCATGCGGATCACCAGCGGCACCGAGAACTGTCCGCCGGACATGTGCCGGTACAACGCCGCGGTGTTGACGATCTGGTCGAGCGCCAGCAGGCTGAAATTGACCGTCATGATCTCCACGATCGGCCGCATGCCGCCGAGCGCCGCGCCGATCCCCGCGCCCACGAACGCGAGCTCGGACAGCGGAGTGTCACGAACGCGATCCGGACCGAATTCCTCGAGCAGGCCCTTGGACACGGCGTAGGCGCCGCCGTAGGCGCCGACGTCCTCGCCCATCAGAAACACGCGCGGATCGCGTTCGAGCGCCTCGTGATGCGCCTGGCGCAGCGCCTCGCGGTAGGTCACGCGCTGCGCCATGCGGCCTCCGGCGGCGTGTACAGATCCCGGGCCAGATCCTCGATCGGCTCCCAGCTGCCGGCTTCGGCGAATGCGACGGCCGCGTCGACTTCGGCCAGCGCGGCGGCGTCGAGCTCGAGGAACTCCTCCTCGGTCAGCTTGCCCTCGGTCTTCAGCCGCGCCGTGTAGGTGTGAATGGGACCACGCGTCTTCCACTCCTCCACTTCGGCCTTGCTGCGGTACAGCTCCGCGTCGAACATCGAGTGGGCCCGGAAGCGGTAGGTCCTGAGCTCCAGAAAGAACGGTCCCTTACCCTCGCGCACGTGCTGCTGCGCCTGCTTCGCCGCTTCGTGCACGGCGACGATGTCCATGCCGTCGACGCTCGCGGTCGGCACCTTGTAGCTGGCCGCCTTGGCGCACAGATCGGTCTGCGACTCCGAACGCTCGAGCGCCGTGCCCATCGCGTAGCGGTTGTTCTCGCAGCACAGCAGCAGCGGCACGCCCCACAGCTCGGCGAGATTCATCGACTCGTGAAATGCGCCTTCGGCGACGGCGCCTTCACCGAAAAAGCACGCGGTCACGCGCCGCTGGCCCTTCATGCGATCGGCGAGCGCGAGGCCGACCGCGACCGGCAGCAAACCAGCGACGATGGCGTTGCCGCCGAAAAGTCTCGTCCTGGCGTCGAACAGGTGCATGGAACCGCCGCGCCCGCGCGAGCAACCCTCGCGCTTGCCGTACATCTCGGCCATGAGCACGCCCATGGGCATGCCCCGCACCAGCGCGTGCGCGTGCTCGCGATAGGTCGCAACGACGTTGTCCTCGGCGCGCAGGGCGTGCAGCACGCCGACCGCGCAGGCTTCCTCGCCGATGTACAGGTGCAGGAAACCGCGGATCTTCATGGCCCCGTAGAGCTCGGCGCATTTCTCCTCGAGCCGGCGGATGCGCACCATGTCCGCGAGCAGCCGGTGGGCGCAGGCCTTGTCGAAGGGAACCGGACCGACGGGCGGTGCGGGGATCATGGCGCCGGCACCGGATCCCGGCGGCTCACTTCGCGCCCTCCTCGAGCGTGGAGGTGTCGCCCTCGGGCAGACCGAGCTCGCGCGCCTTGAGCAGGCGGCGCATGATCTTGCCGCTGCGGGTGCGGGGCAGCGCCGGCAGGCAGTCGATCTCCTTGGGCGCGACCGCGGCGCCGAGCTTCTTGCGCGCGTGCCCCAGCAGCTCCTTGCGCAACGCCTCGTTCCAGCTGTAGCCGCGCTTGAGCGATACGAAGGCCTTGACCATCTCGCCGACCACCGGATCGGGCTTGCCGATGACGCCGGCCTCGGCCACGGCGCCATGTTCCATGAGTACGCTCTCGACCTCGAACGGGCCGATCAGGTGCCCGGCCGATTTGATGACGTCGTCGGCGCGGCCGACGAACCAGTAGTACCCGTCCGCGTCGCGCCGGGCGAGATCCCCGGTGAGATAGAGATCGCCCGCGAAACACTTGCGATATCGCTCCTCGTTGTGCAGGTAAGCGCGGAACATCGACGGCCAGCCGCGGCGCAGGGCGAGCTCGCCTTCCTCGTCCGGCGTGTCGATCACGGTGAGGGCACCGGTCTGCTCGTCGCGATGCACGATACACGCTTCGACGCCCGGCAACGGCCGGCCCATCGAACCCGGCTTGATGTCGAAGGCGGGCAGGTTGGCGATCATGATGCCGCCGGTCTCGGTCTGCCACCAGTTGTCGTGAATCGGCAAGCCGAGCACCTCGGCACCCCACCACACCGCCTCGGGGTTCAGGGGCTCGCCCACGCTCGCCACGAAACGCAGATCCGGGAAGCGGTACGCCGCGCGCAGATCCGGACCGATTTTCATCAGCATGCGTATGGCGGTCGGCGCGGTGTACCACACGCTCACCTGCTGCGCTTCGAGGATGGCGTACCAGCGTTCGGCGTCGAACTCCTCGCTATCGACCACCGAGGTCACGCCGTGCAGGAGCGGCGCGATGATGCCATAGGAGGTTCCCGTCACCCAGCCCGGATCCGCCGTGCACCAGAACACGTCGGCGGCGTGCAGATCGAGCGCATAGCGCCCGGTGGCCCAGTGGGTGACGGCCGCCTCGTGGACGTGGACCGCGCCCTTGGGCGCGCCGGTCGTGCCACTGGTGAAGTGCAGCAGGGCCATGTCGTCGGCGGCGGTGCGTTCGACCTCGAATTCCTCCGCCGCCACCGCCATCAGGGCGTGCAGATCGTGGGTGCCGGCCGGCGCGCCGCCGGAGCGCTGCTCGTCCTGCTCGTCGGCGATCAGGAGCACGTGCTCCACGCTCGACAGCTGCGCGCGCCAGCGTTCGACCTTGCGCCGGTACAGACTCCCGGTCGTGATCAGCACCCGGCCGGCGCCGAGATTGATCCGGGTCGCGATCGGCTCCGGCCCGAAAGCAGAGAACAGCGGCGAGACCACCGCGCCGAGCTTCAGGCTGCCGAGCACGGCGACATAGAGCTCGGGGATGCGCCCCGCGAGCACGAACACGCGCTCGCCGCGACCGATCCCCAGGCCACGCAGGACGTTGGCGAAGCGATTGCTCTGCCGGGCCAGCTCGGCGTAGCTCAGCTCCAGCGGCACGCGGTCGCGCGCCAGAAAGCGGAACGCAACGTGGCTGCCCCGGCCCGCGGCCACGTGTCGATCGACGGCCTCCCAGGCGATGTTGAGCGCGCCGCCGGGCAGACCGCCCAGTTCCGCCCTGGCCGTCTCCCACGAGAACGCGGCGCGGGTCGCCTCGTAATCGGTGAGGTTCGGCGTCACGGGCAGCTCGGCCGGCGACTTGCGGATGACGGCGGGACGCTGCATCGATCACCTCATGTCAGTCGATCGTCCGCGTCATTGTCACCAGCGTGCCGCAGCGCGGTCCTGACCTGGCGCAGCAACCGCCGGATGCATCAGCGCGCCGGGATCGGGGCGGCCGGCAGCAGCCTGCGCAAGATCGCCACCATCCCGATCATGCGTCGCAATCCGTCGTCGATGAACAGCTCGCAGGCGGACTCGAACAGCGCCGGCTGCGGCGGCACGCCGAGCGCGGCGAGCCGCGGACGCAGAGGCTCGGCGAGGCGTTGGGCCGCAGCCGCGGTGCCGGCGCTCAGACGCTGCAGGGCACCCGTGGTCGCCAGCGGATCCAGCGTCGCGACAAGCAGCGCGATCAATCCCGGCCAGTGCGCGAGCTGACGGTACAAGGTGGCGCACAGCCGTGGCTCGCCCGCCGCGCCAAAGCCATTGAGCCGGTGCACCATCGTCGCGAGCGCTGCCGGCATCTCGCGCACGACCAGCGCCGCGATCGGCGCGACTTGCAGTTCTCCGGCGTGCGCCGGTGCTACGCCGGGCGGCGGCGCGCCGGCACCCGGCGCGCGCCTGTGGCCACGGCGCAGCGTTTCCAGCGCGAGCAGGTTGCAGCCATTGGCCCGTTCGTAGGCGCTGAGCAGCGCGGCGATCGTGGCCTGCGCGTGTCGGTCGACGCCGGCCGTGGCGAGCGCCGCCGTAGCCAGGGGTCGCACGGGTGGCAACCGCAGCGAGGCGCCCAGGGTTGCCGCGGCACGTTCGAGGTGGCCGTCCGCGTACAAGGGCCGCACGCTCGTCCATGCCCATGCCAGCAGCGCGGGCTCGGTCGCCAGGTGCCGCCAGACCAGGTTGACCATCGACACGCCCAGCGTCGCGCGGATATCCGCGTAGACAGCGGCAACCATGCCGCGGGCCTGTGCCTCGTCGACGGACGCCGGGCCCGCGCTCAGGGGCTGCGGATGGTGAGCACCGCGCATCGGGCCAGCCGCACCACTTTTTCCGCCACGCTGCCCAGCAACGCGTGCACGACACCGGTATGGCCATGCGTGCCCATGACGATCAGATCGATGCCGTGCGTGCGGGCGTAATCGACGATGACGTGCGCGGGATCGCCCGTGAGCACGACACGGGTCACGGTGCCGGCACCACAAGCCGACGCCGGCAGTGCGGCGAGCTGCTTGTCAGCGACCTCGGCCATCTCCTGCGGGAAACCCTCGGGGAAAAAATCCGCGAGCACGCTCGACACCAGCCGTGCCGGCTCCGGGATGACGTTCAGCAAGTGCACCTCGGCGCCGAAACGCGCCGCCATCATGCAACCACCGTCCATGGCCACCTGTGCCTGCGGGCTGAAGTCGGTTGGAATGAGTATCGTATTGATCCGGAGCATGCCGGGTTCTCCTTCTCGGCCGTAGGTCGTGGTTGTGCGCGTCGCACGCGCCCCGGCGCGCCGGGGTGCACCGGCGATCATGGCGCCAGCCATACGCGCGCAGCTGATCCGCCTCAGCTCGTTCGTGTCCGGGCGCCGGCCTGTTTGTCGCCTGTGGCCGCGCCGGGTACTATCCGCCGGCGCGCGTGGCCGGTGTCGCCGGGCGCGGTCCGTTTTTCGCTGACGAGTTATCCGATGCCCGCTTACCCGCACCTGCTGGCGCCGCGCGATCTCGGCTTCACCACCCTGCCGAACCGCATCATCATGGGTTCGATGCACACCGGCCTCGAGGAGCGCCCCGACGGCTTCGAGCGCATGGCGACATTCTACGCCGAGCGTGCGCGCGGCGCGGTCGGCCTCATCGTCACGGGCGGGATCGCCCCCAATCCCGAAGGTCGCATTGCGCCGGGCGCGGCGGTACTGTCGCGCGCGCAGCCCGAACCGCGCCATGGTCTCATCACCCGCGCCGTGCGTGACGCCGGCGGCCGCATCCTGATGCAGGTGCTGCACGCCGGCCGCTACGCGCCGCACGCCGCGGCGGTCGCACCGTCCGCGCTCAAGGCACCCATCAACGCGTTCACGCCGCGCGCCCTCAGCGCGGCGCAGGTCGAGCGCACCCTCGACGAATATGCCGAATGCGCCGTGCTCGCGCGCGAGCACGGCTACGACGGCGTCGAGATCATGGGTTCGGAAGGCTATCTCATTACCCAGTTCCTGAGCCGGCGTACCAATCATCGTGACGACTGCTGGGGCGGCAGCTTCGAAAATCGCATGCGTTTCGCGCTCGAGACGGTGCGCCGCACACGCGCGGCCTGCGGCCGCGACTTCATCATCATGTTCCGCGCTTCGCTGCTCGATCTGGTCGAGGACGGCAGCACGTTCGCCGAAATCGTGGCGCTGGCGCAGGCGCTGGAAGACGCCGGCGCCAACATTATCAACAGCGGTATCGGCTGGCACGAAGCGCGCATCCCGACCATCGCCCACATGGTCCCGCGTGGCGCATTCACCTGGGCCACGCAGCGCCTGAAGGCACACGTGCGCGTCCCCCTGGTCGCCTCGAATCGCATCAATATGCCGGCGCAGGCCGAGGCCGTACTCGCCGCCGGCGCCGCCGACCTGGTGTCCATGGCGCGGCCGTTTCTGGCCGATGCCGGATTCGTCGCCAAGACCATGGCCGGCCGGCCGCAGGACATCAACACCTGCATCGCCTGCAACCAGGGCTGCCTCGATCGGATCTTCAACGGCGAGGTCGCGACCTGCCTGGTCAACCCGCGCGCCTGCCGCGAAACCGAGCTCGATTACCGGGCCGCGGCACGACCGCGACGCATCGCCATTGTCGGCGGCGGGCCGGCCGGGCTCGCCTGCGCCGAGATCGCCGCCTTGCGGGGCCACGCGGTGACGCTGTTCGAGGCCGGCGAACGCCTCGGCGGGCAGTTCCTGCTGGCGCAGGCGGTTCCCGGCAAGGCCGATTACGGCGAGACCGTGCGCTACTTCGAACAGCGCCTGGCCGGGCTCGGCGTGGACCTGCGCGTGGGCAGGCGCGCGATCGCGGACGATCTGATCGGCGTGGGCTACGACGCGGTCGTGCTCGCCAGCGGCGTGAATCCGCGCCTGCCCGAGCTGCCGGGTATCGACCATCCGAAGGTGCTGTCCTATGCCGACGTGCTGCTCGCGCGGCGCACCGCAGGCGCACGCGTGGCCATCATCGGCGCGGGCGGGGTGGGTTTCGACGTGGCCGAGTATCTCAGTCACGCCGGCGACGCGGCGGCCGGCAGCGCCGCCGAACGCGAGGCCTTCCTGAGCGCCTGGGGCATCGACCGCTCTGCCGACAGTCCCGGCGGGCTCGCCGGCGCAGGACCACGGATGCGCGCGACGCGCGAGCTGTGGCTGCTGCAGCGCTCCGCCGGCCGGCCCGGTGCCGGGCTCAACAGGACCACGGGCTGGGCCGTGCGCCTCGCCCTGCAGCTCAAGGGCGTGCAGATGTGGAACGGCGTGCGTTACGAACGCATCGACGACGACGGCCTGCACGTGCAGGTCGCCGGCGAGCCGCGCCTGCTGGCGGTCGACAACGTCGTCGTGTGCGCAGGCCAGGAGCCGGCGCGGGATCTGCACCCGGCGCTCGCGGCCGCGGGCATGACGGTCCATCTCATCGGTGGCGCGCGCGACGCCGCGCGGCTCGACGCCGAGCGTGCCATCCGCGAGGCCGTGCTGCTGGCCGTGTCATTGTGACCGCCCCCGGTGCCGGCCGGGCGCGGTGCTGACGGCGCTTCAGAAGCGATTGTCACCGTCGAGCAGACCGCCGAGCGCGCCGAGCACCGAGCCCTCTCCGCGCCGGGTTCCGCCGGTCTGCGGCGCGGCCTGGTGCATGCGCCCGGCCAGACGTGAGAACGGCAGCGACTGCAGCCACACGCGTCCCGGACCACCCACGCGGGCGAAGAACATGCCCTCGCCGCCGAACACCATGCTCTTGATGTCGCCGGCCTGTTCGAGATCGAACTGCACGGAGGCGGTCATGGCCACCAGACAGCCCGTATCCACGTGCAGCGTTTCGCCCTCGCCCAGTTCGCGCTCGGTGATGGTGCCGCCGGCGTGCAGGAACACCAGTCCGTGGCCGTCGAGCTTCTGCATGATGAAGCCCTCGCCGCCGAACAGCGCCGTGAGCACGCGCTTCTGGAAATAGATACCGATGGAGACCCCGCGCGCGGCGGCGAGAAAACTGTCCTTCTGGCAGATCAGCGTGCCGCCGTAATTGGCCAGCGTCACCGGGATGATCGTGCCCGGATACGGCGCCGCGAATGCGACCCGCGCCTTGCCCGTACCGTTGTGGGTGAACGCGGTGACGAACAGGCTCTCCCCGGTGAGCACCCGCTTGCCGGCGCCGACCAGCTTGTCCACGAGCCGCCCCTGCTCGCTCCGGCGCGAACCGTCACCGAACAGGGTGGTCATGCCGATCGCGGGGTCCTTGTACATCATGGCGCCCGCTTCGGCCACGGCGGACTCGCCCGGATCGAGCTCGACTTCGACGTATTGCATGTCGCCGCCGAAAATCTCGTAGTCGATCTCGTCGCTGCTGCTTTGCGCTGGCGGCGGTGGCGGCGGCGTGTGCGCCGTCGCCGTGCCGCTCAGCTCCGCCACGCGCTGGATCGGCAACCATTCCGCCAGACCCTCGCGCCAGGCGAGCCCGTTCGGATTGCGCCCCGCTTCGGTGCTCGCCGCCGCCTGATCCAGTGGTCCGATCTGCCTGCCGTCATAGCTGAGATACCACTGCGCCATCGCGTCCTCCCGCATCGATTGCATCCGGCCATGGCCCGCTCCCCGGAGCGCGCGCCACGACCGTGGCTATACTACGCGAGCACGCGCGCTGCCGTCCGTGGCGGCGCGCACGAATCGTTCACGGTGGTGAGAGGACGACGATGAAGACGGCCCGCTCGAGCTGGCATAACCCGGAGCTCGACGCTCTGCGCGCGGCGACGGCGCGCTTTCTGGAGGGCGAGTTCGTGCCCAGGCTCGAGAAGTGGATCGAGCAGGGCAGCATCGACCGCACAGCCTGGAACGAGGCCGGCACGATGGGCCTTCTGTGCGCCAGCATTCCCGAGATCTACGGTGGCGCCGGCGGCAGCTTCGCCCACGAAGCGGTCATCACCGAAGAGCTCGAGTATGCCGGTATCGGCATCAACTTCGGCCATGCCGTGCATGCCGGCATCGTCGCCCATTACGTCCTCGCCTACGGCAGCGAGGCGCAGAAGCAACGCTGGCTGCCCCAGCTCGCGAGCGGTGCCATGGTCGGTGCGATCGCCATGAGCGAGCCGAACGCCGGTTCCGACCTCCAGGGCCTGCGCACGCGCGCGCGCGCCGACGGCGACGAACTCGTTCTCACGGGTCAGAAAACGTTCATCACCAACGGCCAGCACGCGGATCTGGTCATCGTCGTCGCCCGCACCAACGCCAGCGAGAAGGGATCGAGCGCCTTGTCGCTGGTGGTGGTGGACGGCGAGCGCGAAGGCTTTCGCAAAGGTCGCAATCTGAAAAAGATCGGGATCCGCGCTTCGGATACCTCGGAGCTGTTCTTCGACGAGGTGCGCGTGCCGCGGGACAATCTGCTCGGCGCCGAGGGCGCCGGTTTCGCCTGCCTGATGCAGCAGCTGCCGCAGGAACGTCTGATCCTGGCGGTGGGCGCGGTCGCCGCCATGGAGCGTGCGGTCGCGCTGACGAGCGCCTACGTCAAGGAGCGCAAGGCCTTCGGGCGGGCAATCGCGGAGTTCCAGAACACGCGCTTCGAGCTGGCCGAATGCAAGACCGAGGCGACCGTCGCACGCGTGTTCGTCGACGAGTGCATCGAACGTCATCTGCGCGGCGAGCTCGACAACACGACGGCCTCGATGGCGAAGCTGTGGTGCACCGAACGCCAGAACCGCGTCATCGACCGGTGCCTGCAGCTGTTCGGCGGTTACGGTTACATGCAGGAATACCCGATCGCGCGCATGTTCGCCGATGCCCGGGTGCAGAGGATCTACGGCGGCACCAGCGAGATCATGAAAGAGCTCATCGCCCGCAGCCTGTAAGTCCCCTGCGCCCGCGCCATTCAGGGCATGGGCGCGCTGCCGTCGGGATCGATGCAGGCGATCTCCTGCTGGCCGCCCTCGACGGTCAGGGCCGCCGGCACGGGGCTCGACGCGGCACAGACCCAGCCGTTCGGTGTGAACACCACGTCACGCAGGTAGATACCACGGGTAGGCAGCGGATAGGCGACGAAACGTCCCTGCGCCGGCAGGAAGCGGAACATCCGATCCGACATGTTCGCCGTGATCCACACCTCCTGCGTCCGCGGATGCACACCCAGCGCGTACGGGGCCTCGATCTCACCCGCGGCTAGCGGCGGGATTTCGTAACTCGTGTAGGTCATCGTCCGGGTGTCCAGCTTCACCAGAGTGCCGCTGCCGAACCCCGGGATCCACAGCGTGCCATCGGCGGCGAAACGCATGCGCCGTGGCCCGACCAGCGGTGGCGTGAACATCTCGACCGCCAGCGTGTCCGGATCGATGCGGCCGATGCGGTTCGCCATCAGCGAGCTGAACCAGACGCTGCCGTCGACGGGGTTGACGTCGATACCGTAGGGCATCAGCGCCGGCATCTGTGCGCGATCGGTGTCGGTGGGTATCTCGACGAGCTGCATGCGGTCGTTGACGGTGTCGTAGTAACCCACCTGGTTGGACACCCCGAGCGTGAACCACACCCGCCCCTTGCGATCGAAACGCAGGGTGTGCGGGTACATCGCCGTGCCACCGATGTCGTGACCGACGTAGGTGCGTGTCGCCGGATCGAACTCGCCGATCTGACCGCTGACCGTGTCCGTCGTGTAGTAGTGATTGTCCGGGCCGAGCTGCAGGCTGTGCGGACCGCGGGCCACCGCGAGGCTGAACGGGTTCGGATCACCGTAGAGGGCGAGAAACTTGCCACCGACCGCGATGCCGTCGGCCGGGATGTGGAAGGTTTCGGTGAGATTGGTGGCCGGATCCGTGATGTAGATGCGATCGTTGCCCTGGTCGACCGTGTAGAAGCGGTTGTCGCCCGGGAATAGCTCCACGTCGTGGGCGATCATGCCCTCGGGCAGCTTCCATTCGATGACTCGCGCCGGGAAGATCGACGGATCGGGGGTGTGGTCCTGGTGCGTGTCGACCGGCGTGCCGTCGAAGGCCTGCTCGAGCCGGGCGGCGTAGCGCTCGATCCACGCCGGATCCTTGACATTGTAGAAACCGAGCATGCGCGTGAGGATCTGCCGCCAGCGCTCACTCGGGCGCACCGCGCGCGTGTACGCGTTGCCGAGCTGGTGGCAGGTGAGGCAATCGACCTGAAAGAACTGCCGATCGCGCGGATCCTCGAACCGGATGCGGGTGTAATGGGCGCTCGCCGACAGGCTCTCGGATATGGCGCCGGCATCGGTGAGCGGCGCCAGCGCGAAGTCGACCGTCAGCGTTCCCTCGGCCGCGACCTGCGCGCCGCGCGTCGCGTCGGCGAAATAGGCCTTGCGTGCCCGCAGTGCCAGGGTGCCGTGCTGGCGGGTCTGGAGGCGGAAGCGTCCCTGGGCGTCGCTGTAGACCGTTTCGGCGAACAGGCCGCCGGCGGCGGTCGCCGTGACCAGCGCCCCGCTGATCGCTGCGCCGCCGGGATCGCGCACGACCCCTTCGAGCGTGGCCGCCTGGACGGCGATCGGCACCAGCATGCCGGCGAGTCCGGCTGCGAAAGCGTAGCGTGACATCATGAGCCCCTTAAATCTGATCAACGCCCGAGCACCTTAGCGCCGCGGCCGGCACGGTGCTTGAACGATACTCAGGCGCGCGCAGCGACCGATCCCGCGCAGCCGCTCAACGGCTGTGCTCGAAATAATACCGTGCCAGGGTCTCGCGTGCCGTACGGACCGACGGCCGATCGGTGTCGATCTGCTCGGCGCGGCGGAGGAATTGCACCGCGGCATCGATCTCACCGGCATCGAATTTCTGCCGGAACCGTTCCACGTAGGCGTCGGCGATCGCCGCGATGCCCTCCCGGGCCTGCGCATTGCCGGGCTCGAGCGCCAGCACGGCGCGGTACTTCTCGAGTGCGCTGTCGCCGCCGGACGAGCCCAGCCGGCCGGCGGCCAGCGCGAGCCTGGCGTCAGCGAGCAAGCGCTCGATTCGTGTTTGCGGCGTCACCGCAGCGGCGCCGGTCGGGGTGGTCGCCGGCGCGCCGCCGAGCAGTTCCCGCAGCCGCGCGTCCGCCTCATTCGCCGGCGGGGACGGCACGACCGGTGCCGGCGCCGTCTCGGGACGCGCGGCCGCTTGCGGTTTCGCCGACACTGATTTCGCCGCCGGTTTCCGCTCTTGCGCAACCGTTGGCGCCGCCCCCGCGACCGCCGCGTCGGGCTGGTCCGGGAGCGCTTGTGCAGCCGGGGCGGCCACGCTCGCGGGCGCGGCTGCGGGCGCCGTGGTGGTGACCGGCGCCGCCGCCGGCACAACCGCCGCGCGCGCGCGGATCGGGGCGGTGGCCGCGTGTTCTGGAGCGACGGCGGGCGCCCGCCATGCCAGTCCGAACCAGGCCAGTGTCGCGGCCGTCACGACCAGCACCGCCGTCTGCGGACCGTAGCGGCGTGTAAAGCCCTGCGCACCGGCGGGCAGCAGCAGCCGTCGCAGCCCATCGGCGATCATCCAGGCGAGCGGCGCCAGCACGCCGAAGGCCGCGGCGGCGGCGAAGACCTTCGCGCCAGCGAGCGGCCGCCCGGCGCCGAACTGCAGCAGCGCGATGCCGACGAGCGCGACCACGCCGGCGACGGTGAGGACGTAGAACGCGGCCGGAAACACGGGTGCGGCGTCGCCACCACCACCAGCGACGGCGGTAACCACCACAGCGGCCGGCTCCGTGTCGAGCATCTCGCCGCAATAACGGCACTTGCGCGCGTCGTTCTGGATCTGCTCCGCGCAGTACGGGCATTTTTTCATCGCCGTCCTCCGTCGCCGGTCACGTGCCGGTCCTCAGGTCCCCGGGAGGGCGCGTGTACCGCGCCGCCACCGCGACGGCGCGCGCCGGAATCGTCGCCGCCGGCCGGCTCCGCACGCCTCGGCGCGATACGGACCACGATTGTCCGTGATGCCCGCCCGCCTTGGCCAGCGATCGCCACGGGCCGCTCCCGAACGACCGCGGTCAGGGCCCGGCCGCGGGCGCGCCGGCGTGCGGGTGTCTGCATGCGCCACGGCGCTCTCAACGCTCGATTGAATAGAGCACGTCAGCGCCGGTCTTCGTGCCGGTCTCGGCCTCGACGCTCCAGCGCGGCGTGAGACCGTAGCGCAAGCGCACGACGTTGGAACGGTCCAGCAGCCCCATCCCGTAACCGACGTACAGTCGCGGCGACAGATACTTGCCGACGTTCAGCGACAGCTCGTCGGCCGCCGGATTGGCGCTCACGGACACTTCGTCGAGACCAAAAGCGCGGCCGATTTTCCGCGACAGGAGATCGCCGCCCTTAAGGCCCATGGACGTGGCCGCGTCCGCCAGTACGCGTGCGTCCCCGGCAGTGGATTCGCTGAATCCGTGGCCGAGCACGAGATAGCTCAGTACTTCGCTGTCGGCCATCTTCGGGGTCGAGAACAGGCTGAGCACGGGTTGTCGCAGTCGGCCGCGCGCACGCACACCGACCTTGACCGATGCCACCGTGCGTACGGCCCGCGCATCGACCGCCGGATCATCCATCGGACCCCCGGCCAGTATGATCCGGCCGCGTTCGAGCTCGAGCTTCTGGCCGTAGGCCTCGAAACGTCCGTCGGCGATGCGGATGACGCCCGTCCCCGTGGTGACCTGGCCGACCTCATCGATCGCGTGCACCTCGCCGGTCAGGCGGCCGGTGAAGCCCATGGCGTCGATCTGCACCTGCTCGCCCAGTGTGATGGTGACGTCGCTGGTGATTGCCCAACGCGACTCGCGAGTCTGTTCGTCATCGCCGCCGCTGACTACGATGTCCTCGGAAACTTCCACGGTGTCGGCCGTGGAGCGGGGTGAGATGTGCGCCTCGGGGATCGCGATCCGGCCGGCGACCGCCACGCGGCGGGGCCTGAGCGTGAGGGTCAGATCCGGCGACGCCAGCACCCGGGCCTCGGGCAGGTTGACCACCTCGATCCGCTCGCCGCGCAGGCCGAGCGTCATGGTCCAGTCCCGCAGGGTAGCCAGCGTCGCGCGGCCGTCGATGCCGAGCCGCCCGCCGCCCGAATCGAGCCCGCCGTCGATCTCGACCTCCCCGCTCGGGCGAACGCGTGCGTGCAGCCGGCCGTTCGCAACCGCGATCCCGAGCCGGGGCACGGTTGCCGCCCGCACCGCCGCATCGAGGGCACCGTCGATCTGCGGCGCCACCAGCGTGCCGGCGACGGTGCCGGCGATCGTGGCCTGACCGTCGACTTCCGCAAGCTCGGTGCTGAGCGCGGCGAACGGGGCCAGCGCTGGCAGCTCGATGTCGAAGCGGCCATCGACCGGCGTGCCGGCGAGGTCGAGCAAAGCGATCGGCGCGGGCAGCGACAGCACGACGTGCGCCGGTACCGTCTGCGGCCCGGCAAGCGCCACCTCGAGACGGGCCCGGATGCGGCCACCGTCCGTATCCAGGCGCAAGCGCGCGCCCTGGTGATCGAGCCGCCACCCGCCATCACGATCGAGCTCGATCTCGAGCCCGCCCGCGCCGAGCTCCAATTCCCCGCGGGCGCTGGCGATGGCCGCTGCGCTGCCGGCGAGATCCAGTTCGGCGTCGAGCAGGCCGGTGCTGCGCAACCGCGGCACGCCGAGTCGCCCGAGCGCGACGCGCTCGAGCGCCAGTGCGGCCTGCCAATGGCCCGAGCCGTCGGCATCCCCCTGGAAACACACCCGGCCATCGTCTTCGGCCTGCCAGCACTGGCGCGCGAGCACGCCGCGTCCCGGTCGCAGCGCCAGTGCTGCCGGCGCCTCGAGCACCAGCGGGGCATGGCCGTCACGCTCGACGCGGCCGCGGCTGAGCTCGCCCTGCCAGCCCTCGGCCGCGGACAGGCCACCGGTCGCCGTAAGGGCGATCCGGCCGGCGGGGGCGTCGACGTCGAGCTCGATCTCGTGCGCGGCCGGCGTGCCGCGGCTGTGCACGGCGGCACTGCCGACCGCGACGGCGCCGACGAGCAGATCGCGGGCGGTGATCGCGATCCGCATCGGCCCGCCGTCGTTCACGTCGACATCGACGTCGGCTTCCACTTGCGCGGCCCGATACTCTCGCAGCGCGATCGCCTCGGCGTGCAGGTGTCCGGAAACGCGCGGGGTCAGCAGGTTGCCGCCGAGCCGGCCGTGACCCGTGAGCAGGCCGCGCGCACCCGGCCACAGATCGCCCAGATCCGGTGCGTCGATCTTCCACAACAGTCCCTCGGGACCGCCGACACCGCCCGCCACGTCGACCCGCGAGCGCCCGGATTCCAGCGCCAGATTGCCGATCCGATAGCGCCCCTCGCGCCGGCTGATCTCGCCCCGGGCGCTGAACGCCAAGCCCCGCAGGGTGCCGCGCATGTGCTCGATCTCGAGCACGCCGTCGCCGCCGCGGCCGTGCAGCCCCGCCACGAGCGCGATTTCGCCGGGCCAGTCGGCAGCGAGCCAGCCCGGATCAAATGAATGCGCGTCGAGCTGCAACCGCCATTCGGGCTCGGTGCCGGCCCACGACAGCGCGCCGGCGCCGGTGAGCTCGCCCGTGCGCACGTGGATCGTGAGCGCGTCCACGTCGAGCCGTGCGCGGTCGCCGCGCGCGGCGATCTGCACGCGCCCGGCCGGCAGATCTGCGAGGCGCAGACCGAAAGCGCCGTCGATCCGGTAGGCGTCCGGTCCGCCGTCGAGCGCAACATGGCCGCTGTCGCTCGCCAGCGTGCGTCCGTCGGCCAGGGTCACCGCCATGGCCTGCCAGTCAGCCACCAGCGCGGCACGGGCCGCGCCGGTCCAGTTGACCGTGCCCGACACCGTCACGGCGCCCGTGCCCGTGCGCGCCTCGAGCTGCTCGACGCGGGCGCCGCTGCGCCCGCCGCGTACGCGCGCCGTCACCGCCACCGATCCGATCGTCGGGCCCGCGAGTGCCGTGTCGAGGTCGATCTCGTAGCGTTGCGGCGTGCCGCGCAGCGTGAACTGCCCGTGGTCGCTGCGCAGCTCTGGCGCCCCGCCGGACGGCCAGCGCAGCCCGGTCCAGTTGCCACGCAGATCCATGTCCGGCCGTGCCGGCGCGGCCACGTTCACCTGCCCGCTGGCGTTCAACTGCGCCCCGTCCGCCGCGCCCAGCGCCAGCCGTTCGATGTGCACGACGCCGGTCGGCTCGCCCGCCATGTCGACCTCCAGCCGCCATGCACCCACCTGCGGGGTTTCGCCCGTGAGCCGCACACGCGCCGCCAGCACACCGGCCGCGACCTGCGCCTGGACCTCCCCGGCCACGATCGCCTGCGGCCAGGCGGCCGGCAGGAGCAGCTGCTGCGGCGGATCCATGCGCCCGAGCAGCTCCACAGCCGGCGCCGCCTGCAGCAGATCGGCCCGTGCCGTGACGACGGCCTGCACCGGTGCCTGCACAGCCAGTTCGAGCGCGAGATCGTCGAGACGGCCCTGCAGCCGGCCCCGGCCGGCGATACGCCCGGGGCCGGCGCGGCCGGCGCTGACCTCGAAGCTGAGATCGAGCGCCGTGGCCGGCGCGGCGAGGATCTGTCCGGCGAGCTCCACCGTCGCGTCCCCGGCCTGCACCCGCAGGCGATCGAACGTGACGGGGCCGTCACGCGGGTACCGCAAAGCTCCGTCGATACGGGCGATCCGCAGGGGTGCCGCGCCGGCCGCCGCCGCCACACGCAGGTCTTCGATGCGCGCCGCGCTGACGGCGACATCGAACGGCAGGCTCGGCAACAGCCGTGAGGGCACGGGACCGGCGGCGCCGCGCGGACCCGGCGTCAGGGTCACGCCGCTCGCCGCCAGGGCGTCGATCCGCAGTCGACCGCGCGCCAGTGCCGGCAGCGCGATGTCGATCCGCAGCGCGTCGACGCTCAGGCGCGTGTCGCCGTCGCGCCAGTGCAACGCGCCGAGATCGAGCCCGGCGCTGACGGTGCCGGCGCTCGCGCCGATCCGCAGCTCGCCCGGCGTCAACCGCTCCAGCGCCCACACCAGCACCACGGTACCGGCCGGTGTCGCCAGCAGCAGTGCGGCGACGATGATCGCAACCCCGGACAATACGGCCAACACCCGCCCGGAGCGCCGGATCACAGATCCGGTCCCACGACGATGTGCAGGCGGATGGGCGGATCGGGCTCGGACACGCCGGCCGCCACGTCGACCCGGAGCAGGCCGATGGGCGTGAGCCAGCGCACACCCGCACCGACGCTGTAAGCGACGACGTCGGCGAGCTGTGCCGGACGGTTGAACGCATTACCGAAATCCGTGAACAGCGCCGCGCTCCAGTTCCGGTACACGCGTCTTTCGATCTCGACGCTGCCGACCGCCAGGTAGCGTCCGCCGACCACTGCGCCGGCGTCATCGTGGGGTCCGAGCGAACGGAAGTCGAAACCGCGCACACTGTTGTCGCCGCCGGCGAAGAAGCGCTGCGTGGCCGGCAAGCGGTCGAAATCCGAGACCACGGTCGCGCCGATCTCCGCGCGTGCAATCAACCTGGCGGCATCGCCGAGCGCCTGTATGAACTTGCCGTCGAGTTGCAGCCGCGCAAAGGACACGGCCGACAGCAGCGCGGTGTGCGCGCCGGACAGGGACAGGCCGAGCCGGCGCCCGGCGCTGGTGTAGATCGGGTCGTCGGACCAGATGCGGTTCCAGCGGACGCCGGGCACCAGCAGCCCGCTCGTCTCACCTTCGCCGCTGACGTCGAAGTCCTCCAGCAGATAGTCGAGCGACAGGGTCTCGCGCCAGCCGTAGCGCGTGGTCAGGCGTGCCGCGCCGACCTGAAACTTGCTGCTGTCGCTCGCGTCGGTGTTCTCGCGCAGCAGGCTCGAGGTGAAGGCGAACTCGTCGCGGCGCGGATCGCGGATCGGAATCGTATAGCGCCCGGAAATGCTGCTGATGACCGGCGAGACGCGCAGATCGGCGCCGACATGGTGGCCCCGATCGTTCAGGTAGCGCATGTCCCACGTGGCCCGCGCGCGCGGGCCCGTGTCCGTACCGAAACCCGCGCCGAGCGCGTATTTGTGCGGTTTGCGCGGCTCGAGCTGCACCTCGACCGGCACCGCGCCGGCGAGGCCCTGGTCGCGCCGCGGACTGACTTCGACCGACGCGAAGTAGTCGCTGTTGGTCAGCGCGGCCTCGAGGTCGAGCAGCGCGTCCGCGGAATAGGGATCGCCAGCGGCGAACGGCACGTAATGGTTCAGGAAATCCGGCCGCAACACCGTAGCGGGCAGGCGGATTTCACCGAATCGATAGCGCGCACCCGAATCGTAATGGACGACGACGGTCGCGGCATGGTCCGCCAGATCGACCCGCACTTCGCTGGCGACGAAATGCCCGTCGAAGTAACCGCGCTCGGCCGCCAGGCGCACGAACGCCTGCTTGCCGCGCGCATAGGCCCCGTGATCGAGGACGTCGCCCGGCCGCAACGGGAATCCCGCCTTTGCCGCGGCGAACGCCGCGTCGTCATGCGCCTCGCCGTCGATGCGGATGTCCACCGAGCGCACGTGCACGGCGGGGCCGGGCGTGACCACGTAGCGGGCCAGCCAGCCGCTGGCCGTCTGCGTCAGGGTGGCGTCGATCTGCGGCTCGTAGTGGCCGAGCGCTTCGAGCCCCCGTCTGATCTCGGCCGGCGCACGCCGGTGCAGGGCTTCCACGCGCGCGGCCGTCACGTTCGCGGCATCATGCTGTCGATTGATGCTCAGCTGCGCCAGCACGTTGTCGCGCAATCGTCCCTCGAGGCCGACCAGATCGATCTCGACGCCGGCGCCGGCGGCACGTACAGCGCTCACTGCCAGCATCAGCAGCAGCGCGCGCACGCGGCGGTACGAGCCCGCGCGACTGCGCCGGGTGTCAACGTGCATGGAAGAGGTGCGCGCGCGCCGTGTGCGGCGCGGCCGGATGGCTGCGGCGGCCTCTGGCGTCGGGCTTCAGCGCCGCCGGATACCGTGCAGCGTGTGGAGCAGCCAGCCCACGGCGGCACCCATGCCGAACCACAGCAGGACCATGGCCGCTGCCGGCAGATCCCACGACCAGAGCAGAAAACGGATCCTGGTCACAGCCATGTTCTGGAGCAGAAACAGCAGCAGGGTGCCGAGCACCGTGACGAGTACCCACAAGCGGGTCCCGCCGTGCCGCGCAGCGGCGCGGGGTGTGGGATCGATCATTGCCGGGCAGATTAGCGGGGGGCACTCGATGGCGCAACAGGCTGAATGTCAAGACGTTGAATCCGCTGAACTTCGCGCTTATGCTCAGACCAGCATATTGTCCGCAGCACGATGCCAGCACGTGCCGGGCATCGCCCCACGATCCCCGCGAGGAGAATTCCATGGCCGCAGTGCGCAAGGAAAACATCATCTACCTGAACATGACCGATCAGAGCGTCGAGGTGCGGCCGTTTCCCGCGGCGTGGAAGCTGCTCGGTGGCCGGGCCCTGACGGCCCGCATCATGCTCGAGCAGGGCCGTCCGGAGGCCGATCCGCTCGGCCCGGACAATGTGCTGGTCATCGCTCCAGGCATCCTGTCCGGCACGTCCGCGCCGACCTCCGGGCGGCTGTCGGTCGGCTGCAAGAGCCCGCTGACCAACGGCATCAAGGAATCCAATGCCGGCGGCAACCCGGGCCAGCACCTGATGAAGCTCGGCGTCCGCGCCATCATCGTCACCGGCCAGCCAGCGGACCGCAACCGCCGGTACGGCCTGGAGATCACCGCCGCCGGGGCGCGTGTGCTGCCGGCGGACGAGTACAAAGGCCTGTGGAATTACCCCACCTGCGCCAAGCTGCTGGCCAACTATCCCAAGACCGCTTCGGCGATCTCCATCGGTCCGGCGGGCGAGCTCATGCTGCGCGGGGCGTCCGTCGCCTGTACCGACCAGAGCAAGAACCGCCACCCGGCGCGGCACGCGGCGCGCGGCGGCCCCGGCGCGGTGATGGGATCGAAGTGTCTGAAATGGATCGCCATCGATCCAGGCCATACCAAGGCTTTGACAGCGGCCGACGACAAAGCGTTCACCACCCTGAGCAAGTCGTTTGCCAAGAGCTACCTGGCGAGCCAGACCTACCAGATGTTCAAGTTCGGCACGAGCTCGGTGGTGCCGATCGCCAACATGCTCTATACCTTTCCCTACAAGAACCGTACCGAGGGGCGCAATCCCGAGTTTGAGAAGCTCGACGGCGCCAACATCGTCAAGAGCTTCGAGACCCGCGGCGGCGGCATGCACAACTGCATGAACGGGTGCATCGTGCGCTGCTCCAACATCGTCAACGACAAGGACGGTAACTACCTCACCTCGGCACTGGAGTTCGAGACGCTCACGCTGCTCGGTTCGAGCTGCGCCATCAACGATTGGGAGGCGGTCGGCGCGCTGGATCGCCTGTGCGACGAGGTCGGTCTCGACACCATCGAGACCGGCGCCGCGATCGCCGTGCTGATGGACTCCGGCGGCATGCAATGGGGTGACGCCGCGGGCGCGAAACGCCTGCTCGAGGGTATCGCCCAGGGCGACGAGACGGCGCTGATGATCGGCAACGGTGCCGCGTACGTCGGGGAAAAACGCAAGCACGGGCGCGTGCCGGTGGTGAAGGGCCAGGCCCTCCCCGCCTGGGATCCGCGCCCGCTCAAGGCGGCGGGCGTCACCTATGCCAGCAGTGCCATGGGCGCCGATCACACCGCCGGTCTGGTCATCGATCCCAAGATCGGCGGCGCGGAAGCGGCGCAGGCATCGCGGAACATGCAGATCGCCTGCGCGGTCACCGATTCCTCCGGCTTCTGCATGTTCCTGTCCGTGAATCTCGACCAGGTGCGCGAGTTCTACACCCACTTTCTCGGTGAGCAAGTCAGCCGCGAGCAGATCCTGGACGTCGGTTGGCAATGCCTGCAGGACGAATGGGAATTCAACCGTCGCGCCGGTTTCACACAGGCCGACGACGACCTGCCCGATTGCATGCGCAACGAAGGCGTGGGTCCGGACGGCAGCATGAAATTCGACGTTTCGGCCGCGGATATCCAGTCGGCCAAGCAGCCGCCCGTGGTGAGCGACGCGCTGTTCAGCCTCGGCGCCTCCGGCTGACGCTGCGGCGCCGTAGCGCCGCAGCCGCGCCACGTGCGGCGCCCGGTACCCGTGCGCCGGCCGCCGTGGCATAGTGGGCCTCCATGACGCGGCCCATCGCCACCTCGCCGCTCGAGATTCCCTCGTCCAGCCCGCGCCTGCGCATCGTCTCCTACAACATCCACAAGGGCCTCGGTCCGGCCAACCGGCGCTTCGTGCTCGACGGGATCCGCACGGCGCTGGCCGCGCTCGACGCCGACATCGTGCTCGTGCAGGAGGTGATCGGCGAGCACCAGCGTCATCGTGAACGTTTTGAAGCCTGGCCCGGCGGTTCGCAGACGCGCTACCTGGCAGAGGGGACCTGGCCGCACTGTGCCTACGGTGCCAACGCCTTTTACCCCGACGGCGACCACGGGAATGCGATCCTCAGCCGCCTGCCGATCCGTAGCTGGGAGAACATCGATCTGTCGATCAACTCCTGGGAGCGACGCGGTCTGCTGCACGCCGAGGTCGAGCTGCCGGACGGCTCGCCGCTGCACCTCGGCTGTTTGCACCTGGATCTGTTCGAAGCGACTCGCCGGCGTCAGATCGGGCTGCTGTGCCGGCGGATCGAGGCAGCCGTCCCGCACGACGCACCGCTCGTCATCGGCGGCGACTTCAACGACTGGCGCGGCACGGCCACCAGCCGTCTGCGCCGCGAAGTCGGGCTCGACGAGGCGTTTCACGCGCTCAGCCGCAAGCACGCCCGGACCTTTCCGGCGTGGAGCCCGGTACTGGCCCTGGACCGGATCTACGTGCGCAATCTGCGCCCCGTGGATGCACGGGTCGTGCACGGCGATCGCTGGCGACGCATGTCGGACCATCTGGCGATCCAGGTGGACGTGACGGCGTAGCGCGCGTGATGAATGCGGCGCCCAGCTGGCGCAACCCCGGACAGCGGGGTGAACCCCTCCTGCGCGCGGCGGGATCGCATGCGCGCCGGATACCGGCCGGCTTCGCCGCCGGGCTGCAGCGAGTCGCGGGCGCACCGATCCCGCCGCCGTGCTCAGGCTGACCTACATCACCTTGCGCCGGCTGCTGGTGCTGGTACTCGGTGTGAGCGTCATGATCGTCGGCATCGCCATGATCGTGCTGCCCGGGCCGGCGTTCATCGTCATTCCCGCCGGCCTGGCGCTGCTCGCGACCGAATTCGCGTGGGCGCGCCACGTGCTGCGCAAGCTCAAGATCCAGGCCCTGCGCGCGCGCAACGGCCTGCGCGGCACGCGCGCGCAGGGCTGAGAGCCATATGAAACCATCACCGCGTCCGCGCGCCGGCGCCGATCAGCCCGGGCGGCGCCCGGGTATGCCGATCCGGTGGCCGGCCTGCCGTGGCCAGGCATGCGTCGCGTGCGTGTGCAGCAGCCGCGCGAGCGCCGCGCGGATCGACTCGGGCATGGGCGCTGCCCGGCGCCGCGTCGTGTCCACGTACAGACTCATGAGCTCGCAGGTCGCCGCGAGGTAGCCGTCCCGCGCGTGATGCATAGCGTGGAAATAGTGGATGCGCTTGGAATCGTGGTCGAGCAGGCGGGTCAGCACGCTTACCGGGTCGTCGAGCTTGAGCTCGCGCAGGTAACTGACGTGCATCTCGACCGCAAAGGTCGATCCGCCGCGCGTCGCGCGAAAGTCCGCGTCCATGCCGATGTGCTCGAGAAACGCGTCGGTGGCGGCGTCGAACACGACGACGTAATAGGCCACGTTCATGTGGCCGTTGTAGTCGATCCACTCCGGCCGGACCACGTCCGTGTGGGTGCGCAGAAACGCGGTATCGCTCATCGGATCCATTCCCGGTGCCCGGTCACGGCGGCCCGTTCAATGCGGATCCGAACCGAGCGGGCGCCGCGCGACCATCGTCAATACGTCATAGGCCGCAACGGTCTCGCCGTTCTGGTTCCTGATCTCGGTATCCCAGCGGACTTCGCCGTGGCCTTCGCCCTCGCGCGCCGTCTTCTGCTTGCAGGTGAAGCGCACACCGATCGTGTCGCCCGGATACACGGGTTTGGTAAAGCGCAGGTTCTCGAGGCCGTAGTTGGCGAGCACCGGTCCGGGCGCCGGATCAACGAACAGTCCCGCGGCGCGGGAAACGACGAAGTAGCCATGCGCTACCCGGCCGTCGAAGAACGGATTCGCTCGCGCCGCCTCCTCGTCCATGTGCGCATAGAACTCGTCGCCCGTCAGCTTCGCGAAGCGCTCGATGTCGTCGATCGTGACGGTGTGCGTGGCGGTATGGGTCGTGTCGCCGACGTTGAGCTCCTCGAAAAACCTGCGAAACGGATGCACCGGCGTCGCGCTCGTCGCAGCGCCCGGCATCCAGCGATTGCAGATCCGCGTCAACGTGGTCGGCGAACCCTGCAGGGCCGTGCGCTGCATGTAATGGAGCACGCCGCGCACACCGCCCATTTCCTCCCCGCCGCCGGCACGTCCCGGACCACCGTGCACCAGGTGCGGCAGCGGCACGCCGTGACCGGTGGATTCCTTCGCGCAGTCGCGGTTGAGGACGAGTACGCGCCCGTGCCACGGAGCGATCCCCAGGGCGATCGTGCGTGCGATCTGGTCGTCGCCGGTGACAACCGACGCGGCGAGGCTGCCCTGGCCCAGGTTCGCGATCGTCACGGCCTCGGCGACGTCGCCGTAGCCGATGACGGTGCTGACCGGACCGAAGGCCTCGACGCGATGCACGGCGCTGTCGGCGTCGCGGTCGCGGCAGTGAATCAGGATCGGCGAAAGAAATGCGCCGCGCGCGGCGTCGGCATCGAGCAGGTCCACGTGCTCCGGGCTGCCGTAGACGATCTCGCCCGCCGCCGCGAGCTCGGCAACCCGTGCGCGCACCTGCGCGCGCTGCTCCAGGCTCGCCAGCGCCCCCATGTCGACTTCCGCGAGCGCGGGATTGCCGACCCGCACCGCCGCGAGGCGCGCGCACAGCGTCTCGATCACGGCGGCGAGGTGGCGTTCGGGAACGATGGCCCTGCGGATGGCGGTGCACTTCTGCCCCGCCTTGGCGGTCATCTCACGCACGACCTCCTTGACGTAAAGCTCGAATTCAGGCGTGCCCGGCCCCGCGTCGGGGCCGAGCACGGAGCAGTTGAGCGAGTCGGTCTCGGCGGTGAAGCGCACCGACTGCGCCAGCACGCGCGGATGGGAGCGCAGTTTGAGCGCGGTGCCGGCCGAACCGGTGAACGCCACCACGTCCTGGCAGGTGAGATGATCGAACAGGTCGCCAAGGCCGCCGCACACGAGCTGGACCGCGCCAGGGGGCAGGATCCCGGACTCGACCATGGCGCGGAAAACCGCCTCGGTGAGGTAAGCGGTGCTGCTCGCCGGCTTGACGATCGCCGGTACCCCCGCGAGCAGGCACGGCGCGAGCTTTTCCAGCATTCCCCAGCAGGGAAAGTTGTAAGCGTTGATCTGCACCGCCACACCCTCCAGCGGCACACACACGTGCTGGCCGATGAAACTGCCGCCCCTGGACACGATCTCGGCAGCGCCCTCCACGTACACCGTGTCGTTGGGCAGCTCTCGCCGGCCCTTGGACGCATACACGAACAGGGTCGCCAGGCCGCCATCGATGTCGCCGCGTGAATCCGGCCGGGTGGCACCGGTGGCGGTCGACAGCGTGTAAAACTGCGACTTGCGTTCGTCGAGGAACTGCGCCAGCGCCTTGAGCATGAGCGCCCGCTGGTGGAAGGTGAGCTTGCGCAGCGCCGGCCCGCCGACGCGGCGCCCGTGCTCGAGCATGGCCGCGAAATCGAGGCCGCTGCTGGAGGCGAGCGCCACGACGTCACCGTTGACCGCATTGCGCAGCTCGATCGCATCGCGTGCGCCGGCGTGCCAGCGATCCTGGGCGTAACTTTCGAGACTACGGACCATTGGTTCGACTCCTCATGAGGCGGGCTCCGTATCCGGAGAGCGGACTGAACGTCGTCGCGCCGCGACACCTCGGCCGGTCACATCGCCGTCGCCGTACCGGCGTCGTAACGGATCGTGCATGACGAATACATGGTTGCAACCACCGCCCGGCGCGGCACTGCGCGAGGGTACGGAACCTTCGTCCCGGCTCCGCGCGAGCGGCGAGTGTCGCGGCACCATCGGATCGGCGCACGGTCGCGGAGCACGCAGCCCGCACTGCCAGCCGCCACCCGCCGCGGGTCACGGGATCGCGCGCTTGTCGACGATGCGCACGGCCTTGCCCTGCGAGCGGGCGACGTTCCCGTAGGACAGTACCTCGATGTGGGCACTGACGCCGATATACGATTTGATGTGATGGGCGAGCTCGCGTGCCGTGGTGGCCCGGTCATAGTCGACGGCGTTGGGCTTGAGCTCCACCAGCACCTTGATCTGATCGAGGTGACCGTCGCGCGAGAGCTCGATCTGGTAATGCGGCGAAAGCTGGGCGCACTTGAAGATCTGCTCCTCGATCTGGCTGGGGAACACGTTCACACCGCGAATGATGAGCATGTCGTCGCTGCGGCCGGTGATGCGCGCCATGCGCCGCATCGAGCGTGCGGTGCCCGGCAGCAGGCGGGTCAGGTCGCGGGTCCGGTAACGAATGATGGGCAGCGCTTCCTTGGTCAGCGACGTGAACACGAGCTCGCCGAGCTCGCCGTCGGCGAGCGGCTCACCGCTGTCGGGGTGGACGATTTCCGGGTAGAAGTGATCCTCCCAGACCGTGGCGCCGTCCTTGGTCTCCACGCACTCGCTCGCGACGCCCGGACCCATGACTTCGGACAGGCCGTAGATGTCGACCGCGTCCATGCCCAGACGCGCCTCGATTTCGGCACGCATCGCCTCGGTCCAGGGTTCGGCGCCGAAAATGCCGATACGCAGCGAGCAGGCCGCCGGATCGCTGCCCTGGCGCTCGAACTCGTCGGCGATGTTGAGCGCGTAGGACGGCGTGCACATCAGGATGTCGGGCTGGAAATCCTGAATGAGCTGCACCTGCCGCTCGGTCATCCCGCCGGACATCGGGATCACCGTGGCGCCGAGACGCTCGGCGCCGTAATGCGCGCCCAGGCCGCCGGTGAACAGACCGTAGCCGTAGGCGACGTGGATCTTGTCCGACCGCCGCCCACCGGCCGCGCGGATGGAACGCGCGCACACATCCGCCCAGATGTCGATGTCGCGCGCACTGTAGCCGACCACGGTCGGCTTGCCCGTCGTGCCGCTCGAGGCGTGCACGCGCACCACTTCATCCATGGGCACCGCGAACATGCCGAACGGGTAATTGGCGCGCAGATCCGCTTTGCTGGTGAACGGGAAGCGGGCGAGATCGTCCAGCGTGCGCAGGTCGTCCGGATGCACCCCCGCAGCCTCGAAACGCGCCTTGTAGTGCGCGACGTTGTCGTAGGCGTGCCGCAGCGTCCAGCGCAGGCGCTCGAGCTGGCGCGCGGCGATCTCGTCGCGGCTGGCGATCTCGATCGCATCCAGCTCGTCGCGCGGCGATGGTTTCGTACGTGTCATCATGATGGCCTCGGCTATCGTGCCTTACGCCGGCGCACGATTAACAGCCGGCGATTATTCCCTTACCATGAAACAAAAATCAAACGCTGTTGCCTGAACTTGTAACACATCGACCGCCGCCCGGGGCTGGCGGCGACCGGCCCTGCGGCCGGTCGCACGCACAAACCCGCGTCGCCGCAGGAGCAATCGGGACCATGGCCTACGAAACGATCGACTACCAGGAGCAGGCGGGCGTCGCCACGATCGCCCTGAACCGGCCCGAGCGTCTGAACAGCTTCAACACGCAGATGCACGCGGAGCTGCGCAGCGCCCTCGAGCGGGTCGGATCCGATCCGGCGCTGCGCTGCCTGTTGCTGACCGGCCGGGGCCGCGGCTTCTGTGCCGGCCAGGATCTCGCCGACCGCACGGTCGCACCCGGGGACGCGAGCCCGGATCTCGGCGCCAGCATCGAGGCCCATTACAATCCGCTCGTGCGTCGCCTACGCGCCCTGCCCAAACCGGTGGTGTGCGCGGTCAACGGGGTGGCGGCCGGCGCCGGTGCCAATGTCGCACTGGCCTGCGACGTCGTCATCGCCGGCCGCTCGGCGAAATTCATCCAGCCCTTCTGCAAGCTCGGTCTGGTGCCCGACTCCGGTGGCACCTGGATCCTGCCGCGGCTGGTGGGGCGCGCCCGGGCGACGGGGCTCGCCCTGCTGGGCACTACGCTGAGCGCCGAACAGGCCGCCGACTGGGGCCTGATCTGGCAGGTCGTCGACGACGACCAGCTCGAGTCGACGGCGCGCGAGCTCGCCGACGGGCTCGCCACGCAACCGACGTTCGGATTCGGCCTCATCAAACAGGCACTGGATGCGTCCGGCGGCAATACGCTGGACGCACAGCTCGACCTCGAGCGTGACTTGCAGCGTCGCGCGGGTGCGAGCGAGGATTACGGCGAAGGTGTGCGCGCCTTCCTCGACAAGCGCGCACCGGTGTTCAAGGGGAGATGAATTGAAGGCACTCGCAGTGAGCGATACCGTCGCCGTGATCGGTGCCGGAACGATGGGTGCCGGCATCGCCCAGGTTGCGGCGGCGGCCGGACACCCGGTGCTGCTCCACGACGCCGAGTCCGGCGCGGTGAAGCGCGGGATCGAGCGTACGGCCGCGGGGCTGCGCAAGCTCGTCGAACGCGGCCGCACGACAGCCGGCGAGGTCGACGCGCTGCTCGCACGCATCCGTCCCGCCGCCGATCTGGCGGCGCTGGCGCCGGCCCGGCTGGTGATCGAGGCAATCGTGGAACGCCTGGACGTCAAGCAGAGCGTGTTCCGGGAGCTCGAGCGCGTCTGCGCCGAGCGGACGATCCTCGCCAGCAACACCTCGTCGATATCCGTCACCGCCATTGCCGCCGGTCTTGCCAGACCGGGCAACGTCGTCGGCATGCACTTCTTCAACCCGGCGCCAATCATGAAGCTGGTGGAGATCATCAGCGGCATCGCCACCGATCCGGCGGTGGCCGGGTGTGTTCACGCCACCTCGCAGGCCTGGGGCAAGCAGCCGGTGTATGCGCGCTCGACCCCGGGTTTCATCGTCAACCGCATCGCCCGGCCCTTCTACGGCGAGAGCCTGCGGATGCTCGCCGAAGGAACCGCTGGCGCCACCACCATCGACACCGTGCTGCGCGACTGCGGCGGTTTCCGCATGGGGCCGTTCGAACTGATGGATCTGATCGGTATCGACGTCAACTTCATGGTGACCAAATCGGTCTACGAAGCGTATTTCCAGGACCCGAAATACCGCCCGTCGCTGATCCAGCAGGAGATGGTGAACGCGGGGTATTTCGGCCGCAAGAGCGGTCGCGGCTTCTACCGTTACGACGCGCAGGAGCCGGCGCCCGCGATCCCGATCGTCGCGCCGCAGGCGCTGGCGGGCTCGGTCACCGTGCACGGTTCGCTCGGCCCGGCGGAGCCGCTCGCGACCGCGCTCGAAAGCCGGATCGGTGCCACGCGCAACGGCGGCGACGGCTTCATCCACGCGCCCGGCGTGGTCGTCGCCCTGACCGACGGGCGTACCGCCACCCGCCGCAGTGCCGACGAGTCCATCGCCGATCTGGTGCTGTTCGATCTCGCGCTCGATTACGGGACGACGCCGCGCATCGTCCTGGCTGCCGCCGACCAGGCCTCGCAGGCCGCGCGCGACAGTGCCGCGGCGTTGTTCCAGGCGCTGGGCAAACAGGTCACCTACGTCGACGACACGGCCGGCATGATCCTCATGCGCATCCTGGCGACGCTCGCCAACGAAGCCGCCGACGCCGTCGGCCAGGGCGTGTGCACGCCCGCCGACGCCGACACCGCGATGCTGTTCGGCGTGAACTATCCGCGCGGACCCATGGACTGGGCGGACAGTGTGGGTCTGGCGCGCCTCGACGAAGTGCTCGCCAATCTCGGCGCCGCGCTCGGTACCGATCGCTACCGGGCGTCGGCACTGCTGCGCCGGCGGGTTGCCGCGCAGCGCGGGTTCCTGGCCTGAGTGGCGAAGTGACGGAACGTGGAAGCCAGGACCCGGGATCCGCAGCAACTGGCCGAGCTCACCGGCCGCGTGATGTACGCACGGGACGCGGCAGCTCAGGAAGCGGGCATCGAGCTGCTGTCGATCGGCCCCGGCCAGGCGCAGATGGCGATGACGGTACGCGCCGACATGATGAACGGCCATGGAGTGTGTCACGGCGGGCGCGTGTTCATGCTCGCGGACACGGCCTTTGCCTACGCGTGCAACAGTTACAACGCGGTGACGCTCGCGGTCATCTGCGAGATCAATTTCCTGCGACCGAGCGCGGTGGGCGCGCGCCTGACGGCCACCGCCCGTGAGCGTTCGCACGGGCGCACGCTCGGCGTCTACGACATCGACGTGCGCGACGACGGCGGCCAGCTCATCGCCATCTTTCGCGGCAACTCCTATACCACCGGCAAGGTGCTCGCCGCGCCCGACGACTGATCTGCACCCCACGCAGGCACGGTGCCGCCCAGGCCGATTTTGATACAAAAAATATTGCGATCGTCATAATTTTGTGCCATAAGTGGACACAGGTTGACCCACGCGCGGGGGCTGCGCACATGTACACGCAAGGTCTGGATCAGCAGCCGGACGACCCGTCCGGCCCGGCCGACGACGAGCTCGCCGAACGTTTTCAGGCGCGCATCGACGCCGAGGGGCGTATCGAGCCCAAGGACTGGATGCCGGAAGGCTACCGGCGCACGCTGATCCGCCAGATCGCGCAGCACGCCCACTCGGAAGTCGTGGGCATGCTGCCCGAAGGCAACTGGATCACGCGCGCACCCACGCTGCGGCGCAAGGCGGTGCTGCTCGCCAAAGTGCAGGACGAGGGTGGCCACGGCATGTACCTGTACAGCGCCGCGGAAACGCTCGGCGTCTCGCGGGCGGAGATGATCGAGCAGCTGCTGTCCGGGAAGGCGAAGTACTCGAGCATCTTCAACTATCCCGCGCTCACCTGGGCCGATATGGGTGCCATCGGCTGGCTCGTCGACGGTGCCGCCATCATGAACCAGATCCCGCTGTGCCGGTGCTCCTACGGCCCCTACGCCCGCGCGATGGTCCGCGTCTGCAAGGAGGAGAGCTTCCACCAGCGCCAGGGCTTCGAAATCATGCTCACGCTGTGCCGCGGTACGAGCGCCCAGAAAAACCTCGCCCAGGACGCCCTGAACCGGTGGTGGTGGCCGGTGGTCATGATGTTCGGTCCGAGTGACCGGGACTCGATACACTCCGACCAGAACATGCGCTGGAAGATCAAGCGGTTCTCCAACGACGAGCTGCGCCAGAAATTCATCGACGCCACCGTGCCGCAGGCCGAGTTCCTGGGACTGAGCATTCCCGATCCGGCCCTGCGCCTGGATCCGGCGTCCGGCCACTACCACTACGGCGAACCCGACTGGAACGAATTTCGCGAGGTGATCAAGGGCAACGGACCGTGCAACCGGGATCGACTGGCCGTTCGCCGCAAGGCGCACGAGGACGGCCGCTGGGTGCGTGACGCCGCGCAGGCATACGCCAACAAACGCCGGGCGCCGGCGACCGGGCAGGCCGCGTGAAACCGCGCGGGGCGCTGCGCGTCCCCGCGCCCGCGCTTCGGATCCAGGTACGCGAGGAACAGCGCCGATGACAGAAACAGAGCTGCCGCTGTACGAGGTTTTCATCCGCAGCAAGACCGGCCTCGCGCACAAGCACGTGGGCAGCATTCACGCCGTCGATGCCGCGATGGCCGTCGACAACGCCCGCGATGTCTACACGCGCCGCATGGAAGGCGTCAGCATCTGGGTCGTGGAATCGCGCGCAATCACCGCCTCCGATCCGAACGACAAGGAAGCGCTGTTCGAACCGGCGCGTGACAAGGTGTATCGACATCCCACCTTTTACGACATTCCCGACGAAATCGAGAACCTGTGACGGGGCGACGATGACCCCGGCCGTGCGCGACAGCGCCCTGTTCGAATACGTCCTGCGCCTGGGCGACACCGCGCTGGTACTGGGCCAGCGCCTGTCCGAATGGTGCGGCACCGGCCCGTATCTCGAAGAAGACATCGCCCTGACCAATTTCGCGCTCGATTTCATCGGTCAGGCGCGTCTGCTGCTCGGCTACGCCGCGGAGATCGAAGGGCGCGGGCGCAGCGACGACGCGCTCGCCTTCCGCCGCGACGTGTTCGATTTCCACAATCTGCTGCTGGTCGAGCAGCCCAATACCGACTTCGGCGTAACCATGGCGCGGCAGATGTTCGTCGATGCCTGGCAGCTCGAGCTCTACGAGCGGCTGGCGCAATCGGCCGATACGCGCCTGGCCGCGATCGCCGCCAAGTCGCTCAAGGAGACCCGCTACCATTTCCGGCACAGTGCGCAGTGGCTAGTGCGCCTGGGCGACGGCACGGAGGAAAGCCACGCCCGCGCGCAGCAGGCGGTGGACTCATTGTGGATGTGGACGGGCGAGCTGTTCGACTGCGACGCGGTGGAGGAAGCCATCGCCGCCGCCGGCGTCGGCCCCGATCCGCGCAGCCTGCGCGAGGGCTGGGATCGGCGGGTCGACGCGGTGCTCGCCGAGGCGACGCTGACCCGTCCGCCCGCCCAGTGGATGCAGAGCGGCGGTAAGGCGGGACGTCACACCGAGCACCTCGGTTACCTGCTGTGCGAGCTGCAGTTCATGCAACGCGCCTATCCCGACGCGACGGCCTGGTGAGAGCCGAACCGGTATGACTGAAATCGCGTTGGCTGACGACGCGCTGGCGGCCGTGCGGGCGTTGCTCGAGGACGTGCCGGATCCCGAGATCCCGGTGCTGTCGGTGGTTGACCTCGGCATCGTGCGCGACGTCCGTGCCGACGCCGGCACCATCGAGGTCGTCATCACCCCGACCTACTCCGGCTGCCCCGCCACGCGGGTGATCGAGCAGGAAATCCGCAAGGCGCTCGACGCCGGCGGCTATGCCCGGGCGCGGATCCGCACCGCCTTGTATCCGCCCTGGACCACCGACTGGCTCAGCGAAGCCGGGCGGGCCAAGCTGCGCGAGTACGGCATCGCCCCGCCGGTCGGCGTGAGCGCCGACAAGCGGGCGCTCATGGCCGATGATGCCGGCGTGCCCTGCCCGCGCTGCGGATCCGCACACACCACGCGCGTCAGCGAGTTCGGCTCCACGCCGTGCAAAGCGCACTACACGTGCGACGACTGTCTCGAGCCGTTCGACTATTTCAAATGTTTCTGAGGGACGCCGGCCGCGGGGACGACAGAGCGCGCGTTGCGCCGGCACCGCGGTCCGACGGCGGCAGGCGCGCGCCGCCAGACCCGCCCAGGGGATCGGATCGATGCTGAAATACCACCCACTGATCGTCGCCGACGTGCAGCGGGAAACCGACGATGCCGTCCGTGTCACGTTCCGGGTGCCCCCGGAGCTCGCCACCCAGTACCGCTACCGCCAGGGCCAGCACCTGAACGTGAAGGCCGTCGTCGACGGCACGGAGCTGCGCCGTTCCTACTCGATCTGCAATGGCGTCGGCGAATCCAATCTCGACATCGTCGTGCGCCACGTCGACGCCGGCGCGTTCTCGACCTTCGCTAACGAGCGCCTGCGTCCCGGTGACACGCTGCAGGTCATGACGCCCACCGGGCGGTTCAACACCCCGCTCGATCCGGCCCAGCGCAGGACCTACCTGATGCTCGCGGCCGGCAGCGGCATCACGCCGATCATGTCACTCATCCGTACCACGCTCGCGACCGAGCTGCACAGCCGCGTGCTGCTGTTCTACGGTAACCGCACCCGGGCCACGACGATCTTTCGCGAAGCGCTGATGGATCTGAAAAACCTGTACATGGACCGCTTCAGCATCCATTTCGTCCTCTCCCGCGAAGACACGGACATGCCCTTGTTCAACGGCCACATCGACGCCGCCAAGGTCGGCGAGCTGCTCGCCGGCTTCTGCCGCGATCGCCTGCCGGACGAATGCTATGTGTGCGGTCCGGGGGCCATGATCGACGACGCACGCGCCGCGCTGATCACGGCCGGTATGGATCCGCGGCACGTGCATTTCGAGCGCTTCGCGACCAATCCGGCGGTCGCCGCACGTGCGCGGAGCGCGCCGGCGCCGGCCACCGGCGAAACCGCGAGCACGATCACGGTGGTGATGGACGGCGATCGGCGTGAGTTTCGTGCGCAAGCGGGCGGACCGAGCATACTCGACGCGGCGCACGAGCAGGGACTGGAGCTGCCGTTTTCCTGCAAGGGCGGCGTGTGCTCGACCTGTCGCGCGAAGGTCGTCGCCGGCAGTGTGCGCATGGACGTCAACTACGCACTCGAACCCTGGGAGCTGGAGGCCGGCTACGTGCTCGTCTGCCAGTCCCATCCGACCAGCGAGCACGTCACGCTGGATTACGACCAGGGCTGAGGGCTTGTGAAAACATCACCGCGCCTGTTGCGACGGCCCCTGGACGCCCCTGGCCCGCGTTGCGGGGACCCCCAAAATCGCTATTGCCGGTGACGGTCGGCGATGTTGTAGGGCCGGCTTCAGCCGGCCGGGACGGTGGGTGGCGACGCCAAGCGGTGAATGCGGCTGAAGCCGCACCTACGGCCGCACCTACAGCCGCACCTACCGGGATCTCCCGCCAACGCCCGGGTGGTTGTAGGGCCGGCTTCAGCCGGCCGGGACGGTGGGTGTCGGCGCCAAGCGGTGAATGCGGCTGAAGCCGCACCTACGGGTGTACCGGCAATGCATTGG
>JADZEE010000119.1 GCA_020850735.1 Gammaproteobacteria bacterium | reverse complement strand
GTTCCGCACCCGCCGCGGACGGATGTGCCGCTGGTGACGGCTGCGTCATGCTTGCACCCATGCCAGGCCTTCGCGCCCGTGGAGAAAGCCGTTCACGTACGGCACGTCGCCGGTGAGCGTGCGCAGCGCCTGCAACGCCTCTGCCGGGTCGCGCTGCCCGTCGAGTACCTCGCGGTACAGCACAGCCACTCGTACCATGTCGATGTCCTGCGGTGACAGCCGGAAATACCGTACACCGGCGGCGCACAGCATGTCGAGTTCGGCCAGCAGGACCGCGTGACCGTGCGTCTGCGTCTGCGTACCGTTGACGGTCAGGATCTCGCTGCCGTCGATGGTCTGCGCCGTGAGGCCGTTGCTGTCCAGCCCGCAGACCAGCTGGCAATGGTCCTTGGTGCGGTTGTGGGCGCGCGCGTGATAGCAGCGCATCGCCACCGACAGCGGCTGGCGTCCGAACACCTGCACCTCGAAGTCGGCCGGCACGTCACTGCCGGCGACGATGCGGATCGATTTCGCCGGCATCTCCACCGGCAGTACGATGCGCACCGCGCCCTGCCCGACGATGAAATCGCGCGCGCCCTCGTTGAACACGTTGATGTAGGGGCCGACCACGTGCGGCCGCCCCGCGAGTCGCTGCAGGCAGGCGACGTCGTTCGCCTCGATCATGAGGCCACCGGCGATGAACTCGTCGATGGTCTCGATCTCGCGCGGCGTGGTCACCAGCGCCAGCGTGGAGATGACGACCTCCTTGCCGGCCGCCCGCAGGCGCGCGATCGCCTCCTCCATGAAGGGCGCGAACGTCGACTCGCGCTTGGAGCAGACCACTTCGCCCAGGTAGACGCAGTCGACCGGCGCCTCGTCCGCGACGCGCAGGTAGAAGTCGCGCCGCTGCTGCGCCGACCAGTGATACAGCAGCGGCCCGAGCGTCAGCCGGGAGGGTGTGCGCGCGCTCATCGCCAGCCCCGGCGGTAGGCGCCGTGGGTCTCGCGACCGCCCTCGGTCTCGCTGCCGAGCCCGGCCGCGGGCAGCGGCGCGCCCCGCGCCAGCGCGTCGAGCGCCTGGCGAAACGTCGTGACGACCTGCGTCACGTAGGCGCGGCTGCGTTGCCGCCCCTCGATCTTCAGTGCCGTGACACCGGCTGCCTTCAGTTCCGGGAGAATCGTGATCGCATTGAGGCCGACCGGCTCCTCGAAGAGGTAGCTCGCGCGCCCGTGGGTGACGTAGCGCCCCTTGCAGGGCGTCGGATAGGCGGCCGGCTCGCCGCGGGCGAAGCAGTTGAGCGTCGTGCCGCCGAGCTTCGACAGCGTCTGCCCGCCCTGCTCGACGTAGCTGACGTGGCTGGCCGGCGCACAGGCACCCTCGCTCGTCGGCGACAGACCGGTGAGATAGGAGGACAGGAAGCAGCGGCCCTCCGACATCGGTCCGACGCTGCCGAAGGCGAACACCTCGGTCTCGATGCCGATCTGCGCGATCAGGTCGGCGACTTCCGCGACCGAGAGCACGCGCGGCAGGACCACGCGCTTCACGTCGAAGTGGTCGCGGTAGAAGGCCACCGACGGTGCATTGGCCGCGGATGCCTGCACCGAGAGATGCCGGCGCAGGGAAGGATGGCGCCGCGTGGCATAGTCGAGCACGCCGATGTCGGCCAGGATCACGGCATCCGCGCCGACCGCCGCCGCCTGATCCACCGCCCGATGCCAGGGTCCGGCGTCACCGGCCGGCGGGAAGGTGTTGATCGCCACCAGCACCTTGCAGTGACGTGCGCGGGCATAGGCGATACCCTCGCGCAGCTCATCGACGTCGAAGTTGAGTCCGGGATAGTTGCGGGCGTTGGTGCAATCGCGGAAACCGCAATATACGGTATCGGCGCCGGCATCCACCGCCGCGCGCAACGCCGCCGGTGTGCCCGCCGGGCAGACCAACTCCATGTAGCGCTGGTTCATGCGGCCCGATCGTCGCGCCGCTTCTGGCGTGCCTCGAGTGCACCGAGGCGGGCCGTGAGCGCGCTGATCTCACTGCGGCAGCGCTCCAGCTCCGTGCCGAGATCGCGGTCCTCGTCCGCGGCGGGGTGCAGAGTGCGGTGCATGGCCGTCAGGCGCACACCCACCCGCTGCAGCACGCGCTCGAGCGCGATCGCCACCGCGCGTGCTGCCGGCCGCAGCGGTCCGCACAGGGCACCGAGTTCGTCGGTGAGCCGCAGCTCCTCGCGGTCGAGCACGTTGCGCAGCCCGACGATGACGGCGGTATTGCCGGAGATCCGCAGGTCGCGCCGGAAGAACAGCGTGTCGCTGTCGATCCGGCCCTCGAGCAGATCGACCAGCACCGCGACACTGGCGCTCACGCTGGCGTCGGCCGCCACGGGCGGCCCGTCGACGATCGTCAGTGTGACCGGTTCACGGCCTATGGCGAGTGCGAAGCCGTACGGGAGATCGGTCGGCGCGACGTAGACGACGGCCCGATCGAGCTGCGTCAGATTCACCATCATCTTCGGGTGCGATCGACCGAGGCCACGCACGACGGCGCTCGCCAGACGGGAGACTACGCGCTGCGGCAGGAGGGTTGCCGCACCGCGCAGCAATGCGAGCGGTGGTCGCTGCTGTGGCATGCCGGGTAAATGGAATCTGGCGGTCAAAAACGGGCCGCTACGATAGCAAAACTGCGCGGGCTCCGGTCGCATAGTGTAGCCGAAACGGGAATGATAGGCATTCTTGACTCAGTCCAGAAACCATCTGGCGTCGGGCATCAATAGCCGTAGAACTCCTCGTAGCGCATGAGCCGTTCGTCGACGCCCATCTCATCCAGCATCTGGTGCATGGCCAGCGTCATCGCCGGCGGCCCGGCGAAATAGTAGATCGGCGCCTCGAGGTCCTGCAGGTGGCGCGCCAGCATGTCGCGCCGGATGACACCCGTTTCACCCGACCACGGGCGTCCTGAGGCCTGCGGCTTCGTCATGGTGGCGATGAGCCGGAAATTCGGGTTGCGCGCCTGCAGCTGCTCGAACTCCTCGAGGAAGGCGGCATCCTCGGGGCGCCGATTCGAATAGAAGAGATGCAGCCGGTGCGGCAACCCGGCGTGGGCGGCATGCTGCGCGATCGCGCGAAACGGTGTCACACCGATGCCGCCCGCGAGCAGCACGGCCGGTCTCGCAGCCTCCGCGTGCAGCACCATCTGCCCATCGGGACCGTCGATCGTCACGCGCGTTCCCGGCGGCGCCTTGCGCAGGACGCGCTTGAATGCGGTATCACGCATGCGCGTGGCGATCATCAGATCCGGCTCGTGCGGCGCGCTCGCGATCGTGAAGGTCCGGGCATCCCCTTCCGCATCCGTCTCGGGCGCGTCGATCAGTCGCAGCAGCAGCGACTGTCCCGCCTGATGCGTGAAGCCGCGCGGCCGCTCGAAGTGAAAGGCCAGCGTGCCTTCCGCGACGGTCTCGCTGCGGATCAGGGAAACTTCATGAACCGCCATGCGTAGCCATTCCGGCCGCGCCGTCAGAACGTGCGGATCCCGGGGAACGCGTCGCTGCATTCATGGCGCGTACCTGAGTCGTCGTACCAGTAGAGCTTGTCGGGCGCCTCAGCCTTGGTGAGCTTGTGGGAGCCGTCGCAGAAGGGTTGATTCCTGGACAACCCGCAGCGGCACAGATACTTCTCCTCGCCGCCGATCACGAGT
>JADZEE010000118.1 GCA_020850735.1 Gammaproteobacteria bacterium | reverse complement strand
TGCATCTCGCTGGCGACGATTTCCGTGGTGTAACGGTCGTTACCGTCACGATCTTTCCATTTGCGGGTCTGCAGGCGTCCTTCCACGTAGATCTGCGAGCCCTTGCGCAGGTACTCACCGACAATCTCGGCCAGCCGGGCGAAGAACACGATGTTGTGCCACTCGGTGCGCTCCTGCTGCTCGCCGCTCTGGCGGTCTTTCCAGTTATCGGTGGTGGCGAGCCGCACGTTCGCCACGGCGCTGCCGCCGGCGGTGTAACGGACCTCGGGATCGGCGCCCAAATTCCCTATCAGAATCACCTTGTTAATCCCTCTAGCCATGTCTGCTCTCCAGTTGCTTGACTGCGCTCTGACGGCGCGTCCCGCACTTTACTCCGCCTGCCTCCCGCCCGTCACCCGCCCGTCCGCTGCGCGCGCCCGTGGCAGCGCGAGCCACAGGCCGATCCACAGCGCGCACAGGCCGGCGGCGACGGCGAACACCGCGGCGTTACCGAAGGCGCCGTGCAGGTAGCCACCGATGACACCCCCGCTGAACGCACCGAGGAACTGGGACGTGGAAAACACGCCGAGGGCGGTGCCCCTGGCGTCTGCCGGGGCCGCTCGTGACACCATCGCCGGCAGGCTGGCCTCGAGCACGTTGACGGCCGTGAAGAACAGCGCGAGCAGCGCCGCCAGCAGGAGCAGCGAATGCTGCGCGAATGCCAATGCGATCTCGACCGTGCCGAGCAGGACGACGGCACCCATGGTGACGGTGCGCATGCGTCGGCCCCGGTCGGCCAGAAACACGAACGGCAGCATCAGCAGCACCGACGCGATCAGCACCGGTGCATAAACCTGCCAGTGGCGTGCCGCCGGCAGCCCGGCGTAGTCGCGCAGGGCGAGCGGAATCACCACGAAGCTCGCCGTGAGCACGCAGTGCAGGCAGGCGACACCCAAATCCAGGCCGAGCAGGCCACGGTGTCGCAGCACCCGGCGCAGCTCGGAGCTGTCCGCCTGCACGTCGCGGTGGTGAACCTCGACCGGTGGATCGGGCACCAGCACCACCACCACCGCCAGGGCCAGCACTGCGCAGCCCGCGGCGGCCCAGAACACCGCGCTCATGCCGAACGACGCATCGACGATGGGCCCGAGTATGAACGCGAGCGCGAACGCGAGGCCGATGCTGGCACCGATTCCTGCCATCGCCTTGGTGCGGGAGCTCTCACGCGTGAGATCGGCGGCGAGCGCCATGATGGCGGCCGCGACCGCGCCGGCACCCTGCAACAGCCTGCCCGCGATGATCCCCCCGATCGAGGTGGACAGCGCCGCGACCGCGCTCCCCGCGGCGAACAGCACCAGTCCGGCGGTGATGACGCGCTTGCGGCCGTAGCGATCCGAGAGCATGCCGAACGGCAGCTGCAGGCAGGCCTGAGTGATGCCATAGGCGCCGAGCGCGATGCCGGCCAAGAGCGGCGTGGCGCCGGTTACGCCTTGGGCGTGCAGCGGCAGTACCGGCAGGATCATGAACAGGCCGAGCATGCGCAGGAAGAACACCGCCGCCAGGGAGGCGGCGGCGCGAAGCTCGAGCGGGGTCATGCGCGCGCCGGCCCGCGCTGTCGGGTTGTTTTGCGTCATGGGTTGAAAGCCCCGTATAGTAACAGCTTGATCTTTTTTTTCGTCAGCGATTGTTCGCTGCGCGTCGTCGTCCGCTCCTTGCGGCGGGCCGGAATCCACGCATGAACACGATCCGAATCCGCGGCGCCCGGACCCACAATCTCAGGAGCATCGACCTCGATCTGCCCCGGGATCGGCTGATCGTGGTGACCGGGTTGTCGGGCTCGGGCAAGTCTTCGCTCGCCTTCGACACCATTTATGCCGAGGGCCAGCGTCGCTACGTCGAATCTCTGTCGACCTACGCGCGCCAGTTCCTGTCGGTGATGGAAAAGCCCGATCTGGATCTCATCGAAGGCCTGTCGCCGGCCATCTCGATCGAGCAGAAGTCCACGTCGCACAATCCGCGCTCGACGGTGGGAACCATCACGGAGATCTACGATTACCTGCGTCTGTTGTACGCCCGAGCCGGCGAGCCGCGTTGCCCGGAGCACGGTGGCGTGCTCGCGGCGCAGAGCGTCAGCCAGATGGTCGATCAGGTGCTCGCCGAGCCCGAAGGCGACCGCCTGATGCTGCTCGCGCCCCTGGTCGAAGGGCGCAAGGGCGAGCATGCGCAGATCCTCGACAGACTGCGCGTGCAGGGATTCGTGCGGGCGCTGGTCGATGGCGAGCTGGTCGATCTGGATGCCCCGCCGCATCTCGAGCTTTCGCGCAAGCATTCCATCGCCGTCGTGGTCGACCGTTTCAAGGTTCGGCCCGATCTGCGGCAACGGCTGGCCGATTCGTTCGAGACCGCGCTGGGGCTCGCCGACGGCGTCGCCCGGGTGGTATGGATGGACGCGCCCGAGCGTGCGCCGCTGGTGTTCTCGGCGCGTTTCGCCTGTCCGCATTGTGGTTACGCGATTGCGGAGCTGGAGCCGCGGCTGTTTTCCTTCAACAACCCCGCCGGGGCCTGTGCGGGGTGCGACGGATTGGGGGTGATCCAGTTCTTCGACCCGGAGCGGATCGTCGCGCACGCCGAGCTGTCCCTGCCCGCCGGTGCGATCCGTGGCTGGGACCGCCGCAATGCCTATTACTTCCAGATGCTGCGGGCGCTTGCCGCCCACTACGAGTTCGATTTGGAGACACCGTTCCAGGATCTGGAGCAGCGCGTGCGCGAGGTGATACTGTTCGGCAGCGGCGCCGAGAGCATCGATTTTTCCTACGCCAAGGCGAACGGCGGCCACTACACCCGCAACCACCCCTTCGAGGGTGTGCTGCCCAACGTCGAGCGCCGCTACCGCGAAACCGAGTCCGCCATGGTGCGCGAGGAGCTGGCCAAGTACCTGGGCACCAAGCCCTGCCCTGCCTGCGCGGGTACCCGGCTCGGCATCGCCGCCCGCAACGTGTATGTCGGCGAACGGACCCTGCCCGAGATCACCGCGCTCAGTATCGGCGCGGCGCAGCGTTTCTTCGCCGAGCTCCCGCTGTCGGGGCGGCGCGGGGAGATAGCCGAGCGCATCGTGCGCGAGCTCGGCATGCGCCTGCGGTTCCTGGTCAACGTCGGCCTCGATTACCTGACCCTCGACCGCAGCGCCGAGACGCTCTCGGGCGGCGAGGCGCAGCGGATCCGCTTGGCGAGTCAGGTGGGTGCCGGGCTGGTCGGCGTCATGTACATCCTCGACGAACCGTCGATCGGCCTGCATCAGCGTGACAATCACCGCCTGCTCGAAACCCTCGTGCACCTGCGCGATCTCGGCAATACCGTGATCGTGGTCGAACACGACGAGGAGGCCATTCGCGCCGCGGATTTCGTCGTCGACATGGGTCCGGGCGCCGGCGTCCACGGTGGGCTGATCGTCGCCATGGGCACACCGGGCGAGGTGGAGCACCATCCGGCGTCGATCACGGGCCAGTATCTGTCGGGGCGCCGGCGCATCGAAGTGCCCGCCGAACGCCGCGCCTTCGATCCGCAGATTCTGCTCGCGATACGGGGTGCCGCCGGCAACAACCTCAAGGGTATCGATGTCGCGTTTCCCGTGGGACTGATGACCTGCATCACCGGGGTGTCCGGTTCCGGCAAGTCGACGCTGGTCAACGACACGCTGTACCGGGCGGTCGCGCGGCAGTTGCACGGCGCAGCCGCCGAGCCGGCGCCGTGCACGGCGATCGAGGGGCTCGAGCATTTCGACAAGGTTATCGCGATCGATCAGAGCCCGATCGGCCGCACACCCCGTTCCAACCCGGCAACCTACTCGGGGCTGTTCGCTCCCATCCGCGACTTGTTCGCGGCGACCCAGGAAGCGCGTTCACGGGGCTACAAGGCGGGCCGGTTCAGCTTCAACGTCCGCGGTGGACGCTGCGAGTCCTGCGAGGGCGACGGCGTCATCCGCGTCGAGATGCATTTCCTGCCCGACGTATACGTGCCCTGCGACGTGTGCAAGGGGCGGCGCTACAACCGCGAGACGCTGGAGATCACCTACAAGGGGCGCTCGATTGCGCAGGCGCTCGACATGACCGTCGAGGAAGCTCGCAGCTTCTTCGACGCCGTGCCGATCGTGGCGGGCAAGCTGCAGACGCTCATGGACGTGGGGCTCGGTTACGTCAGCCTGGGGCAGAACGCAACGACCCTGTCCGGTGGCGAGGCGCAGCGGGTCAAGCTCGCGCGCGAGCTGTCCAAGCGCGATACCGGACGAACCCTGTACATCCTCGACGAGCCCACGACCGGTCTGCACTTTCACGACATCGAGCAGCTGCTGGGTGTGCTGCGACGGCTGCGCGATCACGGCAACACGATCCTGGTGATCGAGCACAACCTCGATGTCATCAAGACCGCGGACTGGGTGATCGACCTCGGACCCGAGGGTGGCGACGGCGGTGGCGAGATCGTCGCGGCCGGCACGCCCGAGCGGATTGCCACCGCGCCGCGATCACACACCGGCCGTTACCTGCGCGCCGTGCTCGTTCGTCACGGCGGTTCCACGGCCGTGCCGGCGTCACCGGTTTCGGAACCCGCCTGAGCGCTCGCCGACTGCCGGGCGTGTGCGCTACGCCGTGGCTTCATGACGAAAGGGAGTGGATCGAACATGGCCGTACTCATCTGTGGCTCGTTTGCCTTCGACAACATCATGGTCTTCAAGGATCGCTTCGCCAATCACATCCTGCCAGACAAGATCCACATCCTGAACGTGTCGTTCCTGGTCCCGGAACTGCGCCGGGAGTTCGGTGGCTGTGCGGGCAACATCGCTTACAATCTCAAGCTGCTCGGCGGTGAACCGCTGCCGATGGGGACGGTGGGCAGCGATTTCGCCCCCTACGCCGAGTGGCTCGATCACTGCGGTATCGACCGGCGCTTCGTCGCCGAGAAGACCGGCACGCTCACGGCGCAGGCGTTCATCACCACCGATCTCGACGACAACCAGATCACCGCCTTTCATCCCGGTGCCATGAGTTTCGCGCACGAGAATCGCGTCGGCGATGCGCACGGGGTGACCCTCGGCATCGTGTCTCCTGACGGCCGCGAGGCGATGATCGAGCACGCCGCTCAGTTCGCGGCTGCCGGCATTTCGTTCATCTTCGATCCCGGCCAGGGCCTGCCCATGTTCGACGGCGAGGATCTGCGCCGCTTCATCGGCCAGGCGACCTGGGTCACCGTCAACGACTACGAATGGCAGCTGCTCCAGGACCGCACCGGCATGTCCGAGCGGGCGGTGCTGGAACAGGTCGACGCGCTCATCGTGACGCGCGGCGCGAACGGTTCCACGATCTACACGGGCAGCGAGGCGCATTACATCGCCGCAGTGAAGCCGGCCCGAATTGCAGACCCGACCGGCTGTGGCGACGCCTACCGCGCGGGGCTGCTGTACGGTCTTTCGAACGGCCTCGACTGGGAGATCTCCGGGCGGATCGCGTCACTGATGGGTGCGATCAAAATCGAACAGCCGGGCACGCAGAACCACCGCTGCTCGCGTGCCGAGCTCGCGGCACGCTACGAGCGCGAGTTCGGCGATGCGCTGCCGGGATCGTGAATCAGCGGCGCTCGGAGCTTGTGAAACATTAGGCGTCCAGGGGCCGTCGCAACAGGCGCGGTGATGGTTTCACATGGCTCTCAGCCCACGGCCGCCGCGGCCGCGACCAGCGCCAGCTCGTGGTCTTCTTCCGGCGTGCCGCCGCCGATACCGACCGCGCCGATGACGCGGCCGTCACGCCAGATGGGTACGCCGCCGGGGCTCGGCAGCGCCTGCGCCGGCACGACGCTCGGCAGCGAATACCACAGCAGCGGGTTGAGCTCCTTGTGGTCGGTGATGTCCAGGGTCGTGCGCCGGAACGATGCCGCGGCCATGGCCTTGGCGCGCGACGTATCGAAGGTGAAGAATCCGGCACCGTCGCCGCGCGAGTACAGCACCAGCCGCCCGGCCTCGTCGACGACGGCGACGCTGTAGGGCTTGTGGTGCTCGTGCGCCGCCGAGTGCGCTGCATCGACCGCTCGCTGGGCCATCGCCAGCGTCATTTCGATCATCTAGATCTCCTTGCTCAGTGGGTGTCGTGATCGCCATGGATCTCGGTATCTCGCAGCTGCATGACGAGTTCCTCCAATTCGCCGATCGGTGCGTCGCACTGGTGGCCACGACACCGGTAGGCGACGGTACCGGTGCCCGCCGGGCGTTGCGCGAGCAGCCCTGGCAGCGCCGTCGCGCCGGCCGGTATCGCCAGCACCAGTCGCTGCGGCGCGTAACGGGCGCGTGCGGCTTCGCGCCAGGCCCCGAGCTCGCTGCCGGTCCCGCGCACGATGATCGTCTCAGTCGGTTCCAGGTATTCCTCCAGGGCCGCGAGCAGCGCGTCGTGCGCGGCCGGCATGCGCGCGATCGACGGCCAGGCCGCGCGTAAGGTACGGGCCGCGGCGTCCAGATAACGCGGTTCGCCGAGCAGATGTCCGAGCCGCTGCAGCACGAAAGCGGCCACGCCGTTGCCGGACGGCAGGGCGTCGTCGGTGAACGTGCGGGGGCGTTGCAGCAGCGTTTCATGGTCATGCGCGGTGAAAAAAAACCCGCCCTGGTCGCGGTCTTCGAACCGCGCCAGCATCGCTTCGGCCAGGGCGATGGCGAACTCGAGATCGCCGTCGCGCCAGTGTGCTTCCAGCAACGCGAGGATGGCGTCGATCAGGAAGGCATGGTCGTCCAGGTACGCGTTCAGGTGCGCGCGCCCGGCCCGGCCGGTGGCCAGCAGGCGTCCCTCGACCCACAGGTGGGTGCGCAGGAAGTCGAGCGCGCGCGTGCCAGCCTGGACATAGTCGGCCCGCGCGAATACCCGACCGGCGATCGCCAGCCCCTTGATCATGAGCGCGTTCCACGAGGTCAGGACTTTGTCGTCGGTGGCCGGGCGCGGGCGCCGCTCGCGGGCCTCGAACAGCCGCCGGCGGGCTTCCCCGACGAGTGCGGCGGTTGCGTCCGCGCTCGCGCCGATCGCCGTGGCTACCTGCGCCAGCGGCCGGCGCACGTGCAGGTGCCAGCGACCGTCGAAATTCGGCGCTTCATCGAGACCGAAATGCAGCGTGGCCGCACGTTCCTGGTCAGGCGTGAGCAACTGCCCGATCTGCTCGCGCGTCCAGACGTAGAAGCGGCCTTCCTCGCCTTCGGAATCGGCATCCAGGCTGGAACACAAACCGCCCTCGGGCAGCTGCATCTCGCGCAGCACCCAGTCGGCCACGCCGAGCGCCGTATCGCGCCATAGCGGCTCGGGCCGGATCTGCCAGGCGCAGGCATAGAGGGCGAGCAACGGACCGTTGTCGTAGAGCATTTTCTCGAAGTGCGGAATCAGCCAGCGTTCGTCGGTGGAATAGCGGCAGAAGCCGCCGCCGAGCTGGTCGAAGATCCCGCCGCGGGCCATGTGCCCGAGCGTACCGAGCGCCATTGCGAGCGCCTCGTGGTCCGGCGCACCGCGGCGCACGCTCGCGCAAAACCGGCGCAGCAGGCGTTCGATGGCACCCGCCTGCGGGAACTTGGGCGCCGGGCCGAATCCGCCCCAGCGCGGATCGTAGCTCTCGGTGGCGTATACGCGCGCCGCGTCGAGCACGGTGTCGTCGAGCTCGTCGGCGCCGGCGCAGGGCAGGGACTGGACGCTGTCCAGCGCCCGGCGCAGCTGTGCGTTCTGGCTGCGGATGTCGTCGCCGCGCTCGCGATAGATCTGTGCCACCCATCGCAGCAGATCGTTGAAGCCCGGCAGACCATGGCGCGCTTCCCGCGGGAAATAGGTACCGCCGAAGAATGGCAGCTGGTCGTCGGGGGTCAGGAACATGGTCAGCGGCCAGCCGCCGTTGCGCCGAGTCAGCAGGTAGTGGGCGCTCTGGTAAATCCGATCGATGTCCGGGCGCTCCTCACGGTCGACCTTGACGTTCACGAACAGCGCGTTCATCAGCGCCGCCGTGGCCTCGTCCTCGAAGGACTCGTGCGCCATGACGTGGCACCAGTGGCAGGCCGAATAGCCGATGGACAGCAGGATCGGACGATCCAGCCGGCGCGCGAGCGCGAGCGCGACCTCGCTCCAGGGATGCCAGTGCACCGGGTTGCCGGCGTGCTGGAGCAGGTAGGGGCTGGTTTCACCCGTGAGCCGGTTGCGGTTCGGTGCCTCGCACATGGGGGCCTCCTCGTGCGGACCGGGCCGCGCGTCGCGGCGCACGACCAGCAGCGTGACCGGGGAGTATACCGGAGGCCGCGGCGACGCCGCGGCGCGGCGCGCGGCGATGGGGGTCGCACGCCCATGGAGCGGGCCGGCGACCGCGTCTTCGGCACCGCGAGGCGGCGAGGCACAGGACGCACGTATTCACCATCCTGATAGAATCCGCCCCGGCCATGATCGCTTACCCGGACATCGACCCCGTCGCCTTCGAGCTGGGTCCGGTAGCCGTACGCTGGTACGGGATCTCTTACATCGTCGGTATCGGTGCCGCCTGGTGGCTGCTCGCACGGCGGGCACGGCGGGCCGAATATGGCTGGAGCGCCGAGCAGGTTTCCGATCTGATTTTCTTCGGCGCGGTCGGCGCCATCCTCGGCGGTCGGCTCGGCTATGTTCTGTTCTATAACCTGCCCGCGTACCTGAGCGAGCCGCTCGCGATATTCAAGGTCTGGCAGGGCGGCATGTCGTTTCATGGCGGGCTGCTCGGGGTGTTCGTCGCGCTGTGGTGGCTGTCGCGGCGGTTGCAGCGTCCGCTGTTCGCCGTGACCGACTACCTCATTCCCGTGGTGCCGGTGGGCCTGTTTTGCGGCCGGCTCGGGAATTTCGCCAATGGCGAGCTGTGGGGGGCACCGACCGGGCTGCCGTGGGGCATGATCTTCCCCGATCCGCGCGCCGGCGGCGTGCCCAGACATCCTTCGCAGCTGTACGAAGCCGGTCTCGAGGGGATCGTTCTGTTCATCGTTTTGTGGTGGTTCTCCGCACGGATCCGACCGACACGCTCGGTCTCGGGTCTGTTCCTCGTGGTCTACGGGGTCTTGCGCTGCGGCATCGAGCTGGTGCGCGAGCCCGACGGCCAACTCGGTTACCTGGCCTTCGGCTGGCTGACGATGGGCCAGATCCTGTCCTTTCCCATGATCGTCTTCGGTGTGTGGCTGCTCGCCAGCGCACGCGCTGCGCCCGTCCCTGCGGCCGCGAGGACAAAACAATGAAGCAGTATCTGGAACTTTTGCGGCGCGTGCGCCACGAAGGTGTGCGCAAGAACGATCGCACCGGCACCGGCACCTATTCGGTGTTCGGCGCTCAGATGCGCTTCGACCTCGCGTGCGGTTTCCCGCTCGTCACGACCACGAAGGTGCACCTGAAATCGATTCTCCACGAACTGCTCTGGTTCATCCGCGGTGAGTCCAACGTGCGCTCACTGAACGCGGCCGGGGTGAGCATCTGGGACGAGTGGGCCGACGCCGACGGCAATCTCGGGCCCGTCTACGGCGTACAGTGGCGCGCCTGGCCGGCCGCCGACGGCCGCCGGATCGATCAGCTCGCGCGCGTCGTCGAAGAGATCCGGGTCAATCCGGATTCCCGGCGGCTCATCGTCAGTGCCTGGAACGTCGGCGAGATCGAGCGCATGGCGCTGGCGCCGTGTCACGCTTTCTTCCAGTTCTACGTCGCGCAGGGTCGGCTGTCATGTCAGATGTATCAGCGCAGCGCGGACATGTTTCTCGGCGTGCCGTTCAATATCGCCTCCTATGCCCTGCTGACTCTGATGGTCGCCCAGGTGACCGGACTCGCGCCGGGTGAGCTCGTGCTCGCGCTCGGCGATACGCACCTGTACCTGAACCACGTCGAGCAGGCCGATGCCCAGCTCGCGCGGGAGCCGTTCCCGCTGCCGCGGCTGCATCTCAATCCGGCCCGCGGCGCGCTCGAGGAGTTCCGCTACGAGGATTTCGAGCTGCGCGATTACCGGTGCCATCCGCACATTTCCGCGCCGGTTGCGATCTGAGCTTTGCCCGGGAGCGGACAGTCGAACGGGCCGCCGGGCCGCTGACGCCATGCACGTCACCATCGTCGTCGCGACGGACCGCCACGGGCTCATCGGTGCGGGTGGCGGTCTGCCCTGGCACCTGCCCGCGGATCTGCAGCGTTTTCGCGCGCTCACGATGGGCCATCCGGTCGTCATAGGCCGGCGGACCTGGGAGTCGATCGGCCGACCGCTGCCGGGCCGGCACAACATCGTCGTCACCACGACCCGCGGCTACGTCGCGGCCGGTGCGACCGTCGTCTCCTGCCTGGACGGCGCGATCGCGGCGGCGGGCGACGCCGACACGATCATGATCATCGGCGGCGCGCGCCTGTACGCGCAGGCATTGCCGCGCGCGGACCGCATTCATCTGACCGAAGTTCAGGCCACCCTGGCGGGAGACACCTGGTTTCCGGCGTTCGATCGCGGCGCCTGGCGCGAAGTCGCACGCGAAGCGCACCCGGCCGATGCACGCAATCCGCTGCCGTATTGCTTCATCACCTTCGAAAGAATACGCGCCGGCTGACGCCGCAGCGCCCGTACCGCGCGCGCCGGCCCGCGCCGGTCATGAGGAGTCGGAGTCGCTCAGGTGTGCGCGCGGGCAGGCACCGCGTAGCGCCTGCCGTCGTCCAGTCGCACCGCGCTCAGCGCGCCGCCCCACACGCAACCGGTATCGAGCGCGACGACATTCCAGCGCGCGGCCGTGCCGGCGTCGAGCACGAGCGTCGACCAGTGCCCGAACACGATCGTCTCTGCGGAGCTGGCGCGGCCGGGCACCGTGAACCAGGGCAGGTACCCTGGCGGCTGGCTGCCGGGCGGACCTTTTTCCCCGAGCGCGAGCGTGCCCGCGAGGTCGCAGTAGCGCAGCCGCGTGAGGCAGTTGACGATGAAGCGCAACCGTTCGTACCCGGCCAGCTCGCCGGACCAGCGGTGCGGCGTGTTGCCGTACATGTGCGCGAGCAGCTCGCGGTGATCCGGGCCGGCGAGGACGGCCTCGACCTCGCCGGCATGCCGTTGCGCGCTGGCCACGTCCCATTGCGGCGGCAGCCCGGCGTGGACGAGGGTGACGCCGAGCTCGGGCCGGCACACGAGCAGCGGGCGGTGGCGCAGCCATTCGAGCAGCTCGTCGCGATCCGGCGCGGACAAGATCGCTTCGAAGGTGTCCTGGCGGCGCGCGGTGCGGATGCCGTAGGCCGTCGCCAGCAGATGCAGATCGTGATTACCGAGCACGCACTCAGCGGCATCGCCCAGCGCGTGCACGCGCCGCAGCACCTCCAGGGATCGCGGGCCGCGGTTGACCAGGTCGCCGACGAATATGACCCGGTCCCGCGGCGGCGAGAAGCCGGTGGTTTCGAGCAGCGCGTCGAGCTCGGCGTGACAGCCCTGGACGTCACCGACGGCGAACGTGGCCATGCGCGGATGTGCCGCGGGAGTGCGGTCCGGCTCTCAGAGCTCGTGAAACATCCGCCCGCCGCTGCCGGACGGTCCTCGGACGTGCCCGGCGCCGCGCCGTGATTGATTCACAGCCGCTCAGTGCACCGTGTGCGGCGCGTGCAGGCTGAACGCGGCGATGGGAGCGTCGAACTCGGCGCCGTCGTCGGCCACCATCTGGTAGCTGCCGTGCATGCTGCCGATGGGCGTTTCGAGCACGGCGCCGCTGGTGTAGCGGAAGGCTTCGCCCGGGGCGAGATGGGGTTGTTCGCCGACGACGCCGTCGCCGCGCACTTCCTGCACCTTGCCGTTCGCGTCAGTGATGATCCAGTGGCGCGTCATCAGCTTCGCCGCCACGGTCCCGGCATTGCTGATCGTGATCGTGTACGCGAACACGTATCGATTGCTCTCGGGCGCCGACTGGTCGGGCAGGTAGGCAGTCTCGACATCGATGTCGATGGCATGGCGTGTGGTGGTCATCGTGGCGATTGTCAGTCCATCGTCGTGCGCGATGCAAGCGCGCCCGGCGACACCCGCCGACGCTGCCGGTAACGCAACGCCAGGAATTCACGTCGCACGCGCGAGCCGCTAGACTCGGGCCTCGCGGGCGGTCCACGCGCGGGCGCGCACCGGCGCCTGCGATCGCGAGGGAACTACGCGGCCATGACCATCCGCCTGCGCTACGCCAGCAGCCCCGACAGCGGCCACGTGCTCACGCCGCCGCGTGTGATCCTGTTCGACTGGCACGCGACGCTGGTGGACACGCGGGACGCGATGTACCACGCGGTCGACGACATGCTGCCCCGACTGGACGAACTCGGACTCACCGCGCGCCTGGTCGCCGAAGGCCGCAGCAAGACCGCGGAGGACGCGCGGCTGGTGCAGTACGTGCGCGCACACCGGCGACTGCACCCGAAGATCAAAGCGGCCCGCAGGATCTCCCGCACCGATATCTTCGAGGTTCTGTTCGGCACCGATGAACAAGCCAAGCGCGTCGCGCACCGGGCGTTCAACGATTGCTACCGCAAGCACTACGGTGAGGTGCAGCCGTTCGAGGGCAATGAGCGCGACATGTTGCTGGAGCTGCGCGAATTCGATCTGAAGATCGGTATCCTGACCAATCGCGAGCGGGAATTCCTCGATCACGAGCTCACGATCATCGAAGGTGGCAGTTGGGTCGGCCTGTTCGATACCGTCGTGTGCGGTGGTGATACGGCGCGGCACAAACCGGCGCCTGATCCGGTCCTCAAGGCGCTCGACGACCTCGGCGTCGCGCCCGGACCCGACAGCTGGTACGTCGGCGACAGCACCACCGACGTGGTCGCCGCCAACCGCGCCGGCATCACCAGTGTGTTCTTCAACGGCGCCGGCTGGGAACCGGCCTGGCTGGAGAAGATCTTCCCCGGAACGCAAGAACACCCGCACCAGCCGGCGGTGATCGTGCAGGATTTTCGCGATTTCACGCTGCTGTTCGAACGCTGCCTGCACATCTCGGCGGCGGACCGTCAACGCGCCCTGCGGCACGCACACGACGTGATGGGCGATTCGCAGGGTTCTGAATGAGCCGCTCTTTCACCGGCTGCCGAGCGGCCAACGGCGATGCCGGCATCGTTGCGGCGTGTCAGAGCCTGCCTGGGGGAGCACGCGGCGGATCGTGGCTTCGCCGCGGTGATTGTTTCGCAAGCTCTCAGCCGAAGTAGGCACGGTCGAGGCGTCGGTATCCAAGGGCTTCGGCGAGGTGAGGGGTTTCGATGCGCCCGGCGCCGGCGAGATCGGCGATGGTGCGTGCGACGCGGCGTACGCGCTGCACGGCCCGCGCGGACAGGCCCAGGCGCTCGACCGCCTGGATGAGCAGGTGGCGATCGCTGCGAGTCAGCGCGCAATACTGCTCGGTCCCGGTCGCGTCGAGTACCGCGTTCGGGCGTCCCTGGCGCTCGATCTGGCGCGCCCGGGCCGCGCTCACGCGGGTGCGGACCGCGGCGCTGGACTCCGCGGCGGTGTCGTCGCCGAGCAGCTCGGCGTGCGGCACGGGCGGGACCTCCACGTGCATGTCGATGCGGTCGAGCAGCGGGCCGGAGATCCGTCCGCGGTAACGCGCGATCAGCTCGGGGCTGCAGCGGCAGGCGATGCGGGTGGAGCCGCGATGCCCGCAGGGACAGGGATTCATGGCGGCGACCAGGAGCACGCGCGCGGGAAAGGTCGCGTGACGTGCCGCCCGCGAGACGGTGAGCTGACCCGCTTCGAGCGGCTCGCGCAGAGCCTCGAGAACGCGGCGGTCGAACTCCGGCAGCTCGTCGAGGAACAGCACGCCGTTGTGAGCGAGGGAGATTTCGCCCGGGCGCGGATGGTTGCCGCCGCCGACCAGCGCGGCCGCTGAGGCGCTGTGGTGAGGTGCGCGAAAGGGCGGCTGGCGCCAGCTGAGCGCCGCAACCGACTCCCCCGCGATCGAACGCACCGCCGCCGTTTCCATCGCCTGCGTTTCGGTCAGCGGCGGCAGGATCCCTGGCAGCCGGACGGCGAGCATGGTCTTGCCGGTCCCCGGCGGACCGATGAACAGCAGGTTGTGCGTGCCGGCGGCGGCGATCTCCAGCGCCCGCCGGGCCGCGTGCTGGGCGCGCACCTGGGTGAGATCGTCGGCGAGCGGCCGTTCGGCGACGCTGGCCTGCGCGCACCAGGGCTGCAGGCAGTCGGCACCGTTCAGGTACGCCGTCACGTCGGTGAGCCGCGCGGCGGGCAGCACGCGCGCGTCGCGTACCAGTGCGGCTTCCTCCGCGTTGCCGGTCGGCACGATCAGCGCGTGTCCGGCCCGCGCCGCCTCGATCGCCACCGGCAGCACGCCGCGCACGGGGCGCAGCGCGCCGGTCAGCGCGAGCTCGCCGACGAATTCGTGGGCATCGAGGCGGATGTTCTGAATCTGGCCGGAGGCGGCCAGGATGCCGAGCGCAATGGGCAGATCGAAGCGGGCGCCGTCCTTGGGCAGATCGGCCGGCGCGAGCCCGATGGTGATGCGCCGCTGCGGAAATTCGAAGTGCGTGTTCAGCAGCGCGCTGCGCACGCGATCCCGGCTTTCCTTGATCGCGGTTTCGGCGAGTCCGACCAGCGCCAGTGCCGGCAGGCCGTTGGAAAGATGGACCTCGACGGTGACCTCCGGGGCTTCGACCCCGACGGCGGCACGCGAGCGGATGACGGCGGTATCCATGCGGTCCTCCCTGGACGTCGCGGTGGCCGTCCTGGCCACCGTGGAGCCCGCGTCGCCGCGGGCGGCTGCAGTCGCGCCGGCGCTAGCCGTGGTGCTCGAGCTCCCGGACGCGTTCTTCCATGGCCTCGAGGCGCGCGCGTGTGCGCGCCAGCACGGCGCTCTGGACTTCGAATTCCTCACGGGTGACCAGATCCAGGCGGGCCAGCGCGCTGGCGAGCGCGCCACGCAGGTTCTCGCGGGCATCGGCGCGCAATTCGCTCACACCCTCGGGCAGCAGGGCGAGCACGCGCTGGACGAGCTGTTCCAGTGGCAGCGTGGAAGCGGGTCGAGTCACGACGGATGGACTCCTGTGCGCCGCTCAGCGGCGCTGAATCGCAAGCGTACTCAGCCATGCGGGCGGCGGGCAAGGGCTGCACGACGCACCGGTTTGGTGCGCCGGCGCGACGGCTGCGCCCCGCTGGTGCGCAGTGGCGCGGCTCGCGCCGTCGCTGATGGTGCTCCGGGGCTGCTGGAATTCCATAACACAATGAAAACAAATAATTTAATTCACTTGGCACGTTCCCTGCCCGTGTTCAGCCACGACTTTGACAAACCATATACGACCTTCGAGGGCAACCATCATGCTGAAACGCAGCAGTTTCCTGCTCATCGCGATCGCCGCGCTGGGGAATGGCACCGCCAGCGCCGGCGACGATTCCCCGCACAGCTTCAGTGCCAACGTCGCGCTGACCACGGATTATCGTTTTCGCGGTATCAGCCAGACGTCCGAGGATCCGGCCGTCCAGGGCGGGTTTGATTACAGTTACGCGCCTTACGGCTTCTACGCGGGCGTATGGGCCTCGAGCCTGGACTTCAACGTCCCGGACCCCGACCCGGCCGACGTCGAGATCGATTACTACGGGGGGTTCACCGGTGAGCTCACCAGCGGCGTGTCCTGGGATATCGGCGGCTTGTATTACAGCTACCCCGGTTCCGATACCGGTCCCGGCGCGGCCGACTACGATTACGTCGAGGTCTACGGTTCGCTCGGCTACGACTTCGGTTCGTTTTCGGCCACGGTCGGCCTGAACTTCAGCCCGGACTATTTCTTCGAGTCGGGCGATTACTACTACACCTACGGCGACGTCGAAGTGCCGTTGCCCAACGATTTCGCGATTGCCGGTCACCTCGGGCGCAACGAGATCGACGACAACGCGCAGTTCGGGACGCCTGATTACACCGACTGGAAAATCGGCGTTTCCAAGTCCATCGGTGCATTCACTTTCGACCTGAGCTACGTGGACACGGATCTCAGCGACGGCGAGTGTTTCGGTGGCAGCTCGTTCTGCGACGCCACCGCCATATTCACCATTTCCAGCAGCTGGTGACAGCCATTACAGGTACTACACGGGGCGCCGGCCGCCGGTACAGGAGAAGTCATGAAACTCGTAACCGCAATCATCAAACCATTCAAGCTGGACGACGCCCGCGAGGCGCTCTCCGAAGTCGGGGTGCAGGGCATGACGGTGACGGAAGTCAAGGGTTTCGGGCGGCAGAAAGGCCACACCGAGCTCTACCGCGGTGCCGAATACGTCGTCGATTTCCTGCCCAAGGTGAAGCTCGAGGTGGCCGTGACCGATGAGCAGGCAGAGCAGGTCATCGAAGCCATCTGCCGTGCGACCAGCACCGGCAAGATCGGCGACGGCAAGATCTTCGTGCTCGACGTCGGCCAGGTGCTCCGCATCCGCACCGGTGAGACCGGCGCCGACGCGCTGTGACCCATGAGTAAGGAGACAGTCATGACGATCCTCGATACAAGTGTGACTCGTGCCGGCTGGTCGGGCACCGCGTTGGTGGCGCTGGTGTGCGCGGTGCTGCCCATGACCGCCGCGGCCGACGAGATGAGCCCGGGCGACACCGCCTGGATGCTCACGGCGACGGCCATCGTGCTGTTCATGAGCATTCCCGGCCTGGCCTTGTTCTATGCCGGCATGGTGCGCAGCAAGAACGTGCTCTCGGTGATGATGCAGTGCTTTGCCATCACGGGTCTGGTGACCGTGCTGTGGACCGTGTACGGCTACAGCGTGGCGTTCAGCACGACCGGCATGGAAGCGGGCGTCGTCAACGTCCACTCGTTCTTCGGCGCCATGGACAAGCTGTTCGCCAGCGGCGTGACCGGCGACAGTCTCGTCGCCGCCATCCCCGAGCCGGTGTTCATGACCTTCCAGATGACTTTCGCCATCATCACGCCGGCCCTCATCGTCGGCGCGTTCGCCGAGCGTATGAAGTTCTCCGCCATGCTCTGGTTCATGGGTCTGTGGCTGACCCTGTGCTACGCGCCCATGGCACACATGGTCTGGAGCGGCGATGGCGGCCTGTTGTGGGATCTGGGCGTGCTCGACTTCGCCGGTGGCACGGTGGTGCACATCAACGCGGGTGTCGCCGGGCTGGTCGCCTGCCTGCTGCTCGGCAGGCGCAAGGGCTACCCGACGACGGCGATGCCGCCGCACAACCTGGGGCTCACCCTGGTCGGCGCGTCCATCCTCTGGGTCGGCTGGTTCGGCTTCAATGCGGGCAGCGCGGTCGCGGCCAACGGCACGGCCGGCATGGCCATGCTCGCGACCCAGATCGCAACCGGCACCGCTGCGCTCGCCTGGATGTTCGCGGAATGGCTCTCACACGGCAAGCCGAGTGCGCTCGGTATCGCCTCCGGTGCGGTCGCCGGGCTGGTCGCAATCACGCCCGCCAGCGGTACCGCGGGGCCGGTCGGTGCGCTCATCATCGGCGCTGCTGCGGGGGTAGGGTGCTTTCTCGCGGCGACCAGGATGAAGCGCGCGTTCGGTTACGACGATTCGCTGGACGTGTGGGGCGTGCACGGCATTGGCGGCATCATCGGTGCCATCCTCACCGGTGTGTGTGCCGATGTCAGTCTCGGTGGCGCCGGTCTCGCCGAGGGTGTGAGCATCGGCGGTCAGGTGTGGATTCAGTGCCTCGGCGTGCTGTTCACGTTGCTGTACACGGGTGTCCTGAGCTTCGTGATCCTCAAGATCGTCGACGTCACCATCGGCCTGCGTGTCACCGAGGAGCAGGAGTCCCTGGGGCTCGACCTCGCGCTGCACGATGAGCGCGGCTACATCCTCTGACCCGCAACCCTTACGCGCGACCGTTCGCGAGGGCGCTTCGGCGCCCTTTCTTTTGCCGGCGACCGGGGCGGCGGCAATGAGAATGTATTGTGCCGGCGCCGGGTTTATACTCTCGCCGGGATTCAGTGCGCTGCGCCCGGGCCGGGCGAGGATGTTCATCGCGTCGATGCCAGTGATGCCTGCGCCCGGCATCGGAGCTGCGGTCGGTGCGGCGACCCACGCGGGGCGTGCGCAGGCGGTGCCCGGGGCCGCTCTGCCAGCGGCGTACGACCGCCGGCCACAGCGCGAGATCAACAGCATGGCAAGGAGAAAGCGATGAAGCTCGTCACTGCGATCATCAAGCCCTTCAAGCTCGACGACGTACGTGAAGCACTGTCGGAGATCGGTGTCCAGGGTATGACCGTCACCGAGCTGAAGGGCTTCGGCCGCCAGAAGGGGCACACCGAACTGTACCGCGGAGCGGAATACGTTGTGGACTTTCTGCCCAAGGTGCGAGTCGAAGTGGCGGTCACCGACGACCGGCTCGAAGCCGTGCTCGAAGCGGTACGCAACGCCGCGAACACGGGCGCGATCGGCGACGGCAAGATATTCGTCGTCAACCTCGACCAGGCCATCCGGATCCGCACGGGGGAGACCGGGGCGGACGCACTGTAAACGACCGGCGACAGCGTTCGCCGTAGCAATGTCCAATCGTACTGCTCGAACCGGGGGAGGAGGAGCAGCCATGACCTGCATCGCATCGATCAAGCGCGTGCCGTGGTGGGCCGTCGTACTGGTGAGCCCCGCGGCGTTGGCTCAGGAAGCCGGCGCCGCTTCCGATCCTGCCGCGACCTCCTGGCTGCTGACATCCACCGCACTGGTCCTGTTCATGACGCTGCCCGGGCTCGCGCTGTTCTACGGCGGCCTCGTGCGCAGCAAGAACGTGCTCTCGGTACTGATGCAATGTTTCGTGATCTGCTGCGTCGCATCGGTACTGTGGGCCGTGGCGGGCTACGGTCTCGCATTCGGGGATGGCGGCGGCCTGAATGCCGTGATCGGTGGTGGCAAGTGGTTCCTGGACGGTATCGGCCTGGACGCGGTGCGTTCCGGGGTGCCGGAAACCGTGTTTCTGGCCTTCCAGATGACATTCGCGATCATCACCCCGGCGCTGATCATCGGCAGCTTCGCCGAGCGCATGCGGTTCACGGCGATGCTCTGGTTCACCGTGCTGTGGCTGCTGCTGGTGTACGTGCCCGTGTGCCACTGGGTCTGGGGGGGCGGGTGGTTGATGGAGCGCGGCTTCCTGGATTTCGCCGGTGGTACCGTCGTGCACGTGAATGCCGGCACCGCGGCCATCGTCGCCGCGCTGGTGCTGGGCGCGCGGCGGGGCTTTCCGACCACGGCCATGCCACCGCACAACATGACCCTGACCGTGGCCGGCGCGGCGATGCTGTGGGTGGGCTGGTTCGGATTCAACGCGGGCAGTGCGCTGGCGGCCAATGCCAGCGCGGGTATGGCGCTGCTGGTCACGCACCTTGCCGCGGCCGCCGGCTCGCTCGCGTGGATGACCGCGGAGTGGTGGCGGTTCGGCAAGCCGAGCGTGCTCGGCGTGGTCACCGGGATGGTGGCCGGCCTGGGCACCATCACACCGGCGTCGGGCTACGTCGGGCCGATGGCGGGGCTGTGCATCGGGGCGCTCGCCGGCGTGGTCTGTTATTTCGCCACGCAGCTCATCAAACGGCAGCTGCGCATCGATGACTCGCTCGACGTTTTCCCGGTCCACGGCGTGGGCGGGGCGCTGGGCACCATATGCGCCGGGCTGTTCGCGATGCCGGCGCTCGGGGGGCGCGGACTCGCCGAGGGTGTGACCGTCGCCGGTCAGGTATTGCTCCAGGCCGTCGGGGTGGTCGCGATCGCCCTGTGGTGTGGCGCCGTGACTTTCCTGATCCTGAAGGTCCTCGGCCAGGTGACGACCCTGCGGGTGAGCGCCGAGCAGGAGACCGGGGGTCTGGACCTCGCCGAGCACAACGAGCGCGGCTACAGCTTCTGACGGCCTCGTGGCCGGTGGCCCCCTCGGCGGGGCGAGGTCCGGCGGCCGGGTGAGCGTTTCCGAGGTGCGATTACAGGCGCTTGTGCGAGCCGTCGCACAGCGCTCCTTTGGCGCTGCGCTTGCAACCGCAGAACCAGACGCTGGCTGATTCGGTGACATCGAAGCGGATCGGACTGAAGACCGATCCCTTGTGGGAACCATCGCAGAAGGGCTGCGTCGCGGACCTGCCGCAGGCGCACCACCAGTAGGTTCCGGGTTCGACGTTTACCTGGTAGGGGGCTTTCTGAGGGCAGGCCGGTTCGTCCATCGTGCTCGTTCCGCGCGGGGCGTCGTCGAAAAAACAATTGTAGCATCCGGGTCCGGGCGTGAAAGGCCTTGCGCCCGTCCCGGGCGCTGTAAAATGAAACGTCGAGCCCGTACAATCACGGGTCGCTGAGACGCACCAGAGCAAAGGCATGGCGGAAGGTAAACTCGTCGACAAATCCGTGCTGAAGACGCTCGTCCCGCCGAGCGCTCTGAACGCCGAGAATTTCCAGGAGCTCGCCGGCAAGGCGTACGTCGAGGACGTGGCTGCCGGCAAGGTCATATTTCGCGAAGGTGAGGTGGACCGGAAGACGACCTACCTGCTCGAAGGTGAGGTCGTGCTCAGTTCGGCAAAGGGCAACCAGGCGGTCATCGGCGGCACCGACGTCGCTCGCCACCCGCTCGCCAACCAGCAGCCGCGGCCGTGTACCGCGACGGCGAAGAGCGCCTGCAAGATCACGCGCTTCGACAGCGATCTGCTGGACATTCTGCTCACCTGGGACCAGCTGTCCGGGATCGAGGTCAGCGAAATCACGCTGAGCGAGGAAGGTGATGAGAGCGACGGCGACTGGATGACCCGGATCCTGCAGTCGCAGGCATTCCAGCAGGTACCGCCGGCGAACATCCAGGCCATGTTCATGCGTATGCAGGAGCTGCCGGTGCGCACCGGCGAGGTCATCATCAAGCAGGGTGACGACGGCGACTCCTACTACATCATCAAGTCCGGCAAGGCCAAGGTCACCAGGACTTCCAAGACCGGCGCCGAGCTCACCCTCGCGCAGCTCAGTGACGGCGACGCCTTCGGCGAGGAGGCGCTGCTGTCGGAGTCCAAACGCAACGCTACGATCTCCATGCTGAGCGACGGCATGCTCATGCGCCTGTCCAAGGACGACTTCAACGCCCTGCTGAAGGAGCCGATGCTGTCCTGGCTGAGTTGGGAAGAGGCGGAGGCCAAGATCAGGCAGGGCGGGAAATGGCTGGACGTGCGGCTGGAAAGCGAGCATGCCAACTCCGGCATTCCGAACAGCCTCAACATCCCGTTGTTCATGCTCAGGCTCAAAGCCGACTCGCTCGACCCGGGGTGCGCCTATATCGTGTATTGCGATACCGGCAGGCGCAGCTCGGCCGCCGCGTTCCTGCTCGGTGAACGTGGCTTTCAGGCCTACGTACGGAAAGGCGGCCTGATGGAGAATTCCCAGCAGGTCGCCACGGGCGGAGCCTGAGCCCGGCGGCGACCGTGCGGGGGCGGCCGGCTCCCGACCGGCGGCAGCACATGCACGCGGACAGCGCGCCGCTACCCGATCTGTACTGCGTCATGGGCAATCCGGTTGCCCACAGCCGGTCGCCGCAGATCCATGCGGCCTTCGCCGCCCAGACCGGGCAGCACATCCGTTACGACGCCGTGCTGGTCGCCGTCGGTGCGTTCGCCGCGGCGGTGGCCCGGTTCCGTGCTCGTGGCGGGCGCGGCTGCAACGTCACACTGCCGTTCAAGACCGATGCATGGCGACTGGCGACCGCAAGATCGTCGCGCGCTGAATGTGCCGGCGCCGTGAATACGCTGGTGCTGCGGGGTGAGGACACCGTGTTCGGTGACAATACCGACGGCATCGGGCTGGTGCGGGATCTGACTGGCAACTGCGGTCTCGATCTCGGCGGCATGCACATCGTGATCCTCGGTGCCGGCGGCGCGGCGCGCGGCATCATCGGTCCGCTGCTGGAACAGCGTCCGGCGTCGGTCGTCGTCGCCAATCGCACGGCACAGCGGGCCCATGAGCTGGTCGCGGCGTTCGCTGCCGCGGGCGACGTCTGCGGCTGCGGGCTCGAGGGGCTGCCGGGGCGGCGAGTCGATCTGCTGATCAACGCGACCTCCGCCGCGCTGGCCGGCGGGCCGCCGGGGTTGCCGCCCGGGCTGTCGCTCGCGGGCAGCTGGTGCTACGACCTGGTCTACGGCGATCACGCCGAGCCGTTTCGTCGCCAGGCGCTGGCGCTCGGGGCCCGCGCGGTCTGGGACGGGCTCGGGATGCTGGTCGAGCAGGCGGCTGAGTCTTTCTGGCTGTGGCGCGGCGTTCGACCGTCGACCGGCCCGGTCATCGCCGCGCTGCGCGCTGCGCACTGACGCTCTCCCGCGCGCGGTCGCAGGTGCCGCGGAGCCGGTCGGCGCGGAGCCGGTCCCGGCCTCGTCGAATGGCACGTCCGGGCGCTCGCGACGGCGTGGTGAACCGGTCCCGACGCCGCCCCGCGGGGGCCTGCCGCAGCCGTGCGCCGGACGCCGCCGCCTGCCAATTATGCACAATCACCACAAAACCCCTGTCGGGTCCCCGGCCGGCCCGGCGAGATCCGCGGAAGAACCTCATTTTTCGATCTAACTCATTGATCCTGAAAAGTAACAATGGATCGGGTAAAAATTAGCCACTTTAATCGAACGGTAACACTCACGCGCATCCGGGCCCTGGTTCGCCGCGTGTTCCACAGTCTTATCCACAGGAACTGTGGGTAAATGACAAGCACTGTCACGTCATGGGTTTACGCACTCTTTTTACGATCATTTTCGATCATTGCGGTGCGACGCCCGGCCACTGCAGCCGGGGCCTGCCGGCAAGCAGTACGGCCGCCGGGGCTGCAACCGTTTACGCGCCGGTCTGCATCGCGCTGAGGCAATTCGCCAGGTGCACGAAATCCACCACGCGCAGTGTCTCGGCGCGTCGCTGCGGATCGATACCGAGGCCGACCATTACACCCGGATCGAGCACCCTGCCCAGTGCGTTGCGCAGGGTCTTGCGCCGCTGGCCGAACGCCCGGGTCACCAGTGCGCGGAACAGGGCGGGATCGCGGGCCGGCGTTGCCGGCGGTCGCGGCTGCAGACGCACCACGGCTGAGTACACCCGGGGCGCGGGCCGAAACGCACCCGGGGCGACGCGCAACAGCAGGGCCACGTCTGCGTGGTATTGCGTCATGACGCTCAGCCGGCCGTAGGCGCGTGTGTCCGGCACAGCGGTGAGTCGCTGCGCGACTTCGAGCTGCAGCATGAAGGTCATGTCCTGGACCAGTGTGACCTGGTCGAGCAGGTGAAAGATGAGCGGCGTCGAGATGTTGTAGGGCAGGTTGCCGACCAGGCGCGCCGGGCGTGTCGCGGACGCCACGGTGCCGAGATCGAAGTCCAGGGCGTCAGCTGCATGCAGACACAGACCCGTCGCCGCCGGGAACCGCTGCGCGAGCCCGGCCACGAGATCGCGGTCGATTTCGATCGCGTGCAGCTCGTCGAGCAGCGCCAGCAGCGGTTCGGTGAGAGCGCCCTCGCCGGGGCCGATCTCGATCACGAGCTGGTGGCGACGCGGTGCGATGGCAGCGACGATGCGGGCGATAGTGCCGGGATCGTGCAGGAAATGCTGCCCGAACCGGCGTCGGGGGCGATGCGCGCCGGTGATGCTCACACCGTCAGTACGCGGCCGTCGCCGTCGCCGGCCGGCGGCCTTGCGCACGGCCGAGCAGATCGGCTGCGAGCCCGATGGCGGCCCGCAGGCTCTGCGGCCGGGCACGTCCCGTCCCCGCCAGCTCGAGCGCCGTGCCGTGATCGACGGAGGTCCGCAGGAAGGGCAGGCCGAGGGTCACGTTTACGGCGCTGTCGAAATACCGATGCTTGACCAGCGGCAGACCCTGGTCGTGATACAGGGTGACCACGACATCGGTCTGTGCCAGGCGTTGGGGCGTGAAGGCCGTGTCCGCCGGAACGGGGCCGGTCAGATCCATGCCGCGAGATCGCAGCTCGTCCAGGACCGGTCGCATGATATCGATTTCCTCGCGACCGAGATGTCCGTCTTCGCCGGCATGCGGGTTGAGCCCGCACACCAGGATGCGAGGCGCGGAGACACCGAACCAGCGGCGCAGGTCCGTCCACACCACGTCCAGCACCTGCTCGAGGCGCGCGGCGGTGAGCACGGCGCTCACCTGCATGAGCGGCAGGTGTGTGGTGGCCAGTGCGACCCTCAGACCGGGAGCGGCCATGAGCATGACCGGCTGTGTGGCGCCGCTGCGCCGGGCGAGGTACTCCGTATGCCCGGTGAACGCGTGCCCGGCCTCGTTGATGAGCGCCTTGTGGACCGGTCCGGTCACCACGGCGCCGAAAAGCCGCTCGCCACAACCGTCACAGGCCACGTTCAGCGTGTCGAGTACGTAACCGCCATTGCGCGGATCGAGCCGGCCGGGAACGGCTGCCGCGGCTGCGCGAACGGGCCTGACCGCGAGCCGGCCGGCGGCCCGCGTGGCCTCGAGCCCGGGCTCCCAGCGCTCGATTTCCAGGATCAGGCCCAGCGCCCGTGCGCGTGTGGCGAGGATGTCCGGATCGGCTACCGCCACCAGGGGCACACTGCGCGGCGATTGCGCCAGCATCAGCGTGAGATCCGGTCCGATGCCGGCGGGTTCGCCGGG
>JADZEE010000117.1 GCA_020850735.1 Gammaproteobacteria bacterium | reverse complement strand
TGAATGCGGCTGAAGCCGCACCTACGGGCGCACCGGCAATGCATTGGCGGGACGGGGATGTTGTAGGGCCGGCTTCAGCCGGCCGGGGGGGTGGGCGGGACGGTCGGGGATGTTGTAGGGCCGGCTTCAGCCGGCCGGGGCGGTGTTCGATAGCTTGACGGTGAATGCGGCTGAAGCCGCACCTACAGCCGGCCTGGGCGGTGGGTGGCGGGGCCATGCGGTGAATGCGGCTGAAGCCGCACCTACGGGCGCACCTACGGGATCTCCCGGCAACGCCCGGGTGGTCGTAGGGCCGGCTTCAGCCGGCCTGGACGGTGGGTGTCGGCGCCGGGCGGTGAATGCGGCTGAAGCCGCACCTACGGGCACACCTACGGGCACACCTACGGGCGCACCTACGACCGCACCTACGGGCGCGCCTACGGGGCGGCGCCGGCGAACGTGTCGGCGAGCTCCGCGGCGAGCGCCTTGCGATCGATCTTGCCGTTCGGGGTGTGCGGCAGGTGTTCGCGTACGACGATCCGGTGCGGCACCATGAAATTCGGCAGCTGCGCCTTGCAGATCACGAGCAGGGCGTCGAGATCGAGTGCGGTATCCGTGCGCGGTGAGACCACGACCACAATGCCCTGGCCGAGCGTCTCGTGCGCCACACCGATCGCCGCGGCTTCGGTCACCAGTCCCGAGCCGTACACGACCTCTTCGACCTCCTCCGGGCTGACGCGATAGCCCGAGGTCTTGATCATGCCGTCGTTGCGGCCGACGAAGTACAGGTAGCCGTCCTCGTCCGCACGCACGGTGTCACCCGACCACACGGCGAGCTCGGTGGTCGGGATCCCGGCGGGCGTGCCAGGCAGCGGACGGAAGCGCTCGCGCGTGCGCTCGGCGTCGTTCCAGTAGCCGAGCGCGACCAGCGCACCGCGATGGACCAGCTCGCCGGGCTCGTTCGGCCCGCACGGGCGGCCGCGGGCGTCGACGACCAGGATCTCGGCGTTGGGAATGGCCTTGCCGATGGAACCCTGGCGTTCGTCGATGCGCTCCGGCGGCAGGTAGGTGGAGCGGAAGGCCTCGGTCAGCCCGTACATCAGGTAGGGCCGGGTGTCGGGCAGCTTCTCGCGCAGCAGCCGCAGCGTGTTCGCGGGCAGGGTGCCGCCGGAGTTGGTGATGTATCGCAACGATCGGCGTGCCTCGTCGGGCCATTCCAGCGGTGCGAGCTGGGCCCACAGCGGTGGCACGGCGGCGAGGCCGGTGACGCCGTACCGGGCGACGGCGCGGATGACGTCCCGCGGCAGCAGATAATCCATCAGCACGCAGGTACACCCGTGCAGGACCGCCGAGACGAGCTGGTTCAGACCGTAGTCGAAGCTGAACGGCAGCACCGCGAGCAGGCAGTCCGCGGCGGTGATCTCCAGGTACTCCGACACGCTCTCGGCGCCGCACACGATGTTGCGGTGCGAGATGATGACGCCCTTGGGTTTGCCGGTGCTGCCGGAGGTGTAGAGGATGGCGACCATGTCGTGGTCGATGACCCGCGGCAGCAGCGCGTCCGTCCCCGCCTGCGCACCGTGGGCGAGCAGGGCGTTCCATCCGCACCAGGGTACCGGCAGGTCGAGATCGTCGGGCAGTGCGCCGGTAAGGACGACCTGCACGACGCTCGAACTGCCGGCCAGTACCTCGTGCAGCAACAGCGCGCGATCGGCACTGGTGATCAGCACCTTGACCTCGCAATCGGCGACGATGTGACGCACTTGCTCCGGCTTGAGCAGCGGGTTGACGGGCACGAAAACGGCTCCCGCGCGGCTCGCCGCGAACAGGGCGATCACCGTCTCGGGGAGCTTGGGCAGGTAGATGCCGATCCGATCGTGGCGGCCGACGCCGAGCGCGTGCAGACGCTGCGCCAGCACCTCGACCCGTTGCGCCAGCTCGGCGAACGTCAGGGAGCCGGCGCGATCGTGGACGACGGCGGGCTTGGATCCGCACTGCCGGGCGGTGGCGGTCAGTAACTGGTGCAGCAGGTGGGGCACGGGTGTGGCTCCGGGCGCGGGTTGCCGTGGTGGCGCGACGGTTCGAAAAGGCCGGGTATTGTAAGCACAATCGCGGTGCCCGGCGCCGCCCGGTGGGCGCCCGGCGCGCCGGCGACTGCGACGTGGATCGAAGTTCGAGTGAATTCTCGCCAGTGGGCGAATTTTGCCTCGAATCAGGGGATTGATCGCAAAATATCATTGATTTGATCATCCGGTCCACAAGGGCGCTCACACCGACAGTTGCGATGCCGGGGCGGCGGCTGCACCATCTGCCGCGGTCACCGTCGAAGTGGACATGTGCTCCGATGCATCTGAACCGAAAGTTGTCGCCCGGCCCATGACAACCGCCGCGCTCCCGGACGGTAGTCCCACGGCTGTGCGCCCGGCGCGGCTCGCCCGGACCGGCGGCGTGACCCCGCCGGTCCCGAAGTCCATGCGATGAATCGATTCCCGCTCCGCAGCATGCCGCCGCTCACCGCCCTGGTGCTGGCGGTCGCCCTCACCCTGCCCGCGTGCGCCGATCCGAGCACCGCGGCGCGTTATTACGAGAAAGCCGTCGGGCATTACGAGGCCGGGGAGTTCAGCGCCGCGGTCGTCGAGCTCAAGAACGCCATTCAGCAGGACAAGTCGTTGCTACCGGCCCATGTGCTCATCGGCCGGGCCTACCTCGGTCTCGGCCAGGGTGCGAACGCCGAGGAAGAGCTCAAGCTCGCGGCCAAGCGGGGTGCGGACCCGGCGGTGGTGACGCCGCTCATCGCCGACGCTTATCTCATGCAGTTCAAGTACTTCGAGCTGTTGCGGGAGCTGCAGGCCGATGGTTTGCCGCGTCCGGCGCGGCTGCTGATGCTGCTCGCGCGCGCCCAGGCGCACCTGGAGGTCGGCGATCTGCAGCAGGCGGACGACGACTTCAGCGCCGCCGCCGCGCTCGATGCGGCCAGTGTCCGGCCACAAATCGGCCTGGCGATGACCGCGCTGCGACGTGGCGACGACGATGCGGCGCTCGAACACGCGCAGATCGCGATCGATCTCGACCCGGCGAACGCCCAGGCCTGGAACACCAAGGCCTCGGTCGTGCACGCGCGCGGTGACACCGACGCCGCCCTGGCCGCCTACGGCAAGGCGCTCGAGCTCGATCCGATGCACCGCGAAGCACGGATCGCCCGGGCGGGCCTGTACGTGGATCTCGGCCGCGAACAGGAATCCCGCGCCGATCTGCTGTTCCTGGCGGACAACTTTCCCGATGACCCGCGCGCGGCCTACCTGCGCGCGGTCAAGCTGGCGCGGGCCGGTGACGGCGCCGGCGCGCGTTCGCAGCTCGCCGAAGTCACCGCCACGGTGGAGACGTTCGACCGCGCCTGGCTGGACCGCAACCAGCAGTTGCTGATGCTCGCCGGCATCGCCCATTACAGCATGGGGCAGTTCGAAAAGGCGGTGGACTACCTCGGTCGCTATGTCGAGCTGTACCCGCACGTGGTCGGCGCGCGCAAGCTCCTCGGCTCCGCGCAGCTCAAGCTCGGTGACGTCGACAAGGCCTTGAACGTGCTCACCGTGGCGCGCACCGAAGCGCCCGGGGATCCCAAGGTGCTGTCGCTGCTCGCGCGCGCCTGGATGGGCAAGGGCAATCACGAGAAGGCCACGACGTTGCTGGAGGAAGCGACCGCACTGCCGGGCGCGGGCGCCGAGGTGCGCACCCAGCTCGCCTTCGCCCGCCTCCAGCGCGGGGATGTGGACGCTGCCCTGGAAGAGCTCGACACCGTGCTGGGCTCCGAAGAGGATGCCGCCGACGCCGAGTTGCTGGCGGCCATGGTGCACATGCGCCGGCGCGAATACGCCGAAGCCTTACGCCTGGCCGAGCGGCTCAAGGCGCACGCGTCAACGAATCTGACAGTGCTGAACCTGCTCGCGTCGGCGCAGGCCGGCCTGGGGGATCTGGCGGCCGCCCGGCGCACCTACGACGAGATCCTCGCCGGCAATCCCGGCTTCATGCCGACCCGCCTGAACGTGGCGCGGCTGGCCGAGCGGGCGGGCCACCCGGACAAGGCGCGCGAGATGTTGCAGGCCCTGCTCGTCGAGCGGCCCAACGATCAGATGACACTCATCGAACTGGCCCGGCTGGAGGAACGCGCCGGCCAGCGCGAAGCCGCCGTGCGCTGGCTGGAACAGGCTCGTGCAGCGGATAGCGAGGCTATTGCAACAAGGCTTTACCTGACAAAGTTACTGCTGGATCTCAAAGAGCTCGAGCGCGCCGGCCGGGTGATATACGAAGCCCAGGCACGCGCGCCCAGGAACTTGTCCGTGCTGGACACGGTCGCGCGCGTGCAGCTGGCGCAGAGCAAGCCGGAGCTCGCCCGGGGCACCCTGCGGCGCATGGCCGACGAGGCCGGTTTCGATGCGCGCTGGCTGCTTCGGATCGCCGATTTCCAGGCGCGTCTCGGCGTGGCCGACGACGCCCAGCACTCGCTGAACAAGGCGATACAGGGCGATCCGGACTACGTGCCCGCGCGGATCGCGATGGTCGAGCAGGCGCTGGCGCAAGGTGATATCGAGCGCGCGGCGACCGCCGCGGATGCGCTGGCCAGGCTGGCACCCGCGACCGCGGTGACCGAGAGCCTGCTCGGCGACGTGGCGCTGGCCCGTGGTGAGCCCGATCCGGCGGTGACGCATTACCAGGCGGCGCTGGCGCGTGAGCAGTTCGGCCTGTTCGCGGTCAAGCTGGCCACGGCACGCCTGGCGGCCGGCCAGTCGCAGACCGCTCTGGAGGAACTGAGCGCCTGGCTGCGCCGCTATCCGCAGGACGACGCTGTCCGGCATGCACGGGCCGAAGCCTACCTCGTGGCCGGCAACGAGCGGGCCGCCTTGGCGGATTATCGGCAACTGGTCGACCATCTGCCCGACGACGCCGGCGCCCTGAACAACCTGGCCTTTTTGCTCGAAAGCGCCGGCGACGCCGACGCACTGACCTATGCACGCCGGGCTTACGAGCTCAGGCCCGGTGATCCGAGTGTCGCCGACACCCTGGGCTGGATCCTGGTCCGCCACGGACAGGCGGAGGAAGGCCTGCGCTACCTGCGCGAGGCGCATACCCGGGACTCGGGATCGCCGACCGTCCGCTATCATCTGGCAATGGCGCTGGCCGCGCTGGACCGCCAGGACGAGGCCCGGCGTGAACTGGATACAGCACTAGGTTCCGGCAAACAATTCAATGAGTTGGCAGATGCCCGGGCACTCCGGGCCAAGCTCGCGGACTGAACGGCGTCCACGCTTTTTACACTTTGTCGGGCAGTGACGACAAACCTGGCTACTCAAAGGATGATAACTAACTGATAAACCAAATAATAATGGTGTCTGGCATGGTAATTGCCGCCTAATTCGGGCAAGCGCAAACAGCGACCACCGCGTCGCGATACCGGAGCCAACGGAATGCTGAAATCGATACCTGCGAACGGGGACAGCCGGATGAACAAGCCGCACCACTCGTTACTCGCCACCGCATGCGCAGCCGCGCTGCTCGCAGGCGCGACCTCCGCCCAGGGGGCGATTTCCTTCAACTTCATGAACCTGCAGCCGAGCGGGACGGAAGTGTCGGACAATCAGGTCGTGACCGGTAGCGATACCGTGACCACGGCCCGCCTCGCCGGCTGGGCGAACTCGGGCAGCGACAGCGCCGACAGCGGCGGCAGCACCTGGAACACCATGCTCCAGGGCAAGCTGGTGTCCTGGGGCAGCAGCGGCGTGGGCATGTACTACCGCAACCCCAACGGAACCTTCGAGAGCGGCAACCCGAATCATGCCATCGACAACGAGGGGCCGGACGAGTTCGTGCTGCTGTATTTCAATACCCCGGTGGAGCTGACCCAGGTGACGCTCGGCTGGCCGGATGAGACCCAGTACGACACCGACATCACGGTGCTGTCCTATGGCGGTGTGGGCACCCCGGACCTGGGCGTGGCTTTCTCCCAGGGCGGCTACGCCAGCGCCGGCACCAACACCCTCGAGTACCAGGACGGGGCCGCGGGCACGACCGCCGGTCTGACGAATGACGGCTGGGACTTCGTCGGCCACTATGCCGATGTCGCCGTCGGCAGCAATACGGTGAACATCAACAGCATCGGCAAGACTTCGAGCTACTGGCTGATCGGTGCCTACAGCCCCGCCGTAGTCAACAACGGCACCTGTTACACCGATGCGGCCGGCACTGCCTGCGGCACCGGCGCGCTCGATTACTTCAAGCTGAAGTCGGTCGCGGCGAAAGATTTTCCGCCCCCGCCGCCCCCGCCGCCGGGGGTCCCGGAGCCGGCGTCGCTCGGTCTGGTGGTTCTGGGCCTGATCGGAGCGCGGCGGATGAGCGGGAGGCGTGTTTCCGGTTAGACCGACCCCGTGGTCTGCGAAGCTGGGGGGCGTCGCCCCGCCCGAAGACCAGAGTTGTCCGGAATCTTTACACAATGCCAGTATCCGGCCGGCGGCCGGACCAGCATATTGCGCATAACTATATGATTTTTAATCATTAGTATGCCTACAGGCACGATTAATGCTTGATTCGGCTCATGCTTGGCGGTCGGGCGTGAATCACCACCGAGCGCCGGGCATTCGAACCATCACGACCGACAATCGATCAAATACGATGATGAAACGACGAGCAGACAATCGCGGATCAGCGACTGGGCGGTGGCTGGCCATCGTGACGGCTGTCGTCATACTTGCTTCCGCTTTGCCGGTCGAGGCGGAATTGAACGATCCACCCTACTTCAACCTCTGGAGCACCGGCAGCACGGGCAGCAACGGTTTACTGGGTAACGGGACGAGCGTGTCGCTGTGCGGCGGGTCCGCGTGCACTGCGGACCAGTTCGCGACGTTCCGGGTGTTCAACGGTCAGCCGGCAGGGACCGGTTATATCGACCCGTTCCTGCGTTTTCAGCACAACAACCCGCCCGGCACCAATGGCACGACCGAAGCGGCCTACAACACCGACGCACGGCCGCTGCAGAACGACGGCAACTTCGTCAATCAGGCCAAGGACGAGAACCAGTGGAACCATTCGCTGATGCTCGGTGCACTGGACGGTGCGGACGGGTTCTACCATTTCTTCCTGGACATCAACGAGCCGGGCGGCAGCAAGGGTACGCTGCGCCTGGACGAGCTCCAGTTCTTCGTCGGCAGCAGCAATACCCTGAACAGCTACTCCAAGGACAAGAATGGCGAAAACGGGGCGAACGAGGCCACCGGCGCACTTGCGGGCGCAACCAAGGTCTGGGACATGGACTGGAACAGTGTTACCGGCGCCTCGGGCACCAAGCTGGGCAGTGAGCTCATTGGCGGCTTGAATCTCGATAGTGTGAACGAGGTCGGCTGCTGCAACGGGAGCGGCGACTACGACCTCGAAGTCCTGCTGCCGACGAGCCTGTTCGCCGGCTTCGCGGACACCGACTATGTCTACCTGTACAACTTCGCCGGCGAGGCGGATCCGAAGACCATCGACGAGGCCCAGGCCGGCTTCGAAGAATGGGCTGTGGCCATGGGCGGGGCGCCACCACCGCCGCCGGGCGTCCCGGAGCCGCTGTCCGCCGCCCTGCTGGGCGGGGGGCTGCTCGGCCTGATGGGTGTCAAGCGACGGAGTGTGAAGTCGAGCTAGCCCGCCCGCTCTCAATCGCGTCTTTGCAGCGAGCCGGCCGCAGGCGGGCTCGTTCCTTGCGTCGTTCCGCTGATATCCTGGCCTGCTTGCGCGGCCGCATCGCGTACTACACTTAAACACAGTTCCGACTACACGGCTCGAGGATCGCAGCGCCGTGCCGCTAGCCGTGATGCGAGTCACAAACAGACCCGAGACCATGCAGCGTGCCTCAGGAATCGTCCCGTGCGCACGGTCCGCCGTTCATCGTCGCGGGCCGATCGCGCCGTACTTCGCCGCGCTGCTGGTGCTGATGCTCGTCGGATTGCTGGTGGGGAGTGTCGGCAGCCGGGCGGTGCCCGCGCCGCCCGAACTGTCGGTCTATTACGAGGACGCGGTCAAACGGATTGACCAGGGCGATTATGAAGGCGCCCTGGTGCAGCTCAAGAACGCCCTGCAGCGTGACCCGAAGCATCTGCCAGCGCGCATTCTGCTCGGCAAGACCTACCTGCGCCTCGGGCAGGGCGCGGCCGCCGAGAAGGAGCTGCGCCTGGCGTGGCGCCTCGGTGCGGATGAGCAGCACATTTTCATTCCGCTCGGCAACGCACTGCTGCTACAGCGCAAGTACCAGGAAATCCTCGACACGATCCGCGGCTCGGATCCCGCAGCGGGGGGCGGTGTGGAAGTGTTGACTCTGCGCGGCCGGGCCAGTTACGAGCTCGGACATTTCGATGACGCCGAGGCGAGCTTCGCAATGGCGGCCGTCGTTGCTCCGCAGGAGCCGGATCCGTTGCTGGGCCAGGCGCTGGTGATGTATTCCCGAGGTCGCTGGGACGACGCTGACGCGCTCATCGCGCGCGCGCTCGTACTCGCCCCGAAGCACGCCGAGGCGTGGTACCAGAGCGGCGAGCTCAAGCGCATTCAAGGCGATCTCGACGGCGCCCTCAGCGCCCTGAACCGGGCGATAGAGCTCAACCCGGGCCATATGCGCGCGCGCCTCTCGCGCGCCACTGTGTACCTCGATCGCGGCGAAAATACCCTCGCGCGCGACGACGCCGAGTACGTTCACGGCCGCGTCGAAAACGATGTCAAGGCCTCTTTCATCCTGTGGCAGGCGCTCGTGCGCATCGGCGACACCGAGGGTGCCAAGGAGGCGTTCCGGGCGGCCGCCGACGTACTGTCATTGGTCAAGGAAGATTTCCTGATGAAGGAGCCGGGGATGTTGCGGATCGCGGCGCTCATCAGCCTGGCCAAGGGGGATCTCGAAAAGGCCAACCGTTACCTTACCCAGTTCGCCAATCTCAACCCGCGCGATTACGGCATGCGTAAGGTGCTCGGAAGTATCAAGCTCGAGCTTGGCGACAGTGATGCGGCGATTAAAGTCCTGCATCCCCTGTACCGGGCGCTGCCGAACGACGTAGACGTGCTTGCGCTGCTCGGCGATGCCTACATGCGGTCGGGCAACTTCGGCGAGGCAATGAATGTGTTACAGCGGGCGGTCGAGATCGAACCTGACGAAGCCGGCCTTCGCACCCGGCTCGCCATGAGCCAGATCGGAACCGGGCACACGGACGCCGCGATTACGGCACTCGATCGGACGGTCAACATGCGTGACGGTACGACCACTGCCGGCATCCTGCTGACCCTGATTCACGTCCGGCGTGGTGAGTACGCGCAGGCCGCCGAAACAATCGTGCGGCTGCGCGCCAAGGAGCCCGAGAATCCACTCATCCTGAACCTGTCCGGAGTGGTGCATCTGAACAATGGCGAGACGGAAGCCGCGCGTGCCGACTTCCAGGGAGCGATCGATCGCGACGTCGACTTTGTGCCGGCGCGCTACAACCTCGCGCAAATGGAGCTAAATGCCGGGCGGACTGCGGCCGCAGCCCGAATCTTCCAGGCAATCATTGCTCGCCAGCCGCGGTCGGGCCCGGCGCTCATAGGCCTGTCGGAGGTCGCGCTGCGCGAAGGGCGGCGCCAAGATGCCATCGACTGGTTGGAGAAGGCGGTGGCGCTCGACGCGGACTCCGTCGACGCCCAGGTTCGGCTCGTGGAGATGTATATGGACGCGGGCCGCAAGGACTATGCGATGCGGGCCGCATCACGGCTTGCCGATCGCTTCCCGGGCCGGTCTGAGGCGGTGGAGACGCTCGCCAGCGTCCAACTCGCCGCGGGCGCCCGCGACGATGCACTGCTCAATTTTCGGCGCGCCGTGCGTTTCGCCGGCTTCGCGGGCGACAGGCTCATGCGGATCGCCACCAACCAGGTCGCCCTCAAGGACTATGCGGGCGCGCGCAACACCCTCACCAAGGCACTGCAATCGTCCGCGGCTCCCGAGGCGGGCGCCGCGCTCGTGCGCCTGGACGTTCTCACGGGTGACCTCGATGCGGCCCACGCACGCGCCGCCGAAATCAGCGCGGCGTCGCCCGACGACGCCGACGGACACGTCCTGCTTGGCCACGTGCACCTCGCCCGGCATCGAGCCGCGGAGGCGCTGGCGGAGTATCAGAAGGCGTTGGCCCAGTCGCCGAGTACGCAGGCGACGATCGGTATCTACAACGCCCGCGCCGCCCTGGGACAGCAGGCGCAGGCACTGCAGGCGTTGCAGGAGTGGGTCGGTGCCCATCCGGATGATCTGACTGTGACCCGAACGTACGCGTTCGGGCTCATTACCGCCGGTCGCCTCGACGACGCCCGGCGTTTGCACGAGGAGTTGCTCACCAAGGTCCCCGACGATGCCATCCTGCTCAGCAACCTCGCCCGCATCTTCCAACTGCAGAAGGATCCGCGCGCGGCACAGTACGCTGAACGGGCGGTGCGGTCATCGCCCGAGCTCTCGGTAGCGCTCGATACCTACGGCTGGATCCTGGTGACCGGCGGCGATTCGACGCGGGGTCTTCCGCTCCTGCGCGACGCGCTGTCGCGCGACAACAATCCCCTCATTCGATACCACCTGGCCGTTGCCTTGAAGGAATTGGGGCGCGTGGACGAAGCCCGCAAGGAGCTCGACACGATCCTCAACTCGGGTTACGAGCTCGCCTGGCGTAAGGACGTCGAGGAGCTCCACGCCCGTTTGTCCGGCAACTGATCAGGCGCGACCGCAGGCGTTGCTCGGTCTGGTCATGCTCGGCCTGCTGGGCGCGCGCAGATTCCAGTTCGGTCGAGACCGTACCGGACACGGGTCCCGCAGCGAGTACGAGGCAAGGGGCGCCCAGTGCGCCCCTTGTTTTTTCCGGTACGCCCGCCGGTGCGCCTGTAGGTGCGGCCGTAGGTGCGGCCGTAGGTGCGGCTTGTAGGTGCGGCTTCAGCCGCACACCCCCCGCACCCCCGCGCCCCCCCGCCCCCACCCCGCAATCAAAACAACCGCCGCACCCACACCCGGGAATGCGTTTGCACGGCCGGCTAAAGCCGGCCCTACGACGGCCCTACACCGGCCGTGCCGCCGATCGTGCCGGCGTCCTGAACACGCCCGCCGGTGCGCCTGTAGGTGCGGCTGTAGGTGCGGCTTCAGCCGCACACCCCCTGCGCCCCCCCGCCCCCGCGCCGCAATCGAAACAACCGCCGCACCCACACCCGGGAATGCGTTTACGCGGCCGGCTGAAGCCGGCCCTACACCGGCCCTACACCGGCCGTGCCGTCGAACGTGCCGGCGTCCTGAACACGCCCGCCGGTGCGCCTGTAGGTGCGGCTTGTAGGTGCGGCTTCAGCCGCACACCCCCCGCAC
>JADZEE010000116.1 GCA_020850735.1 Gammaproteobacteria bacterium | reverse complement strand
TCGGCGGCGCCCAATCCCGCCTCGAGCCCGGTTGTGACGCTGACGACCGCAGGCCGACCTGCAGCTTGGGCTGCGCCGACGCCTGCGGCCAGCGAGCCGCCTTCTACAACGGTCGCCAGCAGGCCGAGCGCAGGCGCAGCGCCGAGTTGCGCAGGGATCGTCTGCGCGCGGGTGATCGTTGCGGGCCCGCCGACTGCGCTTGCCTGCCCCGTGCCGCAGACGACGATGAACCGGTTCGCAACCGTGGCCGGTTGCCCGACTGCGTTGGCTTCTCCGATGCCCGCGGGTATCGCGACCGCAGTGCTGATCTGCGCCGGCAGTCCCGCCGCGGCGGCGGCGCCGGTGGCGGCGGCGAGATCGAGGGCTGACGATACGATCGAGTGGTGGCCTGCAGCTATCGCCTCGCCGACGCCTGCGGTCAGCGCGCCGCCTGCCACGACGGACGCCGCGAGCCCGGTGGCCGCAGCTTCGGCGGTACCGGCGGATACGGTGTACTCGTTGGAGATGCCGGCCGATAGTCCTGCGGCGACCGCGGCCCCAACCCCTGCATCGACGGTAGCCGCTACCGCTATCCCGGCTTCGAGGCCTTCGGCTACCGCTGCTGCAGTCGTCGTGTCCAGAATGACCGCGTTGGACACGCCCGCCAGGAGGGCGTGAGCGATCGCTTGCGCCGGGGAGGTCGATACCGTCTGCGCGACGCTGATCGTGGCGGGCAGGGCGCCGGCAAGCGCCGCCCCGGCGTTGGTCTCAAGGACTGCTCCGCTTGCGATACCCGCCGGCAATCCAGTTGCCAGCGACGTACCAGCTCCAGCTTCGACTGTGATCGCGGAAGCGATTCCGGCGACCAAGCCCGCGGCGACGGCACGGCCCGTTCCGGCCGACACCGTTTGCGTCGTCGCTATCGCAGCGGACAGGCCGTCGGCATGTATCGCCCCACTGCCGGCCTCAAGGGTGACCGCGCTCGCGACCGCCGCGCCGATGCCCGCAGCCACAGCAGTGCCGGTCCCGGCCTCAACGCTGACTGCTGTCGCGACTGCTCCGGCAAGGCCCGTCGCCGCAGCAGCGCCGGACCCAGCGGCAATGCTGATCGCTGACGTGACAGTCGCAGGAAGCCCAGCCGCCACAGCAGCGCCAGCTCCAGCGTCGACCAGGGTAGTCTGCGCGACCGACGCGTCGAGACCCGCAGCAATAGCAGCGCCAGTCCCGGCATCAATGCTGACTGCTGTCGCGATGCCCGCGGGGAGTCCATTCGCGACGGCAGCGCCAGCCGCGGCAGCTACCGTGACCGCAGACGCAATGCCTGCCGCGAGGCCAGCCGCTTGCGCGGCGCCAATCGCGGGCTGGATTACGACAGTGTTTGCGACGCCCGCCGACAGACCGGCAACGACAGCGTGTCCTATCCCTGCGTCGACGTTGACCGCTGTTGCGGCCGTCTCCAGGACAACCGGCCCGCCAGGGATCTGGTACGCCTGCGTCCCGGTTTCGAGCAGTACCGGCCCGCCCGGGATCTGGTAGGCGCGGGTCATGGCGTCAGGCCACTACACCGGCCGGATGCAGGTAGAGCGTTTTGCTCGCCTTGGCGACGACGATCCGGCACATCAGCGGCCCGGCCACGCGCGGCGCGATGGTCACGGACAGCGTCTGCTTGTTCGGGTTGGAGAACCCGCCGGTTCCGGTCCACGTCTCGCTGCTGTTCGGCCAGTCAGTGCCGGCAGTGAGGATCGTCGCAGCGCCGCCGCTCACCCACGTTCCGAGCGTGTCGCTCGCGCTCTCACGCACCAGTACCTCGGGCCAGATTTCCGCGTCGGTCAGGTCCGTTGCCGAATCGTGGACGATCTCGAACTCCACGTCGACCGTGCCACTGACCACATCGTTCCAGACGGTAAACTCGTGCGTGTAGAACCGCCCGCTCAGATTGTTGCAGTTGGCGGTCGTGACGATCTTGTGTGAAAGCCGTGTCGTGCCGTCATATGCCCCGCCATTCAGATAGATGCCGGTGTCGTCGCGCAGCGTGGCGAAGCAGTCCTCGATCCAAACGCGGTAGTTGGTGCTCGTCGAGTCGGAGTCGTACATCTCTGCGCGCACGCCCGCTAACACCGTTCCCGACAGCAGATTGCCGGACCAACTGGCGGGGAGCTTGAGCCGACGCGCGACGAACAGGGTCGCGCCGCTGACCTGCCCGTTCATGATGTCGATGGACGACGACGCAGCCGACAGATCAACCCCATCCCATCTCACGGTGACGGAGTACCCCGACCCGCCCGCTGCAAACACGTAGTTCGGCGACGTGCCAATCACGAGCGAGCCACCAACCCACTCCCAATTCCCATACACCAGCACGCGCTGCCCAGAGTGCGAAAACTCAAGCTGGCAGTCTTTCCACTGCGTGCGACTTGACGCCAAAGGTGCACTGTTGACGATTCGGATCGTGCTGCTTGAACCGGTGGAATTGATCTTGAACTTGCACTGCTCGTAGAACTGCGCCTGAGAACTGCTGGGGTTTCCCTGCAATGCCAGCACGACATTCGACGTGGACGACCCAGCGCGGAATTCGATTCCGTAGACGTAGCAATGCCCGCCAACGACGCTCAAAGCCTTATCCAGCGTAGTTGCGATCACTGCGCCGGTCGATAGCGCAGTCGGTGGCTCAGGATTGCCGGTATCGTCGCAGCACAGCAACTTCACGGGCGCTGCCGATGTCCCATTCACCGAGATAGTCGTCGTCGATGCTGTCGATTCCGAGTGCGTCTTGCTGAACCAGACCGCATCGCCCGCCGCGTCGATTGCCGCCGCGCCAACAGCGGTAGCCTTCGCCAGCGCCCACGTCGAGCCATTATCGCTATTCGATCCGTCGGATGATCGAACGTAGATGTCGGCCATCACTCACCCTGCGCCGCTTTGACCGCGGCCCACGCATCGCGCAGCGGCCCAAGCTTGTTCGTCTTCAGCGTATTCCACTGTTGCACCGTCAGACCGAAAGCGTTTCGGACCTGACTCTCGGTCACGTCACCGACCGCGATCCGCCGCATGATCCAGTGCGCGATCCGCGCGCATTCCTCGCGCTCGGCGTTGCGTAACCGCTCGCGCAGACGCGCGGCGAACTGCGCCGCGGTCTGGTGATGCAGTGTCAGCGCCACCGCTACACGTCCTCGTTCAGCAGTTGATCGAACTCGGCCTCGGCCAGTTGCTCGTCGATGCGCGCCGCAGCAGCGGCCAGGTGCGCTTCGTACTCTGCCGCGGCCCATCCGGCGGGCGCCAGGTACATCTTCGAGTGCGCGCCGCCCGCGTCGTCAACGAACGCCTCGGTGACGTAGCGCCGGC
>JADZEE010000115.1 GCA_020850735.1 Gammaproteobacteria bacterium | reverse complement strand
GTGATGAGCGCGACATCCTTGCCGAGCCCGCGGCCCATGATGGCGCTGGTGGGGGAGAGCATTTCGCGCATGCCGGGGCCGCCGACCGGGCCTTCATTCCGGATGACAATCACGTGGCCGGCCTTGACCTTGCCCTTGAGGATCGCGTCGAGCGCGGCTTCCTCGCCTTCGAAGACGATGGCTTTGCCGCTGAACAGGAGGCCTTCCTTGCCGGAGATCTTGGCCACGGCGCCCTCGGGGGCGAGGTTGCCGTAGAGAATGCGCAGGTGGCTGTCGCGCTTGATCGGATTGGACAGCGGGCGGACGACGTCCTGATCCGTTGGATACGGCGCCACGTTTTTCAGGTTTTCGGCGATCGTCTGGCCAGTGACGGTGATGCAGTCGCCGTGGAGCAGGCCGGCGTCGAGCAGCACCTTCATGAGGGGCGGCAGGCCGCCGATCCGGGTGAGGTGCACCATGCCATACTTGCCGGACGGCTTGAGGTCGGCGAGCACCGGCACGCGTTTGCCGATCTTGGTGAAGTCGTCGATCGAGAGCTTCACGCCGGCGCTGTGCGCCATCGCGAGCAGGTGGAGCACGGCGTTGGTCGAGCCGCCGAGGGCGATCGTGACCGTGATCGCGTTTTCAAACGCTTTCCGGGTCATGATGTCGCGGGGCTTGATGTCGGCCTTCAACAGCGCGAGTGCGGCGGCGCCCGCGCGGCGGCAATCCTCTTTCTTTTCCGCGCTGATCGCGATCTGGGCGGAGCTGTTCGGCAGGCTCATGCCGAGCGCCTCGATCGCGGAGGCCATCGTATTGGCCGTGTACATGCCGCCGCAGGAGCCCGGTCCCGGGATCGAGCAGGCCTCGATGGCGTGCAGGCCCTGGTCGTCGATCTTGCCCGCGGCGTGCTGGCCGATGGCCTCGAAGACGGAAACGATGTCGCACTCCTTCTTGGAACCCGGGTGAATGCCGGGAAGAATGGTGCCGCCGTAGACGAAAACACCCGGTCGGTTGAGCCGCGCCAGGGCCATGATGCAGCCGGGCATGTTCTTGTCGCAGCCGCCGACGGTCACGATGGCGTCGAAGCCCTCGCCGCCGGACACGGTTTCAATCGAATCGGCGATGACCTCGCGCGAGACCAGCGAGTAGCGCATGCCGGGGGTGCCCATGCTGATGCCGTCCGAGACGGTGATGGTGCCGAAGATGATCGCCTTGCCGCCCGCGGCGTTGGCCCCGGCCTCGGCGTCGCGCGCGAGCTGGTCGATGTGCATGTTGCACGGCGTGACCATGCTCCAGAGCGAAGCGATGCCGATGACCGGCTTGTTGAAATCCTCATCGCTGAAACCGACCGGGCGCAGCATGGAGCGGGCGGCGGCGCGGCTGGGGCCATCATGCACGATGGAGGAGAACTTGCGGGTGTGATCGGGGGCGGAGCTCATGGCGAAATGTGCCGCAGCAGACCAGACGCGCCGGACGCGGGCAAGCGCGTTCCGGGATGCGGCGGCACAGTGGCGGCGCGAAATTCAGATTGCGTGCGCATCGACGGAGTTCATCACTCGACCCCTGTCTCCCTGCATGGCATTCAACCTGAAAAAAGTCCTGAAGGCGTTGCTGCTTTCGTCGAGCCAGCCGCTCGCGATCAAGGATATCCAGGCGGCGTTCACGCGCTTTCACGAGCAGGCGGTCGCGTTGCCGCTCGCGGAGGAGCCGCCGGTGGCGGCGGCGGAGTCCACGCCGGCCCCGGACGCGACCGCGATGCCGGCTGAGTCCGCGAGCCAGCCGATCCCGGCGCTGGCGCCGGAGGATGTCGTGGAGGTGCCCGCCGAGGTGTTTCCGCAGGATCCCGACCTTTATTTCGACGTGCCCTCGCTCGTCACCGCGACGCAGATCCGGGAGGCGATGGACCAGATTGCCGCGGACCTGCGGACGGCCGACGAAGGCCTGCTACTCATCGAGGGCAATGCCGGCTTCCGGCTCGTCACGCACCCGCGCTTTGCCCGCTGGATCCGGATTCTGCGCCAGGAGCCGCCGCCGGTGAAGTTGAGCCAGTCGGCGATCGAAACTCTCGCGGTGATCGCGTACCGCCAGCCGGTCACGCGGGGTGAGATCGAGACGATCCGCGGGGTGTCGGCCGAGGCCGGCGTGAACAAGCTGCTGGAACGCGAATTGATCTACATCGTCGGCCGGGCGGATGCGCCGGGCCGGCCGATCCAGTATGGCACGACCGACCAGTTTCTCGAATTCGTCGGCATCAAGTCGCTCGACGAACTGCCAGCCTCGGACGTCCTTTCGTCCCGGCAGATCGACGAGTGGCTGAAGACCTCGGAGAGCGCCCGGCCACCGAGCGACACCGACATGGGTCTGGCGGATGAACAGCTCCCGCTCGAGGCCGCGAATGCGGAACCGGTCGCCGAACTCGCCGCGGAGGTGACGGACGACGGGCCGCGTGCCGCCGGCGGTCAGACGTCCGCGACGGGCGAAAGCACTTCCTGACATGGAACTCGGCCCGATACGCGAAAAGATCGACACGATCGACAAGCAGCTCGTCGAGCTGCTCAACCAGCGCCTCGCCCTCGCCGCCGAGATCGGCAAGGTCAAGCGCAGCGCCGGCGGGCAGATTTACGTCGCCGAGCGCGAGGACGCGGTGCTGCGCAAGGTGATCGGCCAGAATCAGGGCCCGATCAAGAATGAGGCCCTGCAGGCCATTTATCGCGAAATCATGTCGGCGGCCATCGCGCTCGAGAAGCCGCTGGTCATCGCGTACCTCGGGCCCGAGGCGAGCAACACGCATGCCGCGGCGCTCAAGAAATTCGGCGCCAGCGTGGACTACCACGCGATGGCGACGGTGAGCGACATCTTCACTGCAGTGGAGAAAGGCGAGACCGACTACGCCGTGATCCCGATCGAGAATTCCACCGAGGGCTCGGTGCGGGAGGCGCTCGACAGTTTCGTCGAGAGCGACCTGAAGATCGTCGCGCAGATCTACCTCGAGATCAATCACGCGCTGATTTCCAATTCGCGGCTCGAGGACATCGAGCGCGTGTACTCCAAGGATCAGGCACTCGCGCAGTGCCGGCACTGGCTGCAGCGGCATCTGCCGCACGCGCAGTTGGTCGATGCCCCGAGCACCTCGCGCGCCGTGCAGCTCGCCAAGCAGGAGCCGGGTACCGCCGCAATCGCGGGCGAACTGGCGGCCGAGCACTATGGCGTGCCGGTGGTCGAGCGCAACATCCAGGACAAGGCCGACAACACCACGCGTTTCTTCGTCATCGGCCGCAAGGCATCCGGTGCGGTCGGCGGGGGCAAGGATGTGACCAGCCTGCTCGTCTCCCTGGGCGACGAGGCCGCGTCGCATTCCGGCGCGCTGCTGAAGATGCTGATGCCGCTCGCCGAGCGCGGCATCAATCTTTCGAAGATCGAGTCGCGCCCGAGCAAAAAGCGGCCGTGGGATTATTATTTCTTCCTCGACGTCACGGGCCACTACGAAGACCCGAACATGAAGGCTGCCATCGGCGAACTGAAGACGTTCTGCCCGGTCGTGAAGTGGCTCGGCAGTTACCCGGCGGTAAGTTAGCCGGCATGATGCCCCCTGCGGTGGCCGCAACCGCAGGATCTCGGAAATCGTGAAATCTCGAATCGAAAATCTGTAATCTCGGATTCCCCAGGCCGCGGGTTGCGTTCCGTTTGGTCGGTTCGATGGCCCCGCTGCTTGTAACTCCCAGATTCTAGATTGCTGATGCTCGATTCAAGATTTCCGAGATCGTCTCTTTTCCGTTCTACCGTGCGGCCTCAACCCAGCAGCACCTGCCACTGATTTTCGCGCGCGGCGCGGGCGGCCTTGAGGGCGCCGATGGCGACGTACCGCTTGTAGTCCTGGCCGGCCAGTTTCACGCGCGGCGCCTCGAAGCCGTCGTCGGCGAGCCGCTTCTGCAGTACGGTGTCGATGCCTTTGATCTGCGAGCCGCCGCCGGTCACGATGACGTTCTGCAGCAGCGTGAGCACGGAGTCCGACGGTGCGCGGGCGATGAGCGTCGTGAGCGCCGGGTAGATCCGGTCGATGAGGGTGTTGCAGGCCCGGGCGATCGTGTCGCCGAGTTCGATCGTGTGGGCCTTGCCGCCCATGATGACGCGCACTTCGAGCGGTTTCCGCGAGGGTCCGACGTAGGCATGCGCTTCCTTGATCTCGCGCACCTTGTGCCGGGAGAGCCCGTTATTGGGATAAACGCGATCCAGTTCGGAGTGCAGCAGTTCGTCAATCGCGTCACCGGCGAAGGGAATGCTGATCTGGTCCTCGCTCGAGGGGAATACGCCCTGGACGAGACAGAGGTCGCTGGTGCCACCGCCAATGTCGATGAACAGCGAGTTCACCACCGGGTCGAGGTAGTTCGGCTGGGCGATGCGCGCGTCGTCGCGGTATCCGAGGGCAGCCAGGAAGGGTTCCGGAATCATGAGCACGCGGTCGAAAATGCCGAAGGCGCAGCGGCGGATGTCGTCGCGCGCCTGAGTGCCCGCGTTCGCCGGCATGCCGATCACGGCGCGAATCTCCGCCGTGCCGGCCGGATCGACGAGCGAGCGGATGTGATTCAGAAAGTCTCGTGCCGCCGCCGGGTCGGTGATCACACCTTCCGCGACCGGAGCGACGAGTCGCACATGGAGCATGTTGCGCAGCGCATCCTCGCCGAAGACGATGCGGGCGTTGCCGGTGATGATGCCGTCGACGATGCCGTCTTTCACGTAGCCGACCACAGTCGGCACGACTTTGCTGACCGCGATATCCGTGCCCGTCGCGGGACCGGCCAGGATGCAGGACTTGTTCGTGCCGAGATCGAAGCCGACGAGCAGCGTCTTCGTCTTGGTCGCGACCGTCCGAGCGACGGTGGGGGCGGGGGCGTTGGCGGTGGAGCCCGCAGCGGTGGCGGCGGGTGTTTTTTCCAGAGTGGCGGATGTCATGGGATGGAGGGTTGGGAGCCGGTTGGTTGTGTTTTCCGCTGGAGTGGAGTCATGAGGCGCGCCGTTGCGCCGCACCGGGGGATCGGGGCGGCGTGGATTCCTGGGCGATCATCTCATCGAGAAAGTCCGCGATCGAGGCGGCCGGTCGCGCCGGCTCCGTCCTGGGGGCAGTGGCGGGTCGGGGCGCGGGGAGCGGTTCCGGTTGCGGGACCGCTGCGGCGGGCCTGAATGCGTCGCCGCGGGCTTGCCCACCCAGCATCGGCGCGAGCAGTTCCGCGAGGAGCGTCGCGTTGGCCACGCGGTCGGCTTCCTCCGCCATCGTGGCCGCGACCCGGGCGTCGAGCGTCGGCGGGGATTCGCTGCCGATTCGGAAATGCTCCAGCAACGGCTCGAGCTCCTGGGTTCGCAGCGTCTCGGCCTCGGCGTGACGGGCCTGTTCGCGCAATACACACAGGCGCCGACACAGGCGTGCGACGTCGCTCCAGGAAGGTGGAGCAGCCGGAGAGTTGGGCTCGGACGGAAATGGCAACACCGGCTGGACCGCGTGGGCCCCGCGTTGTTCACGGGAAAATGAAACTCGGCCGCAAGATTCGAACCGGTCCAGCGGCACGCCCCAGAATGCGCGATCGGCGCACCGGCGCGGGATCAGAACAGCCGTGCGAGCAGTCCGACGAAACCGTCGACGATGGCGGCCTCGGCACAGCCGCGTTTCACCCGTGTCGCGGTGATTTCGTAGCTGACCTGATCGTAGGCCGCGTCGTCGGGAATGTAGCCGCTCGAGCCGTTGCAGTGCGTCACCATCATCGTGCGGGTGAGCGGGGACTCGCGTTTCAGGCGGAGCCCGATGTTGGTCAGGACTTCAGCGGAGACGCCGGCAAACGCGATGTCCCCGACCACGAGCAGCGAAAGCCGGATCGGCACCGGATCGGCATCCGCAAACTGGTACTCCTTGCCGCGGGCAGGCATTTGCACGGTGCGCTTGCCCGGACAGGTGACGATCGTCTGGGCCACCTGCACGCGGCCTCGCGCGACGGTCTTGATGCCTTCGGCCACGCGCACGACTTCCTCGCCGAGGATCTGTCCCAGGGCGGAGACATTGCGAAAATCCGTGCCGACACGGTAGATCGGATCCTGGTCGCCGGCCGCGCCGCTGGTCCACGGCGAGACCACTTTGCCGCCGAAGTGCTGCTCGACATGGCGCGCGGTGGCGCCCGGCAGGTCGGGACTGATCTGATAATTCTGGGTGCCGAGCACGGTCGCGTGAACGCCGTAGTTGCTGAAGATCGCAAAGGGCTCCCCGGCCAGGTTGTCGAGGCGCACCACCGCGACGGTCTTGTCGGACACACCGTCCGGATTGTGGCCCAGCATCCAGCCGCCTTCGCCGTTGCGGGCGCGGCGGTTCATGTTCACGCGGGCCTGGCCGGTGCCGTACCCAATGCGCGCCGGTTGCACCGCGGCCTTGGCCTGCTGCACGACCGCGACGAGGCTGTCCTCGAGCTTCTGCACGTACGCTTCGCGCCGGGCGGCGACGTCGGGCGGGGCGCGTTCGTTGTACGTGCCGATGGCCGGCGCGGCGTGGGTGTGCACCGAGCACAGCAGGATGTTTTCCACCGGGATGCCGGTGTCGCGCGAGATGCGGGCGGTCATCCGTTCCCAATGGGCGTGCGACATACCCACGAGCTCGATGCCCACGATCGCAGCCTGCGTGGTGCCGTCGTCCACGACGATCGCACGCACGTGCAGCCGATCCCGGATGCCCTTGAACCCGTCGATGCGCCCGCTGTAGCCGCTCATCGGGAGTGCGGCCTCGGGGGCCGGCGTGATATCGACCCGGGCGGCGCCGGCGCGGAAGACGCCTGCGGTGGTCGCGGCCCGGAGGGGTAGCACACCGAGCAGCAGCCCGGAAGCAACGAGTCGGACGAGCAGGTGGCGGCGGTGTGGGTTCAAGTTCATGGGGTGCGCCGCAGCGCGATATAGAGCACCGTCACGACCAGGCCGAGCAGCACGAGCGCAGCAGAGAAATACAGCAGGCAGCCCTTGCGCACATCCTGTTTCAAATTGGCGGGCGTGGCCTGATACTGGGCGATGATCTCATCGGCATCGATCGCTCTTGGCGAAGCGGGCGACGCGGCCGGAGCACGGGGCTTGGCGGCGGGCGGGGCGCTCGCCGTGGTCGCCGGGACCGGTGCAGCGGTGGGGACGGCTGCGGTCGCGGATTTGGCCGCATCGGCGGCGTGCGCGATCTCGCGGTTCAACCAGGCGAGGTGTTCCTGCACCAGCGCGCGCTGGCGGACGAGTTCGGCGAGGCGGTCGGACATTGCGGTGACGCTGGGGTGGGGTGAAAAAGCGGGCAAGCGGAGCGTTTCTCGTGGCGAGGAAACGGACAATAAAAAAGCCGGTCCCGCAGGACCGGCTGGAAAGTGGAACGGATGGGAACGGCTCAGGCCGTCACGACCGAAACCGAGCGGTGCGCCTTGTCGAACTTGACGTGTCCGTCCTTGAGGGCGAACAGCGTCCAATCACGACCGGTGCCAACATTCTTGCCGGCGTGGAGCTTGGTGCCCCGCTGCCGGACGATGATGCCGCCGGCGCGGATCGACTCGCCGCCAAACATCTTGATGCCCAGCCGCTGCGCACGGCTGTCGCGCCCGTTGCTGGATGTTCCCTGACCTTTTTTATGCGCCATGGCGTGTTTCTCCTTAAGCGTTAATCGAGCTGATCTTGATTACGGAAAGCTCCTGGCGATGGCCGCGTTTGCGTTCCATGCCCTTGCGCTTCTTCTTCTTGAAAACGATGACTTTCTCCCCGCGTTTGTTCTCCAGGATGGTCGCCTGGACGGACGCGCCGGCGAGGAGGGGCTTGCCGACGCGGAAGGATTCCCCTTCGCCCGCCGCCAGCACGTCTTTGATTTCCACCATCGAGCCCTTCTCAGTGCCCGGATAGCGATTTACGGTAAGAATGTCCCCCTCGGAAACAGTGAACTGCTGCCCTTGGGTCTTGATCGTCGCTTTCATAAATAAAACCGCTGAATAAGCGTTTTGGCCGACGTCAACGCAAGGCATTTATTCGGAAATCCGGCGGGGGCAGTGGATACTCGGCAATCCCTGGGTGAGCGGCATTTGCGGAGGCATGGGGAATCGCAAACGCGACCGCCGCCGGGAGCGAGGTCCGGCGCCGGTAAAGGGACTCGATGACGCAGGCGAGAAACACGTCACCTGATCCGGTGGCCGAGACTTCCTGCACCGGCGGGGGCATAAACGTCGCGGTGGCTCCGTCGTGCTCCCGGATCTGAATCGCGCGCGGTCCGTCGGTGACGATCACCTGGCGCAGGGAGCGCGGCAGCGCGCCGAGGTCGGAGGATGGCAGGGTCTGCAGCTCGTCGCGGTTGATTTTCAGCAGGTCGAGCGGGCGATTCGCCAGATCGGTGAGCGGGGGACCGTAGGTGTCCACGACGAGCGACCCGCGTTCCGCCCAGCGTGCGATGGCCGCACGCAGTCCGGCGGCGTCAGGCCCGCTCCAGCCGGGAAAACTGCCACACAACGCCAGCACCTGACCGCCGGCGATGGCGTCGAGAAACGCGGCGCACGCCTGCAGCGCTGCGGGAGCGGGCGCAGCATCGGGGCCGAGAAACGTGGTCTCGGCGTGCGCCCCGCTGCGATCGCGCACGACCGTGCCGGCGCGCGTCGGGACGGCCGACGTGAACGGATGGAAGGCCACGCCGCGCGCCTCGAGCCAGCGCTCGCATTCCGCGCCGGGCGCTCCGCCGGTGAAGCAGAGCGCGGTATGGGGCACGCCGAGACGCGCAAGCATCTTGGCCACATTGACGCCCTTGCCTCCGACCTGAAACGTCTCCGCCGCCGCCCGCTGCGTGCGGCCCGGCGTCCAGCGTTCGAACTCGAGCGTGCGTTCCGCGAGCAGATTGCCCGTCAGGGTGTAGACATGCGGTTCGGCCGGAGAAGGCATGGTCATTTGTC
>JADZEE010000114.1 GCA_020850735.1 Gammaproteobacteria bacterium | reverse complement strand
TCGTGCGCGCGCTCATGCCGACGCCAGTCACGGTCTGGCTGTTGACGTTGCCGAAGCTGTCATAGCCGAGATCGGTCGTGACCTGCCACTGGGGGTCGCCGGGCTGCAGTACGGTCTGGGTCGGGCGGCACTGCGTACCCTCCCAACCCGCGTTGAGGGTGCGCGTTTGCGATCCTCCCCCGTACATCGTGTGGCTCTGGGTCTGCTGGGTCGTCATCGGGCGCCCGAAGCACCAGTGGGTGAAATCGTTGTAGAGCGCGGAGGTCAATGTGCGCAGCGTGTGCGACTGGCCGGGGTTCACGCCGTTGCCCGTGCTCGCTTCGGTCACCGTGGTCGTCGAGTCGGTCACCGTGCCGGTGTTGGCATCGGCGGTGTTGGTCGTGGTGCTGCTTGCGACGAGCGCGCCGTTGTAGGCGCCCCCAACCTCGCGCTGCTGATGTGTGGTCTGGCTTACGTAGGGAAAGTAGCGTGTCTCGTAACCCGACCCATAGGAATGACTCACGTACGTTGCCTGATCCTCCGTGATGGCCACGGCACCCGGTTCCTGCGTGCGGCGGGCATTCCACACGGCCCCGGTGTAGGGAAAGTCCTGCCGATAGGCGCGTCGCTGCGCGGTGCCATCACGGCTGTCGGCCCAGGAACGATAGGCAAAGCCGAGAAACCCCCGCCCTTGCAGGTCGCGACGCGCACCCTCGTAGTAGAAACTCTGCAAGGAGTAGGAGCCTCCAATGCCGTTGCTCGACTGCAGGTTCGTCACCACTTGCAGCGGGCCGGCATACTCCTGCGTCGGGAAGCTCGCGGCGGTCAGCTTGGTATACAGGCTGTACGCGGACAGCGGTGCGTAGCTGAAAGTCGAGAAATTGCCAAAGCCGTCGGTCGCAGAGAGCAGCAAGTCCGGCTCGACGCCCGCGTGCAAGCGATAGCTCCACGCGCCGGTATTGACATCCCCGTAGCCGAGGTCTCGCAGACCATCACCGTTGACGTCGGTCGCCGTGACGAACCCGAACCACATCGTTGAGGAGAACGGCACGCCCGTGTCGACGGGCAGAGACAACGCCTCGCCAGTCGAGCGGCGCAGATACCACCTCCCCGCACTGGTCCGCGGTTCGAGAATGTCCTCGTAGCCATCGCCGTCCCAGTCGAGGGCAATGAGTGTACCGCTCGACATCGTGCCGGCGGTACCAGGGGAGGTGAATGACGTACCGGTGCTGAAGCGATAGTTGATGGTCGTGCTCTGGTCGTAGTACACAATGTCGGTGCGACCGTCGCCGTTGAGGTCAGCCACCACGGGTTGGGCGGGGGCCGTGGGCGTCGACACACTGAAGTTCCAGGCCCCCGAGCAGATGGCGTTGATCGAGTAGTAGTACATCCATTTGTTGGTGCCTTCGTTCCAGATGCGTCGCGTCTGGCGATAGACGAGGTCCCCACGGCCATCGCCGTTGAGGTCGGTTACCGATCCGGACCCGGCTCGGGCGGCCGTAAGACCGCTGCCGATGATCCAATCGACCGGCATCGGGCCCGCAAGCAAGTAGGCCGTGGAAGAAAACGCACCACCGGCGACGCGCAGCCGATAGCGGATCGCATCACCCCCGCTGTAGCCGTAGAGATCCGCCCAGACGAGATCCTCGCGGCCGTCGCCATCGACGTCGGTTGCGAGCGCGTTATTCCCGGTGCCGGTGGCCGGCGCGCCGGTGTCGCTCGGGGAACTGAGGCCCGAAGAGGAACCATATAATACCCACCACGTGCCGCCCGAATACGGCACGAGGAGGTCATATGCGCCGTTCGAGTCATAGTCGATCGGGATGGCACCCGCGAAGTTGGTGTTTGTGACGCCGGTGTTCACGGGTGAGTTGTAGCTCCCGGATGTGTTGGCGAACATCACCATCCAGGTACCCGCACCCGAGGTGGCGCTCGAGGAGTACACGAGATCGAGCCGGCCGTCGCCGTTGACGTCCATCGTGAGCGGGGTCGCAAGCGGCAGCACGGCGCTCGAGCCGCTTTCGGTGCTGAGACCCGCCGTACCGTTCTGATAGGTGAAGGTGGTCGGGGCAAAGCAGTCCGTTCCGCTTGACCCGCCGCACTCAGTGATCGAGGCGATGCGGCTGCGACCGGCGCTGCTTAAACTCCCTTCGTACGCGATCGTGTAGCGGCGCTGCAGGGCCGTGTTGTAAGTGACGTCCACGCGCGTCATGCGCTTGACGTCCTTGATCACCGAGCCGCCGGCGTAGGCCGATTCGACTTCGCCCACGGGTTGCGTCTCGTAGATGAACTCCACGCGATACGCCGCAACGAGGGAAGCGCCGGGATTGGCGGTGTAGTCGACGCGCAGGATCTGATAGCTGCCGTTCGTCGTGTCCTCGTTGTAGGTGAACTCGATGCGATTGCCGGCGCGATCCCGAATCGTCGAGAGCGCCCAGGTGCGGATCGTCGGCTGACCCTGCGCTTCGATCTGCGAATCCGCGCGCGTGCCGTAGTCGTAAATGAGGCCGTCCTTCTGCTCGACCGTGAAGGAGGCCGGCCCATTGCCCGTGGTGCCGTAGGAAATGATGCGCGCGAAGGTCTCGAGCTCAGTGCGGTACTCGGCGCCCGGCTGCCCGTAAGTGCCGGCGGTGAGCTTCAGTTGGTTGCCGTCGCGGCAGAAGCGGTCGTTCGCGCTGTTGAGAACATTGACGGCCACCCCGTCCTGCACCCAGGTCTTGTCGCAACGGTAGATCGCGCTCAAGCCTGCAACTCCCCAGCCGACGCCCAGCAGTGCGTCACCGCCGCCCCTACTGCCGTACACGAGTGCCAGTTGCGGGGTCATGCCGTGAGTGCCGGGCGGAGCGAAGATCGGGATCGAATAACGTGCCTCGCCGCTGGCGGACACGTCGGCTGAGCCAGCCGTGCGGCCGACCGCCGCCTGAGCGATCGGCGACAGAGCACCGGCGATGCCGAACACAAGCATGGCCGCAAACCTGATTGTTCTTGTAATCACGTTGTCCCCCTGATCTTCATCCGCGCTGGCGTGCTCTGGTTGTTCAGTACTCCGTCAGATCGAGCGTGAGCGAGCTGCCGGGCGCGAGCCCCGCGGGCGGCATCGGGAGCGGCGAGGCG
>JADZEE010000113.1 GCA_020850735.1 Gammaproteobacteria bacterium | reverse complement strand
TGCTACGCCGGCTTCGGGTTCCGGCAGACCGGGAAACAGCGACGGTTCTTTGTTCATGCCGCCAAGATCGCATATCCATCAGTGCTTGGCGATCCCCTGCGCGGCCAATTTTTTCACAGGCTCTGAGAACTCGTGAAACCATCTCCGCGCCGACTGCGACGGCCCCTGCCTGCCCCTCGCGGTATCGCGGGGAGCCCCGAATTCAATTTCGCGGGCCACCGGCGCACCCGCTTGCGTGCACCCCGGCGCCCTGCCGCAAGCGCCCGCGAACCGTCTCGAGACGCCGCGCGATCGATACCCGGGCGTTGCTCTGCGCCGCGCTCGAGCTGAGCCGCTGCCGGCGCCGCGCATGAGCCTGCGGATCCCCATTCGCTGGAAGCTGCTCATACTGCTGTGGCTGATCACGCTGCTGCCGGCCGGGCTGCTCATCTGGCTCGATTACCGCACCACGATCGCTCTGGCCGAGGAGTTGGCCATCGTCAACCGCGCGGCGTTCGTCACCGCCGCGCGCGACGATCTCGATCAGCTGGTATCGAGCTACGCGCTGCGCATCGCGCGCGAACGGCAGATCCTGGAATTGCTCCTGCGCCGTCAGGCGCGCGAGATCGAATATGTGCTTGCCCAACCGGCTGGCGTCGAACGGCCCGCTGTCTTCTACGCCGGCGATTTCGACGACCCGCGCCGTGCGCCGACGACACTCCGCCAGGACCCGGGCTATTTCCGGGTCCGCGCGGACGGCAGCCGTGAGGCGCTACCGGTCTCGTTCGAACAGCCGGTGTTCAGGCTGGCAGCAGGCGTCGATCCGGCGACCGTCGCCGACGACATCGCCCGGTTGGCCCGGCTCGACGGTTTCTATCGCAGCGGCCGGCAACGCTACGGCGACTGGCTGCACTGGCGCTACGTAAGCCTCGCCAACGGCGTGCATTCGAGTTACCCGGGACACGGCGGCTATCCCACCGACTTCGAGCCTCGTGCCCGCGACTGGTACCGCGCCGCGCAGGCGGCGGACGAGCTCGTGTGGACTACGCCCGCCATAGACGCCACCACGCGCGAGATCACCGTGGCTGCATCGATGCCCGTCAGACGCAACGACGGGACCTTCGCCGGCGTGGCTGCCATCGACGTGATCGTGACGCGTCTGCTCGCGGATTACCGGCTACCGGAGCGCTGGGCAGCCGACGGCCAGGTATTCATGGTCGGCGCCGGCGAAAGCGCCTTGCGCGTTCTCGCCAAGCAGCGTTACGACGAGGCTGGCAGCGACTGGCGCAGCATGCTCGATCCGCAGACGCTGGCTTCGAGCGACGCGACCGCATTCGGCCAGCTCCTGGCGGACGTGCGCGCGGGTCGTTCGGGGATACGCCAGCTCGCCTATGGCGATCAGGATGCGTTGTGGTCGTATCATCGCATTGCGGAACCCGCGCTGTTCCTGCTCGCCATCGTCCCCTACGCGGCCGTCACCAGCGCGGCGCAGTCCGTCGAGCAACACACGCTCGCGCACTTTCGCGGACACCTGCAACGCTCCATTCCGATCGTGCTCGCGATCCTCGCCGGCGCGGCGCTGCTCGCCTACATCGGCGCGCGCGCGGTGACCATACCCGTGCAACAACTCGCCAGCGCTGCCGAGGCGATCGCGCGAGGCAATCTCGGCGCCCGCGCGGCGCTGCGCACGGGCGATGAGCTCGAAGGGCTTGGCCGTGCCTTCGACGCGATGATCCCCAAGCTCGAGGAACGCGTGCGCATGCTGGAGACGCTCGCTCTCGCGCGCGAAGTTCAGCAACGCCTGCTGCCGCGACATCTGCCTCGGTTGGCAAACCTCGACATGCACGGAGCCACGCGCTTTTGCGACGCGACCGGCGGCGACTATTTCGACTTTATCGACCTCGAACGCGTACGCGCCGGTCTGCTCGGCATCGCGATCGGCGACGTTAGCGGGCACGGCGCGCCCTCCGCGCTGCTCATGTGCACGGTCCGCGCGCTGCTGCGCACGCATGCCGAACGCGGCGCGACGCCAGCACAGGTTCTGTGCGCCTGCAACGAGTTCGTGATCCGTGATCTGGAAGGCACCCAGTTCATGACGCTGTACTTCGCTCTGGTGGACGTACATGCGCGTACGGTCCAGTGGGCCAACGCCGGGCATGCGCCGGCGCTCGTCTATCGGCCGACGCTCGATCGGTTTTTCGAGCTCGGCGGCAAGGACATTCCGCTGGGCGTCGATGCCGAATGGCGCTACCGCGAACATCTCGTGCACGACTGGGAACCGGGCGATCTGCTGCTGCTCGCGACCGACGGCGCGTGGGAAACGCGGGCACCCGGTGGCGCGATGTTCGGCATGGAACGCATCAAGGATCTCATGCGGCGCTGCCACTTCGCATCGGCCGAGTCCGTCTGCGCGCAGTTGCTCGCCGAGCTGGACGCGTTTCGCGGCACGGGCGCGAGCACCGACGACGTCACAGTGCTGGTGGTCAGGGCGGCATGAATACGTGCTCGCGGTAGCGATCCTGGCGCTCGTGCTGATTGCGGTGCTCGCCCCGCAGCACTGGGCGCTCGCCACCTTGAGACGTCACGATACACCGCGCGAAGACTTTCCCGGCAGCGGCGCCGAGCTGGCGACTCACCTGCTGCGGCGGATGGGGCTCGAAGGGCGAGTGACGGTGGAAACGAGCTCCGCGGGCGATCACTACGATCCCGCGGCACGCGCGGTGCGCCTGAGCACGGGCGTGCACGACGGCCGCTCGCTGACCGCGATCGTGGTCGCGGCGCATGAAGTCGGACATGCCCTGCAGCATGCCTGCGGCTACCGGCCACTCGCGCTGCGCACGCGCCTCGCTGCCTTCGCCGAGCGCGCACAATGGTTCGGTGCGCTGGTGATGGTCGGATTGCCGTTCATCGCGGCCGTGGTCCGTGTCCCGGTCGCCGCGGCGGTGATGTTCGCCGTCGGCGCGAGCGTGCTCTCGATCCCGGTGCTGGTCCACCTGCTCACCCTGCCGGTCGAATTCGACGCCAGCTTTGGTCGCGCGCTGCCGCTGCTCGCCGGTGGCTATCTGGAACGCGAGGATCTGCCGGCGGCGCGCCGGATCCTGACGGCGTGTGCGCTCACCTACGTGGCGGCCGCGCTCGCCACATTGCTCAACGTGTGGCGCTGGATCCGGATACTGCGGCGCTGATCCGGGTGGCGATGCGGGCACGAAACGCCGGGGCACCCGGCAGGCCGCTCAGAACAGCGGGAGCTGCCGGTCACGCGGCGGCGGCACAAACTGCACTGTGCTCAAATCGTGTCCGGATCGTTCGAGTCCGAAACGTTTGCACGCCCGCCGGTAGCGCTGCGCGAGCAACTGCGCGAACGCCCCGCCGCCGCGCATTCGCGATCCGAACCGCGGATCGTTGTCACGTCCGCCACGCATGTCGCGCAGCCGCGCGAGCACTCGCTCGGCCCGCAGCGGCACGTGCACCGCGAGCCAGTCGGAGAACAGCCGTGGCAATTCGTGCGGCAGGCGCAGGAGCACGTAAGCGGCGTTGCGCGCCCCCGCGGCGGCGGCACGCTCGAGCACGTCTTCGAGCTCGTGATCGTTCAGCGCCGGGATGACCGGCGCGAACAGCACGCCGACCGGAATGCCGGCGGCGGCCACGCGCCGGATCGTCTCCAGGCGGCGCGCGGGCGCAGCCGCGCGCGGCTCGAGACGCCGCGCGAGATCGCCATCGAGCGTGGTGACCGAGACGTGGATCGCCACCAGGCCGAGCGCGGCGAGCGGCGCGATGAGATCGAGATCGCGCTCGACGAGCGCGGACTTGGTGGTGACGGTGAACGGATGGCGGTGCTCCGCGAGCACGCCGATCAATTCCCGCGTAATGCGCCACTCGCGTTCGATCGGCTGGTAGGGATCGGTGTTTGCGCCCAGGGCGATGGGCCGGCAACGGTAGCCGGGTACGGCGAGCTCGCGGCGCAGGAGCGCAGCGGCATCGGGTTTGGCGAACAACCGGGTTTCGAAATCCAGGCCCGGCGACAGATCCAGATAGCCATGCGAGGGCCGCGCATAGCAGTACACGCAGCCATGCTCACAGCCCCGGTACGGGTTGATCGATTGCTCGAAGGGCACGTCGGGAGCGTCGTTGGTGGCAATGATCCGGCGCGCCCGCTCGACGGTCACCGTGGTAGCCAACGGCTCGAGCGCCGGATCGTCGTCGCGCCAGCCGTCGTCGCAGCGCTCGCGGCGCAACCGGGCGAAGCGCGGATCCGGATTGGCGACGGCGCCGCGACCCCGGCGCACGACGGCTATGTTCCGGCCCGCCGGCTGCGACCGGCCCGCGTCACCTGTGGTCATGCCGGCCGGATCCGGCCGGCGGAGCCGCCGATCCCCGGTACCGCCCATGACGGGGCAGCCTGCATTGTGAGCAAGTCCTCGCTTTTTCGTCGTTCGGGCGGCACGGATGCGAACTTGTGAACCTGGCCGCGGTCACAACCGTGGCATTGTGGCTACTCTGGTGACCTGATCAGGCCTTCCAGACCGCCGGTTACAGGGCACCAGAATGCCACCGATGCAAAAGCACGACACAGACGTAGCATAAACCCAACGTTTAGCCTAGAATGGCTGCCCAATCAACGAAGACACCTGAGCTTTCTCGCTTAATTACTTGTTCAACATGTGACTAAAGCTCATGGAGCTCCCGCCGATACACCCACCGTATGCCTGATCTCAAAGCCCTCGTCTTCGACGTCGACGGCACGCTGGCCGACACCGAAGAAGTGCACCGCGTCGCGTTCAACCTCACCTTCCGGGAATTCGGTCTGGAATGGGAGTGGACGCCCAGACTTTATCAGCAATTGCTGAAGATCTCGGGCGGGCGCGAACGCATGCACGCGTACGCCGAGAGCCTCGGGGAAAGCTTCAGCTGGCCCCGCAACCCGTCCGAGTTTTTTCTGGAGATCCATCGGGTCAAGACTGCGCACTACGCGCGCATGATCGTCGAAGGCAAGGTGGCCTTGCGCCCCGGCGTACGGCGCCTGCTCTCGGAGGCGCGCCACGACGGGGTGACGCTCGCGATAGCCACCAGCTCGCGCCGCTCCAATGTCGATGCGCTGCTGTCGCACAACATCGGTGCGGGTTGGGCGGCTTGGTTCGGGGTCATCGCCACCTGCGATCTGGTCGAGGAGAAAAAGCCGTCACCCGCGGTGTACCAGTACGTGATCGACGCCCTGCGCATCCCCGCACGCAATTGCTTCGCCTTCGAGGACACCGTCAACGGTAACCGGGCCGCGCTGGCGGCGGGGTTGAACACCATCATCACGACGCACTACTTCACCCGCCACGACCGCTTTCCCGGCGCCGCGCTCGTGGTGGATCATCTCGGCGAGCCGGAGCTGCCTTTCGTCGCCCGCGAGGGCGAATGCTGGGATGAGACCCGGGTGGATCTCGCGCTCCTGCGCAGGCTCATCGCCGGCACGCCTCAGCTAGCGCGCCGGGTCGCCTGAGCGCGACGGCCCGTTACCACCACCCGTACGGCGGGAAATAGGGCCGGTAACGCGGCCAGCCGTAGCGATAGGGATACCAGCCAGGGAAAAACGGGTCGTAGTAAGGTCCGGGCTGAACGTAGTAAGACTCGTACTCGGGCCACAGGTACACGGTGTCGGCCTCGACCACCGGGTACAGGTAGGGGCGCTCCCCGATCAGGCGCTGCTCGCGACCGACGATCGTGCCCCGCACCGTGACGTCCCGGTCCCGCGCGTATATGCCGGGATCGAGAAAACCCTTCACCCGGACGAGAAAACGCCCCTGCGAGGCGTCGGTTTCCCGCGGCCGGCCGGAGCTGCCGAGGTCGCGCGCGAGCAGCTCCACCAGGGTGTCCTGCGCTTCGTTCTGCACGGCCACGATGGTGCCGCCCCAACGCACGGCCCGCCCTTCGAACTGATCCGGCAACCTGCCGGCGTCGGCGACCGACGGTGCGTCCGCCACCGGTTCACGGATTTCCACCGGCACGTTGCTCGCGCAGCCGGCGAAAACGCCGAGTGTCAGCAGCGCGAGCACACGCCCGCCGGCAGCCAGGCGCCGATGTCCCGGTCCGCAGTCCGTGGTCACGGCGTCAAAGGTGGTCATGAACGTACTCCGCGCTGGTCGATGCAGGGGGTCCCGGCACGATTAGACGCCACCCGGCGGCGACGGTTGCATCGATCCTCACTTGATGATCATGAACGCGACCGCATTACCGCGCCTGATCTGGAACAGCAGCGGGCCGCGGTGCTGGCTCACCAGGGCCAGGAAACCGTTCAGGTTCTCGATCGGCTGGCGATTCACCGACAGCACGATATCGCCGGCACGCACGCCGGCGCGCCACAATGCGCTGTCGCGCTCCACCTCCCCGACCATCACCCCCTTCGCCCGCCCGTACAGCGGATGACTCTCGTCGATATCGGCGAAGGTTGAACCGGCCAGCAGCGGGTTGCGCAACGAGGCGCCGGCCTGCGCGCCGCTCGGCGGTTCGGCCACCTCCGCGTGCACCTGCAGGCGCTTGCCGTTGCGCACGAGATCGAGCGTCACCCGCTCGCCGATCCGCAACAGGCCGACCCGGTTGCGCACGTCGGCGGCGTTGGCGACCTCTTTGCCGTTCACGCCGACGATGACGTCCCCGGGCTTGAGCCCGGCCTCGTCCGCCGGTGAGTCGGGGCTGACGTCCACGACCACCGCGCCCTTGCGGTTGCCGACACCGAAGGCCGTCGCCAGCTCGGGATCGAGATCCTGCATCTGTGCACCGACGAAGCCGCGCTTCACCTCGCCGAACTGCAGGAGCTGATCCGCAACCGCCCGCGCCATGTTGATCGGAATCGCGAAACCGATGCCGATGTTGCCGCCGGACTGGGAAAAAATCGCGGTGTTGATGCCGACGAGCTCGCCGCGCAGATTGACGAGCGCGCCGCCGGAATTGCCGGGATTGATGGAGGCATCGGTCTGGATGTAGTCCTCGTAGCCGCCGATCCCCAGGCCGCTGCGCGCGAGCGCGCTGACGATACCCGACGTGACCGTATGCTCCAGGCCGAAGGGATTCCCGATCGCGACCACGTAATCACCCACCCGCAGGCGATCGGAATCCGCGAGCGCAATGGAGCCCAGGCCCTCGGGCGGGATCCTGATCACCGCGACGTCGGTGTCCGGGTCCGTGCCTACCAGCTCGGCCGCGAACGTGCGCCCGTCGTTCAGCTTCACGGTGATCTGGTCGGCGTTGGCGATGACGTGGTTGTTGGTGATCACGATGCCGCGCTGCGCGTCGATGATCACGCCCGAGCCCAGGCTCTGCGCCTTGCGTTCGCGCGGCAGGTCCGGGACGTTGAAGAAGCGGCGGAAAAATGGATCGTCGAGCAGCGGATTGCGGCGCATCCGCACGGTGCTCTCGGTGGCGATGTTCACCACGGCAATCGTCGCCTGGTCGAGCATCGGCGCGAGGCTCGGCAGCTCGCCGTCGGCCGGTACGAAGGGGGGCGGCGTCGCACCGACGGCGGGCGCGAACCCGGCGACCGCGACGGCGAACCAGAGCACACCCAGCAAATCCCCACGGCGCCTGCTGTTCACTGCTGCAACGGTCATCGACACTCCTTTGATGCTGTGATGTGAATACGCGCCCGCGGGCCGGACGCGGAGTCCGGAGGCGTTGCGCGAGGACTGCGCACGGCCGCCCTTCTCAGCGCAGGTGGAACTCCAGTCGTTCCACCCGCACCCGCAGGCGCTCGATCTGATCGAGCAGCTCGGATATCAGCGCCACCCCGGCCAGGTTGACCCCGAGATCGCGCTCCAGGCGCAGGGCGAGTTGAATGCGGGGCAGCGCGTGGGACGCAAAGCGCCAGCGCTCCGGCGCTTCACCGATCGGGTCGAGCAGACCCTCCGCGACCATGTTCATGAGCTCGTCCGGCGACAGGTGGCACAGCCGGCACAGCTCGGCGGTCGACAGCTCGAGCTGCTCGTCCAGCACCAGAACCTCCAGCAGGACCGGCGCCTGCGGTGTCTCGCTCACGGGGCCTCCAGCTCGGGGCGCGGATTGAACGGCAGCTCCGCCCGCATGCGCTCGTACAGGGACCGCGCCGCCGGCGTCTCCGCACGCGGCGTCACCACCTGCAGCACTGCGTACAGGTCGCCGGGCGGGCGACCCGGCAGGCCGCGGCCCTTGAGACGCAGCTGCTGGCCGGACTGCGACCCCGGTGGCACGCGCAGTTCCACCTTGCCGCCGATCGTCGGCACGGTGATGCTCGCGCCGAGCGCCGCTTCCCACGGCGCGATCTTGAGATTCATGTACAGATCGCGGCCCTCGGCCCGGTACAGGCGATGCGGCTCGAACTCGACCTCCAGGTACAGATCGCCGTTGGGGCCGCCACCGATGCCCGGCTGGCCCTGCCCGGCCAGGCGTATGCGCTGGCCCTGCATGATACCGCGCGGAATGTTGACTTTGAGATTGCGGGTCTGCAGCCGGGTATGGCCGCCTGCGTCGAGCCCGGGTACCTGCAGGGTCAAGGTTCGGTGGCCGCCGTGGCAGGCCTCCTCCAGTGTGACCCGCAGCCGCGCGCTCTGGTCCGCGCCCGCCATCCGCAATCCGCCGCTGCGTGCGCCGCCGGCGTGGCGGGCGTGACCGAACAGCGCTTCGAAAAAGTCACTGAAGCGGCCGCCGTCACCGCCCGCGGCGGCGAAATCGCCGAAGTCGAATTGCGTCTCCCAGCCGGGCGGCGGCGTGAAGTCCTCGCCGGGACGAAATCCCTGGGCGAGCTGGTCGTAAGCCCTGCGCTTCTCGGGGTCCTTGAGCGCCTCGTTGGCCTCGTTCACTTCCTTGAAGCGCGCCTCGGCATCCTTCTCCTTGCTGACATCGGGATGAAACTTGCGCGCCAGCTTGCGATAGGCGCGCTTGATCTCGTCCTGTGAGGCGCCCCGGTCCACGCCGAGGATCTTGTAGTAGTCCTTGAATTGCATCGTCTCGATCCCGTCCCGCGGCTGCAGCTGGCGCGTGTCGCGCCGGCATTGCGCAGATACTGCGCAACATTGGGTCGGCCATGGGTATTGTCAAGCGCGTCGCCGCGCCGGCGGGCTGGCGGCGCACCCAACGGCGCTCAGATGAAAAAGGCGAGCGTGGTCATCACCCGCGCCTGCAGCGCCATCAGGCGCCGCACGGGACCGGGCGGTGGCCGACCACCCGCCTGCTCGGCCGACCGGCCGTGGCGGACTTCGTCCTCGCGCATTTGTTCCAGGATGGCGCGGCTGCGCCCGTCCGCGGCGGGCAGGCGGCCGAGATGCCCGTTCAGATGCGCTTCGACCTGGCGTTCGGTCTCGCTCACGAAGCCGAGGCTGCAGCGGTCCCCGGCCAGTCCGGCGGCCATACCGGTGCCGTAGGCGCCGAGGTACCACAGCGGGCCGAGCCGGCTGGTATGTGCGCCGAGCTCCTCCAGGCGCTCGGCACACCAGGCGAGGTGATCGCTCTCCTCGGCGGCCGCGCGCTCGAGCACGGCGCGCGTGACCGGCGCCCTGGCCACGGCCGCCTGGCCCCGGTACAGGGCCTGCGCGCAGACCTCCCCGGCGTGGTTGATCCGCATCAATGCCGCCACCAGCGCCCGCTCGCGGGCATCGAGGTGAGCCTCGGCGATGGCGCCGCCGGCCGGGCTCGGCCGTGCCGCAGCCGCAGCCGCAGCGCCCGGGAGCGTCGTGCGCAAGGCCGCGTCCAGGGTCAGGATCAAGTGATCGAGCAGTCCCCCCGGCCGGCGGCCCGTGACCGCCCCGCCGGAGCCGCTCACAGTGGCACCCGCTGCGGCGCGGCGCGGTTGACAGGGTAGGGTCCGGTACTTACCATTTGCGTCCTTTTTTCCCGCGCAGCAAGAGTTTGCCGATGAAATCCTTCACTGCCAAACCGGCCACCGTCAAGCACGACTGGTTCGTCGTCGATGCTTCCGGCAAGGTTCTGGGCCGGCTGGCCACCGAGATCGCGCGCCGCCTGCGGGGCAAGCACAAGGCCATCTACACGCCGCACGTCGACACCGGCGATTATATCGTCGTCATCAATGCCAAGGACGTGCACGTCACCGGCCGCAAGCGCAGCGACAAGAAGTACTACTGGCACACCGGCTTCCCGGGCGGGATCAAGGAGATCACGTTCGAGAAGCAGATCGCCCGCGCCCCCGAGCGCGTCATCGAGCACGCCGTACGCGGCATGCTGCCCAAGGGTCCGCTCGGCCGGGCGATGTTGCGCAAGCTGAAGATTTACGCCGGCGCGCAGCACAAGCATAGCGCGCAGCAGCCGCAAGTTCTGGAGATCTGAACACATGAGCGGGTCCACTTCGACCATCGGCCGGCGCAAGAGCTCGACCGCGCGCGTCTTCCTCAGCCGCGGCAAGGGTGACATCACCGTCAACGGCCGCAGCCTCGACACCTACTTCGGGCGCGAGACCGCGCGCATGGTCGTACGCCAGCCGCTGCAGGTCGCGAACATGCTGGAGCACTTCGACATCAAGGCGACGGTCGTCGGCGGCGGTACCACCGGCCAGGCCGGCGCCCTGCGCCACGGCATCACCCGCGCCCTGATCGCCTACGATGAAACACTGCGCAGCCCGCTGCGCAAGGCGGGCTACGTCACCCGCGACGCGCGCGAGGTCGAGCGCAAGAAGGTCGGCCTGCACAAGGCCCGCAAGCGCCCGCAGTACTCCAAGCGCTGAGCCGCGGGCGGCGGTATGCCGGCTGCTGCCCCGTACCGGTGCGGCGCAGCCGCACGACCGCCCCGGCATCACCGGCGTCCCCTGTGCGTATCGACGGCGGTTCTTCTGGGGGATCGTCTAACGGCAAGACTGCGGACTCTGACTCCGCCAATCGAGGTTCGAATCCTCGTCCCCCAGCCACTTGATCGCGCTCGTGCTTTCCTGCTCTCATAGCCGCTGATTCCGCAACCGGAACGCGCTGCTTTCGGCGGTGGAGCGACGCCAGCGCGGGCGCGGGCGGCCGAAAGAGCACGCCGTCCCGGTGCCCGAGCGCGCACGATCCGCCGCTGCCGGCACACATTCGCACCGTGTTTTCCAGAGTCAGTCAGGCACAGCGACCCGACTTCACCTTCACGGTGTCCGCCCGTGGCAAACCGGCGGGCGTGCCGGTGTTCCGCTTCCTGCGCCGCCATTTCGGCAACCTCGCGCTCGCGCGTATCGACAGCCTGTTCGGCTTCGTCGAACGTTCCACGCTCTATGGCGGGCGGACCTTCCGGGGCCGCGAGCTTTCCGACCGGGACGTGGCCCAGCTGAACAACGCCGGTATCGGTATCCGCCTGCCCCTGTCCAATCATTTCGTCCACCGGGAGGAATACGAGCAGAACCGGGCGCTGCTCGCGAAATACCACAACCCGCTGAACTCGGTGATCGTCACCAACGACGATCTGGCGACCTGGGTGCGGGAAGAATTTCCCGACTACCGCATCGACGCCAGCGTGATCAAGAACATCAACAAGCTCGACAAGCTCGACAAGGCGCTGGCGGTGTACGACGGGGTGGTCCTGCCCATGAGCGCGAACGAGGATGACGCCTTCCTGGCATCGATCGTGGCCAAACACCGCATCACGCTGTTCGCCAATGCCGGCTGCGCGTTCACCTGCCCGGCCCGGACCTGTTACGTGTCTGTTTCCAGGATCAACAAGGGCGATACCCGGCAGCCGTTCGTGTGCTCGCAGTCCACCCGGGAGCGGGAACTGCTGGGCATGATCGAATTTGCACTGCTGCCGCTGGTGAACCAGGGCTTTCGCAGCTTCAAACTGCTGCGACCCGCGCCAGGGATGATGACGGGGTACTAGCTCTCAGGCGCACGCGGTGGATGACCGGGGCCTGGGCCCGCGGGCGCCGTGGTCCCTGCGATGGCCGCTGCATGCACTCGGCGCGCCTGGCGCGCCACCGCCACGGCCACGACATCGCGCAGACGTTCGAAATCGGTGGCCTTGTCCAGAAAGAAATCCGCGCCGAGAGCCATGCAGCGGCGGCGGTAGATCGCGTAGGGGAAGTTGGTCAGGATGGCGACGACCGCCTCGGGGCGCATGCGCCGGACGGCCTCCAGCACGCGCACGCCGCTGCCCTGCGCCAGGCGCACGTCGAGCACGACGACGTCCGCCGGCTGGGCGCTGAACTTCTCCAGCGCTTCCGCCTCGGCGATCGCCTCGCTCAGCGCCGCGACCGCCGGCATGGTGCCCAGCAACCGCACGATGCGATCGCGGATCAACGGCGCATCCTCGACGACCAACACTCGGAGCCGCACAGGCGGCACGGCCCTGAATTCCGGTACACCGGCACCCGGGTCGAGGGCCACGCCGGGACTCCTCAGGCGCCCTTGGACACGGGCCCGGATGCGGTCAGGCGCGAGCGCGCCGGGGCCACCTCTGCCAGCAGCTCGGCCAGAGGCACCGCCCTGCCCGTGACGTGCCCCTGCACGAAGTCGACCCCGGACGCGCGCAGGTGCTCGACGACGGCGATCGATTCGGCGCATTCGGCGACGGTGAGCTTGCCCATGACGTGACCGATGTCGTTGATCGAGCGCATCATCGCCAGCGCGACCTCGTCCTCGTGGATGCCGGTGACGAAGGCGCCGTCGATCTTGAGAAAATCCACGGGCAGGTGGCGAAGGTAGCGGAACGAGGACATGCCGGAGCCGAAGTCGTCCAGCGCGAAGCGGCAGCCGATGCCGCGCAGCATGTTCATGAAACGCACGGCATCGAGCAGGTTGTCGATCGCCGCGGTCTCGGTGATCTCGAAGCAGATCCGGTTGGCGGGCACGGGACCCGCGGCCAACGCGTCGATCAGAAAGGCGGCGAATTCGTGGTCGCCGATCGAGGGCGCCGACAGGTTGATGGCGAAATGGTCGAAGCGGCGCAGCGCCGCGGGCGAGGCCGCCAACGTCGCGAGCGCGCGCTCGACGACCCAGCGGTCGAGACGCCCGGCGAGCCCGTAGCGCTCGGCGGCGGGAATCAGGGTACTCGGCGGCAGCAACACACCATCGCGTCCCGGCAGGCGCAGCAGCAGCTCGCAGCCGTCGGCGCCCGCGGCCGCCGACAGCGCGCTGATGCGCTGGCCGTAGAGCACGAAGCGACCCTCGTCGAGGCCCTCGGTGATCATGGTCACGCCGTGCATCTCGCGCCGGCGGCGAGCGAGGTTTTCGTCCTGCTCGTGATGGACGTGGATGCGATTGCGGCCCTGATCCTTGGCGAGGTAACAAGCCTCGTCGGCCGTGCGCATGACGTCCGCCGCCTTGCCGCTGCCGGCGGCGATTGCGACGATGCCGATGCTGACGCCGACCTGCCACTGTCTGCCTTTCCAGTCGAAGCGGCATTGCCGGACGGTTTCCAGCAGACTTTGCGCCGTGCGCTGCGCCTGCGCCGCCGTGCAATGCATCATGACCAGTGCGAACTCGTCTCCCCCCAGCCGGCAGAGCAGATCGCCCTTGCGGGTCGCCGCCGCCAGCCGGCGCGCCAGCCGGCGCAGCAGCTCGTCACCCGCGTCGTGGCCGCAGGTATCGTTGACGAGCTTGAACTGATCCAGATCCATGTAGCACAGACTGTGCACACTGCCGTTGCCGCGCGCATCCAGCAGTGCGGCGTCGAGCTGGCGCTCGAACTCACGCCGGTTGGCAAGGCCCGTCAGGGTATCGTGCGACGCGTGCCAGGACAGCTCCTCGGCCAGCGCGTGCGCGGCGGTGACGTCGGCCCAGGAACCGACGATTTCGGCCGGCTGGCCGTCCTCGTCGAACACCATGCGGAAGCTGTCCTGCAGCCAGCGGTAACGTCCGCCCGCATCCCCGAAGCGGTACTCCACCGTGCCCATGGCGGCCTGCTCGAGCTGGAGCTCGACCTCGGCGGTCACGCGGGCCAGATCATCCGGATGCAGGCGCTCCAGCCAGAAGCTCTCCCGGCCGATCATCTCCTCGGGACGGTAGCCGGTCACCGCATACAGATTGTCGCTGACGAAGGTGGTCACGTGCGGGGGGAATGGCGTGGTCGCATAGATGACGGCCGGACTGGAGTTGACCAGGTTGTGCAGGCGCCGCTCGGTGTGCTGCACGCGCTGCTCGGCCGCCAGGCGTGCCTGGCGTTGCCGGGCCTCGGCCAGCGCCCGGCGCAGGGCCGGCACCAGCCGCGGCAGATTGTGCTTGGGCACGTAGTCGGTCGCGCCCTGTTGCAGGCACTGCACGACGCGCTCCTCGCCGAGCGTGCCGGTGCAGAAGACGAACGGCACCTCGGGTGCGTGCTCGCGCGCGAGCGCCAGCGCGGACAATCCGTCGAAGCCCGGCAGCGTGTAGTCCGAGACGATGAGGTCGTAGCCGCCCTGCGCCAGCGCCTGCTCCAGCGCCGGGCGTGTGGCGACCCGCGTGATGCGGCAATCGAAGCCATCACCGCTGAGCAAGCCCGCGATCAGATGCGCATCCTCGGCCGTGTCCTCGATCAGCAGCAGCCGCGGCGCGGCGGCGCCCGCCGGCACATCCGGCGCCAGTGGATCCTGTGCCCGGGACGCCATCACGACGGGCTCCGCGGCGACGCCGGCGGTTCGTTCACCACCAGCCAGAACAGTCCCAGGTCGCGCACCGCCTTGGAGAACCCCTCGAACTCGACCGGTTTCACGACATAGGGGTTGGCACCCAGCTCGTAGCAGCGGCGCACGTCGGGCGCCTCGCTCGAGGAGGTGAGCATGACCACCGGCACGGTGCGCAGGTTCGGGTCGTTCTTCATCGTCTCGAGCACCTGCACGCCGTCGACCTTGGGCATCTTCAGGTCCAGCAGCACCAGCACCGGGTCACGCGCATCGCGCTCCGCCCACCGGCCCCGGCGAAAGAGGAAGTCGAGCGCATCGGCGCCATCGCGTACGGTCGTGATGCAGTTGGCGACCCCGTAGTCGGACAGCGCCGCGAGCGTGAGTTCGGCGTCGCGCGGATCGTCCTCACACAGCAGAATCAGCATCTGGCTACGCATGTTCACCTCCATTATCACCCGGTCGCGGCAGCGCCAGGTAGAAGGTGGCGCCCGCGCCCGGCGCGCTCTCGGCCCATACGCGGCCACCGTGCCGGTGCACGATGCGGCGCACGAGGGCGAGCCCGACGCCGTGGCCGGGGAACTCGTCCTCGCTGTGCAGGCGCTGGAACACACCGAACAGCTTGCCGGCGTAGTTCATGTCGAAGCCGGCGCCGTTGTCGCGCACGAACAGCACCACTTCAGCCGGATCGCCGGCGACGGCACCGATCTCGATGCGCGCGGGCGCGCGGCCGGCGGTGAACTTGACGGCGTTGTGCACGAGGTTGCCGAACACCGCGCGCAGCAGCGTGCGGTCGCCGCGCACCGCCGGCAGCGGCTCGATCTGCCACTCGACCGGCCGCGCGCCGATCTCGGTCTGCAGCCCGGCGATCACGTCCTGCACCAGCGCATCGAGATCCAGCGTCTCGGCGACGATGTCGGCGCGACCCAGGCGCGAGAAGGCGAGCAGGCCGTCGATGAGCTCGCCCATGCGCTCTGCGGCACCGCTGATGATATCCAGGTGCCGGCGCGCTTCGTCATCGAGCCCGGGGCCGGCGTCGCGCTGCAGCAGCCTGGCAAATCCGGACAGGTGGCGCAACGGCGCCCGCAGGTCGTGCGAGACCGAGTAGCTGAAACCCTCCAGCTCCCGGTTGGCCGCCTCGAGCTGGGCCGTGCGCTCGGCCACGCGTGCCTCCAGGGTCGCGTTCAAGGCGCGCAGATCCGACTCGAAACGCTTGCGCTCGGTGATGTTCTCGAGCACGGCAACGAACGCGGGCGGGCCACCCGCCTCGCGGGTGAGCTGCAGATGCACGTCAACCGGGTAGCGCGAGCCGTCCTTGCGCCGGTTTACGGTCTCGAACACGACCTGCTCGCGCTCGCCGTTGCGCAGCGGGGCGAGGATCGCCGCGAAGGATCCGGCGTCGAACTCGGGCGTGAGATCGAGCGGTGTCAGCGCCTCCAGCTCGGCCATCGAGTAGCCCAGGTTGCGACGCGCACCCGCGTTGGCCATCGTGAAGCGCAGCGAGTCGGCGTCGAAGACGTAGATCTCGCTCAGGGCGCTGTCCACCAGCCGGCCGAAGCGCGCGATCAGCGCCTCGGTACGGCGGCGCGCGGTCACATCGCGGACCGCAGCCGCGATGAGCAACCCTTCGGCCGTGCGCAGCGGGCTCAGGCTCACCTCGACGGGGAATTCGCTGCCATCCCGGCGCCTGCCGCTCAGCGCGCGGCCCGCGCCCATGCGCCGTGCCGGCGTACCGTGATACTGCTCGCGCACGCGCGCGTGCACGTCGCGCTGCGATGCGGGCACCAGCAGGTCTACCGGCTGGCCCATCAGCGTGCCGGCCTCGTAACCGAAGGTCCGGTAGGCCTCGGCGTTGGCGAGGACGATGCGCCCGTCCTCGCCGGCGACGATCAGCGCATCCGGCGTGGACTCGAGCAGCAGCCGCAAGCGCTCTTCGCTGCGCCGGCGCTCTTCGATGCTCACGGTCAGATCCCGGGTGCGCTCGATCACGCGCTGCTCGAGCGTCGCGGCCGCCGCGCGTAGCCGGGTTTCCGCCTGCTCGCGCTGCACGACCTCGATCTCGAGGCGCGTTTTCGCCGCCGCCAGCTGCCGCGTGCGCTGCTGCAGGTCGGTGAAAGTGGTGCGCAGGGCAGCAAGGGTGCCGACGGCGAGGCACAGGTAACTCGCCAGCTTGGCGGCGTGAGCGGTGTCGAACATGGCGTCGAACAGGCCCCGCGAGCTTGCCATGAACGGCACCTGGGTCGCGGCCGCGAGCACGAGGGACAGCACCAGCCAGTGCGCGAACGGTCCCGCCCGCCAGCGGCCGCTGCGCAACAGCCCGGTCAGGGCGACCAGGAACAGCAGGCCGGCAGCGGCTTCGACCGGCCGTGTCAGGCCCCGGCCGGACACATAGACCGTGGGCAGGGGCCAGAGCAACAGCGCCACCAGTGCGCCGGCCGCGATGATCAGCGCCAACACCAGCATGGGCAGGCGGCGCGGGAGCGGCTCGCCGGCGGGTTCGCCGGCAGTCAGCCAGCGGGCGCAGCCGAGCGTGAGCATGAGCGCGAGGTACAGCCGCGACAGATTCCAGCTCCACGGCCCCACGGTCTCGGGCGGCGAGGACCACAGGCCGGCCAGGGTAGGGATCGTCACCAAGCCGTGGACCAGGTCGAGCATCGCGGTGCCGGCGAAGGCGATGCCGACGAAGAAGCTGAAACGGCTGCGGGTCGCCACGGCGTGCGCGAGCAGCACCAGCGTGATGAACGCCGCCAGGCCGACGGCGACGCCGTCGAAGAACGCGTGCAGGCCGGGGCCGCTGTGCCAGTCACTGTCCGCGATCAACAGCCACAGCAACACCATGGCGAGGACGGTCGCGAAATAGGCCAGCAGGCGCGCATGGTCGGCGCGGCCAGCCAGCTCCAGCGGCGGATCGAAATGATCGGGAATGCTAGTCATTGCGACGACCCCTGTCCCTGAGCGGCGCAAGCGCGCGCTTTGGGATCACTATCGTGAATTCCTCTTGTCCTTGAACGAGGCAGGGGGTGCGCCGGGCTGTCGGCGGGCAGCATCATCGTCCTAGGGGAAATCCTACAAGGGCTCCGGGGCCGACAATCAGTCGACGAGATCGTGCTCCAGGGCATAGCGGTACAGATCGGCGTTGCTGCGAAAACCCATCTTCTCCAGGATCCGCGTGCGGTAGGTACTCACGGTCTTGGGGCTGAGCGAGAGCTTGCGGGCGATGTCGGTGGACCGCAGTCCTCCGGCCAGCAGGCGCAGGATCTCGTACTCGCGATCCGAGAGTATCTCGTGGCGGGGCCGGACGCCGTCGTCGATGCCGGCGGCGAGCCGCTCGCCCAGCGTGTCGGTGACGTAGCGGCCGCCGCCGTGGACGCGGCGGATGGCGCGCAGCAGCTCCTCCGGCGTGCGGTCCTTGCCGAGGTAGCCGCGCGCGCCGGCGCGGATCGCGCGCACGGCGTAGATCTCCTCGGCGTGGATGCTCAACACCAGCACCTTCACCTGCGGGTGCGTGCGCTTGAGGTGGTCGATGACGTGCAGAAAGCCGGGACCGGGCATGGACACGTCCAGCAGCACGACGTCCAGTGGTTGCTCGTTCACCAGCCGCAGCACCGCATGGCCATCGTCGGTCTCGGCGGCCACCTCGATGTCCTCGCTCCCGGCGAGCAGGCGCTTGATACCCTCGCGCACGATGGCGTGATCCTCGGCAACCAGGACGCGGATCATCCGCCGGTCCGCCCCTGGTCCAGGCCCACTTCCCTGCCGGATGCCGCGCCGCGCAGGGGCAGGTGCACGCGCAAGGCGGTGCCGCCGCCGGCCGCGCGACTGATCGCGACGATGCCGCCGAACGCGGCGGCGCGTTCGCGCATGCCCATCAGCCCGATCGAGCTGGCGGCGTCGATGGCCGTGGTGTCGATGCCGTGACCGTCGTCAATGACCTCCAGCACGAGCGAGCGCCCGTGGCGCTCGAGCCCCACATCCACCCGGCTCGCCCGGGCATGCCGGCTGATGTTGGTCAGCGCCTCCTGGAGCATGCGGTACACGGCCGTGTCGCGTTCGCGGTCGGGCTCCAGGTCGTCGGCGTCGAGATGCAGCCGGTACTCGGCGCCGGTGCGCCGCGCGTACTCCTCGACCTGCCATTCGATCGCCGCCTCCAGCCCCAGATCCTCGAGCATGGGCGGATGCAGGCCATGGGTCACACGGCGCAGGGTGTCGATGCTCTCATCGACCAGCATCAGCGCCGAGCGCATGCGTTCTACCAGCTCGGGGTCGCCCCGCGGTAAACGTCGCAGCACCTCGCTGACGTCGATTTTCAGGCCCGTCAGCGTTTGCCCGATCTCGTCGTGGAGCTCACGGGCGATGGCGCGCCGCTCGTCCTCGCGCGCACTGTGCAGCCGCGCCGTGAGTGTGCGCAGCCGGGTGCGCGATTCGCGCAGCGTCTGCTCGGCGCGCCGGGCGTCGGTCACGTCCACACCCACCCCGAGCAATCGCGGCCCGGGTTCTCCCGGCAGCGGAGCGCAATGCCACTCGATCAGTCGCTGCCCGCCGTCCGCCGCGCGCCAGTGGTTCTCGTGCGGCTCCACTTCGCCGCCCGCGGCGATCACCGCCAGCCTCGCGGTAATCGCCGCCTGCTCGTCCGGCGGCACCAGCAGCGTCCGTAAATCACGGCCGAGCGCCGTCGTGCAGTCGATCCCGGTCAGCGTCTCGCAGGCACGGTTGAACAGCTCGACGCGGCCGTCGCCGTCGGTGACCATGACGAGCACCGGCGCGGTCTCGACGATGCCGCGCAACAATCGCGTCTGCCGCGCCAGTTCGGCCTCGATCTGCGCGCGCTTGGTGACCTCGCGGATGGCCGCGACGAAGCCGATGACCGCGCCCGCCGGGTCGTAGTCCGGCGTGTAGCGCACGTCAACGCAGATCCGGCCACGGCGCGGCAGGTCGATCCAGTACACCTCGTGCACCTGCTCACCGGCCAGGGCCTGCTGCTGCCGGGGCCGCAGCTCGCGCTCGAACAACGCCTCGCCAACGACGTCGGCCACCGTGCGGCCGAGGATCTGCGCGCGGGGCAGGCCGACAAAGCGCTCGAACGCCGTGTTCACCGCCAGGTAGCGAAACTGCGCGCTGACGCAGGCCAGGGCATCGCCGCTCACCTCGACGATGCGCTCGTACAGCCGCCGCGCCTCGTGCGCCCGCCGCTGTTCCCGCAGGGCGGACTCGAGCTCGCCGGTACGCTCGCGAACGCGGGCCTCGAGGCTCGTACGCGCGGCTTCCAGCGCGCGCCGGGCCGTGTGCAGCGCCGTCACATCGGTGAGCACGGCAAAGTCCCCGCAGGCGGCCCCGTCCGCGCCGCTCATCGGCTGCGGATGCACGAGCACCCGGATGAGGTGGCCGTCGCGATGGTGCGCCGAGAACTCGAAGCTCGAGGTATCGCCCGTCGCCAGCGCCATCTCGCACTGCCGGAACCGGGCGGCCTCGGCCGCATCCATGAACGCCTCGACCGGCTGCCCCAGCATCTCCTCGCGCGTATAACCGAACAGCTCGCAAAGCTTCGGATTGACGTAGGTCAGCACGCCGTGCGCGTCGCGCACACGGACACCTTCCTGCATGGTCTCGACGAGCCGGCGGAAGTTCTCGTCCGCGACGCGACGGCCCGCCTCCGCGCGGTCGCGTTCCCGGACCTCACGGCGCAACTCCAGCTCGGTCACGACCTGGCGGGCGAGCAGGCGCAGGGCCTCGATCGCCGCCGGGGCCAGGGCGCGTGGCGCCGGGTCCATCACGCACAGGGCGCCGATGGCATGGCCGTCCGGGGTGACGATCGGCATGCCCGCGAACAGCCGGACCGGCGGCTCGGCGTGCAGCGCGGGGAAACCGGCCAGACGCGGGTCGGCCCAGGCGTCGGCCAGCACCAGGCCCTGCGCGTCCTGGATGGCGAGGTTGCACAGCGCGCACGCCCGATCGACCTCGGCGTGCGGGAAGTTGATGCGGGCCTTGAACCAGCTGCGGTGGTCATCGATGAAGGCGATGTCGGCCGCGGCGGTGCCGCAGATCGTCATCGCCAGACGCGCGATGTTATCGAAGGGTTCCTCCGGCGCCGTGTCGAGGATGCCGTAGCGATGCAACGCCTGCAGGCGCGCTACTTCGTCCGTCGGTGTCGGCGGTACTGTCACCCGGTCGAGCCCCTGTGCAATCGGCGCTTGAGACACGGCAGCGATACCCGGCAGCCCTGCCCCGCGGCAATCATTCGGATGGCAGGCCCCCGCCAGCGGTAAGACTATCAATGCGCAGACTTGCTGTCATCGGGGAGGACCTTAGGGCACGAACGCGTATCTTCCCGGTTTTGCGGGCGGGGTCGTGTCTTCCCGCGCGGACGCCGTCCGGGATCACGATCGGACGTTAAGACTTCCGGAATCGCGGGCCGAGCTGCCAAAACCGTCCCGCCAGCGCCGGGACGCGACGAGGCGGGACGGCGGGCGACACTCAGGCGCTGGCGCGCAGCGGGGGGCGTGATTGACACGCCGGGGCGGACTCGTACACCAGCACGGCGATGGGCTCGCGGATCATGCCGTGCTCGCGGAAGCGGGCGAGCTTGTCGCGCAGTTGCACGGTGACCACCTGACCGCGGCATACCAGCGGCATGCCCTGGGGCGTGAGCAGATCCTCGTCGAGCACCATGGTGTCATTGAGCTCGACGAAGCGCACTTCGCGCCGCACCGCTTCGGGCGCGGCCGTGATCCGCTCCGCGAGCGCCGCGAGTACGGCCGGATCGTAGCGACGGGGTGCGGCCTGCAGCTCGCTCAGCGCCGCCGGCGGCGGCAGGCCGCGGACCATGCAGCGGTCGTAGTCCAGCAGAACGTTGAGGATCCGCGCGCCGAGCGGCAGCGCCTCGCCGGCCACGGCCTCGTCCGGGAAGCCGCTGCCGTCGTAACCTTTGTGCTGGTAGCGGATGCTGGCCGCCACGCCCTCCAGGCGCGGGATGTCGGCCAGCAGATCGGAGCCGAGCAGCGGGTGCGTCAACGCCAGTTGCGCCGAGTCGCCGGCCGGCGTGTCGCCGCGCGCCAGCATCTCGACCGCCGCCGGCGGCAGCACGACGCAGCCGAGTTGGGACAGCAGCGCCGCGGTCTCGATCTCCCACAGCCGTTCGCAGCCGAGCTGCGCGGCGATCGCCCGCGCCTGGTCCTTGATTCGCATCGCGCGACCGAAGGCGGGCGGATTGACCAGCGAGATGACCTGCCCCAGCGTACGCACCAGCCCGAGCAGCGTGCTCTCGAGCAGGTTCTTCTCCAGTTGCAGCAAGCGGTGCTGCTCCAGGGCGACGGTGATGGCCTGGGCCAGCTCGTCCGGCTGGCAGGGCTTGCGCAGGAAGCGGAAGATGGCGCCGCGGTTGACGGCCTCGGTGGCGGTCTGCTGGTCCGCGTTGCCGGTCAACATCATCCGTACGGTGTCGGGATGTTCGCGGTGCATGGTCTCGAGCAGCTCCACGCCGCTCATGCCGGGCATGCGCATGTCCGAGACGATGACGGCGAACGGGCCCTGCGTGGCGCAGATCTGCAGCGCCGCGGCGCCGCCGTTGGCGACCTCCAGCGCGAAGCGGCTGCGCAGCACGCGCCGGTAGGCATTGAGGATGTTCTCCTCGTCGTCGACGAGCAGGATGCGTTCTTCGGTGCTGGCTGGCGTCGTCATGGGGCTGCCTCCGTAGCGGGTGCCACCCGCGGGGTGATGCGCATGCGCCGCGGCAGGGCCGAACCCGATTCACCGGGACGGCCGGCGGCCGGTACCGGTGCGCGGTTCACGCCGCCTCCTCGTGCTCGTCGTACATCGCGCGCCAGGCGTCCAGGGCATCGGCCACGCCGATGCGTGCGAGATAGCCCGCGTCGATGCGGCTATCCGCATCGGCGCCGCCGTCGCACAGGGCGTCAGCCACGTGCACCGCGGTCAGGGGCGTGAATCCCGCGTCCTGCGATTCGCCCGGCGCGTGGTGATAGGCGATGGCCTCCACGATCAGGTCCGGCAGGCCCCAGATCCCCATCAGGTAGGCGCCGACCTCGGCGTGCGAATGCCCGAAGGCCTCGCGCTCGGCCGCGGCGGTGCCGATCTCCTGCGCCCGAGCCAGCGCCGCCGCATACTCCTGCGGCCGGTTGGCCGCCAGCAGCACGCGCCCCACGTCGTGCAGCATGCCCGCCATCATGGCGATCTCGGCGAGCTTGCCCTCGCAGCCCTGGGCGCGGGCGATGCGCCGTGCCAGCGCGCCGACCTCGGCGCTGTGGCGCCACAGTTCCTCCAACCGGCAGCTGCGCGCGGTCTTCTCGTCGCAGTGCGAGAACACCCCGCTGGTCAGCACCAGCGCGCGCAGCACGTCCAGGCCCAGGTAGGCCACGGCGTCACCGACCCGGTTGACCGCCCGCGGCAGGCCGAAAAAAGCCGAGTTCACGAGCTGCAGCAGCTTGGCGGTCATGGCGACATCGCGGGCGATGATCTCGCCCACACGCGCCACCGAGCCGTCCGGGGAGTCGATCTCGGCGGTGATCTCCTGATACAGGGCGGGCAGGCTGGGCAGAGACTTCAGCCCGGCGACCAGCGCCACCAGACCCTCGTCGCGCAGCCGCGCCCGCAGTGCGAAGGCGCGGCTGATGGTGGCGCGCACCGTCTCGGCCTCACAGGGCTTGGCCAGGAACTGGTGCGCGCTGCGCACGGTCTGCAGCACCGCGACCATTTCCGAATGTCCGGACAGGATGATCCGTACCGTCTCGGGGCGGCGCGCCTGCACCGCCTCCAGCAGCTCGACCCCGGTCATGCCGGGCATGCGCATGTCGGCGACCACCAGATCGCAGGGCCCGGCCTCGAGCAATGCCAGCGCCTCGGCACCGCTGGCGGCGAAGCGCATCTCCCACTCATTGCGCATCGGCCGCAGCATGCGCCGCAGGCCATCGAGCACGTTCGGCTCGTCGTCGACGAACAGGATGCTCTTCATGCGGCCTCCTCGTGCTGCTGCCGATCCGCCGGCAGGCGGATGATGAAGGTTGTGCCGCGGCCCGTCTCGGTCTCGAAGTCCAGGCGCCCACCGTGGCGGTCCACCACCACGGTGCGGGCGATGGCGAGCCCCTGGCCGGTCCCCTTGCCGACCTCCTTGGTGGTGAAGAAGGGATCGAAGATGCGCTCGCGCACCGCCTCCGGGATACCGGTGCCGGAATCCGCGATGCGGATCTCCACCGCCCCGGCCTCGGCACGCGTGCTGATCGTGATCCGCCCCAGGGTGCCGGGCTGCGCGTGCACGACGTCGGCGACCGCGTGCGCGGCGTTGACGATCAGGTTGATCAGCACCTGGCCGAGCGCGCCCTGGTGGCACGCGACCGCCGGCAGGGCGGCGTCGAGTTCGGTCTTGAGCTCGGCCACGTACTTCCACTCGTTGTGCGTGACCGTGAGCGTGCTCTCGATCAGGGCATTGAGATCCGTTACCTCCTTGTCCTCGCCATCGGGGTGAGCGAAGGTCTTCATGGCACCGACGATGCGGCTGACCCGGCTGACACCGTCGGCGGCCTGCGCCAGGGCGCGCGGGATTTCTTCGAACAGGTAGTCCCGGTCCACCGCAGTCACCAGCGCGTCGATCCGAGCGAGCAGATCGGCGGGCACCGCGCCGGCGCGCGCCGCGTCGGCCAGGGTGGCGTACTCGCCTTCCAGTCGTGCCAGGTCGGCGAAGGCGTCGCGCAGGAACTGCAGGTTGTCACCGACGAACTGGGTGGGCGTGTTGATCTCGTGGGCAATGCCCGCGGCGAGCTGGCCCACGGCCTCCAGCTTCTGCGCCAGGCGCAGCTCCTGCTCCATGCGCGAGCGCTCTTCCATCTGCTCCTGCAGGCGTTCGTTCGCGTCCTCCAGCGAGCGGGTGCGGCTGCGCACCAGCTGATCGAGGTTGGCCATGCGCTCGGCCAGCTCGCGCTGCAGCCGCCACTTCTCGCCGAGCGCGTGCGCGGCCTGCTGCACCTCGACCACGTCGAAGGGCTTCTTGATGATGAGCAGCTGATCCGGCCGCCCCAGCCGCTCAACCAGCTCCGACCAGGTGTGGTCCGAGTAGGCCGTGCAGATCACCACCTGCACGTCCGGATCAACCTGCCACAGGCGCTCGATGGTCTCCATGCCATCCCAGCCCGGCGGCATACGCATGTCGATGAAGGCCACCGCGTAGCGCTGCTGCTCGTGCAGTGCGCGGGCGGCGAGCTGCACGCCCTCCTGGCCCTGGTAGGCGGAGCTGAGGTCGAAAATGCGTGCGCCGCCCGTCGCGATTTCCGCGGCGCCGAACAGCTCTGCCTCCAGGGCGTCCAGCTCACCGCTCTGCGGCGCCTGCTCCGGAACCAGGATCTTGTGCAGGTCGTCATGAATGGCGCGGTTGTCGTCAACCAGCAGCACCCGCACCCGGTCCTCTTGCGTCGACACGTTCATGGCTCCTGGCCCTCGATGAATGTGGCAAGCGGCAGGGTGAGGATGAAGGTCGCACCCTGATCCACGCCGTCACTGCGGGCGCTGAGCGTACCGCCCAGCTCGCGGGCCGCGTTCGCGCTCGCGTGCAGGCCGAAGCCGCTGCCGTCGTCCTTGGTCGTGTAGCCGTACTCGAAGATCCGCTCGAGCGCATCCGCCGGGATGCCACAGCCGGTGTCTGCGACGCGGATCTCGACCTCACCCGTACTCATGCACGCGGTGCTGACGGTGATGAGCTTTTTCCCGGGGGCGCCGTCGCGCACGGCCTGCTTGGCGTTCTTGATGAGATTGACCAGGATCTGCAGCAGCTTGTGTTTGTCGGTACGCACAAGAGGTAGTTCGCCGTACTGCAGATCCACGTCGATCTGGTGATGCGGACCCAGGCTCATGGAGAAGGCGTGGCCGACCACGTCGGCGATGTCGGTGTCCTCCAGGCAGCCGCGATGGGCGGCGTAGGACTGCTGGCGGGCGACGATGCTCTTGATATGGTCGATGTGCCGGCCGATGGCCTCCAGCTCCTGGCGCATCTGGATCTGCTCGCTCGCCAGGCGCGTGGCCAGCTCGTCGAGATAGGGCAGCACCTTGGCGCCCTTGGGATCCTCGGCCAGGAAACGGCCCAGCTGCGGACCGTGGCCCTGGAGCATCTCCAGCGTGCGCGCGAGCCGGGGCAGCCGCGAGCCGGTCAGCGTCTGTGCCGCCATCTCGCAGGCGACGTTCACGCTGGTGAGCACGTTGCCGATGTTGTGCAGCACACCGGTCGCGACCTCGGCCATGCCCGCCTGGCGGGTGGCCTCCAGCAGCGTGCGCTGCAGGCGGTTGTGCTCCTCCGCGGCCGCGCGGGCCTCGGTGATGTCGACCGTCAGTCCGGCGATGCCGTCGATCACGCCGATGGCGTCGCGGACGACGAACACGTGATCGCGCACCCAGCGCACCGTCCCGTCCGGGCGCACGATGCGGAACTCGATGTCGTATTCCTCGCCTTCGCACATGGCACGGGCAAAACTTTTCGTCACACGCTTGCGATCCTCGGGATAAACGGTGTCGACCCAGGAATCGCGATCGGTGTACAGCGCCTCGCGGGTCCGGCCCCAGAGACGCTCGTAACCCCGGCTCACGTACAGCAACCTGTCACCGTCAGCCGAAGTCAGCCACAGAACCTGTTCGATGTTGTCGGCGACCAGTTCGAACATGCGCCGGCTGTCGTTCAGCTTGGAAACGGCGAATTCGTGGGCCTGCACCTCGGCCTCGAGCTGGGCGGTGCGCTCGGCGATGCGTTCTCCCAGCGCCGAATTCAGGTCCACGAGCTCGGCCTCGGCCTGCAGGCGCCGGCCCATTTCCGCCTCCAGGCCGGCTTTGATGACCGCGAGATCGCGCGCCTGCGACCGGGCCCGCCGGAACAGCACGTAGGTGTTACGCAGCACGCCGACGAGCACGCACAGGTAAGCACCGCTGTTGAGCACGTGCGCGGCGTCGAAGGCGGCGTCGGACGGTTGCCGCGAAAAAACCATGAAGAACAGGTGCGCAGCTGCCGCGAACAACAGCGACAGCACCAGCCAGTGGTCGAACTCGCCGTTGCGCCACAGTCCCCGGCGCAGGTGAGCGGTAAGCGCGGCGAGAAACAGCGCGCCGGGGATCAGCTCCAGCGGTCGGGGCAGCGGCGCTCCGGGGAAATAAGCGGGGGGCAGCGGCAGGTACAGCAGCACGGCCAGTGCGAGGCCGATCACCGCAGCGCTGATGAACGCCAGCCGGGTGGCGCGAACTATCGCCAGCCGGCTGTCCGTCTCGGCGCGGTTCCAGTGGCGGTAGGCCGCGAACAGCAGGAAGCCGCCCAGGTACGACTGCGGCAGCAGCCAGGTCCACGGACCCACCCGCTCGGCCGGGGACATCCACAGCGCCGCCGTCGCGTCGCTGACAGCGAGGCCGTGAAAGACGTCGATTGCCATGACCGCGGTGAAGGCGGCAGCGTAGCGCAGCGATGCCACGCTGCGGGTCGCGCCGTGGTGGACCGCCGCGAGCAGCGCCACGGTGCCGGCGAAGAACACGGCCGTCGTGTCGAGCACGGCGTGCACGGTCGCATCGGAGACACCGCTCGCGGCCGGAAGCACCAGGGCCACGAACCCCAGCGCGGCGGCGACGACCGCGTACAGCACCAGCCGGCGGCGGGTCAGTTCGGCCTCGGCGCTGACCGTGACTGCGGGCAGTGCGACGCCCGGGTTCGATGCGGCCATGTTCATCCTCCTTCAGCCTGCTACCCGCGCCACTGCCGCTAACGGCGACGCGTCGAAGAGCATCGCCAGCGGCCTGGGCATGGCGATGTGGAAACCCTGCGCGTAATCGACTCCCATCGCGGCCAGGTGCTCGAGCACGCGCTCGCTGTCGACGTATTCTGCGATCGTGCGTTTGCCCAGCACGTGGCCGATGCGGTTGATGGATTCCACCATCACGGTGCTCACCGGATCGTCGCCGACGTCGCGCACCAGCGCACCGTCGATCTTCAGGTAGTCCACCGGCAGGTTCTTGAGGTAGCCGAACGAGGACAGGCCGGCGCCGAAGTCGTCCAGCGCGAAAGTGCAGCCGCGCGCGCGCAGCCCGGCCATGAGCCGGTTGGCGGTGTCGAGGTTGGAAATGACCGCGGTCTCGGTGATCTCGAAACAGATCCGTTCCGGCGGCACGGCATACACTTCGAAGCAGCGCAGCACGTGCCGCAGCGTGTCCTCGTGGCTCAATGAATGGCCGGACAGGTTGATCGACCACTTCGCCACGTGCTCGAGCGCTGCCGTGTGCTCGGACCAGGCGCGGCAGAAGGCCTCGACCACCCAGTGATCGAGACGCTGCGACAGACAGTAGCGCTCGGCCGCCGGGAGAAACTCTCCCGGCGGCACGAGCACCCCGTCCTGCTCCATGCGGATGAGGATCTCGGCGTGCGGCGGCCCGCTGCGGTCCGTGGCGACGATGGGCTGGAAGAACAACCGGAACTGGTCGTTCTGCAATGCACCCTCGATGGCCGCCGCCCACTGCACCTGGCGCTGGCGCAGCGCGAACGCGGCGTCCTCGGGGTCGAACACGTGCACGCGGCTGCGACCACCCTCTTTGGCCACGTAGCAGGCCGAGTCGGCGCGGCTGAGCAGGCCGTCGGCGGTACCGCCGGAAGCATCGATGGCCACCAGACCGATGCTCACCCCGACCTTGAACAGCAGACCGTTCCACTGGAAGCGGAAGGTCCCGATGACCGCGCGCAGGCCGTCCGCGATCCGCCGTCCGTCCTCCAGCGCGCAGTTTTCGACCAGCAGGCCGAACTCGTCGCCGCCCAGACGCCCGACCGTACTGCCGGCGGGGATGTGCTCGCGGATGACGATCGCCAGCTTGCGCAACAGCTCGTCGCCGGCGGTGTGGCCGCAGGCGTCGTTGACGATCTTGAACTGGTCCAGGTCCAGGCAGCACAGCACGTGCTGCCGGCGATTGCGGCGCGCCATCTCCAGCGCGCGGTCGAGGTGGCGCAGGAAGGCGCTGCGGTTCAGCAGCCCCGTGAGCGTGTCGCAGCGATCCTCCTGCGCGTCACGCTCCCGCTCACGCTGAACATGCGTGCAATCGGTGAGCACCAGCACCCGCCCCGTGTCTTTGGCCTTGCCGGCGGGCGCGACCGCCTCGGCGACACTGACATGGGACTTGCGGCCGCCGCGGTCGATGAGCGCACGAGTCGCGGCGGGTCGGGCCCCGGCCGTCACCGCCGGCGCGACGTCATGCCTCCCGTCGGGGTCGAGAAAGCTGACGACGGCATCGACGCTCTCGCCGTCGGCGTCGGCCGCACGCCAACCCGTGAGCGCCTCCGCGGCCGGGTTCATGAAGCGGATCCGCCCGCGCGCGTCGGTCGCGACCACGCCGTCGCTGACCAGCTCCAGGGCCGCGATCAGCTGCGCGTCACCGGGCGATACCGGTGGCACCGCCGGGACACACACCGCCTCGGGAACGAGGTCGCGCGTGCGCCCGGCGGTGGCCGGCTGGCTCAAAGCCTCGGGGTTGTTCGCGGTACGGGGGTTCATGCGGATCATCGCCTCGAGCTGGCGTATCGGCTCGAGCGCCGGGCGGTGTACGGGAATTCAGCGGGCACGGACTTCCCGATCGTCGCGTCTTGGTGTAGGAATAATCCCAAGGGACGCGTGCGGGCGGTGCGATGCGGCGCACGGTCGCGGCGTGCGTTCCCTGTCACCCGCCGCCCGGCACCGCAACGCCGACTCGGAACAGACCCGGCACCTCGCGCTCGACCATGTTGGCCCGATCCACGAGCGCGGTCAGCATGAAAGCGAACGTCACCGGCTTCAGCATTTCCGATACGGCCGCCTCAGGCGGAAGTCTCGCCACCGACGGCACCGGCACGCAGTTCCTCAACTCGACGCGGCTCATGGCCAACAACCTGTTCCAGGTGCGCGATAACGCGCTGCTCGGCTATCTCGACGGCAGTCACGACCACTTTCAGGACTACTTCATCTACGGTGGTTACCGCGTCGACTTCTGACCGCGCGGCCGGCGGCAGATACGCCGGCGCAGCGCGCGCGCCCCGCACGCGCCAGGCGCTCGCCACCCGATCAACCGCAGAGGAAAATGCATGAGCACCGAGCTGTTTGACCTCCTGGGTCGCGATGACCGGCGCTTCAGCCCGTTTTGCTGGCGCGCGAAATACGCGCTGGCGCACAAGGGCATCGAATTCACCACCATCCCCGTGCGCTTCACCGACAAGGACAAGCTCGCCTTCTCCGGCCAGGACAAGGTGCCGGTGCTGCGCGATGGCGACACTGTGGTCAGCGATTCGTGGAACATCGCCTGCCATCTCGAGGACACCCGCCCGGACGGGCCGACCTTGTTCGGCGGCCCGGGCGGACGCCGGCTCGCGCGGCTGGTCAATCACTGGTTCGACAGTGCCGGCCTGCGCGGCGTATTTCCGCTGCTGTTTCCGGACATCTTCGATATCGTGCTGCCCGAGGATCTCGACTACTTCACCCGCTCGCGCCTGGAACGTTTCGGCGGCAAGACCCGCGCGCTGTTCGCCGCCGAGCGCAGCGAACAGCGTCTGCACGCCTGGCGCGCATCGCTGGATCCATTCCGCGTCATGCTCGAGGACGCGCCGTTCCTGTGCGGTGAGGCAGCCGGCTACGCCGACTACGTGGTCGCCTCGGTGTTCCTGTTCGGCCGCCAGGTGAGCCCCTGGAGACTGGCCGAGCCCGGCGACGTGATGTACGCCTACCGGGAGCGGATCCTGGATCTGCACGGCGGCTTGGGCCGCGCAGGACCCGCGTTCTATTGATTCACGCCGCGCAGGTTTGGCCGGGCGTAGCTGCGGCTTCAGCCGCACGAGCGCCCCGCGCGGGCGTTCGCCCCGAAAATGCGACCCTGACCCCGTTCCTGGACCCCGTTCCTGGACCCCGTTCCTGGACCCCGTTTCCGGACCCCGTTTCCGGACCCCGTTTCCGGACCCCGTTCCTGGACCCCGTTCCTGCGTAGGTGCGGCTTCAGCCGCACGACCGCCCCACGCTGACGTTCGCCCCGGAAATGCGACTCTGACCCCGTTTCTGGACGTTCGCCCCGGAAATGCGACTCTGACCCCGTTTCTGCGTAGGTTCGCGAACGGTGACGAAGTCAGAAACGCAGGAACACACCGGCCTCCCATATGAAGCCGTCGTAGTCGTTGCCACCCTCGCCGTAGACGGCGTGATAGCCGACCGCGACGTCGAAGGTCGCCGCGTCGATGATCGGTACCGGGGTGTTGAAGCCGATGGTGGCGCTGACACCGTCGGCATCGATGCGATAGGCATTGAGGCCGGGACCGGCTGGCGCCGGGTCGGGCTCGATGGCTTCGGCCACCGCGTGGATCCGCGGGCCGGGCGTCGCCGTGGACACGACCTCACCGGTGTGCACGGCAGCGTTGCCGTACAGCAGCACCGGACCGATCAGCTTGTAATCGAGATCGACGAACAGGCGGTGCTCGTCGGTGTCGAAGACCGCGCCGTCGGTGGCGACGCGGTGCTCGAAGCGATAGCCGCCGCGCACGTCGATGCGGTCGCTCAGGCGCCGGCCGGCCATCGCCAGCGCTTCGGTCCGGTAGCCGTTGCGGATCGCACTGTCCTCGTATTCGGCGTAATGCAGGCGCGCCCCGAGCTGGAACCAGGGTGCCGTGTAACCCGCTTGCGGCGCGTAGCGCCAAGCGCCTTCGGCGACGGCGCCCAGATGGGTCAGATCCTTCCAGTCGTGGTAATTGGCGTACTCGATGCCGGCCTTGGCGAACACGCTGGCGTGGGCGCCGAGCAGATGACTGTAGCCGCCAATGACGTGTGCGCGCAGAATCTCGTCGGACTGGATGTCGGCGTCGGCCGCGGCGTTACCGATATTGTCATCGTGACGCCAGCCGCCGCTCACGTCGGCGAACAGTTCGCCGGCGGGAACCACGGTTGGGTACAGCCAGTGCGCGACCAGGAATACGGCCATCGCCCACGGGGCTGCCAGTCTTTTTCTCGACATAATATTAAAAAACTAATGTAACGCATTAATATTATGACGATTATGTGAGAGATTATCCAGTGGGAACAGGGCTGTGGCACACGCCGTGCCGGTGCCTGGCGGTATCCATCCCGGCGCCTACGCGCGGGTATAGACACCGATAGGAAGGGGCTGAACATGAAAGTAAGTAATCGCTTCGAGGATCCGAGGCGGGCGTTCCTGCTGCACGCGCTGGCCACCGGACTGTTCATGGTCGCCGGCCCCGCCGCCCACGGCCAGGCGCTCGGCCGGCTGCCCGGCACCCTGCTCCCGGGACGCTCGTTTTACGCCGTCGACGGCGAGGTGACCGTAAACGGGGCCGCCGCGACGCTCGACACGCTGGTGCACGCCGGCGATCGGGTCGAGACGGGGATCCGCAGCCGGGCCGTGTTCGCGGTGGGCCAGGATGCGTTCCTGCTACGGGCGGACAGCCACCTGCAGCTCGCACCCGCCGCCGATGAGGGCGCGCTGGTGGAAACCCTGCGTCTGGTCACGGGCAGGCTGCTGTCGGTGTTCGGCAAGCGCCGACACACCCTCAGCACCACCGTCGCAACCATCGGCATCCGCGGCACGGGGGTGTATGTCGAGGCGGATCCCGAGCAGAGCTATGTATGCACCTGCTACGGCACGACCGACATCGCCGCCGCCGACGATCCGTCGGCCGGCGAGACAATCGTCTCCACCCATCACGACGCGCCGCGCTATGTGCTCGCCGCGGGCGGGGGTGCGCGCCTGCGGCCGGCGCCGTTCCGGGACCACACCGACGAGGAACTCGCCCTCATCGAAGCGCTGGTCGGCCGCACGCCGCCGTTCGCCGTTCCGGGCGATGGCTATGGCCGCCCGCGCCGGGAGCTGTACTGAGGCACGGGGGGGTACGGGGCGAATCAAATCGCCCCGGCGCGGTTTTGGAGGCCGGACGGGGCGGGTGAGGGGAGTAGCATGAACTGCGCGGCCACTATGGCAGCGCGCAGCTGAATCGTTCCTGAACGAACCCGGCTCAGGCGCCGGGCGCGAGCGCTTCGAGTGCGGCCCAGTCGACACCGGGCTCACCGTCGGCACGGATGGGCTGGATGCACACGTGAGTGGCGCCCTCGGCGTGGTAGGCGCCGAGCTTGGCGCGGATCTCATCCGCACTGCCCCATAACACCAGCGCGTCCACCAGCCGGTCACTGCCGCCCGCCTCGAGATCACTCTCGTCGAAGCCGAGCCGGAACCAGTTCCTGTAATAGTTCGGCAGCGGCAGGTACAGCGCCAATACCTTGCGTGCCGCGGCGCGCGCCGCGTCCGCATCGCTACTCAGGCAGACCTTCTGCTCGCAGCACAGCAGCGCGTCCGGGCCGAGAATGGCTCGCGCGGCGCGGGCCTGCGCCGGGGTCACGTTGTAGGGGTGCGCACCGAGCGCGTGGTCGCGTGCGAGCGCGGTCATCTTCGGGCCGAGTGCCGCGAGTACGAACTGGCGCGGCATCTGCGAGTTGAGAGCCTCCCAGGAGCGATCCATGCGATCCAGATAGGTGTGCATGGTGGCGAGCGGCTGCTTGTAGTCGCCGCCGCGCAAGTCGGCGACCACTGGTGCGTGCGAAACGCCCAGACCCATCAGATAGCGACCACCGTACAGCGAATTGAGGCTGTCGTGCCCCATGACGGCGGCCATCGCGTCGCGGGCGTAGATGTTGGCGATGCCGCTCGCAACCACCAGGGTGGACGTGTGCTGGAGCAGGAATCCGCCGAGCGCAAACGTTTCGTAGCGAAACGCCTCCGGGTACCACAGCGCCGAATAGCCCAGTGACTCGGTGCGCTGCGCGAGCTCGACGAGCGCGTTCCGCTCGAGCGTGTCGGTGAAAAACCAGACCCCGAATTTTCCGATCTGCATGCCTTTCCTCTCCTTTGCTGAAACCTGGGGATCACGTGCCCGCTTCACGTTCACCGCAACGGTCACGGCCGCGGCCCGTCGCCTCGACGCGGCACGAGCGCGACCCATTACCTCATCGCGACAACCGGGGCGCAAGCGCGCACGGCGACACAACGCCGGCTCGGCTCCAAAGTCAGCACGAGCGGAGCGTGTTTATCGACCTCATCGCGAGGAGCACCGCGCAGCGCCACCCCGTGGCGATCCATGCGCCCTGCCCCGCGGCCAGGCCATGGATTGCCACGCCCGCGCCGCGGGCTCGCAATGACCACGCGCGGGCATGGACGCGACGGGGCACCCCGCCCTCGTCATCGCGCGGGGCACCGCGCAGCGACGCCCCGTGGCGAGTCAGCGCCCGCCGGCGCGCGCGGCCGACTCCCGTCGCGCCGCCTGCCGGATGAACTGGTACAGCGCTTCGAGATCATCGCGAGCGAGCTCCGGGAAAGCCGGCATGCCGAGCTGCGGCCGCCCCGCATGCACTGTCTCGGCCAGCGTATCGGAATTGGCGGCGACGGCTGAGGCGCGCACGTCCGGTGCGTAGCCGCCCCCGGCCCCGCCCGAGCCATGGCACACGGAACAATGCGCGGAAAAAATGACCTGGCCGCTACGCACCCGTTCGGGATCCAGCGCCAGCAGCGGCTCGTCGATCGGCGCCGGTCGGATCGGCGCCGGCGCCGGCGGCAGCGTCGCGGCGCCGCCGAGCGCGAACACGAGCAAGCGGCGCGGATGCACGCCGTACTGCCAGCCGTGCTGATCGGCGATCGAGCCGCCGAGCGCCGCGGCGGCGCCGCCCCAACCCGCCAGCAGCGCCACGTACTGGCGGCCGTCGACGGCGTAGGTGATCGGCGGCGCGGAGATGCCGACGCCCGTATCGTAGCGCCACAGCGCTTCGCCGCTGTCCGCCGCATAGGCGAGCAGGCGCCCGTCGGTCCGTCCCTGGAACACCAGTTTGCCGGCGGTCGTGAGAGTTCCGGCGTTCCACAGACCCGGGGTCTTCACCTTCCACATCTCCCGCTGGGCGACGGGATCCCAGCCGATGAGCGCGCTCCAGCCGCTCTGCGCAGGGATGTCTTGCTCGAAACCGCTCACCCCGAGGCTCGGCACGAAATTCACGCTGCGCCAGCTGCGCGCGTTGATGCCCTTGTCGTTGTAATAACCCGGCAACTCCTGGTAAGGCAGATAGACCAGCCCGGTGATCGGGTTGTAAGACATGGGGTGCCAGTTGTGCGCGCCTAATGGTCCCGGCCAGATCAGCGTCTCGCCGTCGAGGTAGCGCGCGGTGTCCGCTTCCACCGGCCGGCCGGTGGCGAGATCGACGCGCTCCGCCCACGTCACCTTGCCGAATTTCTCGGCCGACAGCAGCTTGCCGTCCATGCGATCGATGACGTAGAAAAACCCGTTTTTCGGCGCGTGCATCAGGACCTTGCGCTTACGCCCGTCGATATCGAGGTCGGCTAGCACGATGTCCATGGCCGAGTTGAAATCCCAGGTCTCGCCAGGCGAGGTCTGGTAGTGCCAGAGGTACGCGCCGGTATCCGCATCGAGGGCGACGATCGAGCACAGGAACAGGTTGTCGCCACCGTCCGGGCTGCGGATCTTGCGGTTCCAGGGCGCACCGTTGCCGGTACCGAGATAGATGCGGTTGAGCTCCGGATCGTAGGTCATCGAATTCCAGACGGTGCCGCCGCCGCCGTATTGCCACCACTGGCCGGTCCAGGTCTTGGCAGCCATCTGCATGGCCTCGTTCTCGAAGCCCTCGGCCGGGTTGCCCGGCACGGTGTAAAAGCGCCAGCGCTGCTCACCCGTCTCGGCGTCGTAGGCGGTGACGTAGCCGCGCACCGGACCGAGGTCGGCGCCGCCGTGACCAATGAGGACCAGACCGTTGAACACCCGGGGCGCGCCGTTGATCGTGCGTGGCGTTGAACGGTCCAGCGTCAATGTGCTCCATAGCTCCTCGCCGGTCTGCGCGTCCAGCGCCAGCAGACGGCCGTCACCGGTGCCGACGTAGACCTTGCCCTGCCAGTACGCGATGCCGCGATTGAAATCCCACAAAATGCGGCCGTTGTCGCCGACGTGCTCGAGTGTCTTCGGATCATGCTGCCAGCGTAGCTTGCCGCTACGTGCGTCGACCGCGGTGACCACCGACCAGCTGCCGCTGAAGTAGATGACGCCATCGACCACCAGCGGGGTCGAATTGAGCGAATGCATGCCGGGCAGATCGAGGTACCAGGCCAGACCCAGTTTCCCGACGCTGTCCTGGTCGATCTGGTCGAGCGGACTGTAACGCTGTTCGGTGTAATCGTGGCCGTAGGAGAGCCAGTTGCCACCCTGGTCGCGCGCGGCGATGGCCGCGGTGTCGACTTCGGCGCAGCTTGCGCCGGCCGCCAGAAGCCATACGAGCGTGGTTCCGCAGATCCCGACCTTCGTCATCGCGCACTCCCCTTCGCTGTCGAGATTATCGTCGTATCCTGCCCGTACCGTGCGGGCCCGCCCATGGTAGCGGAAGTCGAGCCCCTGCGGTGGCAACGGCGCGCGCGGTACACGGCGACGACGACAGTGTCGAGCGCACCGTTGGGGTATGCTGGCCACCCATCCGTAGCATTGACGGGAGACACGCAGATGACCTCCACGAATGAAGCGCAGTACGCGCCGGCTTCACCTGCGCGTCGCCTTGCCCTGCTTGGTGCCGTAGCCGGCCTGGCCGCGACCGCGACGTGGCCGGCGCGCGCGCACCACGGCGTCCCGGGCGTGGTGCACGGCCCGGCGCACGAGGCGCTCGCCGCGGCGGCGGCCGCCTGCGTGCGGACCGGCGACGACTGCCTCGCGCATTGCATCGGCAGCCTGACGATGGGTGACACCATGCTTGCGGTCTGCGCCGACAGGGTCATGCAGATGCGGGCAAGCTGCGACGCCCTCGCCAGCATGGCGGCCTATGATTCACGCCACCTGCCGGCGCTCGCGCGGGTATGTGCCGAGGTATGCCGCGACTGCGAAAGCGAATGCCGCCAGCACGAGGCGATGCACGCGATCTGCGGCGTGTGCGCCGACGCCTGCGCCACCTGCATCGACGAATGCGGGAAAGTATCGGCCTGACGCGCGCGTACGGCCGCGGCCTGCGAGGGTGGCCACGGTGACGGCCGGCGCCGCGGGCGCCGACGCTCACACGACCGCGGTCGCCTCGATCTCGATCATCACGTCCGGATGGAACAGGGCCGTCACGCCGAGCAGCGTCGACGCGGGCTTGCAACCCGCCTGGTCCAGGCGGCCCACCAGCGCCGGTGCCGCGTCCATGAACTTCGCGATATCCGTGGTGTAGTAGGTCAGCCGCACGACGTTCGCGAGCGAGAGCCCGGCCGCCTTGAGCACGGTTTCCAGATTGTCGAGCGCCTGCCCGAGCTGGGCCGGGAAATCACCCGCGTGAACCGGATGCCCGTCACCGTCCGTGGCGGTCTGCCCGGCGCAGAACAGCACGCGTTGCGCGCCGCTGACGTCGATGGCTTGCGAAAAACCGTACATGTCCTGCCACTTCCACGGATTGACTGCCTGGGTTTTCATCACTATCTCCGTCGGTGTTGCGAAATGGAACACGGATTGTACAGAAGCCGCGGGCGCAAGCCGCGCGTGCGCGCCACTCAGTGCTTTTCGAGCACCGCCTGGATCACCACCACCCGTCCCTCGCGCAGGTTGCGCGTGACGTTGGCGAAGCGGATCGGCGCCGTGGGGCCCATCAGCAGGTGCACACCGAGCGCGGGAGGGCCGGCGGCCCGGTGCTTCGCGGCGACGGCTTCGAACCAGGCGAGCGAACGTTCGCTGCGATCCTCCCAGACGAGCACCCGCAAGCCGAGATCGCCGAGCAGCGCGCGCACCCGTTGCGGTGTCGCCAGGAAACTGATCGACGCGTCCGCGGCCCACGGCACGGGGTAATGCGGGACGCCGCCGGGGCCCTCGAACACGTCGTGAAACACCAGCCGGCCGCCCGGCGCGAGCACACGCGCAGCCTCGGCGTAGAAGCGCGCCTTGTCGGCGACGTTCATCTGCACGTGTTCGGTCCAGACGTTGGCGAACGTGCCGTCTGCGAACGGCAGGGCGGTCGCCCGGCCAACGAGAAATCGCACCGCGTCGCCGAGCCCCACCAGTGCGGCGAGCGCGCGCGCCGTCGTCACGAAGTCGGGTGTCAGATCGATGCCGATCGCGCGACAGCCGTGCTCGTGGGCGAGGTAGCGCACCGAACCGCCGATCCCGCAGCCGACGTCCAGCACGCGCTTGCCGCGGGCGAATCCCGCGCACCCCGCCAGCTCGGTTGTCGCTTCCCGGCCGCGCATGTGAAACGCATCCACCGGCGCCAGGTCCGCCGGCCGCAGACGCTGCAGATCCCGGCCCGAGCTCGCGAGCGCGTCGACAATGGTCGTGAGCAAGGCCTCGCCGCCGTAATGCCGCGTTACCGGGTCATCCTCATTGAGCACATCCGCCCCCCACCCCGAAAACCGGGGTCAGACTCGCATTTTCCCCGAACTCGTCCCGCCGTTCCCGACTCAGGGGCCGACTCTGACCCCGGTTACTCGGGGCCGGCGAGGGAGTAATCGGCGCCCGCGGCAGCGATTGGCGGCCTGCCCGGTTTCCCGGGTTCGACACACCGCCCGAGCCACACCTGCGCATGGCGGCGGAACGACGTTGTGCCGAGCACCCGGCCGCCGTTGGTCGCCCGGCGAATTTCCTCCACCTCGCTCATCGAACCGGCAGCCACGAAATCGCGGTAGCAACGTTGCCGTTCCTCCGGCGTGGCACCCAGGTTCGTGTAAAGCGAATGCGCGTCCAGGACCGGATCCTGCCTGCCGAGCGCATGATAGCCGTAACTCGAATACTCGTAGAGCTTCGGCGCCCGCACGATGCCGGCACGCACCGGGTTGTTCTCGATGTATCGATAGCAGTTCAGCAGATAGCGCTGCGTTTCGATCAAACAGGCTTTGTAACGTCCCTCCCACATCGTCCCCGTGCGCGCGTAACGGCGATTGAAATACTGCACGTAGCGCCGTCCCAGCGCCTGCATCGTCTTGGCGATGCTGTCCGGGCGCGCGGGTGTCGCCAGCAGGTGGACATGATTGCTCATGAGCACGTAGGCGTGCACGCGGCAACCATGCTTGTTCGCCGCCATCCGAAGGTGCTCGAGATAAACAATGAAGTCACCGTCCGACAGAAAGATCGGTTGGCGGTTGTTCCCGCGCTGAAGGATGTGCTGAGGTACACCCGGCAGGACGAAACGCGGTGGACGTGGCATGTGGACCTCCTTGTCCCATGCAGAAAGCGGCATCGGCGTTCAATTCTAACGCCATGACCCGTTAGCAGAAAACCGGGGTCAGACTCGAATTTCGCGAGAATTCGAGTCTGACCCCGGTTTTCAGGCGATCACGCCGGAGCCGCGCAGGGTGGCGATCTCGCCTTCATCGTAGCCGGCTTCGGCAAGAACGGCGTCGGTGTGCGCACCGAGCCGCGGTGGCGGGGAATCCACGCGTGCGCCGCCGTGGGTGAGTTTGAATGCCGCGAGGGGTACCGTAAGGCCGCGCGCACCACCGGCGGCGGGCAGTTCGTACGTCACCGCGCGCGACCCGGCCGTGGATCGGCGAGCGCCTCGGGCAGGCTACGCACACGCGCGGCCGGAATGCCGTGTGCCTGGAGTTCGTCCTCCCATTGCGCCGCGGTTCGCGTCACGAACACGCGGGCGAGCAGCTCTGCGTGCTCGTCTGCGGCGGCGAATCGCGGACCATAATCGCTCACGGCGGCGATGTCGGGTCGGCCAACGAGCTCGAACAGTCGCGCGTGCTGGCGCCGGTTCATGGCGCCGACCATCAGCAGCCCCGCCTGGGTCTGGTAGCACCGTGTGCCGGCCAGCGGATAATCGTTGCCGCTCGGCAGCGGGGCATCGCCGCTGCACGAATAGCGAGTGATATCAGCGCTCATCATCAACAGCGCGACGTCGAACATGGCCAGGTCGATGTACTGGCCGAGACCCGTTCGGGTGCGCTGAAACAACGCACTCGCGAGCGCGAATGCGCCCATCGTTCCGGTGGCGTAGTCCATCACCGGCACGCCGACCTTGATCGGATTGACCTGCGGCGTCCCGGTGGCCGCCATCACCCCGGACGTAGCCTGGATCTGGAAATCATAGGCCGTCTGCGCGCGCCGCGGGCCGTCCTGGCCGAATGCACTCATCGAGCAGTAGATGAGCCGGGGCTCGATCGCGGCGAGCGCCTCGTAGCCGAGCCCGAGCGCGGCAAGCGCACCCGGCCGATAGTTCTCGACAAAAACGTCGGCACCGCGCACCAGACGCTCGAGCACCTCGCGCCCTTCGGCGCGAGCAAAATCGAGCGCCACCGAGCGTTTGTTCGCGCCCTGGGCCTGGTAGTAGGTGCCCATACCAGCCGCGTTGAGCGCGGCGTCGGGCCCCTGCTCGCGCACCTGGTCCATCATCCCGGGTGGCTCGATCTTGATCACTTCGGCGCCGAGCACGGCGAGCCGATAGGTGGCGAACGGCCCGGCGAGCACGTGCGTGGTGTCGATGATGCGGATGCCTTCGAAAGGTCGGATCATCGTTCGGCGGCTCGGACAGCTGAAGCGGAAATTGTAGATGTCGTTTCGGTCGTGCTTGCACGATACCGCGCTCCGCGAGCGCCAACCAATTGGAAGAACCGGGGTCAGACTCGGATTTCCTGGAAATCCGAGTCTGACCCCGGTTTTTATGGTTTCTCGGATCGTCGGTTGCGTCGCCCGGCGTGACGCGCGAGGATCTCGTGGCGGCTCGCGCCACCACGGCCGGATGCATAGCCATGACGGTTCACATCGTTCGCCTCGGCAGCCCGCGCCAGCAGGACGAAGGACTGCGGCTCGGCACGGTGCGCAGACCACCCCGCGGCGTGCCGAAAAGCGAGTACGCACGGCGGGATTATTTCGACCTCTGGTTGCCACAGCTCGCGCCGAGCGCGGTGCTGCTGAGCTGGGCAACGAGCTCGGGACGGGTCGAGCCCGGGCGCTGGGACACGTTCGTACGCCGCTACCGGCGCGAGATGGGCAACGCGGACAACCACCATCTGCTGGCGTTGCTCGCTGCGCTGTCGAAGCACACGCACTTCGTCGCCGGCTGAGCCGGCGCGGGGTACGCAAGCGCCGGGGCCGCGGGCGCGGCGCTGCCCCGGACCGGCCGGATCACGGTCCGGCGAGCAACACATCGATGACCTGCCATGGATCAAGGCCCGGCGCCCGGGATGGTACGATCATGTCCCTGCGGCCATTGCCCGGTACCGGCGCCGTCGACCACTCGAGCGGATGGACCCCGGATGGACCTCCACAACCTGGACCAGATAGAGCGCGCCACCCGCTTCGGGCGCGCCGAGCTGGCTCGGGCCGGCTGCACGGTGCTGTTCATCGCCGGGATCCTCATCTACGCGGGCATACACCACGCCGGGCTGCCCAACAGCTACCTGCTGATCTCCGCGGCGGCCGTTGGCGGCTACATGGCGATGAACATCGGCGCCAACGACGTTGCCAACAACGTCGGTCCGGCAGTGGGATCGCGCGCCCTTACGCTGAGCGGCGCAATCGCAATAGCGGCAATCTTCGAGTCCACGGGCGCGCTCGTCGCGGGCGGCGACGTCGTCGGCACGATCAAGGGCGACATCATCGATCCGGCGCTGATCGGCAGTGCGGACGAATTCATCTGGCTCATGCTCGGTGCGCTGCTCGCCGGCGGGATCTGGTTGAATATCGCCACCGCTCTCGGCGCGCCCGTGTCGACGACTCACGCGGTCGTCGGCGGCGTGCTCGGTGCCGGCATCGCCGCGGGCGGCTGGGACGTCACCAACTGGCACACCGTCGGCGCGATCGTCGCGAGCTGGGTGATCTCGCCCGTGCTCGGAGGCGTCATCGCCGCGGGTTTCCTGTACGCGATCAAGCGCACCATCACCTACCAGACGGACATGGTCGCGGCCGCCACGCGGGTCGTGCCAATTCTCATCGGAATCATGGCCTGGGCCTTCACCACCTACCTGGTGCTCAAGGGTCTGAAGGCAATCTGGAAGGTCGGGCTGCCGGTCGCCACCGGTATCGGCCTGGTGAGCGCGGTCACCGTCTACCTGGCCGTACGCGCGGTCATCGGCCGGACATCACGCGCCCTCGACAACAGCAAGTCCGCGGTGAACTCGCTGTTCACGGTACCGCTCATTTTCGCCGCGGCGCTGCTGAGCTTTGCCCACGGCGCCAACGACGTGGCCAACGCGATCGGCCCGCTCGCCGCCATCAACGATGCGGTGCTCAACAGCGGCATCGCGAACCAGGCGTCCATCCCGAGCTGGGTGATGGTCATCGGTGCGCTGGGGATCTCGCTCGGTCTTGCCCTGTACGGCCCCAAGCTCATCCGCACGGTCGGTTCCGAGATCACCGAGCTCGATCAGATGCGCGCCTTCTGCATCGCCATGGCCGCGTCCATCACGGTGATCGTCGCCACCCATCTGGGCCTGCCCGTGAGCTCGACGCACATCGCCGTCGGCGCGGTTTTCGGCGTCGGCTTCCTGCGCGAGTACATCAAGGTCACCTATGCCGGCATCGTCGCGGAGATCCGCGGCCACCACCTCGGCCAGGATCACGCGGTCGTCGAGGATTTTCTCGATCGCTTCGAGCGTTCGGCCGTCGCCGACAAAGGCCGGATGCTCAAAGAGCTGAAAAAACGCGCGGAAGCGGACGGCAACGGCATCACCAAGAGCGAGCGCAAGAGCCTGCGCAAGCAGTACCGCCGGGATCTCGTCAAACGCTCCGCGGTGCTGCGCATCGTCGCGGCGTGGGTGGTCACGGTGCCCATCGCCGCGCTGCTCGGCGCACTGATTTATTTCACCATCCGCGGCATGATGCTGCCGTGATAGTCGCGGCCGCGGCCGGCACGATGCCGCGCGGCTGCCCGGGACTGTACGCCGGACGCCGGTACCGGCAGATCGGCTATCGAACCGTCACCGGATCCCGGGACGGGACGTAAGCACCGCGCTCACGGCTTCAATTTCGCGATGGCGGCAACGACCGGGCGCAGCTCGTCAGCCGTCGCGTACGCGGCGACGTGAATGATGCCGGTCACGCCGACCGCGGCCAGCGCCTCGACGCGCGCGGCCGCGGCGACGGGATCCTCGAGCGGCAGCCGGGTCAGCGGCACCACCTGCGGCACCGGTTTGCCGGCCGCCGCGAGCTGCGCGCGCAGGGTCGCGATCGGTCCGCGCAGCTTGTCGGGGTCGCTCTCGGCCGGCATCCAGCCGTCACCGAACCGCAGCACGCGCTCGAAAGCGTGCGGCGGCTGGCCGCCGATGAGGATGGGCGGGCGCGCGGGGCGCGGGCTGAAGATGAAGCGCTGGCCGTTGGCCGCGGGCTCGTCGGTCGCGAAGCATTCGTGGATGAATGCGAGCGTTCCGTCGGTGAGACGGCCGCGCCGGGCGCGGTCGACCCCCAGGGCGCGGAACTCGGGCTCCATCCAGCCGACACCGGCGCCGAGCGTCAGCCGCCCGCCGGACAGCTCCTGCATCGAGGCGATCCACTTAGCGGTCGGCAGCGGCGGACGGTAGGGCAGGATGAGTACAGCCGTACCCAGGCCGATCCGCGACGTGACGCCGGCGAGAAAGGCGAGCGCGGCGAGCGGATCGAGGTAGCGGCCGCCCGATCCCTGCGAGTCCTCGCGCGGGATCGCGACATGATCGTTCACCCACAGGTCGTCCAGACCGGCGTCCTCGGCGAGGCGCGCGCATTCGACCAGGATGTCGCGGGTGGACGCGGGGCCGGAGATCTTGACGAGAATACCGATGCGCATGTGCTGACCTCCGTGCTGGCGGGCGCGGGCGGCATGCCGAACACGCGCCGACCCAGCATACCCCAGCGACCGGCGGCGCGGGGATCCGGGCGCACGATCAGAACGCCTGCCGCGCGCTCAGCAGGAAATGCACGCCGTCGTCCTGCAGATCGTCGCCGGCACCGGCGAGGTGGCGGCGCAGGGCACCCCAGCTCAATTCGGCGTGCAAGCGGCGATTCAGATCCCAGCGCAAGCCCGGACCTGCGCCGTAGAGGGTCTTCGCAGCGCCATCGGGATCATCGACGTTCCATGCCCGCCCGGCGTCGACGAACGCCACCAGCTGCACCCGGCCGTCGGCATCGCTCTCGGCGAGACCGGGGACGGCCAGGCGCAGCACGGGCAGCCGGTATTCCAGCGAGCCGGCCCAGGCAGCGTCGCGCACGAAGCGCGCCCGCCGGTAGCCGCGCACCGTGCTCGCGCCACCGATTGCGTACTTCTCGAGCGGTAACAAGCTATCGGACGCGAGCTGCACGTCCAGGCGTGCGAACAGCAGCCCCGCGTGCGGACCCAGACGACGCAGCCATTGCAGCTGTCCGAGCCCGGCGGTATAGCGCGAGTCGGGGCGGCCGTCCTCGTGCACGGTCGCGCCCAGCGCGCCGATACCGATCGACAGTGTGAGCCGCGCACTGAAAACACTGTTCGCACCCTGCTCGAGCCACTGCCCGGTCACGCGCGCGACCTTGATGTCGGTCCTGCCGTCGTCGGCGCCGGCGCTGAACGAGAACGGCCGACCGCGCAGAAAACTCTCGCTCTGCCGGCTTGCAAAGCCCACTCCGAGCGTGACGTTGCGCGTGGACGTGCGCAACAGCGACTGAGTGACCGCCAGCTCTAGGCCACGCGATTCGGTCGTGACGTCGAGGCCCGCAAAAGGCTCCTCGACAAGCTCGGAGCCGTAATTCGCATAGCGCAGGAACAGCTGCGTTCCGCGCGCCGTGAGCGGGTACGTGAAACTCGCGTCGAGGTCGCGCAGCCCCTGCGTATGCCCCAGAATCAGATCGAATTGGTCGCCGCGACCGAACAGGTTGCGCGCGCGCGCGCCGATGGCGCCGCGCACCCCGCCGACGGTCGGGGAACGGTCGTTGCCGACGCTGAGCGCTCCGCCGAAGCGGCGGCCCTCCTCGACCTGCACATGGAGCACGCTCTCGTTCCATGCGGCGCCGGGCACGAGCGTGGCCTGCACGCTATCGACGATGCGATCCTGCAGCAGCCATCGCAACCGTTGGTTGAGCGGACCGATGTCGAGTGGGCCGGAGCCGATGGGGCCGAGCCGGCGCGCGAAGAAATCGGTGTCGATTGCACGTGCGCCGCTCACCTCCACGCCCCCCAGCCGACCCTCGACGATCTCGATGGTGATGACGCCATCGTCGATGTCCTGGTCCGGAATGGTCGCACGCGAGGTGACGTAACCCGCCGCTGCGTAGACCTGCGTCAGCCGCGTGCGCAGCGTCTGCAGTTCGGTATCTGTGATTTCGCGCCCCGCGTACTGCGCGGCGATGGCCTCGAGCGTGGCGCTGGGCACGACGGTATTGCCGACCACGCGGAAAGCACGCACGCGGGCGACCGGCTCGCCGGTCGCGGGACCCGTCCGCGCGGTCGCCGGTGCCGCGACCGGCGCAGCCGGGACGGTTTCAAAGCGGGGCAGCTCGGGCCTCGCGGGCGATGGTTCGCCGAAGCGCTCCACGGGCAGGTCCGCGGGTGGCTCCTGGCCCCGGGTGCCTGGCGCGAGCAGGACCGCGGCGATGCAGCACCAGCGTGGCAGCGCGGCAGTGATCCGCATGCGGTGACGGGCGCCGGAATTGAAAACGCCCCGCCGTGGGGACGGCGGGGCGCCGGTGTGGTAACGGAACAGGAGTCGGTCTGCTGCGCTCAGCGCACCGTGTCGTCGACCACCAAGTGACCAGCACGGATGCGGGCCTTGCCCGCGCCAGCGCTGCCCGAGTCGGCAAGCACCCGGGCGGGCGCTGCCGCGGTATCGCCCTGGACGCCGATACCGGCGTCGATCGCGCGGTCGTCGTCAAAGTCCACCACGGCGTCGATTGCGCTGTCGACGTGCTCGGTGACGTTTGCGACCGCGGCGTCGCCGCCGAGGTTGTACATCGCCGGCCCGCTGACGTGATCCTCCACGTTGCCGGTGCTGTAGTACAGGATGCCCGGATCGACAGGGCCGCCGTCCTCGTCACCGCGCTGGACCGCGCCACCGTCGAGATACACGACGCCGTCGTCGATGACGTTCTCGAGCGGCTCGTCGACTACCTCGTCGATCATGTCGTCGGTAACCGTCACCTCATCGGTCGCGTCGGCGACATCGCCCGGCTCGTCGACCACGACCTCGTCCAGTATCACCACGTCCGTCGTTGCCATCGTCCCATCATCGACGGCGCCGCCATCCGGCAGGACCAGTTCATCGCCCGGCACCGCGCCCTCGACACCTTCGTCGGCCTGCATCCCGGGCGCTGCGCCGATCGCGGCCAAGGCCAGCACCAGCGCCAGAGACCGCCGGGAAATCAGATCGGTACGCATAAAGCCCCTCCTTCATGGTTTCCTGCCGCGGGGTTTCCCGGCCCTGCCGGGTTCAGCCCGCCGACCGCACCGGCCTGCGGCCAGCGCACGGAACAGATTCTCCGGCGGCCCCTGGTCAACCGCTATCCCGATCTTGCTGATCCACGCGCGCGCCCGATCCGTGGCCGGCGTGCGCTGGCGTGGTCGCGGTCGGGCTCAGCGCACCGGGACGTGGATCTCCGTGCCTTGCGGCCCGGCGTCCGCCGGATCGGATGGGCCAAGGAACTGCTCGAAGACCGGCCCCTCGCCGAGGGTCACGCCGGCATCCGGATACCAGTACCAGAATATCGCTTCGAGCGCCTGTTGCAGCCCGGCGCACGGGCCCCGGTAACGGAACACCGCGTAATCGCCCCCCTCGATGCGCTTGCGGAACACGTCGCCGGCAGGCTTCAGATCGGACTCCACGCAGGCCTCGTAGCGGCACATGTCCGGAGCCGTGATCTCCGGCCAGTCGAGCGGGATGCCGATGCGGACGAGATCGGCCTGCGGCGCGCCGTGGCGGCCGAGGAATTCGCGCATGGCCCGCCACGCGTCGGCCGGGGCCCGATCGTAAGCGCCGAAGCGCTGGGTGCCGAGGACGGTGCGCGGTTCGAGGCGGCGATACACGGGACCCTCCGGCACGGCCGCCCCGGCGCGCGGCGGCCGGCGGTCACGCAGCTCGCGAACCAGGCGCTGCGGCGACGTTCCGAAATGGCGCCGGAATGCGCGGGTAAAGCCCGCGGGTGTCGCATACCCGGCAGCGACGGCCGCATCGGTGGCACTGGCGCGGTGGAACAACAGCAGGCGCGCGGCTTTTTCCAGACAACGGCGGCGCACGTAGGCCGAGACCGCCTCACCGATGTAGGAGGACAACACGCGATGAAAATGCCAGCGCGAGATGCTCGCCTGCCGCGACAGCAGCTCGACGTCGAGGGGCTCATGGCAGTGCGCGTCGATATATTGCAGGACGACTTCGAGCCGCTCGATGCGCCGCTGTCCGCGCCGCTTACCATCGACCATGGGAATGCCCGACCTGTGCCGGTGGATACTCGTGTGAGAGAGCGCAATCGTCACCGCCACGGCTGCGGCGCCTCGCCCGCCACCGCGCGGTGTGCGTGCACACATTAATTACGTGCGCGCCATCCTGGAAGAGGCGGCGGCACCAGCCACGCGCTGCACACGCAGAGCCTCTGGCCTGGCGCGGGCCGTCCGACCGGCACGCGGGCGGCCGGCTCGGGACGCGCGGGTGGGCGGGCGCCGGCAGTCAGGCGCCGTCGCCACTGCGCTTCGTGCCGAGCCATCCGGTCAGCGTCTGGCGCATGGCGGTCTCCACGGGCATGTCCACCGGCGTGACGCGATCGCGGGGCAGGAATACGGTGAAACCGCCGATCTGGTAGCTCATGGGCAGGTACACCGCGACGCGGCCCTCGCGCTCGATACCTTCCGGCAGACCAGTCAGATCCTGGCGCATCACGAGGCCGAGAAGCTGACCAACACCGTCGGGCGTACGTACCGCCACGACCTGGTTCGCACGCGCCTGCTTGCCCGGGCTCAGATAGTCGGTGAGCTGCTTGACCGCGGTGTACAGATCCTTGACCACGGGAATGTTGCGAAACGGGATCTCGATCAGCCGGTACAGCCAGGCGGTCAGCGACGACGACACCAGCACGCCGAGCGCGAATATTGCCGCGGCACCGATGACGATGCCGATGCCCGGAATGGCGGGCACGGCCGGGAAGATCGCGTGCACGGCGAAGCGCGTGATGCGGTCGAGCCAGCTGAAGAACGTCACGAGCGCGAACACCGTGAGCAGAACGGGCAGCAGCGCGAGCAGGCCGCGCACGAAAGTCTTGAGGATTGTATTCACGATCGGACTCCAGTCGTTGCGAGCGCCATGCCGATTCTACCGCTCCGCTCGTCGCGGGTGGCTGCGCACAGACGCGCGCCCGGCGGCAGGCCGGCGCGGCGGCCCGGACGTAGTGTCCGTACCCGGTGCCCGGTCCGCGCCGGACTACTCGGGCGCACCCCCGGCCGGCGGCGCTGCACCCGCGGCACCGGCCCCGTCGCCGGGCTCGCCGTCGACCGGCTCGAACAGGGGCAGCACAGTGGGCTCGCCGTAACACTGGACCAGGAACGCGCCGGGCGACACGGCGCGTTTCACCTTCACCAGCGTGGTATCGATCGGGCATACGACGATCCGGCGCGTGAGCCCGCATTCGTAGCGCACGACGTCACTCGGCACCGTGACCGACACCCACTCGTACTTGCCGGGCGGGATGAGTCGGGAGGGTGTACCGATGACGCGGAAGTGATCCGCCTCGCAGCTGAGCTTCTGCTCGCCCAGGCGCACCAGCTCGTCGCCACGCGCAGGCACCGCTGCGAGCAGCAGCGCGGCCACGGCGACCGGCCACGCCCCGCGGCCGTGATTTCGTCGGTCCGGCATGGCCCCATGATAGTCGCTGGCGGCAACGCTTTGAAAACGATGCGCGAATACACCGCAGCACCGGCGGCCATCGCGTCATGGCGCAAAGCGGAGCGTCTGGCGATCCGGGTCTGCGCGCCGGTGGCCATCGACCTCCAGGTTGCCACGCCCGCTGCGCGGGCTCGCAACGACGGCAGGGGAAGCGCTGCGCGGGCTCGCAACGACGGCAGGGGAAGCATTGCGCCGGCTCGCAACGACGGCAGGGGAAGCGTCGCGCCGGCTCGCAACCGCGGGGAACCCGGCAGCGCATGGCAGCGCCTGCACTACCCCGCCGTCGTCATCGCGAGGCGCGCAGCGCCGTGGCGATCCAGGCACTTGCGCCCGTGGCTATCGGCGTTCGGGTTGCCACGCCCGCTGCGCGGGCTCGCAACGACGGCAG
>JADZEE010000112.1 GCA_020850735.1 Gammaproteobacteria bacterium | reverse complement strand
TCTGGCGGTTCTGCTCCTCGCGGCTGTAGGACACCGTGAAATCGGCCTCCCAGTCGCCGGCGAGCGTGGCCCGAAAGCCGAGCTCCGCGCCGAAGCTCTTGACGCCCACGTCACGATGCGTCAGCCGGTCGTCCACCTGTACGCTGAAATTGTTGGTCGTGCCCGGAATGAAGAAGGGGCTGGTCGCCGGCAGTGTGCTGTAGATGTTCGTGTAACCGGTGCGGTAGTCACCATCGCGGCGCGTGAACCGCATGCTGCCATAGACTTCCGAGGCCGCAGCGACGTTGTGGCCGAATGTGGTGAAGATGCTGTGTCGCTTCATCGCCGGCAGGATATCGACACCCTGCCAGGGATTCGAGGTATTGCCGATCCCGCCCGCAGCCGGCGTCAGGCTGCCGACGCCAAGGCCCGTTCCCGGACCTTGTGGCACGGTATAGGCCACGTTGCCGTTGAAGGCAGCGTTGCCGGTGAAGATATTGGCGGCACTGCCGACACGGCTGGTGTAGATCGGCCAGTTGACGCCACCGCGGCCGGAGAAATCGCCGCCGTCGAAATCGCGATCTGCGGCGTCGATCCGCTTCTGATCGCTGTACTCGTAACCGACGACTGCGCGGCCGCCGTCCCAGCGACCGCCCCATACGACGCTTGCCTGCAGTTCTTCACCGCCCCCCTGCGTCGTGACGCCGTACCGCGCCAGCGCGCCGATGCCCTCGAAATGCTCCTTCAGGATGATGTTCACCACGCCGCCCACGGCGTCCGATCCGTAGATGGCCGAGGCGCCATCGGGAAGGATCTCGATACGTTCGATGGCTGCGGCCGGGATGTTGGCCACGTCCACGAAGTCGCCGAACTGACCCGACGCCGCCACACGGCGCCCGTCCACGAGCACCAGGGTCGACAGCGCGCCGAGACCACGGAGATTCACGCCCTGGCCGCCGGTGAGATTCGCGCCCGCAGAGGCGGTATCCTGACCACCGCGGCTGTTGTCGGATTTCGCAACGCCACCGGCGAAGTTGACCGGCAGCTCGCGCAGCAGATCCGCAACCGTCGCGCGGCCACTGTTGGCGATCGCGGCGCTGTCGATGGTCTGCACCGTGCTGCCGATCACCTCCGTGCCCCGGATGCTGGTTCCGGTGATCACGACCGTCTCCAGCGTGGCGGAATCCTCTGCCGCCGCGGCACCTTGGGCCACCGCGGTGCTAGCCGCCATGACCAGTACCGTTGCGCTGGCCCAACACATGCGTATCGTCGTCTGCTTCGCCTTCGACATCGTCATCCCCCTCCATACGATCTTGCCGAATACGACCGATCTCGCGTCGTCGCGACTGCAATCCCAACGTATACGTTATATCACACTCCGTGACACGTCAATATATTTCGAAACTTTTGGATTTCGCTATACTGATCACCGGGTTGTCGCGCTTCGGGGCTCGCTCCAAGGCGAAATCCCTGCGACGATCCGGTTTGCGGGCTCCCACGGACACAGTCAAAGGCAAGATCGATGCACACCGCCTCCCAGACCGGTACCGCAGCTCCTGCGCGGCGCACCCTCGGACAGTTCATCGGTGGCGAAGCCACCCATCGCGGAACGCGTGCCTACGAATGCGTCTACCCGGCGACGGGCGAGTCGACGTACGAAGTCCTCGAGGCGGATGCCGAGACCACGGATGCCGCGGTACGGGCCGCGCGACGGGCCCTCGGGGGACCGTGGGCTCACATGACGGCCGCGGATCGCGGCGCCGTGCTGCGCCGCATCGCCGAGCGGATCACAGCGCGCGCAGACGAGTTCCTCCGCGCCGAGATCATCGATACCGGGAAGCCAGTGGGACTCGCTGCGCATCTCGACATACCACGCGGCGCGGCAAACTTCAGCGCCTTTGCCGATCTCGCGCAGCATCTGTCCGGCGAGACGCTGACGACGCACACAGCGGATCGCCGGGGCGCGCTCAATTACTCCCTGCGCCGCCCGCGGGGCGTCATCGCGGTGATCTGTCCCTGGAACCTGCCGCTGCTGCTGCTCACGTGGAAGGTGGCCCCGGCGCTTGCCTGTGGCAACGCCGTCGTGGTCAAGCCCTCCGAAGAGACGCCCGCGACGGCAATGCTGCTCGCCGAGGTCATGAACGAGGCCGGTGTGCCGCCCGGGGTCTACAACGTCGTCAACGGCTTCGGGCAGGGCTCGACCGGCGAACATCTCGTCCGCCACCCCGGCGTCTCCGGCGTCACGTTCACTGGTGAGACATCGACGGGAACGGCGATCATGAAAGGTGCCGCAGATGGCATAAGGCCCGTATCACTCGAGCTCGGCGGCAAGAATGCCGCGATCGTCTTTGCAGACTGCGACCTGCAGCGCGCTGTCGCTGGCAGCGCCCGCTCGGCGTTCCTCAACTGCGGCCAGGTGTGCCTGGGCACGGAACGCGTCTACGTGGAGCGCGCGGTCTTCGACGAATTCGTGGAGATGCTGGCGCGCGAAGCCGCCGCGCTGCGGCCCGGGGATCCCTTCGATCCAGCGACGACACTGGGGCCCCTCATCAGTGCCGGGCATCGCGAGAAGGTGCAGCGCTATTTCGCCCTGGCACGCCGGCAGGGGGCCAGAGTCGTTACCGGTGGCGGCATTCCGCCGGTAGCGGAGAGGCTCCGGGGCGGATACTGGATCGAGCCGACGATCTGGACGGGTCTCGAGGAAACCTCCGACATCCTGCAGCAGGAGATCTTCGGACCCTGCTGCCACGTCGCCCCCTTCGACGAGGAGGACGAGGCCATCAATCGCGTCAACGCGAGTGACTACGGACTCGCGGCGGCCGTCTGGACCGAGAATCTGTCGCGGGCGCATCGGGTAGCGGCACGGCTCGAGGTTGGGACGACGTGGGTCAACAGCTGGTTCCTGCGTGACCTGCGGGCCTCGTTCGGCGGTTCGAAGCGCTCGGGCATCGGTCGTGAGGGCGGCGTCCACGGCCTGGACTTCTACACCGAGACTCATAATGTCTGCATCAAGCTGTAGGGCTGCGGTCGTCGTGACGCTCCTCGGCGCTCTCCTCACGGCGCCGATCGGACGCGTGTACGCAGCGGCGCAGGTGCCGTTGATCACACTCGTCTACCCTGCACCGTACGGCTCGATCTTCGATCGCACCTGCACCGCACGACTCGGGGTACCCGTCGAGAAGATCTGGGTCGAGGAGACGCTGCGGCGACGCGACGAATTCCAGCGGTCATGGGACCGGGAAGGCACCCGGTACCTGGCGGCGACGCTGCGCGCCGTCGGCGCACCGTTCCCCTATGCCGAGATGCAGGCGACACTCACCGTGTGCACCGACGTGAGTCTGGCCATGCCGCTGATGGTGAACACCCGCTCGTTTCTCTCTGATGCACCGGCGCCGGAAGACATCGTCATGTTTCCGCGACTCGTCTTTCACGAGTTGATGCACACCTACACCGAGCCGGTCAACGGCGTCTCCGCGCTGCAGCAGAAGTACGCAGCGGAAGGACTGCACGTCACACTGCACCTGCACGTGCTCGCGCTCGAGAAGTTCGTGCTGACGAAGCTCGGCCGACAGCGCGAGCTCGCTCTTCTGGATCATGACTACCGTGAACTCGCGCCTCCGGCATACCGGCGCGCCTGGCAGATCGTGGACACCGAAGGCGTGGCGCCGTTCCTCGAGGAACTGCGGCGCCACTTGCCGCGACAGACCGCCGCCCAGGCGGCGCGGACGCGATGAGTCCGCGGGCGCGGGAGCGCATCGTGGCGGAGTCGGCCGCCCTCCTCGCACGCGCACAGCAGACGCGTCAGCCGGTCGAAGCGCTCGGGCCGCGCCTCGCTCCGCTCGGCGTCGACGGCGCCTACGCCGTGCAGGAGCAACTGACGCAGGCGGCTCTCGCGGCTGGCCGGCGCCTCGTCGGCCGCAAGATCGGTCTGACGTCGAAGTCCGTGCAGCAGCAGCTGGGCGTGGATCAGCCCGACTACGGCATGCTGTTCGCCGACATGGAGGTCGGTGACGCTGAACCGATGGCCCTCGAGCGGTTCATCCAGCCGCGCATCGAGGCTGAAGTCGCGTTCGTCATGCGGCGCGAGCTGCCCCACGAGGCCATCACCCTCGGGGAGGTCATCGCAGCCATTGACCATGCGCTGCCGGCGATCGAGGTCGTGGACAGCCGCATCCAGGACTGGAAGATCAGTCTGCTCGATACGATTGCCGACAACGCCTCGAGCGGCG
>JADZEE010000111.1 GCA_020850735.1 Gammaproteobacteria bacterium | reverse complement strand
GGCATCGCGCTGACACCCTGGGCGCCGCGTACCGAGGTGCTCGCCGGCGTCAGCATCACCCTGGCGGCGGCGCTGTGGCTGCGCTTTCTCGCCGCCCGCGATCGCATCGAAGTGTGGCACCTCGGCGTCAACGGCGGCCTGTACGCGCTCTATCTCGTGATCGTGCTGTGATCGGCGGGGCGGGCGACGCGGGCGTGCGGCACGGGGCAGGATCCGGGGAACGGACGGGAGTGGTGGGCGATGTAGGGTTCGAACCTACGACCTCTGCCGTGTGAAGGCAGCGCTCTCCCACTGAGCTAATCGCCCGCCGTGGGGCCGGAATTCTAGTAGGGGCCGCGGGGACGGTCAAACCGGAGCGGGGCGGCTGCTATAATTCGCCCCGTTTTTTCCCGGCTCCGCTTCCGCCATGACCGTCCGTACCCGCTTCCCGCCCAGCCCCACGGGCATGCTGCACATCGGCAGCGCGCGCACCGCGCTGTTCAACTGGCTCTATGCCCGCAAGCTCGGTGGCACGTTCATCCTGCGCATCGAGGATACCGATCTCGAGCGATCGACCGAGGACGCCGTCCAGATCATCTTCGAAGGCATGGCGTGGCTCGGGCTCGACTACGACGAGGGACCGTACTATCAGACCCGGCGATTCGATCGCTACCGGGAGGTGATCGGACAGATGCTCGCCGCGGGCACGGCCTATCACTGCTACTGCAGCCGGGAGGAGATCGAGGCCATGCGCACCACGGCGATGGCGCGCGGTGACAAGCCCCGCTACGACGGTCGCTGCCGGCAGCGCTCGGGGCCGCCGCCCGCGGGCATCGCGCCGGTGGTGCGGTTCCGCAACCCGACCGACGGTGAGGTCGTCGTCGAGGATCGCATCCACGGCATGGTCCGCTTCGCAAACCGTGAGCTCGACGACCTCATCATCGCGCGTTCCGACGGCTCACCGACCTACAACTTCACCGTCGTGGTCGACGACATGGACATGGCGATCACCCACGTCATCCGCGGTGACGACCACCTGAACAACACGCCGCGCCAGCTCAACATCCTCGCCGCGCTCGGCGCGCCGCTGCCGGTCTACGCCCACGTGCCGATGATCCTCGGACCGGACGGCAAGAAGCTGTCCAAGCGTCACGGGGCCGTGAGCGTCATGCAGTATCGCGACGAGGGGTTCCTGCCCGAGGCGCTGCTCAACTATCTCGTGCGTATGGGCTGGGCGCACGGCGACGACGAGATCTTCAGCATCGCGGAGATGATCGACAAGTTCGACATCGCCGCTCTGAACAAATCGGCCGCCGCGGTGAACCCGGACAAGCTGCTGTGGCTGAACCAGCATTACATCAAGACGCTGGCGCCGGACAGCGTCGGGCAGCGCCTGCGCCGGCACCTCGCGGACGCCGGCGTGGACTGGAGCGCCGGACCGCCGATCGCGGCCGTCGTGGAAGCGCTGCGCGAGCGCGCGCGCACGCTCGTGGAAATGGCGGACGCGTGCCGGTACTTTTACGTCGAACCCCGCGCCTACGAAGACAAGGCGGCCCGCGCCCATCTCGGCTCCGACAGCGCGCCGGTGCTCGCGGACTTGCGCGAGCGCCTGGCGGCCGTCGAGCCCTGGACGCGCGAGGCGATCCACGCGGCGGTCGCGGCCGTGGCCGCGCAGCGGGACCTGAAACTCGGCAAAGTGGCGCAACCCCTGCGCGTGGCACTGACCGGCGGCACGGTGTCTCCGCCCATCGACGTTACCTGCGCGCTGATCGGTCGCGAAGGGGTGTCGGGGCGGCTCGATCGGGCGCTGGTGTATATTCGTAACTCCTTGAAACCTTGACACGTTCGGGGTCGTCGCGCAAAATGCGCAGCCTGTTTTCGGGGCCATAGCTCAGCTGGGAGAGCGCTACAATGGCATTGTAGAGGTCGGCGGTTCGATCCCGCCTGGCTCCACCAGAGGTACCGGAAAGGCTCGCTCGCGAGCCTTTCTTTTCACCGAGGCACGCTGCATCCCGTCCCCATCGTCTAGAGGCCTAGGACACTGCCCTTTCACGGCGGCAACCGGGGTTCGAATCCCCGTGGGGACGCCAGTCAGGATCCCGCCCGGTCGTGCGCCGGGTTGTCGCCCGCCCGGCGGTTGCGACGACGGGTCCCGTTCGCCGAGCAGAATTCCGGTTCCTGCGCGGATGCCGCGCGCAGCCGCGGCGCCGGAACGCTGCGATATTTCACAGCGGACCGCGTGTCTGCCGGCCCGAGCCGCGCCGCTGCCGCCGCCGTGCGCGCGGCAGCGACCATGCGGGTACCATGGTCTTGATCCAAGCTGCATCGGGTCATGCTGACGGGCGCGCCGTCCTGAGTCCGTCACCCCGCCCCATGGGAGCTGCGCGATGAACCGGCAGAGCGCCGACGCCAAGGACGAGATCCTCGCCGAGGTACTGGCGCTGGTGCGCGTGCGCATCGCGGCGGAACAGTACGGACAGATCGAAGCGTTCGTGCGCCAGTTCTTCCTGCAGGTCGATCCCGACGACCTGGCCGGGCGCGATCCGGTCGATCTCTATGGTGCCGTGGTGTCGCAATGGCTGTTCGCCCGCCAGCTTGCCGCGCAAACCGCCAAGGTTCGCGTGTACAACCCGCGCGTCGAGGAGCACGGCTGGCAATGCCCGCACACGGTAATCGAGACCACGACCGGCAACATGCCCTTTCTGGTCGATTCCGTGCGCATGGAAGTCAACGCGCAGGGTTTTGCCACGCATCTCATCATCCATCCCGTGATGCGCGTGCGTCGCGACGCAGCCGGCGTCCTGCTCGAGGTTCTGCAGCGCGACGGTGCCGGTGAGGGCGCACAGTTCGATTCCTTCATGCATCTGGAGATCGACCGCGAGACCGATCCCGATGCGATCGAGCGGCTGGAAGAGGCGCTGCTGCGCGTGCTCGCGGACGTGCGCGCCGCGGTCGACGACTGGCAGCCGATGCTGGCACGCATGCGCGCCACGGCCGCGGCGATTACGGCGCAACCGCCGCCGTTGCCGGACGAGGAGATCAGCGAGGGAGTCGCGTTCCTGGACTGGCTCAATGCGGACCATTTCACCTTTCTCGGTTGCCGCGACTACGATCTGACGACGGCAGACGGCGAAGACGTCCTGCGCACGGTGCCCGGCTCGGGCCTGGGCATCCTGCGTCAGGCGCAGGCCGAGGCCACGTCGACCAGCTTCGCCACGCTGCCGGCGGAGATCCGCGACCGCGCGCGCAGGCCCGAACTGCTGATCGTCACCAAGTCCAATACGCGCGCCACCGTGCACCGGCCGGTGCACATGGACTACGTCGGTGTGAAGCGCTTCGACGACGGCGGCAACGTGGTCGGCGAGCGGCGCTTCCTCGGCCTGTACACTTCGGTCGCCTACAGCGCCAGCGCCCTGCAGATCCCGATGCTGCGCCGCAAGATCAAGTCGGTGATCGAGCGCTCGGGGGTCCTGCCGGGCAGCCACATGAGCAAGACGCTGCTCACCATCCTGGAGAGCTATCCGCGCGACGAGCTGTTCCAGATCGAGGCCGACGAGCTGCTGCGAACGGCCATGGGGATCCTGCATCTGCAGGAGCGCCAGCGCACGCGGCTGTTCGTGCGTCGTGATTCCTTCGGGCGGTACTTCTCGTGCCTGGTGTACGTGCCGCGCGACAACTACAACACGGACGTGCGCGAGCGCATGCAGCAGCTGCTGATGAACGCGTTCGCGGGCGTATCGACCGAGTTCAGTGCCAATCTTTCGGAGTCGATCCTGGCGCGGGTGCTGATCGTGGTGTACACCACGCCCGGCGTGCGGCCCGACTATGACGAGCGCGAGCTCGAGGCGAAGCTGGTTCGTGTCGTTCGCAGCTGGGAGGATGACCTGGCCGACGCCCTGGTGGAGCGGCTGGGCGAAGAGCGCGGCGTGGACCTTTACAAGAAATACGCCAGGGCCTTCCCCGCGGGCTATCGCGAGGACTGTCCGGCGCGTGTCGCCGTGCACGACATCGAGCTCATGGAGCAGTTGAAATCCGACCACGGCCTCGCCCTGAACCTGTATGTCCCGCTGGAGGCGCGGGCGGGGGAGCTGCGATTCAAGCTGTTCCGCAGCCGCGCGGCGGTGCCGTTGTCACACAGCGTGCCGATGCTCGAGCATATGGGCGTCAGGGTGATCGACGAGCGCCCCTACGAGATCGAACCCAGGGATGCGCCGCCGGTGTGGATCCACGACATGGGGCTGTCCACCGGCGCGGGACCGGCCATCGACATCGACGACATCCGCGACGTGTTTAAAGAGGCGTTCCAGCGCATCTGGCACGACGAGGCCGAAAGCGACGACTTCAACAGGCTGGTGCTGCTCGCCGGGCTCGGCTGGCGGGAGATCACGTTGCTGCGGGCGCTGGCCCGGTATTCGCGCCAGGCCGGGTTCACCTTCAGTCAGGCGTACATGCAGGCGGCGCTCGCCGCGCACCCGCAGATCGTGCGGCAACTGCTGGCGCTGTTCATCGAGCGGCACGACCCGCGCCGCGGCGAGCCGGCACAGGAGCGCGGCGCCGCGCTCGTCGCGCAGATAGAGCAGGCGCTCGATGCGGTGCCCAGCCTCGACGAGGACCGGATCCTGCGCCGTTTCCTGGCATTGATCCTCGCCGTCACCCGCACGAACTATTTTCAGACCGGTGCGGACGGAGCGGCCAAGCCCTACCTGTCGATCAAGCTCGACCCGTCCAAGGTTCCCGGCTTACCCGAGCCGCGACCGATGTTCGAGATCTACGTCTATTCACCACGGGTGGAGGGTGTGCATCTGCGCGGCGGCAAGGTGGCACGCGGCGGGTTGCGCTGGTCGGATCGCATGGAGGATTTTCGCACCGAGGTTCTCGGCCTGATGAAGGCGCAGATGGTGAAAAACGCAGTCATCGTGCCGGTGGGCGCCAAGGGCGGGTTCGTCGTCAAAATGCCGCCGGCCGGCGAGCGCGATGCGCTGATGCAGGAGGTGGTGTCGTGCTACCGGACGTTTCTGCGCGGACTGCTCGATCTCACCGACAACCAGTCGGGGGGCAAGGTCGTGCCGCCGCCCGATGTCGTGCGTCACGACCAGGACGATACCTACCTGGTGGTGGCGGCCGACAAGGGTACGGCGACGTTTTCGGACATCGCCAACGCGGTCGCAGCCGAATACGGGTTCTGGCTGGAGGATGCGTTCGCTTCGGGCGGCTCGTCCGGCTACGACCACAAGAAGATGGGGATCACGGCGCGCGGCGCCTGGGAGTCGGTCAAGAAGCACTTCCGTACGCTCGGCATCGACGTCCAGAGCACCGATTTCAGCGTCGTCGGCATCGGCGACATGTCGGGCGACGTGTTCGGCAACGGCATGCTGCTGTCAACGCATATCAGGCTGCTGGCCGCGTTCGATCATCGCCACGTCTTCCTCGACCCCGACCCCGATCCGCACGTGAGCTTCGAGGAACGCAAACGCCTGTTCGAGCTGCCGCGCTCATCGTGGGCAGACTACGACGCGAGTCTCATCTCCGGCGGCGGCGGTGTATTCCCGCGCACCGCCAAGTCGATCCCTCTTTCCCCCGAGGCGGGCCGGGCGCTCGGGATCGATGCCCGGGCGCTCACACCGAGCGACCTGATCCGCGCAATCCTGCGGGCGCCGGTCGATCTGCTCTACAACGGCGGCATCGGCACCTACGTGAAAGCCGGCGCGGAGGCGCACGCCGAAGCCGGCGATCGCAGCAACGATGCGATCCGGATCGACGCGTGCGAGCTGCGCTGCCGCGTGGTCGGGGAGGGCGGCAACCTCGGTTTCACGCAGCGTGCACGGATCGAGTACGCGCTCAGGGGCGGACTGATCCACACCGACGCCATCGACAACTCGGCGGGTGTCGATTGTTCGGACCACGAAGTCAACATCAAGATCCTGCTCAATACGGCAGTGGCGGCCGGCGATCTCACGCTAAGACAGCGCAACGAGCTGCTCGAGACCATGACCGGGGAGGTCGCGGCGCTGGTGCTGCGGGACAACTGTTACCAGGCGCAGTCGCTCGCGATCAGCGGGGCGCTGGGTGCCGGGCAGCTCGATGCGCAGGCCCGGTTCATGCGCTATCTGGAGCACCACGGCCGGCTCAAGCGCAAGATCGAGTTCCTGCCTGCCGACGAGGAGCTGGCCGCGCGCAAAGCCGCGCGAACCGGGCTGACGTCACCGGAGCGGGCGGTGCTGCTCGCCTACAGCAAGATCTGGCTGTATTCGGAGCTGGTCGAATCGGATGTCCCCGAGGAACCGTACGTCGCGACCGCGCTCACCCGCTACTTCCCCGCGATACTGGGCGAGCGTTTCGGCGCGGCCATCCGCCGGCACCCGCTGCAGCGCGAGATCATCGCGACCCACGTCACTAACAGCATGATCAACCGCGTCGGCAGCACCTTCGTGCACCGGCTGATGGAGGAGACCGGTGCGCAGCCCCCGGAAGTCGTACGCGCCTATCTGCTGGCCCGGCAGACCTTCGGGATGGTCGACGTGTGGAACGCGATCGACGCGCTGGACAACCAGATCGAAGACCGCGTGCAGACGGCGATGCTCATTCGTATCGGACGCCTGATTCTGCGGGCGACCCTGTGGTTTCTGCGCCGGCGCCTGTACGCGGGTGAGCTCGAACCGACGATCGCACGCTACTCGGCGTCGGTGGCGGCCGTGTGCGACGATCTCGACGCCAGGCTGGGGGAGCAGGATCGCGCCCATGTGCGCCAGGCGGCGGACGATCTGCTGGCCGCCGGCGTGCCCGCCGCCCTCGCCGCGCGGGTCGCAGGCTCGGAGCTGGCGTTTTCGGCGCTCGACATCAGTGAAGTGTCGCACTCCACCGGGCGCGGCATCCCCTGTGTGGCGGCGGTGTATTTCTCGCTCGCCGCGCGGCTCAGCTTCACCTGGATGCGCGAGCAGATCGGCATCCTGCCCGGCGACACGCACTGGCAGGCGCGTGCCCGCGCGGCTCTGCGCGACGAGCTGGCGGAAAAGCTGCGTTCGCTGACCGCCGTCGTGCTCAAACGCGACCCCGCCGTGGCGGATCCCGACGCGCTGATCGGCGCCTGGGAACAGGCCAACGATCGGGCGCTGGGGCGCACGCGACAGGTGCTCGCGGAGATCGAGGCGGCCAGCGTGCCGGATCTGGCGATGCTCTCGGTGGGGCTGCGCGAGCTGCGCAACCTGGCCTGAACGGCTGCGGTCCGGGGTGCCGCGCCCGTCCGATCGCGGCGGGCGGCGGCACCCCGGTCGGATCGCCGCGCGACCCGCGGCCCGGTCGCCTTACCCCCGTTCCAGGATCTGGCGCATGGCGCGGGCGCCTTCCGCCGCCGCCGGGCCCCAGTGCTGGTTACCCTGCAGTTCGGAGTGGCCGAAGGCGATACGGCCGCAGGGTTCGCGGATGATGTCCCGCGCCGCCGGCCGACCGTCGCGGCCGAAGTAAAAGCCCGGTTCCGGCACCACGTAAGCGTGTCCCCAGCGGTTGAGAATGATGCCGGCGAGGTCCCGTTCGGCGACGAAGCCGGTTCCGAACAGCCGTCGCAGTTGCTCGACGATGCGCTGCTCGTAGCCGGCATATGCGGTGGTGAACAGCTCGGTGCGACCGCGGCTGCATTGCTCCGCAGTGGCCGCGCCCGGATAGAAGAACGGCACGTAGAAGGTCAGTACCGCGGGCCGCTGTGGATCGTTGGGCGGCCGGTAGTCGCCGACGATCATGGGCTGGCGCAGGTTGCAGGCGTGGCCGAACACCCCGTCGTCGTAGCGGCAGGCGGTGATCCCGGCGTCGTACAGGAAGCGCCAGTTGGTGAGCGCCACGTTGGCCACCAGGAAGGGTGCGTGCCGGAACGAGGCGTAGGCCTGCCGGTAGCTGTCCGGCAGGTCGCGCACGACGTGTTTGCCCATCCAGCCGCCGGCGGCCATGACCACGCCCCGGGCGCGGACCCGGTACAGTTTTCCGTCCCGGTGATAGATGACGAACACGGCGGTGGACCGCGCAGGCTCACCGTCATGCTCCACGCGCACCGCCGTCGCGCCGAGGCGCATGCGCACGCGCTGGCCCGCGCGGTCCAGGGCGGCGAAATTCACGGCGCCGTTCATGATGGCGGCGAACGTATGGTAGCCGGCGATCGCCGCGGGAATGATCTTCTTCAGGAAGTGCCGGGCAAAGCCGTCATTGCCGCCGGGGAAGGAATGCCGTTCGAACGCGGTAAAGTCCTTCACTTCCGGCCGGTAGAAATTGATGACGCCGGGAAACAGGATGGCATAGGCGGCGTAGGCGGAGACCGCGTCGCAGCCGAGTCCGACGGCGAAAGCGAGGATGGGATCGGCAAAGGCGGTGACCGCCGGATCCAGGCCCATGATCTGCTCGACGTAGGTCTGGTAGCTCATGGTGTCGAGCCAGCGGACGTCGTCGGCGCCGGCACCGGGTTTGCCGGTGGCGTAGCGCCAGGCGAGCAGCTGCTCGCGTACCCGCGCGGGGTAGCCGGTCTGCGCAAGCGCGTCGTCCCAGGGATTGCGGGCGACGCGCACACCTTCGCCCTGCGCGAAGAAATAGCCGACGTCGGCGCGATGGTTCAGCCAGTACAGAAAGCTGGCGTGGTCCGGCGCGAGCTTCAGCGGCGGGCGGTCCGATTGCCAGCCCTGATAGGAGAACTGTCGTGGCACGCCCAGCGCGTCGTAGTACAGGGCATCCGCGGACGCGTGCGCACCTTCGTCCACGCCGGGTACGGAAAAGCCGTTGGAGCCCTGCGGTGCGATGAGCCGTACGCCGTCCACCAGGAATTCGTTGCGCTTGGCTTCACCACCGAAGACCGGATGGTTCTCGAGGATGAGGCATTGCCCGCTTGCGGCCTGCTGCGTGAATTCGTAGGCCGCGCCGAGACCCGCCAGGCCGCCGCCGACGATGATCGCATCGAAGGTTTCCCCGGTATCGACCACGGCCGTCGTGAAATCCAAGCGTCCGTCGCGCAGCGCGTGAGCGGTCGCCACCACGTCCGGGGTGTTGCCGTGGGAGGCGGCATAGTCGCCGATGCCGCCGTAGCCGTACCAGTCCGCGCCGGGGCGTGCGTAGACCGGGCCGGCGCCCAGACCCGGCGGGCTGCGCGCAAGCAGACCCGCACCCGCGCCGAGCAGCGCGCCATTGAGAAAATCGCGACGGGTGATACTCAGCACCAGCCGTCTTCCCGGTGCGGCGCTGCGACGACCGGCAGCGCTCGTGAAACGACTGCCTGCGGATGCCATCCGCGCGCCGGCAGCCGCCGCGGTGACGGTTTCACAAGGTCTCAGTCCTCGAGCGTGAAGCCGATCTTGACCACGACCTGCCAGTGCGCCACCGCGTCGTCACGGATATGGCCACGGGTTTCCACCACCTCGAACCAGCGCATGTTGCGTACGGTCTTCGCGGCCTGGGCGATGGCACCGCGCACGGCGTCGTCGCTGCTGCGGGTCGAACTGCCGGTCAGCTCGATGTGCTTGTAGATGTGCTCGCTCATGTGGCGTCTCCCGTTTGCTGGGGCGGGCCGGTCGTGCGCCGGCTCGCTGCGGTGCGGCACGGCGTCGCGGCCCGTGCCCGCCTGGAATTCTATCCCAATCAGCACGCCCGGCACGGGCCACGCGCGTCGGGCGGTCAGGGGTTGCTGAACGGGATGTCGTCTTCTCGCGTATTACACCCGCAGCCCGCGCGCCTGCAGGCAGCGAATGAGCTCGGTCACGCCGAACGTCCATGGCGCGATGGCGTCGCCGTAGTCGACACGGTTGAGCAGCCCGCCGTCCGGCAGCACGAGCGCTTCCAGCGTCTCATTCATGGGGCTTTATCGCTGCGCAGCTGCTCCGGCGGCCCGGATCGGTGATCGGGTCCAAGCCAGTGTACGCCGGCCTGCCTATGCGCGCCGAATTGTACTAAGGTGTCCGTGGTGACGGCTGCGGGGGCGTTGCGCGGCCGTGACCCGCGACACCTGCACGGGCGTCGCCCGCGCGACCAAACCCGCCGCATCGACGCGCGGGCCGCAGCGCCTTCCATGACCGCGCAGCTTGCGCCGGGTGCGCACCTGGTCGCGCCTGCCGCCGAGCCGCCGCACCATGAACGAACCGCGACCGTCACCACCGCAACTCCCCGCTCCCGGCGCCACCGCCTGGCGGTCGCGCGACGGCGCACCGCTGCGCCGCCGGCGGGTGTGGATACCGCTGGCCATGCTCGCGCTTGCCGCGGCCTTCGTCTTCAACCCGGCGCTGCAGCGTCGGATCCTGATCGGGCAGCTCGGTCCTGCCGTCGACTCGCTCAGCATCGAGCACGTGCTGGTGACACCCTGGTCCGTGCACCTGCGCGGCGCCGAGATCGGCTGGCGCGGCGCACGAGTGCGCGTCGGCGATTTATACGTGCGGTTCTGCGCGGTCTCACTGCTCGCCCGCGAGATCGACGTCGCACGGCTGCGACTGGCCGACGCCGTCATCGATCTGCGTCGCTTCGCGGCCGCCCGGCCACGGTCGGAGGGCGTGTTTCCGGGCGTTTTCGCGTCGCTCGATCGGGGTCTGGGTCTGGTGGCCGGTGACATCGAGGCGTCGGCGCAGGTGCTGCTGGCGCAGGGGCGGTCGCTGCGCATTGCGCTCGACGGCGGCGCCATCGCACCCCGGCAACACGGCCGCATCGCGATCGAGGCCGACTACGCCGATCCATCACGCGGCCTCGAGATCCGCGCCGACGGCGCTGTGGTGCTCGCCCAGCGTGAACGCGGCCGCTTTGAGTCCCTCGGGCTCGAGGCCCGGATCACGCTGGCCGGCGACGCACTGCCCGTACCGGAGCCACTGCAGCTCGCCGTGACGCTGAGCCCCGCACAGACGGCCACGGCGATACCGCCCGCGGTGACGGACGCGCAGGCGGTGTCCGCGCCGGTGCCGGAGGCGATCGTCGTGTCGCTGACGGCGCCCGCCGCCGGTGGCGCGCGCGCCTTGGTTTCGGCCACGGGCCGTTACGACGGCGCGACGGGCGAACTGGATGGTCAGTGGACGCTGAGCGCGACGCAGGCGCTGCTCCAACCCTACTTTGCGAACCAGGATCTGCCCGCGCTCGTACAACATGCGAACGGGATGCTGACACTGAACACCCGCGGGCAGCTCGGATTGTCGCTGGACGGCACGCTCGCCGTTTCGGCGCTCGAGCGCGTGCTCGGGCGCGAGTCCGGCCTGCGCGAACCCTTGCGGTTCGCGCAGCAGGCGACGGTCGAAATCGGTGGCGGACACGTGCGGATGACGCGCCTTGCCGGCACGCTCAGTGACGGCGGCGGCGTCACCGTGCTCACGGCCGCACTCGCCGAACCGATGCAATTTGCACTGGCGGATTTGCGTACGGCGGTGCGGGCGCCGCGGCGCTGGCTGGAGATCGAGGTGCCCGCGCTGCCGCTCGCCTGGTTGAACGCGTGGGTGCCCGCTTACACGCTTGCGGGTGGCGCGCTCGGCGGTCACTTCACGCTGGGCACCGACGCCGAAGGTGTGCTGCATCTGGAGTCCGACGCGCCGCTGACCGTATCGGGCTTCGATGTGACGCGTGACGGGGAGACGCTGGTGCGGGATGTGCGCGGGCACCTGCGCGCGGATCTCAGCCGGTCATCAAAACGTCTGCGGCTTCGTCTGCGCGATATCGTCCTTACGGCCGGCGAAGACTCGCTCGTCGATGCCAGCGCCAGCATCTCGCTCCCCGCGGCCGCCACCGACCCCGGCGCTGCGGCACCTGCGATACGCGTCGTCGGCGCGGGCAGGCTGAACGTGGATCCGCTGTCGGCGCAGCCCTTGCTCGCACCGTGGCGCCAGGCCTATCCGCTGCCCGAGGGGCTGACGCTGGGCTTCGAGGGCGAGCTCAGCGCTGGTGCCGACGCGGTAAAGGTCGTTCGGCTCGACGCCGGGATCGCGCAGCGCGACGGTGCCGAGCTGCTGCACGTGACGCTCCTGCAGCCGTTCGCCGTGCCACGCGGCGCGAGCGGCGCACCGATCGGCAATCCGCAAGGTGCCCTGCTGGACGTGAGCGTGCACGACGTCGACCTCGCCTGGCTGTCGCCGCTGGTGCCCGACACGATGCTGACGGGCAAGCTCGCGCGGGCGGCGCTCGCCCTCACGGGTGGCGAGCGCGGCCAGCTCACACTGCGGGCTCGCGATCCGATTCATATCGAGGATCTGTCCCTCGCGCGCGGCGGCACGCCCCTGCTCGACGCGCTCGCGCTCACGGTGACGCCCGAGCTGCGTTACGGCACCGACGCGGTCGAGGTGCACTACGGCGCCCTCACGCTGGCGGCGCATGGGCGCACGATCGCGCGCGGCGCGGGCAGCATCCGCATCGCGCCGGGACAAGACGGGGTGATCGCCGCGGCCGGCCAGATCGACGTCGACGTCGGCGCGGCGCTCACGCAACCGGCGCTGGCCCGCGCCGTGGCCGGTGGTCCGACCGCCACGGCGCTGGACGTCACGGCCCGCTACGACGTCGAGCGCCGTGGCGCGATGATCCGGGTCGACGCGCTCGAGGCCACGGCCACGATCGGCACGGACGCGCACGTGGCGCTGATCGCGGATCGCGGTCTGACCCTGCGCAGGACGCTGGAACCGGGCGAGAACCGCGCCCGCTACGCGGTCGGCAGCGCGATCCTGAGCTTCGACGCCCTGTCGTCGGCTGCGCTCGCCGAATATCTGCCCGCGGGCACGCCGGCGTTTGCCGCCGCGAACGGGCGCTTCGAGCTCGATTCCGACGGCACGCACCTGGTCGCGTCGAGCGTCGTGCCGCTGGCGCTCGAGGGTGTGCGCGTCCACGGCGGGCGGGGCGCGGCGCTGCGGCCGTTCGCGCTGACCGTGAACGGCACGCTGAACGCCGGCGGCGACACGATTGCGGCGTCGATCGCGGAGCTCTCGCTGCGATTCGAAAACGACCCTGTTGCGGCCCTCGCCGGCGAGCTCGATTTGCAGGTCGAGTCCGGGCGTGCGGTGCCCTTGCGAGGGCTGAACGCGACGCTCACCGGCGATGTGCCGGCGCTGCTCGATCAGCCGACGCTGCTGCCGGGACACAGCCTGACGGCCGGGAGCTTGCGCACGCACGTCAGCGTGGCCGCCGACGGCCGCATCGAATCGCTCACCGAATTGTCGGGGCTGCAGGCGCACGTCCCCCTCGCCATCGACAGCGTGCGCATGCCCCTCACGGGCGCGATGGACCCGCAAGGCGCGGGCTTCGGCTTCACCGCGCCGCTGACCGGCAGCGGCCGTTCCGGGCAGACCGATCTGCTGGTGAGCACCCGCTACGCGCCGCAGCCGGGTGAGCCGGACCTGCTCGACGTCGAGCTGCGTGGAGAGCGTTTCTACCTGAACGACTTTCTCGCCAGCGTCCGCGCCATCGCCGGCCGTGCGGACAGTGCACGGCGTCCCGGTCCCGGCAGCGCGGCCGTGGTGACGGTCATCGACGACACGCCGGATGCGCACGCCGCCTGGGACGTGTTCCCGTACGACACCCGTGTGCGCGTGCAGATCGCAAAACTGTTCTATACCGACTACCTGGCCTTCGACGACATCCAGGGTGTGCTCGAGGCCGGGCAGACGCGGCTGGCTCTGACGGGCTGGCAGGCCTACTTTCATGCCAGTCCCATCGAGCTCGACGGCGATACGCGTTTCACCAGCGGGCGCGCCGATCCCTACGATCTCACGCTCAGGGGCCGGATCCGCGATTTCGATCTCAATCAGTTCTTCACCGAACTCGTGCCCGGTGACAAGCCGCGCGTGGAGGGACTGTTCGGGGGCGACCTCGACGCCCACGGGCAGGCCCCGAACCTCGCCGAGTACCGCAACCGGCTGCTGCTGGACCTGCGCCTCACGAGTCGCGAGGGTATCTTCCGCCCGCTGCCGCCGAATAGCTCGCTGCTGGTCGGAGCGTCCGATTTCCTCGGCATCATGGGCGAGGGGCTGTCCTACGTGCCGACCAGCGGCTTCGGTGTCGGCACCGTGTCGCGGCTGGTGAGCTACATCGCCGCCATCGACTACGATCGCGCCGAACTCCACGTGCTGCGCGACGAATCACGCGACCTGCGTATCGCGCAGTTCCTGGTGCAGAGCCCGACCATATCACTCACCGCCAGCGGTGGCGTCGACTACGAGCCCGGTGTCGATATCCTCGACAGCCCGCTCGCCATGACCGCGCAGCTGAACATGCTCGGCAAGGGCGCGGCGATCCTGTACAGCATGGACCTGCTGCACCCCGAGCGCGGACCGCAAGGTTACTGGCAGGGGCCCGAATTCAGGATCTGGGGGACGGCCGCGAACGCGCAGTCCAATTTTGCCGAAATCGTGACCGCGGCCAGCGAAGGCACACTGCAGGGCGGCTTGCTGCGGCCGCTCGCCGGCCTCATCGGTAACTTCAGATACCGTTGGTTTGCCGAGGAGATCCAACGTGACGCCGACGTCACCGACGCCAGCGTGCGCGATGGTGCGCTGCCGGCGTCCGCGCCGCCCGCCAACCACGATTCGACTCCCGGTCCGTAGCGCGGCACCGGCAGGTGCGCCCGCGCGCCGTGCCGGTGCCGGCGATCGCGCGGATCCCCCCGTCCGGCGACAGCCTCACAGCGCCAGTGCCGCATCGTCGCTCCAGGTGAGCGGCTGGTCGTCGACTTCCAGCTTGACCTGCGACCAGCGCAGCTTCAGGGCCTCGGCCGGGCCCTCGACGTTGAGCTTGAAATTGCCGAGGTCGAGTTCCGCCGCCGGCCGCGCGAGCAGGCGCGTGACCGCGTGCGCAGCCTCGAAGGTCTCCAGCATGCGTGTCTGCCAGCGCCCGTAGACCTTCGGATTGTCCGCGTATTCCTCGGTCATGCCGGTGCGGATGAAAGGCAGCATCAGGCAGGCCGCACTGACCAGATCGGATGAACGGCCGAGATTGACCCGCAGCACCTGCGGCAGTCGCAGCACCGCCCAGTTGGCCACCACGTAGCCGGGCACCGCCATGCCGGGTTCGATCGCCTGCATGGACGAAATGTAGATGAGCTGCAGCGGCTGCTTGTGGTACACGGCTTCGGCCGCCCACAGGTGGGTCATGGCAACGAAACCGTCGATCTTGGTGTTCATCACGAGGCTCGATTCGGCGAGATTCTCGATGAAAGCGCGGCGCGCGCGCGCGCGGCGCTCGGCCCGGCTCTCCCCCTCGACCTCCGGGAGCGCGCGGCCGAAGCGATAACCGCCTTCGGACAGGCCCGAGTTGCACACGATGAGGTCCGGGCCCTTGCCGCCCATCTGCTCGAAGATGTAACCGCGCGAGGCCCACAGATCGCGCGTGTTGGTGACGTCGGCCTGGATGGCGAACGCCTTGACACCCCGGGCGCGAATGGCAGCGACGAGGTCGAAGCCGTCGCGGTAGCTGCTGTGGAAGTGCACGCCGACGACTTCGGCGCCGTTGGCCGCGGCCGCGAGCGTCAGTGCCTGGCCGATCCCGTTGTCCTTGCCGGAGCCGGTGACCAGCACCCGCTTGCCGGTGAATGCGTTGCCATGGTCGGCGGTGAACCGGAAGCGATCGAAATCCGCAGTGAAGGCCATGTCTGTCCCCTCTTGGGTTGTGGGCGCACGTCGGGCTGCCAGCGCTCATAATCTACCATCCCCGCGCGTCGCCGGGGTCCGGTTGCCGGCCGCGACCGGTGCGGCCGAGGGTGTGTGCCGGGATCCGCAGCTGCGCAGCCGGCGAGCGGCGCCACGAGTCATCGGGGCAGGGGTCGCCACGGCCGGCCTGCAGCCGTGGCAGCGGGGTATCGGCGCCGGTGCCGTCGTCGCTCGTCAGGATGCCGTCAGGACGCTTCCGCCATCAGATTCTCGAGATCGTCGATCTGCCGGCCGACCGTGGATGCGATCTCGGTGACCTGCCGGTGCAGGCTGTCTGCGGCCGCGAGCTTTTCCGCCAGCAGCTGGCGTTGCGCGTTGATCCCGGCCTTTTGCCGGCCGATCCGGTTGGCGACGTCCATCAGCCGGTCGTAGCTCGCCTGCAGCGCGCGTTCCCGTTCAGCGAGCTGGCGCTCCTTATCCCGCCAGGCCGCCTCGTAACGCTGCTTGAATACGCCGGCCTGGCGCCGGATCTCGGTCACCGCCGCGTCCTTGATCCGGGCCGTGCGACCGGTGAGCTCGGCCGCGACGCGCTCGTGCACGCGGCGCTCGATCTGCTGGCGCAACCGGCTTTCCAGGTCGCGGAGCAATCGTGTCAGCTCGTCGTCCGTGCCCGCCGGTGCCGGCTCTGCCACCGCGACCGTGCCGGACCCGATGGGTGCGTGCACCGCGTCGTCGCCGAGCGCGGCTTCGACCACCCGGCGCACGGCCTGCGTGCGCTCCAGCGGGTCCAGATCCGCGTGCGCGGCGGCGCCGTCGTCGTCTTCCGGCCGGGCCGCGATGGTGCGCCGCTGGCTGTCGATCTCCTCGATCAGGCTGGCCAGCGTGCGGCCGGTCAGGGTCGCGTCCAGCAACTCGCGTGGAACGCGCTGCTCGCTGTCGAGTCGTTCCCCGCCGGGCTCTGCGTTCAGGCCCTGGGCCGGTCGTGCTTCGTCGGGAGTGCCGGTCGGTTCCATGGTATGAACCTCGCTGTCAGTGTGCCCGGCGCGCCGCGACGCGGCCGCTGGCAGACGGTTGAATCTGGAAAAGGACAGGACGTTATCCCGCGCCGGCCGCGGCTCGTTCCCGGCGGCGGTGCCCATCGCGGTAAGCACGTCCTCGACCCGACCGTCGAGATGGCCGACCTCGAAACCACGCTCGGCGAGCAGGAACGCCGCCACCGCGGCGGCCGGTCCGGAATCGGCGCAGACGACGTAATAACAGCCCCGGTCGAGCTCGCGGTGCTTGATCCGCAACAGCTCGATCGGCAGGTTGATCGCACCGGCTACGCCGGCCCGCGCGTGCGCGCTGCCCGGGCGCACGTCCAGCCATATGCCGCCGTGCGCGACGCGCGCCAGGGCGTCGGCCGGATCGAGCCGCTGCATCAGCGGTTCCTGCACCAGCGCGAGAAAATCCACCTTGTTCAGGCGCATCACGCAGCCGTCGTCGAGCCCGCGGACCGTGGCATTGCGGGGCAGGCCGGAGATGAGGGCTTCCTCGCCGAACCCGGTGCCGGGCTGGATCTGCGCAAGAACGATGCTGCTGCGCCCACCCTGGAGCTCGCGCACGACCTCCAGGCGCCCGCTTTCGACCACGTAGTAGTACGCGCCGATCTCGCCCTGGCGGACGATCGCCTCGCCGGCCCGGAACGGTACCGGCTCGAGCGCCGCGAACAGTTGCTGGATGTTGCCGGCCGGCAGGTGCGCGAACACCCCGGATTTGAGCATCCGCGTCATCCAGTGCGCGGAGCTGTCCTCGGTCACCTCGGTCGCCGCCGCGCCGCCGGCCTGCTCGGCCGCGCGCACCAGCGCGTCCAGCTCCGCGGCCGGGACGCTGAGCAGGGTGCAGTCGCTCACCGCGCGGATGGTCGCGCCGCGGGCGCCGGGGCCATCGATGGGACGCAGTGCCTCGTCCTGATCGCTGCGGATGGAACGCACGCGCTGATCCGCGAGCAGCATAAGCACTCGCCCGCTGAGCAGGTAGTGCAGGCGATCGGTGCGGCGGCCGTTTTCCGTCAGCGTCAGCCCGGCGCCGCAGGTGACGACGTCGGCACGGCGCAGCAGGATCTCGAGCTGGCGCGCCGGCAGACGGCAAACGGGATCGAGCAGCTCGATCCGCGCCAGGTAGATCGCTTCATCAAGTGGCGTCACTCAAGGATCCGCCGTGTCGATTATGAACGTGTTCCAGGTACGGTCCGCGCGGGCGAATACCGCCGGCACTGCAGTAGTTTATAACGTTCCCGCATGGCGGGAACAATTCCCGGACCGCGGTATGACAAGGGTTCACACGGGCGCAGCGCATCGCGGTCCGCGCCTTGCGGCGAACGCCGCAGCCGGCGCGGCGCCACCCGGTCCCGGCAGGGTTTAGAATGGCGGGACTCGCAGGCGCAGGGGGCGCACTGGGATCCAAGCATTGGAGCTGAGCATGGCCGATATCAAGATTGTTCTCGACGAGTCGGAGATACCGACCCACTGGTACAACGTCGTCGCGGATCTGCCGACCACACCCGCGCCCTATCTCGGGCCCGACGGCAAACCGGTATCGCCGGAGGCGATGACGCGGATCTTTCCGCCCGCCCTCGTCGAGCAGGAGATGACGACCGAGCGCTGGATCCCGATCCCGGAGGCGGTCCGCGACATCTATCGTCTGTGGCGGCCGTCGCCGATGTACCGGGCCAGGCGCCTGGAGGCCGTGCTCGGCACACCGGCGAGAATTTACTACAAGTACGAGGGCGTCAGTCCGGGCGGATCGCACAAGCCCAATACCGCGGTGGCGCAGGCCTGGTACAACAAGCAGGCCGGTATCCGCAAGCTCAGCACGGAGACCGGTGCGGGGCAATGGGGCTCGTCGCTGGCGATGGCCGGCGCAATGCTCGGCATCGACGTGCGCGTGTTCATGGTCCGCGTGAGCTACGAGCAGAAGCCTTTCCGGCGCTCGATGATGGAGACCTGGGGCGCGAAGGTGTTCGCAAGCCCGAGCACCGAGACCGAATCCGGCCGCAAGGTGCGTGCCGCGGATCCGGATTGTCCGGGCTCGCTCGGTATCGCCATCTCCGAGGCGGTCGAGGAAGCGGCTGCCAACGCCGACACCAATTACGCCCTCGGTTCCGTGCTGAATCACGTGCTGCTGCACCAGACCGTCATCGGCCTGGAGGCGAAGAAACAGTTCGAGAAAGTCGGTGACTATCCGGATGTGATCATCGCACCGTGCGGCGGTGGCTCGAATTTCGGCGGCATCACCTTTCCATTCCTCGCCGACAAGGCGGCCGGCAGGGATCTGCGCCTGGTCGCGGTCGAGCCGGCATCGTGTCCGACACTGACCAAGGGGCACTACGCCTACGACTTCGGCGACACCGCCGGCTACACGCCGATGATGCAGATGTACACGCTCGGTCATGATTTCGTCCCGCCCGGCATCCATGCCGGCGGCTTGCGCTACCACGGCGAATCGCCGCTGGTCTCGCTGCTCTACCACGAGAAAATCATCGAGGCGATCGCGCTGCCGCAGCTCGCGACCTTCGAGGCCGGCGTGATGTTCGCGCGCGCCGAGGGCATCATCCCTGCGCCCGAGGCCAGTCACGGTGTGCGTGCCGCCATCGACGAGGCGCTGCGCTGCAAGGAGTCCGGCGAGACGAAGACCATTTTCGTCAACCTGTGCGGTCACGGTCACTTCGACATGGCTTCCTACGATCGCTACTTCGCCGGTCAGCTGGACGATTTCGCCTATCCGCAGGAGATGATCGATGCCGCTCTCGATCGCCTGCCGCGGGTCGACGCCGCCTAGCGCGGATCTCGCGTCCGTCGCCGGCGGGTCCGGCGATGGGCTCAGCGCGCCTGGATCGAGCCCAGGTAGATGATGAGCTCCAGGATACGGCCGCGGACGACGGTTTCGGAGCCGTCGCCGGCCACGTCCTCGTAGCGTTGGCCCCAGATCGGCATGTCGCGTGAGCCGTGCGCCGCGATGATGTCGCGCCCGTCGATGACGTCGTAGACCCGATCGAACGGAAACGCGCCGCCGTTGTTGCGCGCGAGTACGGTGAGATCCGACGGTCGTACCGTCAGCAGCTTGGCGAACGTCCCGTCCCCTCGTCCGCCGGGGCCGTGGCACGCGGCGCAGTTGCGTGCATAGCGTTGCTGACCGAGCCGCGCGACCGGATCTTCGGCGGGATCGGTGCCGGCGGGCGCAACCCGTGCGGCGAGCACCGTGATCGCGAGCAAGGCGGTGGCCGTGACTGCCCGTTCGGTCTTCATCGCTGGACCGAGCGCAGGTAGATGAGGATTTCGAGTATGCGGCCGCGCACGATCGTCTCGCTCCACGCGCCGCTGCCCTGGCGCTCGAACAGCTTACCCCATACCGGCATGTCGCGATCTCCGTGTCCGGCGAGTGGACGGCGACCGTCGACGACCTCGTAGACCGCCTGGAACGGAAACTCGCCGTCGTGGGCGCGCGCGAGGCCGGTGAGATCCGGCGGTCGCCGGTGCATCAGCGCGGCCAGCGGACCGTCGCCGCGAGCCGCGATGCCGTGGCACACACCGCAGTGCAGGTAGAACTGCTCGGCACCGGCCTGGGTGGCGTCGTCGTGGGCGGACGCGGAGCCGGTCGCGCCCAGGGCGGCGGCGAGCATGCCGGCGACGATCACCCGCCCGATGTCGCGGCGCCGCGTGTGCGACCGGTTCAGCATGCGCTCACGCTGCCGAATTCCGGTGCCGGCCGTGCTGACGCCGGTCATGTCGTCGCACCGGCCCCGCGCCGGCTCATGGCCGGCACCGCGGCGGTACGCCGAGGCGCTCGCGCGCGGTGCCCAGCACCCCTTCGCAGGCCGCCGCGATCGCCAGCAGGCGGGCGTCGTCCCCGCCGCGCGCGAACAGCTGCAGTCCGACCGGCATGCCCGCGGCGTCCAGCCCGACGGGCAGCGAGACGGCGCACAGGCCGAGCATGTTGGCCACCGCGGTGTTGCGCAGCGCGAGCATGTTGCAGCGACGATAGGCGTCCGCAGTCTCGATCTCCGTGAGCGCGGGCGGGGTGACGGCGACGGTGGGCGTGACGATCACGTCGATGTTGTCGAAGTGCGATGCGGCGGCGGCGCCGAGCTGCGCCAGGCTGCGCCGGCGACGCAGGTACTCGTATGCGGACAGCTGGCCGGCATCGCCGATCCGGGCGGCCACTCTCGGATCGAGCGTCGCCAGCCACGCCGGCAGCTCGTCGTGCAGCAGCTCGTGGAGCTCGGCCGCGGCCAGATGACCGGCGCGGAAAATCTCGAGACAGGGCTCGAGCTCCGGCAGGTCGATGGCCTCGAGGCGCGCACCGGCGCCGGTCAGCTCGGCGATGGCGCGGCGCACGCTGTCCGCGACGCCCGGGGAGCAGTCATCGAAAAAGCCCTGCTCGCACAGGCCGAGCCGGCAGGCGGTCAGCGGTGGCAGGGACGCCGGCTCGCCCGCGCGCGCGCAGCCGAGCCCGCTGTCGATGGCGGCGAAGGCGATCCGCGCATCGGCCACGGTGCGGGTCAGCAGGCCGGACGTGTCGAAGCCCGGCGACAGCGGCACGATGCCGTCGATCGGCCAGCGGCCCCAGGTCGTCTTCATGCCGACCGTGCCGGTCATGCTCGCCGGAATGCGTACCGATCCGGCCGTGTCGGTGCCGAGCGCGACGAGCGCGTCCACGTGCAGGCTCACGCCGGCACCGGCGCTCGACCCGCCGGGTACGCGATGGCAGCCGGCGTCCCAGGGATTCACGGGCACGGGCCAGTGCGGATTGGCGCCCAGGCCCCCGAAGGCGAATTCGACCGTGTGGGTCTTGCCGGTGATGACCGCAAGCTGTCGGCGCACGGTGGCGACGACCGCACCTTCGCGCTCCCAGGCGGGCGGCAGCCGGCGCGGACTGCCGGCATGGGTGGCATGGCCGCGCACGCCGTACAAATCCTTGACCGAAACCGGCACGCCGTGCAGCGGACCGAGATCCGCCCCGGCCGCGAAAGCGGCGTCAGCCGCCTGTGCCTGGCGCAGACGCAGGCCCGCGTCGCGCTCGATGTAGGCACCGAGTCCGGCGCGATCGCGAGTGTGGCGCGCCTCACCGGCGTCCACGAGCGCCACCGCGCTCAGGCTGCCGTCGCGCAGTCGGCGCTGGATGTCGGCGAGGGACTGGTCGAGCACGTGGGTTGGCGTGGACATGGCAGCGTCGCTGCGACAGGCGTCGCATCACATCTTATCGGCCGTTGCCGGCTGGCGCGACACCCGCGGCCGCCGGCCGGCACGAGACGCGGGTTATCGCCGCTGGCGGTTACGGTTACTATAGGCGCGTCATGAGTGACGAACGTCGCGTCGCGCAACGATTCAGCCGCCGCCTGCGCACCGAGGTCGGCAGCCTCGCCCTGTACACCAGCAACGTGTCGGCGACCGGAATCCAGCTGGTGTGCCCCGGTCACTCCCTGACCCGCTTTCGCGGCATGATCGACGAGGAGCACGCGCAGATCACCCTCACCCTGACCGACGGGCGTCCCGTGCAGGCCCGGTGCAAGCTGGCCTACGTATCCGAGCACGACGACGAATACCTCCTCGGCCTGCATTTCGAGCGCTTCGACGGCGACGGTGCCGCCGTCTGGACGAGTTATCTGGACGCGGGTGCGCGCTGACGTCGCGCTTCTTCCCGCACCGTCTCTCATCACGTCCGCCCGCGGGTACCGCAGGCTGAGCCCCGCCAGTGAATGACTCCCTGAACGAGCCCCGCGCGCCGGCGCCCGCGCGCATCGACGCGACGGTCCATCCCGAGGGCAGCCTCGAAGTGCTGTCCCAGCGCGAGGTCGCGCAGCTGTGCGACCAGGCCGATCCCGATCTGTACGCGCTGTTCCGCCGTTGCGCACTCGCGGTGCTGAACTGCGGCAGCTACGTCGACGACGCCCGCGCGGTGTTCGATGCCTACCCGGACTTCGACGTCGGCGTGGTGCACCAGCAGCGCGGCGTGCGACTCGACATCGTCAACGCGCCCGCGCACGCTTTCGTCGACGGGAACATGATCCGCGGCATACGTGAGCATCTGTTCGCCGTGCTGCGCGACATTCTCTACGTGCACGGTGAGATCGCGGCCAGCCCGCGCTTCGACCTCGGGAGTCCGGGCGGCATCACCGACGCCGTGTTCAACATCCTGCGCAACGCCAACGTGCTCAAGCGCCGTGGCGAGCGTGGCGTGGTGGTGTGCTGGGGCGGTCATGCCATCGGCCGCGAGGAATACGACTACACCAAGGAAGTGGGCTATGCGCTGGGCTTGCGCGGCGCCGACGTTTGTACCGGTTGCGGCCCCGGGGCGATGAAGGGGCCCATGAAGGGCGCGACCATCGGCCACGCCAAGCAGCGCATCCGTGACGGCCGCTATCTCGGGGTGACCGAGCCCGGCATCATCGCCGCCGAGTCGCCCAACCCGATCGTCAACGAGCTGGTGATCATGCCGGACATGGAAAAACGCCTGGAAGCGTTCCTGCGCATCGCGCACGCCATCGTGGTGTTTCCGGGCGGTGCCGGCACCGCCGAGGAGATCCTCTACCTGGCCGGCGTGCTCATGCATCCGCGCAATGCGCGCATACACCTGCCGGTCGTGCTCACCGGACCGGCCGCGAGCGAACGGTACTTCAGCCGCCTGCTCGAGTTTATGCGCCTGGCGCTGGGCGAGCAGGCCGTGGCCCGCTTCGAGCTCGTCATCGACGATTCCGCAACCGTCGCGCGCACGCTGCTCGCCGGCATCGGGCGCGTCCACGCGCAGCGCCGTGAGCACAACGACGCGTATTTCTTCAACTGGCAGCTACACATCGAGCCGGCGCTGCAGACGCCGTTTCCGGTGACGCATGCCAGCATGGCCGCGCTCGATCTGGGCCTGGAACGACCGCCCCACGACCGCGCCGCGATGTTGCGCCGGTTGTTCTCGGGCATCGTCGCCGGTAACGTCAAGGACGAGGGCGTCCGCGCCATCGAGCGCCACGGGCCGTTCGAGATCCGCTGCAGTCGCGAGATCCTGGCGCCGCTGGACGCGTTGCTGGCCGGTTTCGCCGCGGACGGGCGCATGAAGCTGCCGGGGGCGCGCTACGCGCCGTGCTACCGGCTGGTGAGTTGAGCGGCCGCGGACGTCAGCGCAGGCGCGGCGCCGTCCCGGCGTCACCGTAGCCGGTCAGCTCGACGTAGCCACGCCCCTGCACCGTCCGGCCGGCCGCCGTGCCCTCGACGTCGACCGCGCCTTCCCAGTAGCGCACCGTCAGGCGCAGTTCCTGATCGGCCAGCACGGGTGTGATGCGCAGGACCAGGCCGGCCCCGGGGACCGTCAGGCGCCAGCCCCCGGGGTAACGCACCCGGCTCACGGGGCTGGTCCAGTGCGCGGTCGTCGCGACGCCGACGTCCGCGCTCGCGAGCGGGCGCGGCGCGCCGTCCGCGGCCACCAGCGTGCCGGCGCTGAGCGGATCGGTACGGCCGTCGCGCCGCCTGAGCCGGTAGAACATGAGCTCGCGGCCGTCGTCGAGTTGCAGTGCGAACCAGTCCCAGCCGATCTGCTCCGTCCCGAGCGCGCTCGTGGACCATTCGCGGTCCAGCCAGCTCGCGCCCGTGACGGCGATGGTCTGACCGCCGACGCTGATCGTCCCGCGCGTGGGCATACGCGGCAGCGAGTAATAGTAGGAGGCATTGCCCGGCGCATCGCTCTTGCGGCTCAGGCCCGCCTCGCCCTGCAGCACGGGTGGCTTGCCGTGCTCCAGGTCGAGAGCGATGGCGACGTCGCCCTCGCGGGCACGCAGCCGCAGTGCCCGCTCGTCGCCGGCGATGGCCTCGGCCGTCCAGTCCTCCAGCCACACGTGCAGCGGTGCGCCGCGGGCACCGGCGAGCTGCGCCGCACCGCGGCTGAAGCGCTCAAAGGCATGCAGGCCGCCGCCGTCGACGTCGCTGAGGGCGAAATGAGCCATGTACAGGTCACGCGCGCGCCAGGCGCTGCTCGAGCGGACGGCCGCAGGCCGCAGCGCGACGCGGAAGAACGTGAGCTGGTAGCCGAAGCGGCGGCCGTCGCCCGCGGTGAGGTTGCCGGTGAAATACCACCACTCGGTGCGAAAGCGCGGGTGCGGTCCGTGGTCGCGCGGACATACGAAGCGCCGCGGGCCCGCGGCCCGGGCGTAGCCCGCCGTATCGGCGCCGGCGCCGAGCGCGCGGGCGACCGCGTAGGGCGCGGGCAGCGGCGCCGGCGGTGCGGGCCGCAGCAGCCATGCCAGCGTCGCGACGGCGATGGCGATGGCGACGGCGGCTGCGGCGAGCGCGGGCGCGATCCGCATCATTCTCCGCGCAGGACGGCGGCCGGTTGTGTCCGCGCCATCCGCCGCGCCGGGTACAGGCCGGCGAGCAGCGCCGCGGCGAGCGCCAGCGCGAAGCCCCCGGCCAGGATCCCCGGGTCGATCTCGAGCGCCATGCTCCAGCCGAACGACCGCCGGTTGATGACGTACACCAGCAGGGCCGCGATCGCGACGCCGACCGGCATGGCGATGAGGCCCGCCGCGGTGCCGATGAGGGCGGTCTCGCCGAGCACCAGACGCCGGATCTCGCCGGCGGTCAGGCCGAGGGCCTTGAGCACGGCGAGCTCGCGCGCGCGTTCGAGCTCGATGGCGAGCAGGGCGCCGACCACGCCGATGAAAGCAATCACGCCCGCGAGCACCCGCAGCACCTCGGTGATCGTGAACGTGCGGTCGAACACGGCGAGCGAGCGCGCGCGGATGTCGCGGTTGGCATGCAGCTCGATGCCCGCGGCGTGCGGCAGGACACGCAGCGCGGCGCGCAGCTGCTGCAAATCGAAGGCCGGATCGGCATACACGCCGATGCCGGACACGCCGTCGTCGCGCCAGTACCGATCGTAGGTGGCCCGGCTCATCGCCACGCTGCCGCGTTCGGAGGCGTAGTCCTGGTACACCGCGCCGACCGTGAACGTACGCGCACCGGTATCGGTGCGCAGCACGATGCGAGCGCCGACGCCGACATTGCGGTGATAGGCATAGGGCTCGGACACCATTACCGTGTCGCCGCTTTCGAAACGCTGCCAGAACGTATCCGCGCGGTCGACCGTGCGCAGACGGAAACCGCGACGCGCAGCGTCGGTGAGCTGGTAGGCGTGCAGATCGTCGCCGCCGGTCTCCGACTCCAGGTGCACACGGCGCACGTGGCTGACCGCGGCGACGCCCGGCACGCGCGCGATCGCGGCGGCGTCACTGCGCGCGAGCGGGATCGTCGCCGGCGTATCGCCGGCGGTGACGTAATAATCGGCGCGCAGCAACGTGCCGAGCCAGTCGGCTACCGCGTGACGGAAGCTCGCCACCATGATCCCGATACCGATCGTGGTGGCGACGGCCAGCATGAGGGCCGCGATCGCGACCCCGGTGCGGCTGAGACTGCCGGCGACGCCGCGCACCGCCAGGCGCCGGCCGGGATGGCGCCGGATCACCGGTACGCGGGCGAGGATGGCGACACCCGCCACAGTCAGCAACGGGGTCACCAGCACACAGCCGACGATGACCAGGAACAGCCCGGCGAAGCCGGGGAGCAGTGCGTGGCCCGGCAGCGCGAAGGTGCCGGCGCCGGCGAGCCAGCAGGCAGCGCCGAGCGTGGCGCCGAGGCGGGCCAGGCGGTGGCTGCGCCATTCGACGTCGGCGCGACTGAGCGCGAGCCGTGGCGCGACGCGCATCGCCTCCAGCGCCGGTACCGCCGCCGCGGCGAGGCTGCCGGCCACCCCGAGCAGCACGTCCTTGCCGACCAGGCCGGCATCGAAGGCCAGCCGCCGTATCGACGCGGTGTAGTACAGATCGTTGACCGTACGGTCGACCAGTCCGAGCAGCCCCTGTGCCAGGGCGTAGCCCAGCAGCAGGCCGAGCGCCGTGCCGAGCACGCCCAGGACGCCGGCCTCGACGAGCACGAGCTGCGCCAGCTCGCGCCGGCGTACACCCAGCGCGCGCAGGATGCCGAGCTGCGGCCGGCGCTGCAGCACCAGGAAGGTCTGGCTGTTGTAGACGAGGAACATGCCGACCAGCAGCGCCAGCAGGCTGAGCGCGGCGAGATTGGTGTGGAACGCGCGGGTCATGCTCGCCGTGGCGCGCTGGCGCGCCGCCGCCGGCACCAGTGCGGCGCCGGCATCGAGCAGCGCGCGTACCCGCGCGACCGCCGCCGCGTCCTCGAGCACGAGATCGATCCGGCTGATACGGCCGGCCATGGCGAGCAGCTCCTGGGCCGTGGCGATATCCACCACCACCAGCTCGACCGTCGCGAGCGCGCCCTCGCGGGCACCGGGATCGAAAAGATCCAGCATTTCGAGGTGCTCGACGCGGCCGTCGAGCACGACGGCCAGCATCGCGCCCGGGCCGAGTCCGAGCCGGCCGGCCAGTGACCGCGAGACCAGCGCGGTGCCGGGGCGCGCCAGCAGCGCCAGCGTCTGTGCGCCGCCACCGCTCCAGCGGCCCCGCAGCGGCGGTTCGACCAAGGGATCGACGCCGAGCAGGCGCACGCGCTGCGCATCGCCGTTGCCGATCGTGACGCTGGCCTCGATCACCGGTGCGGCCTGCCGCAGAGCGCCGGCACGTCGCAGGCGCAGGTATTGCGTCTCGGCGAGACCCCGCGGGCCACCGACGATCTGGTGGGTGCTGCGCCCGGTGACGGCGACGGTCGCATCGTCGAAGGCGCGCCGCGCGCTCGCGCGGGTCAGGTCGATGGCCGCGACCACCGCCACGCCGAGGGCGATGCCGAGCACGGCCAGCGCCACCTGCCAGGGATGACGCGCAGCAAAGCGACGACTGGCGCTGAGCAGTGCCGGCGTCACGTGCGCCCCTGCTCCAGGAGGCGGCCGTCGACGATGGTGAGGATGCGATCGGCAATGCCCATCACCTCGCGGCTGTGGGTCGCCATCACCAGCGTGCGGCCCTCGGCCCGCGTCAGCGTGTCCAGCAGCTGCAGTACCTGGCGACCGGTATCCAGGTCGAGGTTGCCGGTGGGTTCGTCGGCGATGACCAGCGTGGGCCGGTGCACCAGAGCGCGGGCGACCGCGATGCGTTGCTGTTCGCCGCCCGAGAGCTGATCCGGGAAGGCGTTTGCGCGCGCGTCGAGACCGAGCTCGGACAGCAGCCCGGCGACGCGCGCGGCCGCCGTTTCGGCATCCGCGCCGTTGAGCTCCAGTGGCAGGGACAGGTTTTCCGCGACGGTCAGCGTCGGCAGCAGGTTGTAGCTCTGGAACACGAAGCCGATATGGCGGCGGCGGAACAGTGATCGCCGGTCCTCGTCCAGCCGATCCACGCGCGTGCCGGCGATGCTGAGCTCGCCGTGATCGGGATGGTCCATGACACCGAGCAGATTGAGCAGGGTCGACTTGCCCGAGCCGCTGCGTCCGAGGATCACGACCAGCTCGCCGGCACGGATGTCGAGGTCGATGCCGGCGAGCACCGTGTGTCCGCGTCCGCCGTCAAAATAGGACTTGCCGAGCCGGCGTGCGGCCACCAGGGGAGCGGACCCGCGGGCCCCGCGGTCTGTCGTGCGCATGCGCACATTCTACGGAAGGCCGGCGCCCTCGCGTGGTGCTTGCGTCGCTGTCGGTGGCACGGCATCGTGGCGGTCGTGCGCGGGCGGACGGCGTTGATTACGGGGGCTTCGGCGGGGATCGGCAGGGCATTTGCCGCCGAGTACGCGCGCCGGGGGGCGAACGTCGTGCTGACGGCGCGGCGTACCGACCGGCTCGAGGCGCTGGCGCGCGAGCTCGAACACGCGCACGGCATCGTGGCGCGTACCCTGGCGGCGGATCTCGCCGTGCCCGGCGCGCCGGCCGCACTGTGCGAATTTACCGCACGGCAGGGCGTGGACATCGATGTCGTGGTCAACAACGCCGGCTACGGCTTGTCCGGCACCTATCTGAGCCGCGACTGGGCGGCGCAGGCCCGCGTGCTGCAGCTCATGCTGGTGGCGGTCGCCGAGCTCACCCACCGGCTCCTGCCGGGCATGCGTGCGCGCGGCTACGGCCGCGTCATCAACGTGGCCTCGCTCGCGGGCCATCTGCCCGCCACCGCCGGGCATACGCTGTACATCCCGATCAAGGCCTGGCTGCTGCGCTTTTCCGAAGCCCTCGCCCTCGAGTACGGCGCCGACGGCGTGCACGTGTGCGCCCTGTGCCCGGGTTTCACCGGTTCGGAGTTCCACGACGTCGCCGGCACCCGTGCGCAGGTGGCGCGGCTGCCCGGGTACCTGTGGATGTCCGCCGAGCGGGTGGCGCGTGAGGGCGTGGAGGCGGTCGAGCGGGGGCAACCGGTGCACATCCCCGGGCGGGTCAACCGTGCCATCGCGCTCGTCATGCGGATATTGCCGCCGGCGCTCGCGCGACGCCTCATGGCACGGCACGGGCGGGACTTCCGCAAGCTCGACTGATGCGGCACGTGGCGGCCCGCAACGATTCCGGCGACCCTGGGACCGTGGCCGACTGGATTTTCGGCTACGGCTCGCTCATCTGGCGGCCCGGCTTTCCGTACGCCGAGGCCCGCCCGGCTGTCGTGCGCGGCTGGCGGCGCCGGTTCTGGCAGGGCTCCACGGACCATCGCGGCGTACCCGGTGCCCCGGGGCGGGTGGTCACGCTCGTTGCCGATGCCACCGCCACGTGCCTGGGGCGCGCCTACAGGCTCGTACCCGGCGGGCGGGAGTCGCTGCTGGCGGTGCTGGATCGGCGTGAGCAGGGCGGCTATGTGCGGACCCGGCTCACCGTGGAATTCGCCGGTGGCGGCCAGGCGGCGGCGCTGACCTGGCTCGCCCCGGCGGACAATGTCGATTATCTCGGGCCCGCGGACCTGCCGGCGCTGGCGGCACAGGTGCACGCCGCTGCCGGCCCGAGCGGGTCGAACGTGGAATACGTGCTCGAGCTGGCCGCGGCGCTGCGCCGGCTCGGTGCCGCGCACGACGAAGAGACATTTGCGCTCGAAGCGGCGCTGCACGGGATGCAAATTTAGACGGTTTGTCCTAGATTATGCGCTCGGCGGCGCCGGCCGGGCCGGCGGTGCCGAATGGCCAATTGCGACGGAGATGTGGCATGGTGAAGCGAAGCATCATCGCGCTGTGTGCGCTCGCGGCGGGTATGGCGCATGCCGAGATCGCACCGGAGAAGCTGACGGCGCGCAAGCTGCCGGCGAACCCGGGCGCCCACTGGGTCTGGGTCAACGACATGGCGCTGTTCAGTATCGATGGCAAGGCCTTCCTGGTCGACGCCGACAAGGGCGAGATGCTCGGCATGATTTCCGGTGGCGCGTTCCACGACGCGCTCGTGCTGGCGCCCGGTTACCGGTCTTTCTACTCCACGGACACCTTCTTCGCGCGCGGTACGCGCGGCGAGCGCACCGACGTCGTCACGATTTACGAACCGACCGAGCTCACGCCGGTCGGCGAGGTCGTGATCCCGCCCAAGCAACTGCTCAGCGTGGCGACGCCGGTCGCCTCGCAGGTGAGCGACGACGGCCGCTTCGTGCTGGTTTACAACTTCACCCCGGCGCAGTCCGTGAGCGTGGTCGACACGCAGGCGCGCACGTTTGCCGGCGAAATCGAAACACCCGGCTGCGGCATGGTCTACGCCGCGGGACCGCGGCGGTTCCTGATGATGTGCGCCAACGGCACCATGCTGGTCGTGAAGCTCGACGATCAGGGCAAGCTCGTGTCCAAGAAGGAAACCGAGCCCCTGTTCGCACCCGCGCAGGATCTGCTGAACGAGGACGCCGTGCGCGTCGGCGACAAGTGGTATTTCATTTCCTACAAAGGCGACGTCTACGCGGTCGACGTGGCCGCTGAGGCACCACGCTTCGAAAAGCCCTGGCCGGTGCAGCAGGGTGCCGAACGCGACCAGTGGCGGCCCGGCGGTTACCAGCTGATCGCCGCGCACGCCGCCAGCGCGCGCCTGTACGTCGCCATGCACCGGGGCGGCGCCGGTTCGCACAAGCAGCCCGCGGAGGAGATCTGGGTGCACGATCTGGCCGGCGGCGAACGCGTGGCCCGCTTCCCGGTCGAGCCGCACGCAACGTCCATCCAGGTCAGCCGCGATGGTGCACCGCTGCTGTATACCGTCAATGCCGAGCATCCGGGGCTCGAGATCTACGATGCCACGAGCGGCAGGCACCTGCGCAGCGTACCGGGCCTGGGGCTCACGCCGTCGGTACTGCAGGTGCCCTGATCCGGCGAACGAAGGAGAACTCTGATGCGCTGGCTGGACGATATTTCTCAGGACTGGTCGAGGCAGGTTGCGCGGCGAACGTCGCGGCGCGGATTCTTCGCGCGGCTGGGCGCCGCGCTCATTGGCGGGACCGCCGCATTCCCGCTGTTGCCGGTGGCGCGTGCGGCCGAAGCCGACGGCGGCGCGCGGGCGCCGCATCCCGAGGATCCGGGCGATCCGGCCACCTGCGAGTACTGGCGTCACTGCGCCATCGACGGCTACCTGTGCGGCTGCTGCGGTGGCTCGCAGACCCAGTGCCCGCCGGGGACCGAGCCGTCGCCGATCACCTGGATCGGCACCTGCCGCAATCCTGCCGACGGCAAGGATTACGTCATTTCCTACAACGACTGCTGCGGCAAGAGCGTGTGCGGGCGCTGTTTGTGCAACCGCAACGAGGCCGAGGAGCCGATGTACCGGCCGGGTCGCAGCAATGACATCGACTGGTGCCTGGGGACCAAGAGCGCCGCCTACAACTGTTCCACGGCGGTGGTGATCGGCGTGGCCGTCGAGCCGGCGGGGGCCAGACCCTGAGCGGCGCCGCGGGCTTCCTCGCGGCGCGTGATTTTCTCCTCGCCCATGCCCGCGAGGCCGACGTCGCCTGCCGGGATTTCGCCTGGCCGGCGCTCGGCGAGTTCAACTGGGCGCTGGACTATTTCGACGCGCTCGGGAGCAGGGCGGGTGACGCACCGGCGCTGATCGTCGCCGATGAGCACGGCGCCGAACAGCGCCTGTCGTTCGCGGCGCTGGCGCGCCGTTCCAACCAGGTCGCCAACCACCTGCGCGCGCTCGGCGTGCGGCGCGGCGATCGCATCCTGCTCATGCTCGGCAACGTGGTGCCGCTGTGGGAGACCATGCTCGCCGCGATGAAGCTCGGCGCGGTGATCATTCCGGCGACGACACTGCTGAGCAGCGCCGATCTGCGCGATCGCGTGACACGGGGTCGGGTACGCCACGTGGTGACGGCCGCCGGTTTCGCCGATCGCTTCGCGGATGTCGCGGCGCAGCTCACCCGGGTCGCCGTGGGCACGGCGCCTGCCGGCTGGCACGCCTACGCCGACGCCGACGCCGCGAGCGCCCGCTTCGAAGCGGACGGCGTCACCCATGCCGACGACACGCTGCTGCTGTATTTCACCTCGGGCACGACGGCGCAGCCCAAGCTCGTCGAGCACAGCCACGCGAGCTATCCGGTCGGGCATCTGTCGACGATGTACTGGCTGGGACTGCAGCCCGGCGACGTGCACTGGAACATCAGCTCGCCCGGTTGGGCCAAGCACGCCTGGAGCAACGTGTTCGCGCCCTGGAATGCGGGCGCGACGGTGTTCGTCCACGACACCGGGCGCTTCGACGCGAAAGCGACCCTGGCGGCCCTGGTACGCTATTCGGTGACGACCCTGTGCGCGCCGCCGACGGTGTGGCGGATGCTGATCCAGGAACCGCTCGGGGATTACGACGTCGCATTGCGCGAAGTGTGCGGGGCGGGTGAGCCGCTCAACCCGGAGATCATCGAGCGGGTGCGGGCGGCCTGGGGACTGACGATCCGCGACGGTTTCGGGCAGACGGAGACGACCGCCCAGATCGGCAATCCTCCGGGCCAGCCGATCAAGCCCGGGTCGATGGGCCGGCCGCTGCCCGGCTACCGCATCAGACTGCTGGACGCGGACGGCCGCGAGGCGGATGAGGGTGAGATCTGCATCGATCTGTCGGCCCGTCCGCTCGGTCTGATGCGTGGTTACCACGGCGACCCTGAACGGACCGCCGAGGCCATGCGCGACGGCCACTATCACACCGGCGACGTGGCCAGTCGTGACGCCGGCGGTTACATCACCTACGTCGGTCGCGCCGACGACGTCTTCAAGGCCTCGGACTACCGCATCAGCCCGTTCGAGCTCGAGAGCGTGCTCATCGAGCATCCGGCGGTCGCGGAAGCGGCAATCGTGCCGAGTCCCGATCCGGTACGCATGGCGGTGCCCAAGGCCTACGTGGTACTGGTGGCCGGCCAGGTGCCGTCGGCCGGGCTCGCCGGCGACATTCTCAGCTTCTGTCGCGAGCGGCTGGCGCCGTACAAGCGCATTCGCCGGATCGAGTTCGCCGAGTTGCCCAAGACCATCTCCGGCAAGATCCGGCGCGTGGAGCTGCGCGGGCGCGAGCAAGGGCGCGGCGATGCGACCGCGCGGCACCGCGACGAGTACTGGGAAGAAGACCTGTAACGCCGGCCGCCGCGGCGCGGATTGCCGCGCCCGCGACCCGGGCTCGCCCATGACGGCGGGTCCGTGCGCCCTGGTTGCAGCGCAAGCCGGGGCGAGCGCCAGCGGGACCCCTGCCGGTGGGACGGTGCCGATTACCGGCGCTACGGGAGCGCCGAGGGCTCCTCTACTCGATGCTCTCGGCGCGGTAGCGCGTAAAGCGCAGCGTCGTCGACCAGTGCTCGCGCGGCAACCCGGCCTTGAGCTTGAGGTGGACGAGAAAGTCCCGCGGCCGCGGCAGGCTCGCCCACACCTGGGGCAGGAAGGTCGCGCGCCGCCCGCCGTCCTCGAGAATGAGCCCGTCGACGCCGGGTTGCAACTCCGCGAGCAGCTGCGCCTCGTCCTGGACCGCGAACGGCTCGGGCGGGGAGAGCACCGAGATGTGCAGATGCACACGTGTGAATTCTGCCGCCGTCAGCGGCGCGAAACGCGGATCCGCGAAGGCGGACGCCCAGGCGTTGTGGGCGACGTCCTCGACCAGTGGCCGGCAGGCCTCCAGCGAGCCGATGCAGCCGCGCAACACGCCGTCGATGTCGAGGGTGACGAACGTGGCGCGCCGCTCGCGCAGACGCTCCGGATAGCGCTGCGCGGCCACCACCGGCCGCCGGCCCTCGCGCAGGCCCCCGGCGATGGACTCGCGCGCGACCCCGAGCAGCAAGCCCCGGTCTGCGGCGGAATACGATTCCGGTTCCGTTTTGATCATCTGCCGGTCAATATCGGGTCGCACGGGCCGGCAGACAAGCCCCGCGCCGTGATCCGCGTCAGTTTGTGCGACGGCACCTGCACGAGTGTGCGCGGTCGAACCCATATCATGAGCAACCGGTGGTAGCAGTCCATGCACAATCTCACCGACGCCTATCCGACCCGTTACTGGCACGCGCTCGACGATGGGCGCGTGCAGTGTGACGTCTGTCCGCGCGCCTGCAAGCTGCACGCCGGACAGCAGGGTCTTTGCTTCATCCGCGCCAACCGGGACGACAGCATCGTGCTCACCAGCTACGGGCGCTCGAGCGGCTACTGCGTCGATCCGGTCGAGAAGAAGCCCCTGAATCATTTTCTGCCGGGCACGCCGATCCTGTCGTTCGGCACCGCCGGCTGCAATCTCGCCTGCAAATTCTGCCAGAACTGGGACATCAGCAAGTCGCGCGAGACGGACACGCTCGCGGATGCCGCCTCACCGGAGAAAATCGCCGCCGTTGCCGCCGAGCTCGGATGTCGCAGCGTCGCATTCACCTACAACGATCCGGTGATCTTCATGGAGTACGCCATCGACACGGCGATCGCCTGCCACGCGCGTGGCGTGAAGTCGGTGGCGGTGACCGCCGGTTACATGTGCGACGCGCCACGGCGTGAATTCTACCGCCACATCGACGCCGCCAACGTCGATCTGAAGGCGTTCACGGATCGTTTTTACCACAAGATCACGGGCAGCCACCTGCAACCCGTCCTCGATACCCTCGTATATCTCAGGCACGAGACGCAGGTCTGGCTCGAGCTCACCACGTTGATCATCCCGGGTGAAAACGACGCCACCGAAGAGATCGAGGCGATGACCCGGTGGGTGGTGAAGGAGCTCGGGCCCGACGTGCCCATGCATTTCACCGCATTTCACCCGGACTGGAAGATGCGCGACATCGGGCCGACCCCGCCCGCGACGCTCGCGCGCGCGCGGCGGATCGCCATGGACAACGGCGTGCGCTACGCCTATACCGGCAACGTCCACGACGGCGATGGTCAGAGCACCTATTGCCATGCCTGCGGCGAGGTGCTGATCGGTCGCGACTGGTACGTGCTGTCGACCTGGAACCTCGACGGCGACGGGCGCTGCGCGGCTTGTGGCACGCCCTGCGCCGGCGTGTTCGAGCCGCAGGCCGGACGCTGGGGCGCGCGGCGCCTGCCGGTGGACATGCGTCGCTACGCCTGAGAGCTGTTTACAAAATCAAGCCGTCAATCGACGCGGAAGCAGGCGCGCTTCGGTGAGCCAGACCCAGGCTTCAGATTCAGTTCATGCAGTCGACGTTGCTAAGCCGGCTAGTTACCTGCGGGAGCAGCTGGAAAGCAAGACGTACCGAGCACAAGCGGTGCGCCGGGTCTGGATACCCAAACCCGATGGCAGTCGACGGCCGCTGGGCATACCCACCATCCGGGACCGGGTGGTGCAAATGGCGGCCAAGCTCGTCTTGGAGCCGATCTTCGAAGCGGACTTTTGTGAATATTCGTACGGATTCCGCCCGAAGCGATCGGCCCATGACGCGGTGGATGCGGTGGCGGATGCCCTGTTAACCGGACACGCCTACGTCATCGACGCCGATCTGTCGAAATACTTCGACACCATTCCCCACGCCAAACTGTTGGCGGTGGTGGCCGAACGCCTCTGCGATGGTGCCGTACTGGCGCTCATCAAGCAGTGGCTCAAGGCCCCGGTGGTGGAAGAAGACGATGACGGTACACGGCGCACGAGTGGAGGCGGGAAAGGCAACCGGCGGGGCACACCCCAGGGAGGGGTGATTTCCCCATTGCTGTCGAACCTGTATCTGCATCTTCTGGATCGGATCTGGGAACGGCACGAGTTGGAACGGCGATATTGCACACGGCTGGTGAGGTATGCCGATGATGTGGTGGTACTGTGTGCCGGTGAGGTCGACAGGCCGATGACGGCGCTACGGCTGGTGCTCGGCAGGCTGGACCTGCGCCTGAACGAGACCAAGACACGGGTGGTGGACGCTCGCGAGGAGTCCTTTGACTTTCTCGGCTTCCGCTTCCACCTCAGGCGCAGCCGCCACAGCGGCAAACGCTACCCGCACGTGGAGCCGTCGCGGCGGTCGGTGCAGCGGATCAAAGACCGCACCAAGGCCCTGACCGACCGGCGACGCACACCGATACCCATGTCCCACATTATTGCGGAACTCAACCGCAGTTTGCGCGGCTGGTTCGACTATTTTCACCATCGCAACTGCACGGGGGTCATGTCCAAGGTCAAGATGCATGTGGAAGAGCGGGTACGTACGCATCTGCGCCGGCGCCACAAGCTGGTCAGTCGAGCACAGGCGTACCTCCAT
>JADZEE010000110.1 GCA_020850735.1 Gammaproteobacteria bacterium | reverse complement strand
CTCGCCATCCGCATCGTGACGAGCGTCCCGTCAGTGATCGAGGCTGCGCATAGGTATTTGCCGTGGATGGTGCTCTCGCCGCTCGTCTGTGCCTGGGGCTTCCTCTACGATGGCGTTTTCGTCGGCGCGCAGCGCGCGGGCGCCATGTTCGGCGTGATGCTGGTGGCGGTCGTCGTCGTGTTCCTGCCCGTGTGGTGGCTGACCCGAGGCTTTGGCAACCACGGGTTGTGGTTCGCGTTCACTGTTTTCAATGCCGCGCGTGGCCTGCAGCAACACCTGATCTTCAGGGACTGGCTGCGCCACGGCAGCCTGCTGGAGGTTCGATGAGCAGTCCGGTCTTGCAGCGCGATCATCGCAGCGTGATGGGTCGCATCCTCTACACGAGCCGCAAGCCCGAGCGGCACGGACAGGAGCGTGGCCGCGAGTTCTTCCGCATCGACACGCACGCGGGCGGCGCGCGCACCGTCACTGCGCATTGCGAGATCGACGACCGCCCGAGCGTGATGCGCGACATCACCTACGCGCTGGATGCCGACTGGATGCCCACCGACTGTTTCGTGCGCCTGTCCGTCGGCGACCGGTTCACGGGCTCCGGCTGGTTCCGCTTCGCGCCGGGCATGGCCGAATGCGAGACCTGGACCGCGGCCGAGGGGCGTGTGCGACAGACAATGACGCTCGCGACCCCGCTCGTCACCTTCCAGAACCACGCGATCGCCTGCGACGCGTGGCACCTGCGCCTGATCGACCGCAAGCTGCCCGGTGTCGTGCAACGGATTCACCCGATGCTGCTCTCCTCGCTCGATCACCGCGGCGCGACAGGGCCGATGCTGCATTCGATCGGCGTCAACATCGTCTACGTCGGCCCCGAGAAGGTCACGGTTGGGGCTGGCGACTTCGATGCCTGGCACTACCAGTTCGTCGCAAACAGGGAGCTGCCGGAGGAGCACCCGCCGTACGACGTCTGGTGTACGGCCGATGGGGAGTACCTCTTCCTCAAGGGCGGCGTCGCGGGCTACATGCAGACCTGGTACGAGCTGGTCGAGCTCACGCGGACGTAGCGCGCCCGCCCGAACGTGACTTCCGTCGCATGTCGCGCCGAAGCGACGTAGACATTTTGTCGGCAAGGTTTACAATCCGGCCTTGAGACAGTCCGGTTTTAGCGCTAAGTGTCGGATTCAGCGTGGGTTCAGCCGGTTGGCCCGAGACTTGCTGCAAGTTTGGCGTGGCGACAAGGCATCCAGGTGATGCGGGGAGCGCACAACGGTTTACCGATAAAAAGTCGAGGCAGTCGGCGCGGGCACGGGTCCAGACGGCGGTAAATGCTGCCGCTTTCGGGAGCGACGAAGAGCGTGAACTGACACGCGGGCCTTTAAAGTTTGGCCGGGGCACGGCCCCAACGTTCCAGCCGTAAATGATTAAGTCCGTGAAGACGCCGCCCACCGCGCGCGCTTAAGGGCGCGGGCGGTGGCAGCTGACAGCGACCGACCTCGAATGTGTTCAGTGAACTGCAGCCCCGCCTCGTGCGGGGCTGATTTTTTGCTGCAGCGATCTGCTGGCAGGCCATCGATTACGCGCGAGGGGTAATGAAGCGACAGGTCGGCCCACTCGACCTCGTCAGCCGCTCGTCCAGAGTGGCGAGCGGCAGCTCGAGCGCCTCGGCTGCCGCCACATACCACGCGTCGTAGCTCGTGACTGAATGTCGCAACTCCTGGATTCGGTCTGCAAATGGATCGAACGGGTGCAGCTCCAGATGGAGCTGCATCAGATCTTCAAACGCTGCACCGGCCTCGGCGGTCGTGATTTCCCTCGCGCGCTCCAGTCTGCACAGGATGTTGGCGGCTTCGACTCTCACCAGTTGCGGGGCGTGCAAAGCCCCGGCTGCAATAATCCGTTCAGCCCACCCCCCGCGCGGTCCCGCATCGACCAGTGCGGCAACCAGCACCGAAGCGTCCACTACAGCGTTCACCGACGGTCAGCGTCGCGTTCTTTGAGTATCTGCCCTGAGGCCACACGGGGCTGTGACGCCCGCTTGCGCCTTCTCACTTGCTCCAGCCACGCGTCCACCGACGGGCGGGCGGCCAGGCGCTCGAGTTCCTCCCGCAGGTACTCCTGCATCGATTTTCCCTGCAAGGCGGCGCGGGCGGCGAGCTCATCGCGGACCTTTTCGGGGACATGTCGAATCGTGATCTGTATTGTCACGCTGGCATTTTGACTGCATTCAATGCAGTCTGCAAGCAAGCCACCCACTTCGACATCTGCCAAGTATTCACATGTATTTCAAAGACTTGCCTGGCATCGCCGCCTTTGCGACTTCGGAGTCATGGCGTGAGCCCGATTGGGCCGCCTTTCAACACCTTAAACTACCGTGCCACTGCAGATAGAGGCCGCAAGGAGCGCGCTCGTGTTTCGATACTTGCCGGGTCGTATGGTTCTCCTCACCGCACTCGCCGTCGGGCTCGGCTCCTGCGGTGGCGGGGGTGGTGGTGGCGGCGGCGGCCCGCTCGTCGGGGGATCGGGCTTCACGCCAGGCGTCTTCCCGGCATCGACCACTTTCGAGGCACGTTGCGCCGCGCCGCGCGGCGGCAGCGATCCGTCGGGCCGACCGTGGCCCGATCGCCTCGGCACCGCGCTCGATGAAAAGAACTGGCTGCGGTCCTGGACGCACGAGTTGTACCTCTGGTATCGCGAGGTGACCGATCGCGATCCGGCCGCCTTCACCGTGCCCGACTACTTCGATCAATTGAAGACGAACGCGGTGACGGCATCGGGCCAGCCGAAGGACCGGTTTCATTTCACTTTACCCACGGACGAGTGGCTGCGGGAATCGGAAACGGGTACCTCCGCCGGTTACGGATTGCAGTGGGCGGTTCTGTCGGACACGCCGCCGCGCGACCTGCGGGTCGCGTACATCGAACCGGGCCCCACCTCGCCTGCCGCGGCGGTGAACCTGGCGCGCGGGGCGCGCGTACTCGCG
>JADZEE010000109.1 GCA_020850735.1 Gammaproteobacteria bacterium | reverse complement strand
TCGCGGTTCCAGATGGGCCGCCGCAAGTAGCGAAAGTTGAACGGTAGATAAGCGATGCGGTCAGAAGCGACTGCGGATGCCGCAGAGAAAAATCGACGAAACTCGAGGCCTGGACGTATCGCCATTTCCATCAAGTGCGGCCATCGGTCGTGCCGTCAGTGGCATGTCAAGTGGGTCAAGGCGGAACTTCAGTTCAAGTCATAGTAGGCACTAACTGCCCTCCGAGGCGGGGCGGGTAGTATCCGCGGCAGCCTGGGGGGCTGCCATGACCGATTTGCCCGTCGTCGACCGCATCGTGATGTTCTCGGCACAGGGCGGCGAGCGCGTTCTCGACGTCGACTGGCCCGTGGTCTCTGCTGCCGACCTGTCCGTCACGCGCACCCGCTCGGGTGTGACACAGGTTTTGACCTATCTCGTCGACTACACGGTGACGTTGCTAGCTTCCTCGCGCGGAGCGACGGTGCGGCTGGCGCTTGCGGCGCAAACTGGTGATCTCTACGACGTGCGCAACGGCCTTGCCGGACAGGCGGTGCCGGTGGGTGTGATGTCGGTGACGATCACCGGCGGCACGGCCAACGCCATCGTCGGCGCCACGCCGGCGCATGTGCCCTCTCGTGACTTGGGCGTCTTGCTGCTGCTGACCCCCGGTGCCGACAGCACGGGCGACGTGACTCTGGCACTGAACGGCGCCGACCCGGTCTCCGTCCTCAACGCCGACGACAGCGAACTCGAGGCCGGCGCCCTGCAAGCCGGCCTCGCCTCCATCCTCTACCTCCGCGCCGGTGCCTACCGCCGCCTCATTGGCGAAGGCGACATCGGCGCCAGCGTCGCCGCCGCGGCCGGCTACGCCGCCGCCGCCGAAGCCAGCGCGGATCGCGTCGATCTCGGCGCTCTCGATGCGGCGGTGGCCGCCACGGCGGCGGACGCACTGGCGACTGGCGCGGATCGCATCGCGGTGGCGGCAGACAAGGCGTCGGCGGCAGCCAGCGCGGCGGCAGCAGAGGCTGGCGTCGACCGCATGTTCGCGGACACGGCTGCGGGCATTGCGGGCTCGAGCAACGGGCAATATTTCTCCGTTCCGTCCATGGTCAGCGGCGAGACGGCGCTCGTCTACCGCAACAACGCGGGCTCTGCCCAGCTCATCAAGCGGTTGTCAGACCCGGTGCTGACCACCGCGCGCAATTTGTTCCCAGACCCCTATTGGACGCTGACGGGCGGGGATAGCGCGGCTCTCGATCATGGCATGCGGATCCACGAGCCGACTTACAACAATCGCGTCTGGGTGCCGGATTACGCTCACACGATGGGCCGCGGCGCATGGCTATCGCAGGCATCGAGCGCAACCAGTATCGGGTTCAATACGCGATGGGATCCTCATGAGGTGTCGACGGGCGACAGTATTTCCCTGGCCGTCATCGTCAAGGCCGCGGCGGGGACAAACATCTCGTTCGGCGCGAGATATTTCCTGAGCAGACCGACAATATGGGTCGGCGATCAATTCGGGACGCAGACGATAACCGCCACCGGCGGCGAGGATCTGGTCACGGTGGCACTGACGGCCGTGCCTGCCGGGGCGACGGGTGTGTGTCTCTATTTCAACGACGGGGCGGTCGCCGGGGACTTCTATGTCCTCGCCCACTGGTGCAATCTCAATACGGCGCCGGGTGTGCGCCCGCCGGCGCGCGCCGGCTCCATTGCCACCACGACACGGATCGCGTTGGGCGATTTCTACCCCGGCGTCCTGGAAGCGGTCAGCCTCGCCAGCGAAATCGGCGGCGCAGCGAGCGCCGTCACGACGGTCGTGGTCGGATCAAACATCGCGCGCAACAGCGACTTCGGCGGGTGGGGCGATGTCTACACGACGCCGGGCTCGATCTCATTCAATGCCGTGAGGCTGCCGGTCGTTGGCCGAGGGCCGTCAGCACCTCAGTGGCAATCGGTGCATGTCGTCGTGCGCACGCACGCGACCGCGCCGGAGGGTGCCAACTCGACTGTCGTTGCTGTCGGTAGCGTCTACATCGACCCGGATGTCACGCTGGCGCAGGATGTGATCATCCCGCTGCGCCATCCGATCACCGGGGCTCTCCTGACCGTGACCGAGGCAATGCTCTCGGCTGAGTTCATGGTGGTCTATTACGTGCGCAAGGCGGATGGCGCGGTGGGCGTGTGCAATGACGTGACCGGATCCGGGCTGACCGGCATCACACGCCCCGGCCGCAGCTATTACGTTCTGAACACGTCAGACCCGCGCGTCGCTGCGTTCACGACCTACACGGGCAATAAGACGCTGGCGATCTCATTGCTGTCGCTCGCGAGCCCGACGCAGGCGCTCTCCGCCAAGCCGCGCGGCGCGTTCAAAGCGGCGCTCGGTATCGACGCAATTCAGGCGCCTCTAACGTCCCCGTCTCCGACGAGCCCGAACCTAACCCCGCGCGCGTTCGGGATCGTCGGGCGGGAAATGAATATCTATCTCGCGGACACGCACTCCGGTCTGACCCGCCGTCACTACGATGTCACCTGCGCGCTCGGGCAGCAGCAGACCGAGAGGTGGACGCACACGCCCGTCGCGACGGCGGACAACGTCGCGTGGTCGATACTGGTGCAGGACGCCGATCATCTCGCCACTCTCGGCTCCGGGTCGTGCACGATAGATGTCGCCAGCGCGACAGCGGCGGCGGGAGCCGCAAAACGCTTGCTCTGCATCGGCGATAGCACGACGGCTGCAGGAACCTATACGCAACGCATGCTCGATGTCGCGGCCCTCAATGGCAGCGCGGTGCAGCCCGTTTTGATGGGAACGCTGGGCACGGGTGCCAACAAACACGAGGGCCGCGGCGGCTGGACGATGGATGCGTATTTCCAACAAGCGACATACAATTCGCTTCCAAACCCTTTCTACGGAAGTGGTGGAAAATTCCACTTTGCGGAATACCTGGCAGCCTCGTCGCAGGCCGCGCCGGATGCCGTGCTGATCCATCTGGGGATCAACGACGTTGCGGGACATGGGTCCGACGCAGGCGTCAATTCGCGGATGGACACGGTCCTGGACCAGTTGCGGCGCATCATCGGCCTCACTGCTGATGCAAATGTCGGAGCGATCCATGAGGTGAGTGCCGGCATCGCGGTGATTGTTGCGCTGCCCATCGCTCCTGCGGCATCGCAGGACGCATTTGGCGCAAATTACCAGAACGGCATTCAATACGCTCGTTACAACAGAAACATAAAATTGGCAGCGTATCGCATCAAGGACAGCCTGTCCGGGCTGGAGGCGTCGAAAGTCTTCTTGCTGCCATGGCATGTCACCGTCGATCCAGTGTTTGGATTTCCATCCGCCACGGGCAATGCCAATGCGACCGTGACAGATCAAGTGAGGCGCCTGACAAACTCCGTACATCCCAACACCGCCGGCTATAATCAAATGGGAGATGCAGCCTATGCCTGCCTCAACTGGCTGACGGTGAAGGGGCACATTTAGCCGACGTCACCGCCCCACGTCCCGCCGGCCGGCTCGCCGAAGGCGTGTCGGCGGGGACCAACGAAAGAGACTTCCGATGCGCTGGATGGAGCTGGCCTGGGCCGAGCAGGGCGTCTGCGAGATCAAGGGGCCGGAGCACAGCCCGGCCGTGCTGGCGCTGTTCAAGCGTTCGGGCCGCAGCGACGTGACCAACGACGAGACGGCCTGGTGCGGCGCCTTTGTCGGGGCCTGTCTTGCCGGGGCTGGTCTGCCGATGCCGCCGCTCGAGCAGCGGCTGATGGGCCGGGCCTATCTGAAGATCGGCACGCCGGTCGAGCAGCCGCGGGTCGGCGCGATGGTCGTTCTCTCGCGCGACGACGCGGGGCCGCATGCGGGGCACGTGGGCTTCGTGACGGGCTGGACGGAAACGCATGTCGCGGTGCTGGGCGGCAATCAATCCGACGCGGTGACGGTGGCGCATTTCCCGCGCTCGCAGGTGCTCGGTTATCGCTGGCCGGAGCCGGAGCACTCGGCCGAGGATCTGGCGGGGCTCGGCAGCCGCATCGTGACCGAGGCGCAGCGCGTCGGCGGCGATGCGGTGCGCATGGCCAGGGACGGTGCCGTGGCGGCCGGCGCGCTGGTGACGGGCGCGGGCGCGGGTGCGACAGCGCCGAAGCTGCCCGGCGGGCAACTGGTCGAGACGGCGCAGGGGCTGATGGGCGCGGTGAAGACGGCGCAGGCCTTCGTTCTGTTCTGCTGGTCGAGCTGGC
>JADZEE010000108.1 GCA_020850735.1 Gammaproteobacteria bacterium | reverse complement strand
TGGACTACCTGAAGGCGACCCAACCCGCCAAGTACCAGCAACTGGTCGAGAGCCTCGGGCTCCGCCGCTGAACGGCAACGGCCAAGGACAGAAGCGTGAGCGCTTTCAAGAAGACTTTCAGTTACGGACCGCATCCGGTGACGCTCGAGACCGGTGAGCTGGCGCGGCAGGCGAACGGTGCGGTGCTGGTGACGATGGGCGAGACCATGGTGCTGGTGACGGCCTGCGCACGCACTGCCGCAGTGCCCGGCCGGGATTTCTTTCCGCTGACGGTGAACTACCAGGAGAAGACCTACGCCGCGGGCCACATCCCCGGCGGCTTCTTCCGGCGCGAGGGGCGGCCGTCCGAGAAGGAGACCCTGGTATCCCGGCTCATCGACCGACCGATCCGTCCGCTGTTTCCCGACGGTTTCTACAACGAAGTGCAGGTCGTTGCGACCGTCGTGTCGCTGAATCCCGACGTCGACGCGGACATCCCGGCGATGCTGGGCGCCTCGGCCGCGCTGTGCATCGCCGGTGTGCCGTTCAAGGGTCCGATCGCCGGCGTGCGCGTCGGTTATCGTAACGGCGACTACCTGCTGAACCCGACGCGCGCCGATCAGGCCGAGTCGGAGCTGGATCTGGTGGTCGCCGGCACCGAACACGCCGTGCTGATGGTGGAATCGGAAGCCGCGGGGCTGTCCGAATCCGTGATGCTGGGCGCCGTGGTCTACGGCCACACGCAGATGCAGGTCGCGATCCAGGCGATCCGCGAGCTCGCCGCCGAGGCCGGCAAGCCGCGCTGGGACTGGCAGCCAGCGGCACCGGACGCCGCGCTGACCGCGGCTGTGGCGGCGGCGGCGGCGCAGCTGTCCGAGGCCTACCGCATCACCGAGAAGCAGCAGCGCTATGCGCGCATCGGTGCGATCAAGACCGAGGTCAAGGCGGCACTGACCGGGGGCGAGGCGCCGCGGTGGAGCGCGGAGCAGGTCGACGACGAGCTGTTCAGGCTCGAGAGCCGCATCGTGCGCCAGCGGATCCTGGCCGGTGAGCCGCGCATCGACGGGCGCGACACGAGGACCGTGCGTCCGATCAGCGTCAAGGTCGGCGTGCTGCCGCGTGCCCACGGCTCGGCCCTGTTCACCCGCGGCGAGACGCAGGCGCTGGTCACGACGACGCTGGGCACGACGCGCGATGCGCAGATCATCGACGCGCTCGAGGGCGAGCGCCGTGAGCCGTTCATGCTGCACTACAACTTCCCGCCGTACTCGGTGGGCGAGACGGGCATGATGGGCTCGCCGAAGCGCCGTGAGATCGGTCACGGCAACCTCGCGCGCCGCGGCGTCAACGCGATGATGCCGGACATGCAGAGCTTCCCCTACGTGATCCGCGTCGTCTCCGAGATCCTCGAGTCGAACGGCTCGAGCTCGATGGCGAGCGTGTGCGGCACCAGCCTCGCGCTGATGGATGCGGGCGTGCCGCTGCGGGCACCGGTGGCGGGAGTGGCGATGGGACTGGTGCTCGAGGGGCAGCGCTTCTCAGTGCTGACCGACATCCTCGGCGACGAGGATCACCTCGGCGACATGGATTTCAAGGTGGCGGGCACGAAGGACGGTGTCACCGCCCTGCAGATGGACATCAAGGTGGAAGGGGTCACACCCGAGATCATGCGCGTGGCGCTCGAGCAGGCGCGTGAGGGGCGGCTGCACATCCTCGGGGAGATGAACCGGGTGCTGGCCGAGCCGCGCCCCAAGATGTCGGAGTGGGCACCGTCGATCATCACGCTGAAGATCGACCCGGAGAAGATCCGCGACGTCATCGGCAAGGGCGGTGCCGTGATCCGCCAGATCACGGAGGAAACCGGCACCACGATCGACATCGAGAACGACGGCACGGTGAAGATCGCCTCGGTGAACGGCACGGCCGGCCGCGAGGCGCAGCGCCGCATCGAACTGATCACCGCGGACGTCGAGGTCGGCCGCGTCTACGAGGGCCGGGTCGTGAAGCTCATGGACTTCGGGGCCTTCGTGACGATCCTGCCCGGGCGCGACGGCCTGGTGCACATCTCGCAGATCTCCAGCGAGCGGGTGGAGCGCGTCAGCGACAAGCTCAAGGAAGGCGATCAGGTCCGCGTCAGGGTACTGGAGGTCGACCGCCAGGGTCGCATCCGCCTGTCGATGCGCGACGTCAACGCGGCCTGAGCGGCCCGGGAGGCGGGCCGTTCAGCCGACAGTCGCCGCCGCGGTCTGCAGCGTGCGATAGATCTGTTCCTGCACCTGCTGCCAGCGTTCGTGGTTGCCCACGGCCAGCCGGCCGGTGTCGTCGAGCGACTGCGCGGTGGACTTGTGCTGCTCCACGTACAGCCGCAGCGCCTGCTCGAGGTAGCTGGATGTCAGGTCCGCCGACCCGGCGTCGTAGCTGCGGATGAGCTGGGCGAGGAAATCCTCGCTCAGGATCGCGCCGCCATGCTGTTCCTGCTCGGCGATCACCTGCAGCATGACGCTGCGCGTCAGATCGCTGCCGGTGCGCTGCTCGACGACGCGGAACGGCAGGTGCTGGTGTACCAGCGTGCGCACGTCGCCGAGGGTGATGTAGCGGCTGAGGACCGTGTCATACAGGCGCCGGTTGGGGTATTTCTTGATGATCCGCGGCTCGGTCATGGTCGGCCTCCCGATGATTCCCCCGGGTTCGGAATCGGCCTACCTTAGTACATCTTCCGCACGGCACCCAAGTTATTTCTCCGTCACGGACCTGAGGCCCCCTGGCCCTCGGGGCGGGCACGGGGGGTCGTATACTCCCCGGTTATTTGCGGGGGGTCTTGCCAGTGAACAACGTGCAACTGTCGGTCGGCGGCCGGGACGTGCCCGCTCAGGGCGGGGCACAGTTCTCGCGCGCCAATCCCGTCACGGGCGAGGTGGTGACGCGCGCGGCGGCGGCCACCGCGACCGACGGCGTCGCCGCGGCGGAAGCGGCGGCCAGGGCTCTGCCCGCCTGGTCGGCGCTCGGCCCGAGCGAGCGGCGTGCGCGCCTGAACGGCGCCGCCGACCTGGTGGAGGCCAGGGCGGCTGAATTCGCGCGCGTCGTGACGGCGGAGACCGGCGCGACCGGTGGCTGGGGCCAATTCAACGTGCACGTGGCCGCGGGCATGCTGCGTGAGGCGGCGGCGATGACCACGCAGATCGGTGGCGAGGTCATCCCCTCGGACGTGCCGGGGAATTTCGCGATGGCACTGCGCCAGCCGGCCGGGGTGGTACTCGGTATCGCGCCCTGGAACGCTCCCGTGATCCTCGGCGTGCGCGCGGTGGCGATGCCACTCGCCTGTGGCAATACGGTCATCCTCAAGGGTTCGGAGGTCTGCCCGGCAACGCACCGCCTGATCGCGACCCTGCTGATCGAGGCCGGCATGGGCGAGGGCGTCGTCAACTACATCTGCCACGATGCCAGGGGCGCCGGTGCGGTCGCCGAGGCGATGATCGCGCATCCTGCCGTGCGGCGCGTCAACTTCACCGGCTCGACGCGCGTGGGCCGGCTCCTGGCCGTGACCGCGGCGCAGCACCTCAAGCCCATCCTGCTCGAACTCGGTGGCAAGGCGCCGCTCGTGGTGCTCGAGGATGCGGACGTGGACGCCGCGGTGAATGCCACCGTGTTCGGCGCCTTCGCGCACTCGGGGCAGATCTGCATGTCGACCGAGCGCGTGATCGTGCACGAGAAGGTGGCCGACGAGTTCGCCCGCAGGCTCGCCGCGCGCGTTGCGGCGCTGCCGGTCGGCGATCCGGACAAGGGCGAGTTCGTGCTGGGCTCGGTCGTCGGCCTGCCCACCGTCGAGCGCGTCAGGCGCCTGGTGGACGCGGCCGTGGCCAGCGGCGCCAAGCTGCTGTGCGGCGGTGAGGCCCGGGGAACCCTCATGCCCGGCATCGTCGTCGATCACGTCACGCCGCAGATGGAGCTGTTCCGCGAGGAGTCCTTCGGGCCGCAGGTCTCGATCACCCGCGTGAAGTCCGACGACGAGGCCGTGCAGCTCGCCAACGACACGGAGTACGGGCTGGCGGCGGCGGTCTTCAGCCGCGACCTGGCGCGCGCGCTCGGAGTCGCCAGGCGCATCCACTCCGGCATCTGCCACATCAACGCGCCGACCGTGCACGACGAGCCGCAGATGCCGTTCGGTGGCACCAAGGCCTCGGGCTACGGGCGCTTCGGTGGCAAGGCGGGCGTGGAGGCGTTCACCGAGCTGCGCTGGATCAGCTTGCAGACGACGCCGCGGCACTACCCCTTCTGAGTAGCCGGCGCGGCGGGCACCGTGGCGATGCCGCGGAGTCGCTCGCCGCGCCAGTGCGCGCGCGCCCAGCGCCACAGCTCGCCGACGCTCGCCCTCGCCAGCTCCGGCAGAGGTTCCTGCCGCAGCAGTCGCAGCGTCTCGTACAGCACCGCGGCGCCGGCATCCACCGGCAGCGAGCGGCGCGATTTCGCGAGCTTCGCGCCCGACGGCTCGGTGATCACGGGCAGGTGCGCATAGGCGAGCAGTGGCAGGCCGAGGGCGCGCTGGATGGCGCGCTGCCACGGCGTGCTCTCGAGCAGGTCGGCGCCGCGCACGACGTGCGTGACGGCCTGGGCGGCGTCATCGACGACCACGGCGAGCTGGTAGGCGTGGATCCCGTCGCGCCGCCGTACGATGACGTCGCCGAGCCGGCCGAGCGCGTGCTCGCAGTGCCCCTGCCAGGCGTCCTCCCAGGTTTCGGTGGCGGCAGCGTCGACGCGGAAGCGCAGCGCCGTCGGGCCGGGGCTG
>JADZEE010000107.1 GCA_020850735.1 Gammaproteobacteria bacterium | reverse complement strand
GATGACGCCCTCGACCACGGCATCGGCCGGCAACAGGCGGGACCAGGCGTGCGTACGCCGGCTCGCGAACCATGCGCCGATGGCCATGCCGCCCATGAAGATGGCGAGCACCAGGGTATGGGCGCAGGCAGCGTGGCCGAGCAGCAGCTTCAGGTAGTGCGACCCGATGCACTCGTAGATGCGCCCGGAGAACCCCGGACAGGGTGAATATGCACAAGTACAGCCCGCGCCCCGCCCACGCCGGTGCCGCCGCTGCGGCCGTGTTCATGAATCTTTCCCGGCAGCCGGACGCGCGTCGCCGCGCAGGTGCTCGATCAGCGTGCGCAGATCAGCCGGCAGCGCTGCGCTGAAGCACAGCTCCGTGCGGTCGGCGGGATGGACGAATTCGAGCTCGGTGGCGTGCAGGGCCTGGCGCGGGAAAGCGGCCAGGCAGGCGCGCAGTGCGGTGTCCGCGCCGGCCGGCAGGCGCGGCCGGCCGCCGTAGAGGCGGTCGCCCACCAGCGCATGGCCGATGTGCGTCATGTGGACCCGGATCTGGTGCGTGCGACCGGTTTCCAGGCTGACGCTGACCAGGGTGTGAGCCGCATAGCGCTCGAGCACGCGGTAGTGCGAACGCGCCGGGCGCCCACCGGACACGACCGCCATGCGGGTACGCGCATGGCGATGCCGGCCGATCGGCGCGTCGATGCTGCCGCCGGCGACGAGTACGCCGCTGACGACGGCGACATAGCGGCGCGTGACACGGTGCTCCTTGATGGCTGCGACCAGGCGGGTGTGTGCGCGCAGCGAGCGCGCGATGACCATCAGTCCCGAGGTGTCCTTGTCCAGACGATGCACGATGCCGGCGCGCGGTACGCGCGCGAGCCCCGGATCGTGGGCGAGCAGCGCGTTCAGCAGCGTGCCGTGCGGATTCCCCGCCCCCGGGTGCACGACCACGCCGGCGGCCTTGTCGAGCACGATCAGGTCCTCGTCCTCGTGGATGATGGTCAGCGGCAGCTCCTGGGCGGGCCAGTCGGTGCACTCGGGCGGTTGCGCGTGCAGTTCCACCCGTTCCCCGCCGCGGACCTTGTAACGTGGCGTCGTCGTCGCGTCGTCGAGCAGGATCCCGCCGCTCAGCAGCCACTGCTTGAGCAGGCTGCGCGAATAATCGGGGAACAGCCGGGCCAGCGCCTGGTCGAGCCGCAGGCCGGCGAGCCCGGCGGGAATGGTCAGCGTGCGCAAGTGGCTCTGATCATGCATGTGGTCGGGCGTATGGGCATTGGATTGCCGCGCGCCGGATCCATACAATACCAGCACTTTCACGTAGTCCGATCTGCGGGTCCCTGTCCCCATGAAGCACGTCGTCGTCCTGATTGCCTGTGTCCTGCTGGCCTCCTGCGGTTATTTCACCGACAAACCCGACGAGACCAAGACCATGACGGCGGAGCAGCTCTACAAGGCCGCCCGCGACCGCATGGACTCGGGCTACTACGATGGCGCGATCGAGTACTACGAGAAGCTGCAGGCCCGTTTTCCGTTCGGCCCTTTCGCGCAGCAGGCCCAGCTCGAGCTGGCCTATTCCTACTACAAGTCCGAGCAGCCGGCTTCGGCAATCGCTGCGTGCGAGCGGTTCATCAAGCTCTACCCGACTCATCCGAACATGGATTACGCGTATTTTCTGAAGGGCCTGTCGAACTTCAACCAGGGCAAGGGCCTGACCCAGCGCTACCTGCCGACCGACCCGTCGCAGCGTGACCCCGGCGCCGCGCTGCGTTCGTTCGACGATTTCTCCGAGCTCATCAAGCGCTTTCCGGACAGCCGCTACGTGAACGATGCCCAGCAGCGCATGGTTTATCTGCGCAACATACTCGCCCAGCACGAGGTCAACGTGGCGCAGTATTACATTCGCCGCGGCGCCTACGTGGCCGCGGCCAACCGTGCCCGTTACGTGGTGGAGAACTACCAGCAGACGCCGTCGATGCCCGATGCGCTGCTGGTCATGGCGCGGGCGTATCGCGTGCTGCAGATGGATGATCTCGCCGACGATACCATCCGCGTGATCGAGCTGAACTACCCGAATCACCCGGGCCTGCTGCGTCTCAAGGATATCCGGGTCCGCTGAGCGTGCTGCGCCGGCCGGCGCTTCAGCGGGTTTCGTCGTGCCCGGAAGTGATCGGGAAGCGGCGCTCGCGCCCGAATGCACGACGCGTGACGCGCACCCCCGGAGCCGCCTGACGGCGCTTGTACTCGGCCCGGTCGACCATGCGCGCGACGCGCGCGACCACATCGGGCGCGAATCCGGCGGCTACGATCTGCGCCGGCGTCTGGTCGTGCTCTATGTAGCGTTCGAGAATGGCGTCGAGCACCGGGTAGGGCGGAAGAGTGTCCTCGTCGCGCTGATCCGCGCGCAGCTCGGCGCTCGGGGCACGATCGATGACGCGCCGGGGGATGACCGCGCCGCGGGTATTGCGCCAGGCGGCCAGGCGGTAAACCAGCATCTTCGGCACATCCTTCAGCGGCGCGAAGCCGCCGGCCATGTCGCCGTAGAGCGTGGCATAGCCCACCGACATCTCGCTCTTGTTGCCCGTTGCGAGGACGATTCGGCCCTTCTTGTTGGAGATGGCCATGAGCAGCACGCCACGACAGCGGGCCTGGATGTTCTCCTCCGTCACGTCGTTCGCGAGGCCCGCGAACAAGGGCGCGAGCGCGGCATTGAACGCCGCGACCGTGCCTTCTATGGAGATGACGTGGCAGGCGACGCCCAGCGCCGTTGCCTCGAGGCGGGCATCCTCCACGCTCATGGCGGCGGTGTAACGCGAAGGCATCAGCACCGCCTCGACCTGATCCGCGCCGAGCGCATCGACCGCGATGGTGAGCGTCAGCGCCGAGTCTATGCCACCGGACAGGCCCAGCACCGCGCCGTTGAATCCGTTCTTGCGCACGTAGTCGCGCACGCCCAGCACGAGCGCGCCATAGACGCTTTCCTCGTCGCCGGGGATCGGGGCGACAGCGCCGGCGTGGACGCTCAGAGCACCATCCGGGCCGACGTCGATCGCCGCGAGCTGCGGCTCGAAATGCGGACCGCGATAGACGATTTCGCCGCCGCCGGTCATTGCCATGGAGGCACCGTCGAACACGAGTTCGTCCTGGCCGCCGACGACGTTCAGGTACAGGATCGGCACGCCGCCCTCGTCGACGTTGCGCCGGAGCACGGCCTGCCGTTCGCGGCACTTGCCGAGGTGGTAGGGAGAGGCGTTCAGGTTGACGAGCACACCGGCACCGGCGGCACGCGCCTGGGCGCCGGTGCCGGGCTCCCAGATGTCCTCGCAGATGCTGATGGCAATGCGGATCGGGCCGTGCGTGAACGTGGCCACCGGGCTCTCGCCGCTGCAGAAATAGCGCTTCTCGTCGAACACGCCGTAATTGGGCAGATGCTGCTTGCGATACTGCGTGAGGCGTACGCCGTCGCGCAGCACCACCGCGCTGTTGTAGCGGCGGCCGCCGTCACTGGCGGGATAGCCGAGGATCACGTCGATGCCGCGGACCGCGGCCGCGACCTGCGCGAGCGCGGCCTCGACGCGGCGGTAGAGCTCGGGCCGCAGGAGCAGATCCTCGGGCGGGTAGCCGGTCAGCGCGAGCTCCGGGAACACGACCACGTCCGCCCCGAGCTCGGTCCGCGCACGGTTTGCGGTCGCGATGACGCGCGCCGCGTTGCCGTCGATGTCGCCGACCGGAAAATCGAGCTGGGCGAGCGCGAAGCGAACGCGCCCGCCGGATCCGGGCGCTGCCGTCATGGCACGCGCACGGCGGCGGCCGGCGGCGATCAGCCGCCGAGCGCCGCGACCATCGCAGCGCCCATTTCGGCTGGCGAGCGCACGGTTTTCACTCCGGCCGCCTCGAGCGCACCGTACTTGTCCGCGGCGGTCCCGCGGCCGCCGGCGATGATGGCCCCGGCATGGCCCATGCGCTTGCCGGGCGGCGCGGTGACGCCGGCGATGTAGGCGACCACGGGTTTGCCAACGTGGTCGGCGATGAAGGCGGCGGCTTCCTCTTCGGCGCTGCCGCCGATCTCGCCGACCATGATGATGCCCTCGGTCTGCGGATCCTCCGCGAACAGCCGCAGGCAGTCGACGAAGCTCATGCCGTGGATCGGATCGCCGCCGATGCCCACGCAGGTGCTCTGACCGAGGCCGGCATTGGTCGTCTGGTGCACGGCTTCGTAGGTGAGCGTCCCCGAGCGCGAAACGATGCCGATGCGGCCCGGCCGGTGGATCTTGCCGGGCATGATGCCGATCTTGCACGCTCCCGGGGTGATGATCCCCGGACAGTTGGGACCGATGAGCCAGGTGCCGGGGCGTCTGGCGAGGCTCGCCTTCACCTTCAGCATGTCGAGCACCGGGATGCCCTCGGTAATGCAGGCGATCACGCGGATACCGGCCTCGGCCGCCTCGGCGATGGCTTCGGCGGCGAACGGCGGCGGCACGAAGATCATGCTCGCCTCGGCGCCGGTCGCACGGACGGCGTCGGCGACGGTATCGAACACCGGCCGGCCGAGGTGGGTCTGGCCACCGCGGCCCGGCGTGACGCCGCCGACGAGCTGCGTGCCGTAGTCGATGGCTTGCTGGGAGTGAAAGCTGCCCTGGCTGCCGGTGAAACCCTGGCAGATCACGCGCGTATTGCTGTCGACGAGAATGCCCATTGCTCAGATCCCCTGTCTGGTGGCCGCGACGACCTTTTCAGCGGCGTCGGCGAAATCGTCCGCCGTGATGAGCGCGAGTCCGCTGCCGGCGAGCAGGGCCTTGCCCTCGGCGACGTTAGTGCCTTCCAGGCGCACCACCACCGGTACGTTCACGCCCACCTCCTGGACTGCGCGGATGATACCGTCGGCGATCAGATCACAGCGGACGATACCGCCGAATATGTTCACCAGGATGGCCTTCACGTTGGCGTCCGAAACGATCAGCTTGAAGGCCTCGGCCACTTTCTCGGCCGTGGTGCCGCCGCCGACGTCGAGGAAGTTCGCCGGTTCGCCCCCGTACAGCTTGATGATGTCCATGGTTGCCATCGCGAGGCCCGCACCGTTGACCATGCAGGCAATGTTACCGTCGAGGGTCACGTAGTTGAGGTCGAATTTGCGTGCGATCCGTTCCTTGTCGTCCTCCTGGCTCGGGTCACGCATGTTCTCGACTGCGCTCTGGCGAAACAGCGCGTTGTCGTCGACGTTGATTTTGGCGTCCAGCGCGATCAGCTCGCCGTCGGGCGTGACGACGAGGGGGTTGACTTCCATCAGACTGATGTCGCGGTCCAGGAACAGCCGGTACATGGCGCGCAGGATCTTCACGAGCTGCTTGCGCTGGGAGTCGTCGAAGCCCAGCGCGAAACCGATCTGGCGGCTCTGATAGTCGAGCAGCCCGAGCACGGGGTCGACCGACACCGTGACGATTTTCTCGGGCTGGCTGGCTGCGACTTCCTCGATGTCCATGCCACCTTCGGTGGATGCCATCACCGTGATGCGTTTGGATGCACGGTCGACGATCATCGCCAGGTACAGCTCGCGCGCAATTTCGCACGGCGCCGCGACGAGCACGCAGTTCACGGGCTGCCCGGCCGGTCCCGACTGCTTGGTCACCAGTCGCGAGCCGAGCATGTTGTGCACGACGGCTTCGAGGTCCTCGCGGCTCTTGGCGAACTTGACCCCGCCCGCCTTGCCGCGACCGCCTGCGTGAACCTGGGCCTTGACGATCCAGCTCTTGCCGCCGAGCGCCGACGCGTTCGCGAGCGCCTCCTGGATGGAATGGGCGGGCATGCCCGGTGGTACCGGGATCCCGAATTCGGAAAACAGTTGCTTCGCCTGATACTCGTGCAGGTTCATGTCCGGTAACCGCGTTGGGGGTTGAATGGGATCGTCGTTCGCTGGCGAGGCAGGAGACAGTGACCGACCGGCCTCGATCCACCGGGCCGATAGCTTACTATAGGCGCGGGTACAAGTCGTAACGCCGCCACGCGAGGATGGTCCCGCCGTGCTGAGATTGCTCGTTCTGCTGGCCCTGGTCGGCGCCGCGGTCGCGCTGCTGCGCACCGTATTGCGCCCGCGCCGGCGGGCGGACGCCGCCGCGCCGGTGCGCGTGCTCGCGTGCGAGCACTGCGGTGTGTTCGTGCCCGACCCCGACGTCGTGCGCGCGGACGGCCACGTCTACTGCAGCGAGGCACACCGGCAGGCCGCGCGCGTCAAACGGGACGCGTGATGGTCGCGGCGCGACCCGCGCGGACCACCTCCGAGAACGCCTGGACGGCGCTGCGCTATTTCAATCTCTATCGACTGGTCCTCACGGGCCTGTTCCTGGTCCTCATCTTCACCGGCAACCTGCCCCCGCCGCTGGCGAGCTTCGACCGGACGCTGTTCGCGGCGGTCGGCATCACCTATTTCCTGCTCGCCGTCATCGCCCAGGTTTTCGTCGAGCAGCGTTGGCTGCCACGCGGCGCCCAGGTGTTCGGGCAGATGCTGCTCGACATCGCCGCCATCACCGTGATGATGTATGCGAGCGGCGGGATCACGAGCGGGTTCGGCATGCTCCTGATCGTGTCCATTGCCGGCGGCGGCCTGCTCACGGGTGGGCGTACGGCCATCCTGTTCGCCGCCATCGCCTCGCTCGCGGTGCTCGCCGAAGAATTGTATTCCTGGGCTTTTTACTACTTTCCCGCGGCGAACTACACCCACGCGGGATTTCTGGGCGCCACGTTCTTCGGTACGGCCTTCGTGGCCTACGTGCTCGGGCAGCGCGTGCGCGAGAGCGAGGCGCTCGCGTCCCAGCGCGCCATCGACCTCGCCAATCTCGCCCAGCTCAACGAGCACATCATCCAGCGCATGCAGGCCGGCATCGTCGCGCTCGATGGCAGCGGGCAGGTGCGCACGCTCAACGCCTCGGCCGCACGGCTGCTCGGGATCGAGGACGATGTTACCGGGCGCGCAATCGCGGACGTGGCGCCCGAGCTGGTGGCGCCGATGCAGTCCTGGCTGCGCGGCGAGCACGGCATGCCGCGCTCTTTCCGACGGGTACCGACCGGTGCCGAGGTGAATGCCTACTTCACCGGTCTGGGCCAGGGTTCCGGCCAGGGAACGCTGGTATTCCTGGAGGATGCCGCGGTCGTGCGCCAGCGCGCCCAGCAGCTCAAACTCGCCTCCCTGGGACGGCTCACGGCGAGCATCGCCCACGAGGTCCGCAATCCGCTCGGCGCCATCAGCCACGCCAGCCAGCTGCTGTCCGAGTCGGGCGAGCGGGGTGGCGAGGACTTGCGCCTGACCCGCATCATTCGTGACCAGTCCGAACGCGTGAACGCGATCATCGAGACGATCCTGCAACTCGGCCGTCGCGAAGCGTCCGTGCCGCAGCAGTTCGACCTGCTGCCGTGGCTGCGGGCGTTCATGGCCGAGCTCACCGAATATCACGGCCTGGTCCCGGGCGACATCCGGATCGACAACGGCGCGAGCGCGCTCCCGGTACGCATGGACGCGAACCAGCTGCGCCAGGTGCTGTGGAATCTGTGCGAGAACGCCTTACGCTACGGACGCGCCGCGCCGCGCGTGGCCTTTCGGGCCGGCGTCAGTGCTGCCACCGAGCGCCCGTTTCTCGACGTCCGGGACAGCGGCCCGGGCGTGGCGGCGGAGCTGCGCGAACACATCTTCGAACCGTTCTTCACCACCGACAGCAAGGGTACCGGGCTCGGTCTGTACGTCGCGACCGAGCTTTGCGAGTCCAATCAGGCATCACTTATCCTGTACGAGAACTCGGCGTCCGGGTGTGTGTTCAGAATCAATTTCGCCCATCCCGACAAGCAGCAACTGACGGCGTGACCCGCTCTCCCCTGGCCCTGGTCGTGGACGACGAGCCCGATATTCGCGAGCTGCTCGAGATCACGCTCGCGCGGATGGGCATCGAGTGCCAGGTGGCGGCCGATCTCGGCACCGCGCGCCGCGCGCTCGAACGCACGCGTTTTGACATCTGCCTCACCGACATGCGCCTGCCCGACGGCGACGGGCTCGACCTGGTCGCCCACATCCAGCGCAATCATGCCAATACGCCGGTCGCCGTGATCACCGCGCACGGCAGCATGGAAAGCGCCATCCAGGCACTGAAATCGGGGGCGTTTGATTTCGTCACCAAGCCGGTCGACCTGCAGGGCCTGCGCCGGCTGGTCGAGATCGCCCTCAAGCTGGGTGACCCCGCCGGCGAGACCGGACCGCGGCTCATCGGCGAGTCGGCGGCGATGCGCCAGACGCGGGCCACCATCGCCAAGCTCGCGCGCAGCCAGGCGCCGGTGTACATCAGCGGCGAGTCGGGCGTGGGCAAGGAGCTGGTGGCCCGCATGATCCACGCCCAGGGACCGCGCGCGGCGCAGCCGTTCGTACCGGTCAACTGCGGCGCCATTCCGGGCGACCTCATCGAGAGCGAGCTGTTCGGCCACAAGAAGGGCAGTTTCACCGGCGCCGTCGCCGACAAGCCGGGTCTGTTCCAGGCGGCGCACGGCGGCACGTTGTTCCTCGACGAGTTGGCCGAATTGCCGCTGCAGCTGCAGGTCAAATTGCTGCGCGCGATCCAGGAGAAGTCCGTGCGACCGATCGGCAGTCAGGCCGAGGTGGTGGTCGACGTGCGCGTCCTGAGCGCGACCCACAAGGATCTCGCCGCCCTGGTGCAGCGCGGGGAGTTCCGCCAGGATCTGTTCTACCGGATCAACGTCATCGAGCTGCGCGTGCCGCCACTGCGCGATCGCGGCGAGGATCTGGCGCCGCTCACCGATCACATTCTCGGCCGTCTCGCCGCCGAGAGCGGCACCGCGCGGCCGCGTCTGCAAGCCGAGGCCGAGCGCGCCCTGCGGGACTACGCATTTCCCGGCAACGTCCGCGAGCTGGAGAACATACTCGAACGCGCCATGACCCTGTGCGAGGGCGATGTCATCCGGGTCGCCGATCTGCAGCTGCCCGGCGCCGGCGGGACGCCGGCCGGCGCCCCGCCGGCCGCGAACGTGCCGCTGGCGCCCTATCTCGACGAGCTGGAGCGCCAGCGGATCCTGGCGGCGCTGGAGCGCACGCGCTGGAACCGCACCGCGGCCGCGCGCCTGCTGGGCATCAGTTTCCGCGCCCTGCGTTACCGGCTGGCGAAGCTCGGCCTCGATCGGCCCGGCGAAGAGTGACGTGCAGCGTCACTTTGTGACGTTTAGTGTCAGTGGCGAACGGCCCGGTTGAAGTCGCAACGGCACGCCAGGTCCCGTAACCCGGGCCGCGGCACCGGATTCCGGGTGCTGGCATGGAACGTGCTCATCCTCCGACGAGGTCGCGGATGCCGGCTTTCCAGTCCGGCGCGGCGACCGTAAAGACTCAAGGATGTGCCCGAAGCTGCGCTATAGATGCATCGGGACGGCGCTCCCGAGGTCCCACAGTCAAGACGAGGAGATACGGAAGATGAAGAACGTTCAACAGGGCTTCACGCTCATCGAGCTGATGATCGTGGTCGCCATCATCGGCATCCTGGCGGCGGTCGCCATTCCCGCGTACCAGGACTACACCATTCGTTCCAACGTCACGGAAGGTCTGAACCTCGCCGCGGCCGCCAAGACGGCAGTGTCGGAGTTCTACGCCAGCCGCGGCACGCTGCCGGCCTCGAATGCCTCCGCGGGCGTCGCGGGCGAAGAGAGTATCCGCGGCAACGCGGTCGACAAGGTGACTATCGGCGGCAGTGGCACCATCACCATCGACTACTCGCTGCCGTCGATCCTCGACAAGACGATCGTCATGACGCCGACCACCTCCGGTGGCGCCATCGCCTGGAGCTGCACGGGCGGTACGCTGGAGGGCAAGTACCGTCCGTCGAGCTGTCGCTAGTCCGGTTTCCCAAGCCCGGTGCGAGTCAGTCTGGCGCCCCGCTTTGCGGGGCGCTCTTTTTTCTGGGCCCTGATGGCCGGCCTGCTGTTGCCGGCGGCGGTATATCTGCTGTTCGCTCCCGGATTGACCGGCGGTTTCATATTCGACGACTACGCCAATATCGTCGAAAACGTCTATCTGGCCGCCGCGGGCGGGAGCGTGCCCGAACGCCTGCTCCTCGCCGCGCAGTCGACCGAGGCGGGACCCCTGGGGCGGCCCATCGCCATGATGTCGTTCGCGCTCAACCATGCCGCGAGCGGGTTTTCACCCACGGCCTACAAAATCACCAATCTCGCGATTCACGCCGTCAACGCCTTGCTCGTCTACCT
>JADZEE010000106.1 GCA_020850735.1 Gammaproteobacteria bacterium | reverse complement strand
GAGGCGCTGGCGACGCTGGTGGTGAACAACATCCGCGGCATCGTCAAGGTCGCGGCGGTGAAGGCCCCCGGTTTCGGTGACCGGCGCAAGGCCATGCTCGAGGACATCGCCATACTCACGGGCGGTCGGGTCATCGCCGAGGAGGTCGGCCTGTCGCTGGAAAAAGCGCGCCTGGAGGATCTGGGCTCGGCCAAGAAGGTGCAGGTTACCAAGGAGAATACGACCCTCATCGATGGTGCCGGCAAACAAGCCGAGATCGAGGGGCGCATCAAGCAGATCAAGCAGCAGGTCGAGGAATCGACCTCGGACTATGACAAGGAGAAGCTGCAGGAGCGCGTGGCGAAGCTGGCCGGCGGCGTGGCGGTGGTGAAGGTCGGCGCCGCGACCGAGGTGGAGATGAAGGAGAAGAAGGCGCGCGTGGAAGACGCGTTGCACGCGACCCGTGCCGCGGTCGAGGAAGGCATCGTGCCGGGCGGCGGCGTCGCGCTGGTACGGGCGGTATCCGCGCTCAAGAGCCTCAAGGGCGCCAACCACGACCAGGACGTCGGCATCGACATCATTCGCCGTGCGCTCGGCGAACCGCTGCGTCAGATCGTGGCGAACTGCGGTGAGGAACCGTCGGTGGTGCTGAACAAGGTTGCCGAGGGCAAGGGCAACTTCGGTTACAACGCCCAGACGGGCGAATACGGCGACCTGGTGGAGATGGGCATTCTCGATCCCACCAAGGTCACGCGCACGGCGCTGCAGCACGCGGCGTCCATCGCCGGCCTCATGGTCACCACGGAAGCCATGGTCGCGGAGCTGCCGCAGAAGCAGGAACACGCCCATGGCGACATGGGCGGCATGGGCGGCATGGGTGGTATGGGCGGCATGGGCGGCATGATGTAGCTGCCGGCCTCGTCGCGAGAGCGCCGAAAGCCCCGCCCCGTGCGGGGCTTTTTATTTGCGCCCGTATAATGACGCGGATCCCCGGACGCGCTGGCACGATGTCGAAGCCCGAACTACCCGACGGTGCGCAAGCACTGCCAGAACCGCTGTGCACGGCGCTGCGACCGGCCTGGGAGACGGCGGTCGCGAACGTGCCGGCGCTCCCCGTGACGCTGGCCGAGGCCGCCGGCCTGCGTGGCGAGGCCGCGCGGATCCTGGCATTGAGCCCCTTCGTCGCGCGTTACGCCGCCACCGCGGCGTTTCAGGAACTCATCCACTCCGGCGATCTCGAGCGCGCATACGGGCCGCAGGAGTACGCCCGGCGCATGACGGAGCTGCGGGACATCGACGACGAGAGTGCCTTCCTGGCGGCGCTGCGACGCCTGCGCATGCGCGAGATGGTGCGCATCGCGTGGCGCGATCTCGCCGGACGGGCCGATCTCGCAGCCACCATGGCCGAGCTGAGCGCGTTCGCCGACGCCGCGCTCGAGGGCACGCTCGTGTGGCTTGAGCGCGCGCTCGAGCCGGCCATCGGAGTGCCCTGCGACGCGCAGGGGCGGGCGCAGCGTCTGGTGATCCTCGCGATGGGCAAACTCGGCGCCGGCGAGCTCAATTTCTCGTCCGACATAGACCTCATATTCGCCTACCCGGCAGAAGGGGAAACGCGCGCGGGCCGGCGTACGCTGAGCAACCACGAGTATTTCAACCGGCTCGGTCAACGTCTGATCAAGGCGCTCGCGCAGATGACCCCCGATGGTTTCGTGTTCCGGGTCGACATGCGGCTGCGGCCGTTCGGCGAGTCCGGTGCATTGACGCTGGGTTTCGACGCCATGTTCGCTTATTTCGAGGTCCACGCCCGTGACTGGGAGCGTTACGCCATGATCAAGGCGCGCGCCGCCGCCGGCGATGTGGACGCGGGTGAGACGCTGTTACGCCGCTTGCAGCCGTTCGTGTTCCGGCGCTATCTCGACTTCAGCGCGCTCGAGGCGCTGCGGGACATGAAGCGGCTCATCGCCGAAGAGGTCGCGCGCCAGGGTCTGGAGGACGACGTCAAGCGCGGCGCGGGTGGCATCCGCGAGATCGAGTTCATCGGTCAGAGCTTCCAGATCATCCGCGGCGGGCGCGAGCCGGCGCTGCGCGACCGCCGGATCCAGTTCATCCTGGCGCAGCTCGGCGCGCTCGGCCACCTGCCCCCCGCGACCTGCGCCACCCTGCTCGAGGCGTACGAATTCCTGCGCCGCACCGAGCATCGCCTGCAGGAAATCGACGACCGGCAAACGCACGAGTTGCCGACCGACGAGCTCGGCCGTCTGCGGCTCGCGCAGGGCATGGGCTACGGCGACTGGGAGGCTTTCGCGACGGAGCTGTACTTGCGCCGCGATGCGGTCAGCATGCACTTCGACCGGCTCCTCGGCGTCGAGCCGCAGGCGGACACCACGCTGGCGGACTTCGCCAGCGTCTGGGATGCGGATCTCGACACCGGGCAGATCGCCGCGGCCCTCGCCGGTAGCGGCTTTGCCGATGCCGATGCCGTCGCGGCGGAGATCACCAGGCTGCGCGCGCAGCCACACGTGCGCCGCCTCGGCCGCAACGGGCGGGCACGGCTGGCGCGGTTGATGCCGCGCCTGCTCGCCGCCGTGCGCGCGGCCGATGCACCCGCGGTGACGCTCGGGCGCATTTTCGAACTCGTCGATGCCGTCGCCCAGCGCAGTGTGTATCTGGCCTTGCTCGCCGATCATGAGGCGGCGCTCGCCCAGCTCGTGCGCCTGTGCGCGGCGAGCCCCTGGATAGCCGCGCAGATCGTGCGCCAGCCGATTCTGCTCGACGAGCTTCTCGATCCGCGCGTGCTGTACGACCCGCCGGGGTGCGGCCGGCTGCAGGCGCAGATGGCTGCGGCCCTGGCGCGCCACGGCAGCGAGGATCTCGAGCAGGGCATGGACACGCTGCGGCAGTTCCGCCACGTGCAGGTTCTGCGGGTGGCGGCGGCTGACGTCGGCGGCGATTTCCCGATTGCGCAAGTCAGCAACCACCTGTCCGACATCGCCGAGGTCGTCATCGAAAGTGCGCTCACGCTCGGCGAGCGCTACCTCGTCGCCCGCCACGGCCAGCCTCTGTGCCGGGATGACGGCGTTGCCCGGCGCGCCGGTTTCGCCGTGATCGCCTACGGCAAGCTCGGTGGCCTGGAGCTCGGTTACGGTTCGGATCTGGACCTCGTATTCCTGTACGACGGTCGCGGCGCCCGGCAGGAAACCGACGGTGAACGACCGATCGACAACGCGACGTTCTTCACCCGCCTCGCGCAGCGCGTCATCCACCTGCTCGAAACCGCGACCGCCGCGGGCCGCGCCTACCAAGTGGACACGCGGCTGCGCCCGAGCGGTGCCTCCGGTCTGCTCGTCTCGACCCTCGATGCCTACCGCCGCTACCAGCTCGAGGACGCCTGGACCTGGGAGCATCAGGCGCTGGTGCGGGCACGCTGTGTGGCCGGCGCTGCGAGCGTGTGCAGCGGCTTCGGCAGCATCCGCCGGGAGGTGCTGGGTCGAACGCGCGACCCGCACGCGTTGCGCGACGACGTGGTGGCGATGCGCGAGCGGATGCGTGCCGAGCTCACGCGGCGTGAACCCGGCTGCTTCGACATCAAGCAGGGCGAAGGTGGTATCACGGATATAGAATTTATGGTGCAATACGCCGTCCTGCGGTGGGCTTCTGCACACCCGGAGCTCCTGGTCTGGACGGATAATCTGCGACTTCTGGAAACGATCGCCGCCGCCCGCCTGTTACCCGCGGCGGATTGCCGGATCCTTCACGACGCCTACTTTGCCTACCGTGCGGTCGTCCACCGCCTGTCCCTGCAGGGACGCGAAGCCCTCGTCGAGGACGCGAGCTTCGGCGAACACCGGGAGGGAGTCCGGCGGGTGTGGGAACGGGTGATGAAACCATGAATGAACGGAGGGGAGTAGCCGATGTCGTACGCTGATCGGGACGGGGTCATCTGGCTCGACGGTGCGCTGGTGCCGTGGCGGGAGGCGAAGGTCCACGTTCTGACCCACACGCTGCACTACGGAGTCGGCGTTTTCGAGGGCATCCGTGCCTACAAGGCGACCGGCGGAACCGCGGTGTTCCGGCTGGCCGAGCACGTGCGCCGGCTGTACGACTCGGCGCGCATCGTGCGGATGCAGATCCCGTTCGCTCCCGAAGAAATCCGCCGGGTGTGCTGCGAGGTGATCCGCGAGAACGGCCTCGAGGAAGCTTACGTGCGCCCGATGTGCTTCTACGGCGCCGAGGGCATGGGCCTGCGGGCCGACAATCTGCGCGTGCACGTGATGGTCGCGGCCTGGTCGTGGGGCAAGTACCTCGGTGCCGACGGTATCGAGAAAGGGATCCGCGTCAGGACCTCCTCTTACACGCGCTATCATCCCAACACGAGTCTGTGCAAGGCGAAGGCGAACGGCAATTACATGAACTCGATCCTCGCGCTGCAGGAAGCCCTGAGCGCCGGTTACGACGAGGCGCTCATACTCGACGGCAACGGCTTCGTCGCCGAGGGCAGCGGGGAGAATTTCTTCATGGTCCGCAACGGCGTGATCTACACACCCGAGCTGACGGCCGCGCTCGAAGGCATCACCCGTGACGCCGTCATCACCCTCGCCGGCGAGCACGGTTACACCGTGAAGGAGAAACGCATTACCCGCGACGAGGTCTACATCGCCGACGAGGCGTTTTTCACCGGCACGGCCGCCGAGGTCACGCCGATCCGCGAGCTCGACGATCGGCCGATAGGCAACGGCACGCGCGGCCCGGTGACCGAGAGCCTGCAGAGCGCGTTCTTCGATCTCGTACACGGGCGCGCGCACGCGCATCCGGACTGGCTGACCATCCTGTAAGCCGGAGGCGTCCCGATGAGCACCCGCGAAAGCGCCGCCAGCGGCCGCAATGCGACACCCAACGATCGCAACCGCTACGAAATCCGCCGCGCCGAACTGCCATTGCACTGTCCGCTGCCGTCGATGAGCCTGTGGAACTCGCACCCGCAGGTGTTTCTGCCCGTCGAAGCCACCGGCACGGCCAAGTGCCCGTATTGTGGCGCCGAGTACACCCTCGTCGATTGACCCTGGGCACGAGCCGCTGGTCGTGTGGCGATTCGCCGACGGCCGTCGCGGTCACGACAGCCAGTCCCTCGGCCTGGTCGAGGCGATCGGACGGCTGAGGCCGATCCGCAGCGTCGAGATCATGGTCGGCGCGGCGCTCGTGCAGCGGCTGGCGCGAATGGCGGCCGGCACGCCCCGTGCCGGTGCTGCGCCCAAGCTCATCGTCGGCGCCGGGCGGCGCACCCACCTGCCCATGCTGGCCGCGCGCCGGCGTACCGGCGCCCGTGCCGTCGTCCTGATGCGACCCGGGCTGACGCTGCCGCTGTTCGATCTCGCGCTCGTACCCGAGCACGACGAACCGCCCGACCGCGCCAACGTGATCGCGACCCGCGGCGCGCTGAATCGCGTCACGCCGGCCGCACGGCGCGAGGCGGACACGGGTCTCATCGCCGTCGGCGGACCCTCGGCGCATTACGGCTGGGACGAGCGCGACCTCGATGAGGCCATCGCCACGATCCTCGCCGCCCGCCCGCGTCTGCACTGGACCATCACCGACTCGCCGCGCACGCCCGCCGGAACCCGCGCCCTGCTCGGCGCCCACGCGCAGGGACGGGTTCGCTACCGCGCACATGCGGATACCACACCGGACTGGCTCGCCAGCGAGTTCGGCCGCTGCGCCGAAGCCTGGGTGAGCGCTGACAGTGTCTCGATGGTGTACGAGGCGCTGACGGGCGGCGCGCGCGTGGGCATCCTCGAGGTACCCGTGCGGCGCGCGAACCGGGTGAGCCGCGGGTTGGCAGGCCTCGCCGCCGATCGCTCGGTGACGCTGTACTCGCGATGGCTGACCGAACGGATGCTGCCGGGGCCCGCGACGCCGCTCGCCGAGGCCGAGCGCTGCGCGCGGCTGGTGCTGGCACGCTGGTTCGCGGATCGCGACTGCGGCCGTCCGGTTGCCGGTGCATGAGCGCGGACGCCATGGTCCGCTGCGAGACGATCGCCTGCCCGGTTTGCGGTGGTTCGCACTTCACGCGCCTGTTCGAGAAGCACGGCGAACCGTTCGTGCGCTGCCGGGATTGCGCGCTCGTGCTGATCAACCCGCGCCCGGTTGCCACCGACGTGCTCAATTCCTACGACGCCGCTTACACCGGCCACTACCTGCGCAAGGCCGCCAAGAAACGCACGCGCTGCCGCCGGGCGGTGCGGCGGATCCAGCGGCACTACGTCACCAGCGGGCGCTGGCTGGATGTCGGCTGCTCGGCCGGGTTCGTGGTCGAGGCCGCGGCGCAGGCCGGTTTCGACGCCTTCGGCGTCGATGTCGAAGCGGCCGCCATCGACCACGCCCGGCGCGTGCTCGGTCTGCGGCAGGTCGCCTGCGGCACCCTGCAGGCGCAGGCTTACCCGGCGCAATATTTCGACGTCATCAGTCTGTACGACGTTCTCGAGCACGTCCCCGATCTGCACCCGTTCCTCGCCGAGGTCGAACGCCTGCTGGCGCCGGCGGGCGTCATCGAGATCCGCACCCCGGATGTCGGCCACTGGCGCGTGCCGCGCCGGCTCGAGCGCTGGCCGGAGATCAAGCCCTCGGAGCATCTGTATTACTTCGACCGCCGGACGCTGGCGCGACTGCTCGCCGGGCACGGCCTCGTCGTCGTCAGCCGGCGGCTGGCGTTCAAGCCGGGGCTGAAGATCTACGTGCGCCGCGCCGGCTGACGACGACGCCGATGCGCCTGACGGTGATGCAGCTCGTACCCGCGCTCGAGGTCGGCGGCGTCGAGCGCGGCACGGTCGAGGTGGCCCTGGCGCTGGTGCGCGCCGGCCATCGCGCCATCGTCGTGTCCGCCGGCGGCCGGCTGGTGAGCGCACTCGAGGCCGGCGGCGCAGAACACGTGAGCTGGCCGATCGGCCGCAAACGTCCGGGCACGCTCGCGTACCCGCGCCGGCTGCGCGCGCTCATCGATTCCGAAAAAGTGGACATCGTGCACGCGCGCTCGCGCCTGCCGGCCTGGGTGGGATGGCGCGCGCTGCGGGGCATGCCCGGGCGTGGCAAACCCGCGTTCGTCACGACCGTGCACGGGCCCTACAGCGTCAATCGCTACAGCGCGATCATGGCGCGCGGGGACAGGGTCATCGCGATTTCCGCATTCATCCGCGACTACATTCTCACCAACTACCCGCGCCTGCCACCGGATCGTGTCGTGCTCATCCCGCGCGGCATCGATCCCGCCGAGTTTCCGTACGGTTACGAGCCCGCAGCCGAGTGGCGCGCCGGCTTCGGCCGGTCGGTGCCGCTCGCCGGCCGCTTCGTCGTGACCCTGCCGGCGCGGATCACGCGCTGGAAAGGGCAGGCGGAGTTCGTCGAGGTGGTGGCGCGCCTGAAGGCGCGCGGGATCCCCGTGCTGGGGCTGCTCGCCGGCGGTGCCGAACCACGTCGCGAGCGCTTCCTGCGCGAGCTCGAGAGCGACGTTGCCGCGCGCGGCCTGGGCGGGGACGTGCTGTTCCTGGGTGATCGCACCGATCTGCGCGAGATCCTCGCATTGAGCGACGCGGCCGTCTCGCTGACCAGCGAACCCGAGGCCTTCGGTCGCACGACGCTCGAAGCTCTGTCGCTGGGGACGCCCGTGGTCGGTTTCGCGCACGGTGGCACGGCGGAGATCCTGCGCGAGATCCATCCCGGCGGCCTGTGCCCGCCGGGCGACCTCGACGCGGTGACCGACCTCCTGGCGGCGCTCTACGCCCAACCGCAACGCGTTGCGCAGCAGCATGCGTTCACGCTCGCAACGATGCTCGAACGCACGCTCGCGCTGTACGGCGAGCTCGGCGCCGATCAGCGCTCGTAGTCGTAGCCGTAGCGGTAACGCAGCAGCCGCTGACAGACGTCGCGCACGAATCGTTCCTCGGCCGGCCCGAACCAGTGCGCGAGATCGCGCCGGTCGGCACGGATCTCGCCCTGTGGCCGGCCGGGATCGTGCCGTGCGCGCATGCGCTCCTTGGTCGACGCGGCGACGGCGGCGGCAACGTGGGCGGCGCCGAGATCCAGGGCGAGAAAGACGCCCACACGTGCCAGCACCGCGCCCGGATCGGCCTGCATGTCCTCGTAGCGCACCACCAGCGTGGTCGCCGGTGTGCGTGCCGCGAACACACCCCAGCCGTTGAGGAAACGCAGGCACCACCACAGATCGCTGTTGTAGCGTCGCCCGCCCGGATCGCCGCGCAGGTACTCGGGAAAGGTGACGCCATAGCGATCGCGCCATTTTTCGTAGTTGGACACCAGCGACGCGCGCAGGTCACGCACCAGGATCACGTACGGCGGCAGGCGCAACCGCCGGTGCAGCGGCGCTACGCACATCAGCGGGTGCGGGATCGAATGGCTGGAGACGAGGTGCGGCAGCCGCGCATGTACGTGCGGATCGCGCGGGCCGCCGATGAAGTCGTTGGCGTGATTGTATTGCGGCGGCGGCAGACCGTGACGCGCCGCGAGCGCGTTGGCGAGCATGAACTTGAGCCAATGCGTGCCGGACTGGTGCATGCTCGCCAGGAAGCCGGCACAGTGGCGATGTCGCAGCAGTGCGAAGTTGGACAGGCTGCGCCGCAGTGCGTGCCAGCGATAGCGCGCAAGCAGGGCCGCGGTCGAGCTGTCGGCACTGCCGGGCTGAGTGGCGGGAGACACGGACGGAACCTCGAACGACATCACCGGACGGGCGGCGCGGCGGGCTAATATAGCCGCTTTCGCCGCTCACCGCGTCACCGTCCATGCACGAGCGCATACTCGTCATCAAGCTTGGAGCCCTCGGCGACGTGGTCATGGCGACCGCGCTGGTCGCGCGCATCCGCGCGCACCACGGCGACGCCGAGCTGACGCTGCTGACCACGGACCGGTTCGCCGGCATCTTCGCCGGCTGGGAGCGGCTCCGGATCGAAACCCGCCCCCGGCGGGGCCTGCGGGCGACGGCGCGCACCGTCGCCTGGTTGCGCCAATGCCGGTTCGCGCGCATCTATGATCTGCAGAGCAATGACCGCACCGGCCTGTGGTGCGCCCTGTCCGGCGCGGGCATTCGGGTCGGCAATCACGCCCGCTTTCCCTACACCCATCATCCGCCGACGCCGTGGCGCGGCCAGTGTCATGTCTTCACGCGCATGAACGCCGTGCTCGCTGCCGGTGGCGTCGCCGCGGCGGCGCCACGGCCGCTGCTGCCGGCGAGCGCCGGGGAGCGCACGCGTGTCGCCGATTGGCTGGCCGCGCACGCTCTGGCGGCGCGGGGCTTCGCGGTGCTGCATGCCGGTGCCAGCGCGCGGCGGCTGCTGGAAAAGAGCTGGCCCCACTACCGCGCGCTCGGTGCGGCGTTCGCGGGCGCCGGTGTCACGCCGGTGTGGATCGGCGCAGGTGCGGACGGGCCCGGCAACCGCGAGCTCGCGGCCGCCGCGGGAATCGACGCGACCGATGCGTTCTCGATCCTCGAGCTCGCCGAGCTCGGCCGTCACGCGGCCTTCGCGGTCACCAACGACTCCGGACCCATGCACGTGCTCGCGGCCTCGGACATTCCGGTCTACGCCTTTTTCGGCGCCAGCGACTGGCGCCGCAACCACGCACTCGGGCAGGGTCAGCGCGTATTCGCCAGCCCGGATCTTTCCGCCATCACCGTGGCGATGGTGCTGGCGCGTCTCGAACGCGACGGCCTGCTCGGCGGCTGACAGCGATCGGCGGGATCCGGGCCTAGCCGGCCAGCGCGCGGTACAGCGCCTCGTAGCGCGGCAGCACCGCCTGTTCAGAGTACTCGCGCGTGAATCGCTCCAGCGCGGCCGCGGCGCGGGTTTGGCCGGCGGCGGGTTCAGCGAGCGCGGTGTGCAGGGCCCGTGCCAGCGACGCGGTCTCGCCCGGTACGGCGAACAGGGCCGTCTGCGCGTCCAGGATCTCGCCCGGCCCCCGGGTCGACGTGGTGACAATCGGCACGCCGCAGGCCATGGCCTCGAGCACGGCGATGCCGAATGGCTCGTCGATCGACGGCAGCACGAACACGTCGTGCTCGAGCAGCGCCGCGCGCACGTCGGGGATCCAACCGCACAATCGCACCCGCGGCTGGAGCCCGAGGCGCGCGATCCGCGCCGCGATCCGCGCGCGCGCCGGACCGTCGCCACCGAGCGTCAGCCGCCACGCCGGCGCGGGTGTGAGGGTGGCCAGCGCCTCGAGCAGCACCTCGAAACCCTTTTTCGCCACCATGCGCCCGTAGGCGAGCAGGCGCACGGGCTGCCCGGGCGCCGGCGGGTGCGGGCGGGCGGTTTCCAGCGGCGAAAAATTCGGGATGACGGTGACGCGGGCGGCGTCGGTGCCGGCATCGCACAGGTAACGCGCCTGGTCGGCCGTGGTGGCGACCAGACGGTCGATCGCGCGGTAGTACCTCAGGTCGACGTAGTTGTGCGTCTTCGCCAGCGTCGGCAGGCCCAGTGAACGCGCCGCGGAGCCGGCGAGATGGGCGGCACGGGCCAGATGGGTATGGACGACTTGCGGGCGAAACGAAGCCATGGCCCGCGCCAGCCGGCGGCGCGCCAGGGGATCCCAGGCGCCGAGGGTGGTGACACAGTCGATCTGCGCGGCCGCGTGCAGTGCTTCGCGGGCGCGAAAACGCGGGTGGCAGATCGCCTGGACCTGGTGGCCGCGCCGCACGAGCGCGGCGACGATATCGACAAAGGAGCGTTCGGCCCCGCCGAAGCCGCGCGCGAGCATGACCTGGGTGATGCGCATGGCGCTCAGGCGCCGAGCCGCGCCAGCAGCTCCCGCAGACCTTCGGCCACGGTTGCCGCGGCGAGGTCGTCGAGACCGGCCCCCGGACTGCCCAGCCAGTCGGCGTGCGCACCCCACGGGCGGTAGCGGACCGGGTTGCCCGGACCGAACACGACCAGCGTCGGTGTACCGATGGCCGCCGCCAGATGCCCGAGGCCCGAATCGTTGCCGACGAACGCCCGGCAGCCGCCGAGTACGGCGGCCGCCTGGAGCAGATCGGTCGCGCCGGCCAGGTTGACGGCGGGCAGCGTGATGCCGGCCCGCACTTGCTCGCCGAGCTCGCGCTCGGCCGAATTGCCGAGGATGACGATACGATCGAAGTCCGCGCATACGCGGGCCGCGAGCTCGCGGTAACGCGCGGCGGGCCAGATCTTGCCCGGCCAGTTGGCGCCGGGCCCCAGGGCCAGCACGCGCTCCTCGCCGCGGGCGCCGACCGCAATGCGGGCATCCGCGCGTAGTCTTTCCGTCAGCCAGATCCGCGCGGGCGGCGGCACCCGATCGCCGACCAGCGGCTGCAGAACCGCGCAGTGCTCCTCGACGGCGTGCACACCGGCCGGAGGCGATCGCCACTTGGCGAGTACCCGGTCGGTGCGCAGGAGATAGCCGAGGACGTGGGTGCGCAGATCGACGACGTAACGGTAGCGCACGCGGCGCAGCTCCCGAACCAGCGCGACCACACCGCCCAGTCCCGCGCGTTTGTCCTTGAGCACGATGCGACCGCGGTAGGGGCAGTGCTCGAACAGCTGCGCGGATCGACGATCGGCGACGATGTCGATGACCAGTCGCGGATCGAATGCGTGCAGCGCTTCCAGCACGGGCGTCGTCAGCACGGCATCACCGACGTTGCTGAGCGCCACGAGCAGTGCCTGCGGGCTCATGCCGGCGGCGCCGGCCGCAGCAGCAGCTCGATCCGGCCGGCGACCGCATCGACCGGTATGCAGGCCACGTCGTCGCCGCCGAAATCGGCCGCGCGCAGCACGTGACGATTGGGCGCGGCCGCGAACTTCCCGGCGGCCGTTCGTCCGAACAGGGTGAGCACGGGGATACCGCTCGCGGCGAGCAGGTGCCCGGGACCGGCGTCGTTGCTGACCGCCGCCGCGAGGCGGGCGCCGAGCGCCACGGCGAGCAGCGGGCCGGCGCGCTGGCCGCCTTCGTGTTCCGGAAAGCGTGCCGCAGGCACGGCGGCGGCGATGCGCTCCCGCCAGGCGGCCTCGTCCGGGCCGAGAAAGAACACCGGTACGCAGCCGCGTGCGGCAAAGCGCGCGGCGAGATCGATGAATCGCTCGAGCGGCCAGCGCTTGCGGGCACCGCCGGCCCCGGGCGCGAAACCGAGGTACCGGGGACCGGCCGGCAGCAGCGCGGCTGCCGCGCGTTCGAACGCTTCGTCCACGCGCACGACGGGGTCGACTTGCAGAGGACGGCCGGCGGCGAGTTCGAACAGTTGCAGCAGACGGGCCGTGACCGAGTGCGGGCGCGGGGTTGCGGGGCGCCGGTCCGAAAGCCGGAAGCGCGCCGCAGGCGACACGAACAGATCGTGCGGGATGCGCCGCAGGACGAGTGTGGTGACCAGGCGCTGCTGCGTGTCGATGACGATGTCGAAGCGCTCTGCCGCGAGCGGCCGGCGCAACAGCTCGCGCAGGCTCACCCCCAGTCCCGCCTCCTCGCGCACTTCGTCGATGAGACCGGTGACGAGCGGTGCGAGCGGTCCCTTGAACACGCTCTTGCGCCAGCCGGCCATCCAGACGATGCGGTGATTGGGAAACGCGCCGCGCAGCGCGCGGATGAGAGGCAGCTTGAGCATGCCGTCACCGAGGCGGTCACCGATGACGTAGACGAGCAGGCTCGGCATCCGCTAGTCGCCCGGCGTGTCCTGGTAGACGCTGTAGGACTTCTCCTCCACCAGCGTCGAACCGAGCCTGACATTCAGCTCGCGCTTGAGCGCCGCGCGCGCGTCGTTGTTCAGGTAGACCTGACGGGCGAGCTCGATGAAACCGGCATCGAACTGCGCGGTGCGTTCCTTGTCGCGGATACGGTCCTCGATGTCCCACAGTGTGGAATTGACTCGCTTGAGCGCGGCGTACTCTTCGTCGATCGGAGCGCTGGCGTGCTCGCACTTGCGCCAGACCTCGCGCAGCATGGCCAGCTCGCGTTCGACGTTGCCGCGCTTGACCGGATCGGCGATGCGCTCGGCCTTGATTTCGAGAATCGTGATCTTGTCGATCAGCTCACCGACGGACACCGGGACCATGAGGGTCATGACGGGCAATTCTCCACGAGCGCATGACGGGACGTTAGCAGATACCGGATGGCGCGGCGACGGCGACTCGGTGATCGCAAGGCGACACGGTCACTTGCCGATGCAGAAACTCGAAAAGATGGCGCCAAGCAGGTCGTCGGCCGTGAAGTCTCCGGTGATCTCGGCGAGGGTGAGCTGCGCCAAGCGCAGGTGTTCGGCGAAAAGATCGATGGTGCCCTCGGTTTCGAGGTCGCGGGCGCAAGCGAGCGTGTCGTGGACACGGGTCAGAGCGTCGACGTGGCGGGCACGGGCGGTGAAATCGCCTTCACCCGGCGCACCACGCCCGGCTCGCGCCGTGCACAGGTGGGCTTCGAGCGCATCGATGCCGGCGCCGCTCACGGCGCACACGCGGATCTCGGTAGCGTCGCCCGTGGCGACCACCGCCGCCTCCCAGCCGACCAGATCGATCTTGTTGACGACCCGCGTGAGCCGGGCGCCGGGCGCGAGCAGCACACGCACCCGCGCCTCCATGCCGTCATCCTCCTGCCCGGCGACACTGACGAGCAACACCTCGTCGGCGGTACGGATGGCTGACTGCGCGCGCCGGATCCCTTCCGCCTCGACGCTGTCGGCATCCTCGCGCAGCCCGGCCGGGTCCACGATCTGCAGCGGCAGACCATTGAGCACGATCTGCTCGCGCACCAGATCGCGGGTCGTGCCCGGCACGGGGGTGACGATCGCGCGTTCGCTGCGCGCGAGGCGATTCAGCAGCGAAGACTTGCCGGCGTTCGGCGCGCCGGCAATGACGACATCGACGCCATCGCGCAGGACGGTCCCCGCTCGGGCCTGCGTGCGCAGCGCGGCGACGTCGTTCAGGAGCCGTTCGAGACGCTCGGTGAAGGCGTTCCCGGGCTCGATGTCATCGACGCTGAAATCGATACTCGCCTCGGCGTCGACACGCAGGGCGATCAGCGCTTCGGTGAGCGCGTGCACGCGCTGCGAGAACGCGCCCTGCAGGGTTCGGGTGGCAGCGCGGGCCGCGCGGGCGGAGGTGCTGGCGATGAGGTCGGCGACTGCTTCGGCCTGCGCGAGATCGATACGCCCGTTCAGGAACGCGCGCTCGGAGAATTCGCCGGGACGGGCCCGGCGCGCGCCTGCCTGAACGACGCGTTCGAGCAGCAACTCGAGGACGACCGGACCGCCGTGGCCCTGGAGCTCGAGCACGTCCTCGCCGGTATAGGAGCGGGGCGCCGGGTAGTACAGGGCGATGCCGGCGTCGATGGGCGCAGCCGAAGCATCGAGAAACGGGCTGAACGTGGCGTGGCGTGCGCGCGGCACGCGGCCGAGAACGGCGGCGGCGATGGCCGGCACAGCCGGTCCGGAGATGCGCACGATGCCGATACCGCCGTAACCGTGCGCGGTGGCGATGGCGGCGATGGTATCGGTGGACGACGACGCCATCGGCGGCGAGCGCGAAACTGCCCCACTCAGAGCTTGTGAAACATTCGCCCGCCGTAGCGAGACGGTTCCCGGGCGTTTGTGGCCAGGCGCGGGGGTGCACAAGATCGCGCGCACAGCGGGCCTGCGGCAACGAATTCGGGGGTCCCCGCAACGCCGCCAGGGGCGTACAGGAGCCGTCGCAGCAGGCGCGGTGATGGTTTCACAGCCTCTCAGGCCTCGATGCCCTGCTCGATGCGACGGGTGATCACGTACTGCTGGGCGATGGACAGAATATTGCTCACCGTCCAGTACAGGACGAGACCGGAAGGGAACCACGCGAACATCACCGTGAACACCACGGGCAGGAACTGCATCACCCGCTGCTGCACGGGGTCGAGCGGTGCGGGATTGAGCTTTTGCTGCGCCCACATCGTGACGCCCATGAAAAGCGGCAACGCGAAGAAGGGATCGGGCGTGGACAGATCGTGCAGCCACAGGATGAACGGTGCCTGGCGCAGCTCCACACTCTCGAGCAGCACCCAGTACAGGGAAATGAACACGGGCACCTGGATGAGAATGGGCAGACAGCCGCTGAGCGGATTGATCTTCTCTTCTTTGTAGATCTCCATCATCGCCTGCTGCAGGCGCGCGCGGTCGTCGGCGTAGCGCTCGCGGATGGCCTGCAGGCGCGGCGTGACACGACGCATTTTCGCCATCGAGCGGTAGCCGATGGCGGAGGGGTAGAAGAACAGCGCCTTGACGAGAACCGTGAGCAGAATGATCGACCAGCCCCAGTTGCCGGTGACGCGGTGGATGAACGTCAGGGTGTGAAACAGCGGCTTGGCGATGAACCAGAGCACACCGTAATCGACCGTCAGATCGAGGCCCGGGGCGATGGTCTCCAGGGTGTCCTGGTCCTTGGGCCCGAGATAGGCGGCGGCCGCGAAGCTCGCGCTGGCGCCCGGCGCGATGGTCTGCGCGGGTCCGTAGACGCCGACCAGGTAGCGATCATTGGGTAGCGCCTTTGAGTAATAGTGGGCTTCGAGTCCGGCAGGCGGCACCAGCGCGGCGACGAAGTAGTGCTGGATGAAAGCGAGCCAGCCATCGACCTTGCTGTAATCGACCGGTTCCTTGGCAAGGTCTTCGAAGCTCAGCTTCTCGTAACGGCTGTCCGGTGGCGACAGCGCGGCACCGGTGAAGGTTCGCACCAGTCCGCGCTTGTTCGGCGGCATGGCGCGCTGGAGCTGATCGTAGCGACGCAACTGCACGGCTGCGCTGCCGTCGTTACGTACCTCGTAGCGCATGTCCACCAGGTAGCTGCCGCGCCTGAACGTAAAGACCTTCGTGACGTCGAGGCCGGCGCTGCGCCGGTGCAAGCGGACCTCGATCTGCTCGCTGCCCGGAGCGAGTTCGTAACGCTCGGCGTCGGCCTCGAAGGTGTCCCGGTGCGCGGGCGCATCCTCGCTGCCGAGCAGACCGCTCTGGAGCACGAAGTACAGCTCCTCGGAGTCGTCGAGCAGGACCAGCCCCTCGCCCGGTTCGTCCAGCGTGAGCGGGTAGGCGGGCAGGGACACATGGGCGATCGTGCCGCCCGCCATGTCGATGCCGACGTGGAGCACGTCGGTGCGTACGCTGATCCGTGCCGACACCGGCGTCTCATCGCGCACCGCGGCCATGCCGGGCGGTGCCGGTGTCTCGGCCGGCGCCGTGCCGACGTCCGGGATCGGTACGGCGACGTCGGCCGTGCTCTCGCCCTGCGACCGTGCCTGGACCGCGGGGGGCGCTCGCTGCGGTCCATAATCACGCTGCCAGGCCTGCCACAGCATGAGGCTGACGAAAGCGAACGCGACGAGCAGAAACAGGCGGGGATTATCCACGGTAACGATGCGGCGGGGTGAGGAGCCGGGCGGCCGACATCATGGCGAGGTGCTGCCGCTTTGTCGAGCGCGGTCGTGGTTGAGGCGACTCCAGAGGCGGTCGAGCTGCAGCGTGATTTGCGCATTGCTGAGCGCGAGCGCACAGCGCTCGGCGCCGACGACGATCTCGAGGCCGCACAGGGACGCGGCAGATCGACGGGCACTCTCCCGGACCAGACGCTTGAGTCGATTGCGATCGACGGCGCGCGGGACGGCGCGCCGACCGATGGCGAATCCGAGCCTGACAGGAAGCGAGGCGGCGCAGACCTGCGCCCGAGCCCGGAAACAGGCGGTGCGCACACGCGCACCCCGACTCAGAACCTGACGGAAGGTTTCAGCGCCGCGCAGCGGGGCGAGAACGCGTGGCCGGCGCATCCGCGGGCGATCAGACGCCGAGGCGGACGCGGCCCTTCGCTCGGCGCGCGGCGAGAACCTTGCGGCCGTTCTTCGTGCGCATGCGAATACGAAAGCCGTGGGTGCGCTTGCGCCTAGTGTTGCTGGGTTGATACGTGCGTTTCATGACTGGCCCCTCAGGCCTGCGGAGCAAAAAAAGGCTGCGAATACTACGATCTGCGGGCAATTTCTGTCAATTTTGGCGGCGGCGCGCGCGCAGACAGGCTGTGGATAACGCCTGCGTGCGGGTATAGACTGGCGGTCTCCAGTCACCGATGGTCGCCCCATCAGTGCAGTCGAAAACCAATCGTCGCAGGGGGAAGAGTCACCGTGGGGGTACAGGTGTGGCGGCGCTGTCTGGAGCGCCTCGAGAGCGAGCTGCCGCCGCAACAGTTCAACACCTGGATCCGCCCGCTGCACGCCCGCGAGAATGGTGCCGCAGTGGAGCTGCTGGCGCCGAACCGGTTCGTACGTGACTGGATCCGGGAACGATACCTGACACGGATCACCGATCTGCTGCGGGAGGTTTCCGGCAACGGCGCCTACGGTGTCGAACTCACGATTGGCAGCGACACGCCGGAAGCCATCACGGTCGCGGCAGCGCCGCAGGTCGGCGCGGCGGACAGAGCAGGACGCTCACCGCGACACGCGAGTGGGCTGAAACCGGACTTCACCTTCGACACATTCGTCGAGGGCAAATCGAATCAGCTGGCGCGCGCGGCCTCGATGCAGGTCGCCGGCAATCCGGGCAAGGCTTATAACCCGTTGTTCATCTGTGGCGGTGTAGGCCTCGGCAAGACACACCTGATGCACGCGCTCGGCAACCTGATCCTCGCGATGCGCCCCGGTGCCAAGGTGGTATACCTGCATTCGGAACGCTTCGTCGCCGACATGGTGAAGGCGCTGCAACACAACGCCATCAACGATTTCAAACGCTTTTACCGGTCGGTGGACGCCTTGCTCATCGATGACATCCAGGTCTTCGCGAACAAGGAACGCTCGCAGGAAGAATTTTTTCACACCTTCAACGCCTTGCTAGAGGGCCAGCAGCAGATCGTGCTCACCTGCGATCGCTACCCGCGTGAGGTCTCGGGAGTGGAGGAGCGGTTGAAGTCACGCTTTGGCTGGGGGCTGACGGTCGCGACCGAGCCGCCGGAGCTGGAGACACGGGTCGCGATTCTGATGAGCAAAGCGGCACTCGTGCACATCTCGCTGCCGGACGAGGTGGCGTTCTTCGTGGCCAAGCGTTTTCGATCGAACATTCGCGATCTGGAAGGGGCTTTGCACCGGGTCATCGCCAATGCGCATTTCACCGGGCGGGCGATCACGCTGGATTTCGTCAAGGAAGCGCTCAAGGATCTGCTGGCCCTGCAGGACAAGCTGATCACCATCGAAAACATCCAGAAGACCGTGGCCGAGTACTACAAGATCCGGTTCGCCGATCTGCTTTCCAAGCGTCGCAGCCGGTCGGTGGCCAGACCGCGGCAGATCGCGATGGCACTGGCGAAAGAGCTCACCAACCACAGTCTGCCGGAGATCGGCGATGCATTTGGCGGGCGTGACCACACGACAGTACTGCACGCTTGCCGGAAGATAGCGGATCTTAGGCGCAGTGAAGCGAAGATAAACGAAGATTACACTAATCTTGGGAGAATCTTGAGCGCTTGATGGGGACAACCTGTGAATAACTTGGGATGGAGCAAAAAGCCGCCGTCGAAGCACAGGTTTCCCACAGGTGGGCAGGCTTGCGGCAAGCAGTTTAGGAACAGTTTCTTCGGGAGTTAAGATTCTGATTTAATGGCTCTGAATGACCAAAAGGCCGAGTTATCCCAAACCCTAATTAGAACAAAAGGCAATGAAACTCTTACTTAATAGAGATGAGCTTCTCGCCCCGCTGAGCGCAGTTCACAACGTCGTAGAACGGCGCCAGAGTCTGCCGATTCTGGCCAATGTCCTCGTCGTGGTGGAACCAGGCTCGGTTACGTTCACGGGGACCGACATGGAAGTCGAGACCGTGACGACGCTGAACTGCGATGCCAAATCCGCCGCTACGGTCACGTTGCCCGCACGCAAGCTGCTCGACATCGTGCGCGCCCTGCCGGCCGGCGCGCCGGTGGAACTGAACCTGGGCGATAAACAGGCGGTGATCCGTTCCGGACGCAGCCGTTTTGCCTTGAGCACCTTGCCAGCCGCGGAGTTCCCCAACATCGGCGATTTCGAAGCGGCGTTCACGGTGCGACTGGATGGCGCGGGCCTGCGGGCGCTGATCGAGCAGACGCAATTTGCCATGGCGCACAACGACGTGCGTTATTACCTCAACGGCCTGCTGCTGGAGTTCGGTGCGGCGCGCCTGCGCAGCGTCGCGACCGACGGTCACCGTCTGGCGATGTCGGAAGTGGATCTGGCGACGGAGATCGATGCTGTGCGCCAGCTGATCGTGCCACGAAAAGGCGTGAGTGAGTTGTTGCGGGTGCTGGAGCCGGGTGCGGAGGTCGAGTTGGCGGTGAGTGATAACCATCTGCGGATCCGGTCCGGTGGCCAATGCGTGACGAGCAAGCTGATCGACGGGAAATACCCGGATTATGAGCGGGTATTGCCACGCGGCGGCGACAAGGAAGTGCTGGCCGATCGGGAAGCGCTGCGGCAGATGCTGGCGCGTACTTCGATCCTGTCGAACGAGAAATTCCGCGGCATCCGGTTGAGCATCAAACCCGGCTCCCTGACTGCATCGGCGCACAATCCGGAGCAAGAGGAAGCCGAGGAGCAGATGGAGGTCGAGTATGAGGGCGGCGAGCTGGAGGTGGGTTTCAATGCGACCTACCTGCTCGATGTGCTCGGCACCGTCAAGGCGGACGTGGTGAAAATGGTGTTCCTGGACGCCAACAACAGCTGCCTGTTGTCACCGGTGGGCGACGAGCGGACGAGATACGTCATCATGCCGATGCGGCTCTGAGCAGATGCGTTTTGCGTGGGCGGAGTTCCGGCGGCTCCGCATCCTCGAAAACGCCAGAGTGGAGCCGTCGCCGCAATCCAACCTCATCACCGGACCGAACGGGAGCGGCAAGAGCACCTTACTCGAGGGTCTGCAGGTGCTCGGGACGCTGCGGTCGTTTCGTACGCATCGCCTGAGTGAGCTGATCAGAACCGGGGAGTCGGGATTCACGGTTGCCGGCGAGTTGCAGTCGAGTGCCGGTGAGTCCCTGCGTCTCAACTTCGAGCGCAGGCGGTCGGCAGGCAGAATATCGCTGGGTGGCAAGGCCGTTCAGAGCGCATCGGAAATCGTGCGGCGGGTGCCGATCGTGGTGATTTCGCCGCAGGCCCATCTGCTGCTGGAAGGCGGTCCGAATGAGCGCCGCCGCCTGCTGGAATGGTCATTGTTTCACGTGGAACCCTCCTACCTGGGTCACTGGCACGCCTATCATCGTGCACTGCGGCAAAGAAACGTCTCCCTGCGCCGCCAGGCGGCGGCGCGCCTGCTGGCGACTTGGGAAAGAGAACTGGCCCTACACGGGGCAGCGCTGCATGGCGCACGCGCAAGCGCGATCACGCAGCTGGAAGCGGCGTTGGGAAGGCAGCTGGGCGCCCTTGGCACGCAGCCACTCACGCTGAGATATGCGTGCGGCTGGGACGAGACCAGGGGCCTCGCGGAACAGCTGGAGCGGGATCGCGAAGACGATCTGCGCCTCGGTTACACACGTTCCGGTCCGCACCGCGCGGACGTGCTGCTGCTGAGCGAAGGCAAGCCGGCCAATCGCTTCCTGTCGCGCGGGCAGGCGAAGCTCACGGTCACCGCGCTGCTGCTGGCGCATGCCGACTTCATCGAGGCCGAGATGGGCGAACGACCGGTGCTGCTGGTGGACGATTTCCCGGCGGAGCTCGATGCCGCCCGGGCCGCGCAGCTCGCCGGCGTGCTGGTTGCGCGCGGCGGGCAGGTATTCGTGACAGCGACGTCGCCGGAGCAGCTGCCGTCCTGGCCCGGACGCGCGACGGCCCTGTTCCACGTGAAACAGGGAGCGATCGGAAAGGCTGTATAATTCCGCGTTTATACCGCTCCAAGGACACATGTATGTCGGAACGTCCCTCCTACAATGCCGCGAATATCGTCGTCCTGAAGGGTCTGGACGCCGTCCGCAAGCGCCCGGGGATGTACATCGGCGACACGGAAGACGGCAGCGGTCTGCACCACATGGTGTTCGAAGTCGTCGACAACTGTGTCGACGAGGCGCTCGCCGGTCATTGCACCGAGATCAAGGTGCGCATCCATCCGGAGGAAGCGGTCACCGTGACCGACAACGGCCGCGGCATTCCCGTCGACCGGCACGTAGACGGCGACCGTGCGGCGGCCGAGGTCATCATGACTACGCTGCACGCCGGCGGCAAATTCGACGACAATGCCTACAAGGTGGCCGGGGGCCTGCACGGCGTCGGCGTATCGGTCGTCAACGCCCTGTCCCAGTATCTGCGCCTGACCATACGCCGCGATGGCTACTGCCACGAGCAGGAGTACCGCGACGGCCATCCAGTCGCCCCCCTGAAAGCGATCTCGCCCTCGGATGCCACCGGTACCGAGGTGTATTTCGTGCCGAGCCCGGACGTTTTTCATCAAATCGAATTCCATTACGACATTCTGGCCCGACGTTTGCGGGAGCTGTCCTTTCTGAATTCCGGCATCCGCATCGAACTGTTCGACGAGCGGACCGGCAAACAGGATGTGTTCGAATACAAGGGTGGCATCTCCGCGTTCGTGCGCCACCTGAGTTCCATGAAGACCCCGATCCACGAAACCGTGTTGACGATCGATTCCGTCCGCGACGAGGCCCAGGTCGAGCTCGCCATGCAGTGGAACGACTCCTACCAGGAGAGCGTGTTCTGCTTTACCAACAATATCCCGCAGCGCGACGGCGGCACACATCTGGCCGGATTCCGCAGCTCGCTGACCCGCGGGCTCAACCTGTTCATGGAGCGCGAAGGCTATGCCGCCCGGGCCAAGGTCGCGGTCAGCGGCGACGATGTCCGTGAAGGCCTGACGGCGGTCCTATCGGTCAAGGTCAAGGACCCCAAGTTCTCCTCCCAGACCAAGGACAAGCTGGTTTCGAGCGAGGTCAAAGGCGCGGTCGAGTCAGTGGTGCTGGAGCTGTTGCAGACCTTCCTGCTCGAGCACCCGGCCGAGGCCCGCAGCATCGTCGAAAAGGTCATCGAGGCCGCCCGGGCGCGGGAGGCTGCACGCAAGGCGCGCGATCTGACCCGGCGCAAGACCGCGCTCGACGTCGCCGGCCTGCCGGGCAAGCTCGCCGATTGCCAGGAGAAGGATCCCGCGAAGTCGGAGCTGTTCATCGTCGAGGGCGATTCGGCCGGCGGCTCCGCGAAGCAGGGGCGGGACCGGCGTTTTCAGGCCGTGCTGCCACTGAAAGGCAAGATCCTCAACGTCGAAAAAGCCCGCTTCGACAAAATGCTCTCCTCGGCGGAGATCGGCACGCTGATCACGGCCCTCGGTTGCGGCATCGGTCCGGACGAGTTCGATCCGGACAAGCTGCGCTATCACCGCATCATCATCATGACCGACGCGGACGTGGACGGTTCGCATATCCGCACTCTGCTGCTGACCTTCTTCTACCGCCAGATGTGGGCCCTGATCGAGCGCGGCTACATCTACATCGCCCAGCCGCCGCTGTACAAGGTCAAGCGTGGCAAGAGCGAGCGTTACGTCAAGGACGAGCATGCGCTGAACGACTACCTGATGACCCTGGGCCTCGACGGCACACGCCTGTATCCGGCGGCCGGCAGCGAGCCCCTCCCGGCCGATCAACTCGCCAGCCTCGGCCGGGATTTTCTCGCCCTTGGCGCCATCGTCGAACGGATGGCACAGCGCTACAGCAGGCTACTGCTTGAAAGTGTGCGATCACTTCCAAGATTCAGCGTTCACGATCTGCTGGATCAGGAAAAAGTTCGCGACTGGCTTCACACGCTCCGGGAACACCTTCTCGCGCGGAGTGATTCGACCCTCCAGTACACGACCCTGGTGGTGCCCGATCCGGCCGTTGAGGGTTTTCGCGCCCGCGTGATCGTCACCCAGCACGGGCTGGAAACGGTGACCGAACTCGACCGTGATTTTTTCGGCTCGAGCGAATACCGTCGCATGACCGAGCTCAGTACGGTTCTCGAACGCCCCTGGGGCGACGGCGCCATCCTCGAGCAGGGCGATACGCGCCAGCCAGTGACCATGCTGCGCCAGGCCTTCGAGGCCATCATGATCTCGGCGCGGCGCGGTTTGACGATCCAGCGGTACAAGGGCCTGGGGGAGATGAATCCAGACCAGCTCTGGGAGACGACCGTGAACCCGGCGACGCGCAACCTGCTCAAGGTACGGATCGAGGACGGCGTGGCTGCGGACGAGATCTTCGCCACGCTGATGGGCGACCAGGTCGAACCGCGGCGTGAATTCATTGAACGTCACGCGCTGAGCGTGACCAACCTCGATACCTGAGCATGGTTCAGCGCGCGCCTTGCGCGCGTGCGCAGGCCCACAGCTCGACGTGTTGCGCACCGGCGCGACGCAACGCCGATGCCATCGCACCGGCCGTGGCCCCCGTGGTCACCACGTCATCGACGATGGCCACTGAACGCACCCCCGCCGGGACGTTCACTGCGAACGATCCGCGTACGTTTGCCAGCCGTGCGCGGCGGTCCTGGCCGCTCTGCGCCGGCGTTTCCCGAATACGCCTGCACAGTGACGGGCGCACCGGAACGCCGAGTTGCCCGCCGATCTGCGCTGCGATCAGCAGCGCCTGGTTGTAGCCGCGAGCGGCCTGGCGCCGCCAGTGCAGCGGCACCGGCACCAGGCAATCCGGCGGCGCGCCGCCGCTGTCCCGCACGGCGCCGGCGAGCAGCCGCCCGAACGGCCGTCCTAACTCCAGGCCGCGGCGGAATTTCAACAGGTGAACGAGGTGATCGACGGGGTAACCGTAGGCCAGGGCCACGACGGTCCTGTCGATCGGTGGCGGCGCGCGTTGACAGCGGCCGCACAATCCGCCTCCCGGCAGTGGCTCGGCGCAGCGCCGGCATTGCTCGCCGGGTCGCGGGAGATCCCGCACGCAGGCGCCGCACAGGGCACCCCAATCCCAATCGATAGCCGCGTCGCACAGGGCGCAGCGGGCCCGCAGCAGCATCGCGCTTCCTTATATACTGTCAACCAACCCGCTTCCTTACGGGTTGACGAAATGCTGATTTCGCCGAATGTGGAGCCTTGCCGCCATGCACTCGACCACCGACCACCCCGGCGCCCGCGCGTTTGCCAAGGCGGATGCGGCGCGTGAGCTCGGCGCCCAGCACGACTGGACCCTGACCGAAGCGCGCGCGCTCTACGAGGCGCCGATCACCGACCTCGTCTTCGCCGCGCAGGCACTGCACCGGCACTACTTCGATCCCAATCGATTGCAGCTTAGCACGCTGCTGAACGTGAAGACCGGCGGCTGCCCCGAGGACTGTGCCTACTGTCCGCAGAGCGCGCACCACGACACCGGTGTGACCGCGACGTCGCTACTGCCGCTGCCGCAGGTCATCGAGGCCGCGAGCCGTGCCCGCGACGCCGGCGCGACCCGCTTCTGCATGGGCGCCGCCTGGCGCGCACCGCGTGACCGGGATGTCGAACGCGTCGCCGAGCTCGTCGCCGGCGTCGCGGCGCTCGGCATGGAGACCTGCGTCACTCTCGGTATGCTCACGGGTTCGCAGGCGGCGAGTCTGAAACAGGCCGGACTCGACTATTACAATCACAATCTCGACACCTCGGCCGCGCATTACGACGCGATCATCAGCACGCGCAGCTACGAGGATCGCCTGCAGACGCTGCGCAACGTCCGTGACGCGGGTCTGAAGGTGTGCTGCGGCGGCATCATCGGCATGGGTGAATCGCTGGCTGATCGCCTGGGACTGCTGGTCGAGCTCGCGGGTTTTCCGGTGCACCCGGAAAGCGTTCCGATCAACCTGCTCGTCCCGGTGGCGGGCACTCCCCTGGCGTCGGTTCCGCCGCTCGAACCGCTGCACCTGGTGCGCACCATCGCCGTCGCGCGCCTGCTCATGCCGCAATCCTACGTTCGCCTTTCCGCGGGCCGCAGCCGTCTGTCTCGCGCCGAGCAGGCGTTGTGCTTTCTCGCCGGCGCGAACTCCCTGTTCTATGGCGAACGTCTGCTCACGACCGCGAACCCGGCGCTCGACGAGGACCAGGCGCTGTTCGCGGATCTCGGCCTCGCGGCCGAACGCGCGAACGGATGAGTACGGGCCACGCCACCGTCAAGCTTCCGATCCCACTCGCCAACCGGCTGCAGGCGCTCGCAGGCGCGCGCAACACCGCGGCGCTGGTGCGCGTGCGGCGCCCGCGCGGCGCCGCGCAACGCGCACTCGCCGCGCGCAATTTTGCCAGCAACGATTACCTCGGTCTGAGCACCGACCGGCGACTGCGCGCCGCCACCGTGCGCGCCGCCGCCGCTTACGGCGCGGGCAGCGGCGCCTCCGCCCTCGTGTGCGGCTACACCGATCTCCATGCCGCGCTCGAACTGGAGCTCGCCGATTTCACCGGCCGTTCGCGCGCGCTGGTGTTTCCATCGGGTTATCACGCCAATCTCGCCGTGCTTGGCGCTCTCGCCCGCCGCCGCGACGCGGTATTCGCCGATCGGCTCGTGCACGCTTCCCTGATCGACGCGATCGTGCTGAGTCGTGCGCGGCTGCGCCGCTACGCACACCGGGATCCGGCGGCTCTCGCCGCCCAACTCGGCGCTTCCCGCGCGGCGCTGAAATTCGTGGTCAGCGATGGTGTGTTCAGCATGGACGGTGACATCGCACCCGTACGCGATCTCGCGCGCGTCGCCCGCCGCCACGACGCCGTGCTGTTCATCGACGACGCGCACGGTCTGGGCGTCATCGGTCCGGGCGGCCGCGGCGCGGTCGACCTGCACGCCTGTGGCGAGGCCGAAGTACCGCTGCTCGTCGGGACTTTCGGCAAGGCGTTCGGCGCCGCAGGTGCTTTCGCCGCCGGGCCCGCCGATCTCATGGAGGCGGTCCTTCAGCACGGCCGCACCTATGCGTACACCACGGCGCTGGCGCCGGCTGCGACCGCCGCGGCGCGCGCCGCTCTCGCCATCATCCGCGAAGAGCCCTGGCGGCGCGCTCACCTTGCCGGCCTGATCGATCACTTTCGCGCCGCTGCCGCCGCGGCCGGCATCGGCGTGCTGCCCTCGAGCACACCGATCCAGCCCGTTCCCGTCGGCGACGCGCGACGCGCACTGCGTCTCGGTGACGCGTTGTGCGAGCGTGGGTTCAACGTGCCGGTGATCCGCCCGCCCACCGTGCCGGCGGGAACCGCACGCCTGCGCATCTCGCTCACCGCCAGGCATTGCGCCACCGACGTGGACGCGCTCGTGGAGACGCTGGACGAATTGCTGCGTCGTGAGGGCGCGTCGCCGTGAGTGTGGAAACCGAGTATCTGTTGCACAAGACGCGCGTCGCGGCAGGCTTTTCCGCCGCGGCGGGCTCCTACGACGCGCACGCGCTGTTGCAGAGCACCGTTGCCGCACGCATGCTCGAACGTCTCGATCTCGTTCGGCTGCAACCCCGCCGCATCCTCGATCTCGGCGCCGGCACCGGCGTCACCGCCCGGGCGCTCGGCCGTCGCTACCACGGTGCCCGAGTGTTCGCGCTCGACATCGCCTTGGGCATGTTGCGTCAAGCACGCCGGCGCCGTCGCTGGCTGCGTGGTCGGCACAGTTACCTGTGTGCGGACGCAGAGGCCATTCCGCTCGCCCCAGGCAGTATCGATCTCGTATTCAGCAATCTCATGCTGCAGTGGTGCAACGCGCTCGACGCGGTGCTCGACTGCTGTCGCTCCGTGCTTTCGCCGGGCGGGCTGCTGTTATTTTCCACGCTGGGACCGGACACGCTGTGCGAGCTGCGCCGAGCGTGGCGGGCCGTCGACCGTTATTCGCACGTCAGCGCGTTCATCGACATGCACGACATCGGTGATGCCCTCATCCGGGCCGGATTTTCCAGCCCGGTGCTCGACGTCGAGCACATCGTCATGACTTACCCCGACGTGCGCGCGCTCGTGACCGACCTGAAGAAGATCGGGGCGCACAACGCCACCACCGGCCGGCCGCGCACCCTGACGGGTCCGCGTCGCTGGCAGCGCTTCGTCGACGCCTACGAAGTCGAGCGCGTCGCAGGCCGGCTCCCGGCGACTTTCGAGATCGTGTACGGCCACGCGTGGGCGCCGCTGCCCGGTACCCGCTCGCAGGACGGCAGCACCGTGTCCGCGGCACCGGTGCATTTCCTGCCGCGGCGAAAAACGTGAGCGCGACGGGCCGTGCCGGCGGCGTGTTCGTCACCGGCACCGACACTGGCATCGGCAAGACCTTCGTCACCAGCGCCCTCGTCCGGGCGCTGGTACGCCGCGGTATCGCTGCCGCCGGCATGAAGCCGGTCGCGACCGGCGCCATGCGCGTGGCCGGCGCGCTGGTCAACGACGATGCACTCGCATTGCAGGCCGCCGCGGGCAGCGCGCCGCCGTATGCCGACGTCAATCCCTACGTGTTCGCGCCGCCTGTCGCACCCCACCTGGCCGCGACGGCGGCAGATATCCGGATCGATTTCGAGGTCATCCACGCCGCCTGGCGGCGTCTGTCCCGGCACGCGGAATTCATCGTGGTCGAGGGCGTCGGCGGCTGGCTGGTACCACTGAACGAGACCGGCACGGTCGCTGATCTCGCCAGACACCTGGATCTGCCCGTGCTGCTCGTCGTCGGCCTGCGGCTGGGCTGCATCAACCACGCGCTGCTCACCGCCCGGGCGATCGAAAACGCGGGCTCCCGGCTCCTCGGCTACGTCTGCTCATGCGTGGATCCCGCCTACCCGGGTGTGAACGAAACCGTCGCCGCGCTCCAGGCCCGAATCGTTGCGCCGTGTCTAGGCGTCGTGCCGCATTGCGCGCGCGCCGATCACGAACCGGTGGACGCCGCGCTGGCGGGTCTCGCCGCACGCATGCACGCCGACGCAATCGCCTAGCATCTGCGCACGCCGACGGCGGGCCGACGTGTTTTGTTGCATGCACAAACACCATCGGCTAGCATCTGGACCGGTTCTAAATGTCCGCGTCGGGCTTGAGCCGGCGCGGTCGTCGACCGACGGCGGCGGGAGTTCGGTTGGTAATCTCCGATGCACAACAGCCAGGGACGGTGGAACAGCGATTCGTCATTCGTCCGAACCGATCCCTGACGTGGCTGCAGGCCGGCGTGTTTTTCGGGCTCTGTGTGCTGCTGTCGTTCGGTATCGGAATGGCGTTTTTCGTCCGCGGCCTGCCGCTCGTCCTGCCTTTTTCCGGCATCGAGATGCTTGTTCTGGGCATCGCCCTGTACCTGAGCATGCGCGACGCCAGCCGGCAGGAAGTCGTGTCGATCGGTGCGCATCGTATTACCGTCGAGTTCGGGTGCCGGCGCCCCGAGACCCTGTTCGAGCTCAGCCGCGCCTGGGTCCAGGTGGTGCTCGAGCGACCGGCCGGGACCTGGCACCCGAGTCGGCTGACACTGCGATCTCACGGTCGTGAAATCGAGATAGGATCGTTTCTGACCGAAGATGAGCGTCAGGCCCTGGGGAGAGAGCTGGCGCGCTGCGTCACCCCGCGATACGTTGAGCCGTCCGCGGCGTAGCGGCGGTTTGGGCGGGTTCCGAATAAAACAGATACTGAGCCACGCGAGGAGTGTCCAAGACCATGCGTAATCGTTTCCTGCCCGCGCTCATGGGGGGTGTCGCACTGCTGGGCTACGGCCAGGCCGCGATGGCAGCCGAGCCCCGGTTCAACATGACTCGCGGCGTGACGCCGGTCGCGCACGAGGTCTACGACCTGCACATGCTGATCCTTTGGATCTGCGTGGCCATCGGTCTGGCCGTGTACGCGGTCATGCTCTATTCGATTTTCAATCATCGCAAGTCCAAGGGCGCAGTCGCGGCGCAGTTTCACGAGCACCCCACCCTCGAGGTGGTCTGGACCGTCATCCCGGCCGTCGTCCTGGTGTTGATGGCCATTCCCGCCACCCAGGCGATGATCAAGCTGTACGACACCTCCGATCCCGACATGACCGTCAAGGTCACCGGCTACCAGTGGAAGTGGCATTACGATTACCTCGACGAGGGCATCAGCTTCTTCAGCAACCTGAAGACTCCGCCGGAACAGATAGACGGCAGCGCCGCCAAGGACGAGAACTACCTGCGTGACGTCGATAACCCGGTGGTGCTGCCCATCAAGACGAAAATACGCTTTGTCATCACCGCCAACGATGTGCTGCACGCGTGGTGGGTGCCGGACTTCGGCTGGAAGCAGGACGCCATTCCCGGATTCATCAACGAAAACTGGGCTTACATCGAAGAACCCGGCACGTACCGGGGCCAGTGCGCGGAGCTTTGCGGGCGCAATCACGGGTTCATGCCCATCGTCGTTCAGGCCGTTCCCGAAGATGAATACCGGCAGTGGGTGGCACGGCAGAAGCTGGCGATGGCTGAAGCGGCCAGTGCGAGTGACAAGGCCTACAGCACGGAAGAGCTCATGGCCGCGGGCGAGAAAGTCTACCAGACCACCTGCGTCGCCTGTCACCAGGCCAACGGTCAGGGTGTGCCGGGCGCCTTCCCGGCGCTGGCAGGCGGCGCGATCGCCACGGGCCCCGTGGCCGGGCACTTGAATATCGTCGTCAACGGCAAGGCCGGCACGGCCATGCAGGCGTTCGGAGCACAGCTGAACGATCTGGATATCGCCGCCGTGATCACCTACGAACGCAACGCTTTCGGCAACGACAGCGGCGACGTGGTCCAGCCGGCGGACGTCAAGGCTGCCCGCTGAGCGCGTGGCATAACTTGCGCAGAATTTTCAGGAGACGAGACGAATGAGCACAGCGGCGCACGCAGCAGAACACCACGGTCATCGTCCGACCGGCCTGAAACGGTGGTTGTTTTCCACCAACCACAAAGACATCGGCACGATGTACCTGATTTTCAGCGCGACGATGTTTCTGATCGGTGGCTCGATGGCGATGACGTTCCGTGCCGAGCTGTTCGAGCCCGGATTGCAGTTCCTGGACCCGCTGACGTTCAACCAGCTCATCACCCTGCACGGGCTGATCATGGTTTTCGGCGCGGTGATGCCGGCCTTCGCCGGGCTCGCGAACTGGCTCATTCCGATGATGATCGGGGCGCCCGACATGGCGCTGCCCCGCGTCAACAACTGGGCTTTCTGGGTGCTGCCGTTCGCAGCCACGCTGCTGGTGCTGTCGATGTTCGTCCCGGGCACGCCGGAAGCGGGCTGGACGCTCTATCCGCCGCTGTCGATCGTCGGCAGTTCGGGCAAGCCGCAGCTCGGTGGCGATTTCCTGATCTTTTCCGTGCACCTGCTCGGCCTGTCCTCGATCGTCGGTTCGATCAACATCATCGTGACCATCCTGAACATGCGTGCACCCGGCATGACGCTGATGAAAATGCCGCTGTTCGTGTGGGCGTGGCTCATCACCGCGTTCCTGCTCATCGCCGCGCTACCGGTGCTCGGTGGCGCCGTGACCATGCTGCTGACCGACCGCCACTTCGGCACCAGTTTCTTCGATGCCGCCGGTGGCGGTGACCCGGTGTTGTTCCAGCACGTTTTCTGGTTCTTCGGTCACCCCGAGGTGTACATCATCATCCTGCCGGGCTTCGGCATCATCTCCCACCTCATTCCGGCCTTTGCGCGCAAACCGCTGTTCGGCCATGCCTCGATGGTCTACGCGATGGCAGCCATCGGGTTTCTGTCGTTCATCGTCTGGGCGCACCACATGTACACCGTCGGCATGCCGCTCGCCGGCGAGCTGTATTACATGTACGCAACCATCCTGATCGCGGTGCCGACGGCGGTAAAGATCTTCAACTGGGTGGCAACCATGTGGCGCGGCTCGATGACTTTCGAGGCGCCCATGCTGTGGGGAATCGGCGCGATCATGATCTTCAGCATCGGCGGGTTCACCGGGCTGATGCTCGGCATGGCGCCGGCCGACTTCCAGTATCACGACACCTACTTCGTGGTATCGCACTTCCACTACACGATGGGCATCTCCGCCATCTTCACCATCGTCGGCGCCGTACTGTTCTGGATGCCGAAGCTGACCGGCAGGATGTACAACGAGAAGCTGGCCCAGATCCATTTCTGGCTCTCGCTCGTCTCGGTCAACGTGGTTTTTTTCCCGCAGTTCTTCCTCGGACTTGCCGGCATGCCGAGGCGCATCCCGGACTACTCACTGCAATTCGCGGATTTCAATGCGTTGTCTTCGATAGGCGCGTGGGTTTTCGGGGCCTCACAGCTCCTGCTCCTTTACATTATCGTCGCGACGGTACGCAGTGGGGCGAAAACGAGCGATCCGCGCGTCTGGGAGGGAGCCGACGGACTCGAATGGACCCTGCCGACGCCGGCGCCCTATCACAGTTTCACGACACCGCCGGTGGTGAGCTAGGGCACACGCGATGGGCGCGTCGCCGGCCCCGACACCCGATGAGGAGCTCGTGCGCAGCCGTTCGGCGCGCAACGTGCGCCTGGCTGTCATGCTCGGTGCCATCGCAGCCCTGCTCTACGTCGCGTTCATCCTGAAGATGGCATGAACACGTCGAAGCCCTCCCCGGCCGCGAACCGGCGTCTGATCGGCCGCCTGGCGCTGGTCGTCGTCGCGATGTTCGGTTTCGGCTACGCGCTGGTGCCCATCTACCGGGTGTTCTGTGACATCACCGGATTGAACGGCAAGACGGGCAGGCTCGAGACGGCCGAAGCGCTCAGCCGTGAAGTCGACGAACACCGGCTGGTCACGGTTGAATTCACCGGCAGCGTGAATTCCGGTCTGCCCTGGCGGCTCGAACCGGTCGTGAAACGGATACGCGTGCATCCGGGCCAGCTCACGGAGGTGGATTTCTACGCCGAGAACCTGTCCGCGCACGAGCGCCTGGGGCAGGCCGTACCGAGCGTGGCGCCCGCGGAAGCGTCCAAATATTTCTTCAAGACGGAGTGCTTCTGTTTCACGTCGCAAACGCTCGCCGGTGGCGAGGGTCGGACCATGCCGGTGCGTTTCGTAATCGACGCGCGTCTGCCCGATCACATCCGGACACTGACGCTTTCATACACTTTTTTCGGTGCCGACGCGGGGTGGAAGGCCAAGCCCGGGTAAAAGCGCCGGCACACCGCTCGCGGGCCCTGGCATGAAAACAACGATCGGCAATCACGAGGACTAAGGGGAAACCATGGCAGATACACACACGGGTTACTACCTGCCGGAGCCGAGCCACTGGCCGCTCACGGGCACGGTGGGCTTGTTCATGACGCTGAGCGGACTCGCGCTCACGATCAACGGCGTCGGCATCGGCACGTTCGTCATGGGCTTCGGCTTCGCCGTCGTGGTGCTCATGATGGTGGGCTGGTTCGGCCAGGTCATCGGCGAGAGCGAGCGCGGGCTGTTCAACAACCAGGTCGATCGCAGCTACCGGTGGGCCATGGCGTGGTTCATCTTTTCCGAGGTGATGTTCTTCGCCGCCTTTTTCGGCGCGCTTTTCTACGCGCGCCAGTATTCGGTCCCGTGGCTGGACGGTCAGGGCACCAAGCTGCTGACCGGGGAACTGCTGTGGCCGGACTTCGAAGCCGTGTGGCCGCTGCTCAAGCTGCCGGACGGCACGAATTTCACGCTGGCCCGCGAGGTAATCCCCGCCTGGGGCATTCCCGCCGTGAACACGCTGATCCTGCTGTCGAGCGGCGTCACGGTCACCATCGCCCACCACGCGCTCAAGGCGGGCAAACGCGGCCTGCTCATCGCCTTCCTGGCGCTGACCGTCGCTCTCGGCGTGCTGTTCATCGGCCTGCAGGCGCACGAATACCACCATGCGTACAGTGAGCTGAACCTCAAGCTCAGCTCCGGTATCTACGGCGCGACGTTTTTCATGCTCACCGGTTTTCACGGCGCGCACGTCACCATCGGCGCCACGATGCTGTTCGTGATCCTGATGCGTTGCATCAAGGGTCACTTTACGCCCGATCACCACTTCGCGTTCGAAGGAGTCGCGTGGTACTGGCACTTCGTCGACGTGGTCTGGCTCGGGCTGTTCGTGTTCGTCTACTGGTTGTAGACGGTCCGCCCGCGACCGGAAAAGAGGCGTTGCCGCTGGGCAGCGCCTTTTTCGTTTTATCGGGGGTAGACCCCGTGCGGTTGAATCAGTCCGGTGAGAAAGCCGAACATCAGCAACGCGAACAGCCCGATGGATAACACCACGCGCAGCGTCAGCGAATTCAAGGTCCGTCTGCTCTGACCCTTGTCCCGCACGAGCGTGAACAGCGCGGTGCCGAGACTGCCGGCGATGGCCACGAGAAACGCTATGACGACGATCTTGAACAGCGACATGATGCGGATCCCCGCCCGATTGCCTCGCCAGTGTAACCGCTGCGCCGCCGGCGCTGCACCTGTCCGCCAGCCGTGAGTGCCGTGCGCGGATTCCGGCCGGGGCGCTGGCCGACCGTGCTGACTTTGCTGCTCGTGCCGCTGTTCTCAATCCTCGGGATGTGGCAACTGCATCGCGCGGACGACAAGCGTGCGTTTGCCGCCACCGAAGCACGCGGCACCGAGCTGACCGCAATCGAGGTCCCCACGGGCCCGCTGCCGCCGCTCGCCCCCGGCCAGCACCTGGCGATCCGGGGCGACTTCGTTGCGCGGGCGCGTTTTCTCGTCGACAACATTGCGCGTGCGGGTGTGCCGGGTTACGCAGTCCTCGACGTGTTCGCGCCCGCCGGCGCCGCGACCTGGCTGCTCGTGGAGCGCGGCTGGTCCGCCGCGGGCGGCGCACGGGATCGGCTTCCGCTGGTTGCGGACGCGCCGGCGTCGGCGCGGCTGGTCGGGGTCGTTCGTGTCCCCTATCGCCCGGGCGTGGTACTCGGCGACGAACGCATGGAAGCCCTGGACGTCGGTACCTGGCGGGCGCTCGCCGTCGATCCGGCCGCCGCTGCCCGGGTGCTCGAGCACGCAATCGCGCCCTTCGTCCTCGCGCTCGATACGGGATCCCCCGCCGCGCTCGCGCCGTTGCCGCCGCCACCTTCACCGCAGCCCGAACGTCACGTCGCTTACGCCGTGCAATGGTTCGGTTTCGCCTTGGCGCTGGTGTTCATCTACGGGTTCTACGGCTTCAGCAGCGCAGGCAGCACCGATCGTGAATGACCGCGAGTCCGCGCCGCTACGGCATTCATCGGCGCGCCCGGCGCTGATTGCCATCGTCGTGATCTGCGTGCTGCCGGCGCTGATCGCGTGGCTGCTGGTCGTTGGGATACCCGCGTGGCGCCCCGCGCAGCTCGTCGTTCACGGCGAGCTGTACACACCGCCCCGGCCGTTGCCCGCGATTGCGGCCAACCTGCCCGGGGGACGGGAGCTGCGCGTGCCGGGTGACGGCAACCCGTGGTTGCTGGCACTGGTCGTGAACGGCGCGTGCGCCGCGCCGTGCGTTGCCGCTCTGGAGGCGCTGCGCCGCGCGCAGCTCGCGACCGGCAAACATACGCTGCGTCTCCAGCGCGTGCTGCTGCAGGCGCCGGATGCGCCACCCGCTGCGCGCGCGCTGCTGGAGCCCCAGCCGCCCGCGGCGGCCACCCGTCTGCCACCTGCCGCCTGGTCGGCGATCGCGCCCCTGCTGCGCACCGACACGGCCGGCGCGCCCGCTGCAACGGTCATGGTGATCGATCCGGGTGGCCGGGCCGTCGTCCGCTATCCGCCGGAGTTTCCCTTTACCGGATTCGTCGACGATCTCAAGCGCCTGCTCGGCGTCGCGAGCGGAGGTCGCGGCTGATGGTGGGCACGCGTTTCAATTCCGGCCGCACTAGGCCCGGCGCTACCCCTCCGCTATCATTGTCGCCCGGTGGCTGGGCTGCATTCGGCGCGGGCCGCCCGCCGGCCCGGGATACCGCATGAATACCCGTCTACCCACCACGACGCTGACTGCAGCGAGCGCTTCCTGGCGCGACTACCTGGAATTGTGCAAGCCGCGCGTCGTCGCGCTCATCGTTTTTACCGCGATCGTGGGTATGCTGATGGCCACCCCCGGGCTCGTGACGCCGACCGTGCTGGTCGCGGCGACGCTCGGCATCGGGCTGGCGGCCGCCGCCGCCGCCGCCATCAACCACGTGGCCGATCACCGTATCGACGCGCTGATGGATCGCACGCGCCATCGGCCGCTGCCCCAGGGCGAGTTGAACCGCGCGCAGGCGCTGTTGTTCGCCGTCACGATCGGCGTCCTTGCCATGGTCATCCTGGTCGTGTTCGTCAACGTGCTCACGGCGGCGCTGACTTTCGCGTCACTGATCGGCTATGCGGTGATCTACACCCTGTACCTCAAGCGGGCGACACCGCAGAACATCGTCATTGGCGGTGCCGCGGGTGCCGCGCCACCGGTACTGGGCTGGACCGCCGTCACCGGCAGTGTCGACCCGCACAGCCTGCTGCTTTTCCTCATCATTTTCGCCTGGACGCCGCCACACTTCTGGTCGCTCGCGATCTACCGTCGCGACGAGTATGCGCGCGCCGACGTGCCGATGCTGCCGGTGACGCACGGGGTCGATTACACGCGCCTGCAGATCCTGCTCTATACACTGGTGCTGATCGCCTGCACGCTGCTCCCGTATGCAACCTACATGAGCGGCCCCATCTACCTGGCCTGCGTCGTGCCCCTCGACATGGTGTTCCTGTACTACGCCGTGCGCATGCAGATCGATGCCGACGACCGCCTCGCACTGCGCACCTTCGCCTACTCCATCGTTTACCTGATGGGTGTGTTTCTCGCCCTGTTCCTCGATCACTACTATCTGCCCGTGCGCGCGCTGCTCGCGCAGCTCTGAGTACGTGTCTGCCCACCCGCCACCGGTCCCGAGCCTGATGCCACGCTGGGCCTGGTTGTGGCTGCCGCTCGGTTTCATGGCCGTGCTGCTCGGGGTGCGAATCGCCAGCGCGCCGCTGTACCGAAAACTGTTCGACGGCGAACTCGGGATCATTGAGCTGGCGACCCCGGCGGTGCTCGTCGTCGGCATCATCCACGGTATCCACACGCTGCGCCGCGCGCGGCTGCTGCCGGCCCGCTGGCTCGCAGCCTGGATGGCGTGCGTCGTGCTCGGCTGCGTCTACTTCGCGGGTGAAGAGCTCAGCTGGGGGCAGCAGTTGTTCGGCTGGGCCACACCCGAGGCTGTCCGGGCCCTGAACGACCAGAACGAAACCAACCTGCACAACATGACGAGCTGGCTGGACCAGAAGCCACGTCTGCTGCTCGAGCTATGGGTACTGGTGGGGGGCGTCCTGCTGCCGCTGCTGCGCCGCCGCGCGCGCTGGCCCGACGACGACTGGCGGTCCTGGTTCTGGCCCGCGCCACTGTGCTTTCCCGCGGCCGCGCTGGCGATCCTGATCCGGATGCCGGATCACCTCAAGGATCTCCTGCACCTCGGCCCGCTGCCCCTCGAGCTGCGCTGGAGCGAGCCGCAGGAGCTGTACTTCGGCGTGTTCCTGGCCTTGTACCTAGCCGCCGTGCATGCGCGCCTCAGGTTTCGGGAGCGCCTCGCGCAGCCGCAGCCGAAGTGAGCGGCCGCGGCCGGGCCTGAGCCTGCGGCCCGCGCGGAGTCGTTCGTGTGCCGGCGGGTGTCGCCGGCGCTGCGCGGGGATCTCAGGCGGGCGCGGGCAGCAGTGCCGGTTCGTCGGCGAGCGAATTGCGCAGGCGCTTGAAAGCACCCTGCTCGATCTGGCGGATGCGTTCGGCAGACACCCCGTAGCGTTCGGCCAGGTCCTGCAACGTGGCTTTGGGCTCGGTCAGCCAGCGGGCCTCGATGATGTCGCGGCTGCGCTCGTCCAGCGTGGCGATACCCGCCTGCAGACGCTGCTGCTGCATGGCCTCCACCTGGGCTTCGGCGACCAGCGCCTGCGGCTCGTAACGATAGTCCTCCAGATAGCTCGCCGGCGCGAACACACAGTCCTCGTCGTCCTCGGGGGCGCCGTCGAAGGTGGCGTCATGGGCGTTGAGCCGCTGCTCCATCTCGACGACGTCACGCACGCTGACACCAAGATCCAGGGCCACGGCCCGAACCTCGCCGGAATTCATCCAGCCGAGCCGTTTTTTCGCCCGGCGCAGGTTGAAGAACAGCTTGCGCTGCGCTTTGGTCGTGGCCACCTTGACGATACGCCAGTTGCGCAGGATGAACTCGTGGATCTCGGCACGGATCCAGTGCACCGCGAACGACACGAGCCGCACGCCCATGTCCGGATCAAAGCGCTTGACCGCCTTCATCAGACCGATGTTGCCTTCCTGGATGAGGTCGCTCTGCGCGAGACCATAGCCGCCGTAGCCGGCGGCCACGCGCACCACGAACCGCAGGTGCGCCAGTACCAACTGCCGGGCGGCGTCCAGGTCCTCGTCGCGGCGGAAGCGCTCGGCCAGTTCACGTTCCTCGGTCGCGCTGAGCATCGGAAAGCTGATGACGCGCTGGATATAGCTGTCCAACGAGCCTCCCGGCAGCGTCACGGGTACAGCGATCGAGCTCATCTTCAGTTTCCTCCGTTCGTTGGCCTTGACGGTGATTTTAGCACTCCGTGGGTTGGAGTGCTAAGCCACGCCCCGGTTCCGTCCGGCGGCTCGGGCCGGGGGCTCGTCGCGGTCGGCCCCGAGACCACCGCGCAGCCACTCGCCGTGCGCCATCGCCATGCTTCAAAGGTCATTGTCACTACGCTCGATACTGCGCAGTGAGCGCTTACTCTACGAACCAGCTGCCGGTACGGCGGCGCAGCGACGCGAGCTGGTGCGCCACCGCAACCCAGGCGCCGAGCAGGCCGAGCCCGCCGCCCGTGAGCAGCAGCAGCAGCGCACCGGCCAGGCCGGGCCCGCCGAGTGAGAACCCGCTGCCGTAGAGGCTCGCGAGCCGGCTGACCGGGCCCTGCAGGGCGAGCAGGCTCGCGACTACGGTGACCCAGGCCATCAGCGCCCCGAACACGCCCAGCAGCGCACCATGATAGAGAAACGGCCGGCGTACGAAGGCGTCGGTAGCGCCTACGAGTTGTGCAATGTCGATTTCCGCGCGGCGATTTGCGATGCCGAGCCGGATCGTGTTTCCCACCACCAGCAGTACGGCGACACCGAGCAGCACCGCCAGGACCAGCACCGCCTGGCGAGCCAGCGCCGTCATCGCATGCAGGCGCTGCAGCCAGGCCCGATCCACCTGCGTCACCGCAACCTCCGGCCGGCGCTCCATCGCTGCCGCGAACGCCTCCACGGCGGCGGCCGTCGACGCGTCGGCGCGCGGGTGCACGACCAGCACCGCGGGTAAGGGGTTTTCGTCGAGCAGCGCGACCGCTTCCCCGAATCCACTGGCACGGCTGTATTCGGCCAGCGCCGCGAGCCGGTCGATCACTTCAACCCGAGCCACGTCGCGCCGGCGCTCGAGCTCGCTCGCGAGCCTGCGGGCACTCTCGTCCGGCACTGTCGGCTGGAGGAACAGTGACACCTGCGCCTCCGTGTCGAGGCCCCGGCCGAGGTCCCGCAGGTCCTCCAGCAGCACCAGCAATCCGGCCGGCAGCGCGAGCGCGATGCCGATGACGGCCGCCGTCATCAGCGTATTCGCCGGCGCGCGCACGAGCTGGCCGAGGCTGAACAGAAACGCACGCGCGTGACCAGTCAGCCAGGCGTCGGCGCGCCAACGCGCCGGCGCGCCCTGGATCCGGCTGCGTTTGCGCCGCAAGCTCATGTCAACGCGGCTGCGCCGTCGTCCGCGCGCCTGCCATCGCGCAGCCGTATGGATCGGTGTCCGATCGCCGCGACCAGATGCAGTGCGTGCGTCGCGATGACGACCGTCACGCCGACGGCGCGAAACTGCTCGAACAGGCGCATGATCTCCAATGACAGCTCGGGGTCGAGGTTACCGGTCGGCTCGTCCGCGAGCAGCAGCACCGGCCGTGCGACGACGGCGCGGGCAATGCCCACTCGCTGCTGCTCGCCACTGGAGAGCGCACGCGGCTGCGCGCGTTCGCGTGCCAGCAGCCCCACCTTGTCGAGTGCAGCGCGTACGCGCCGGCCGATCTCCTGATGTCGATGTCCGGCAACCACCAGCGGCAGCGCGACGTTGTCGAATACCGTCCGGTCCGCGAGCAGGCGGTGGTCCTGGAAGATGAAACCGATGCGCCGGCGGAAAAACGGCACCTCGCGCCGCGCCAGTCGTTCGAGGTTCTGGCCGTCGACCACGATCTGGCCGCGATCGTGGCGTTCGATCAGGGCGACGAGCTTGAGCAGCGTGCTCTTGCCGGCTCCGGAATGCCCGGTCACGAACACCATCTCCCCGCTTTCGATCTCCAGATCCAGCTCGCGCAGCGCCTCGCGCCGGCCAGGGTACACCTTCGCGACTTTGCTGAACCGGATCATCCCAGCGCCGGCGTCACGGATCCGTGGCAAGCAGCGCGTCGACATACTCGGCCGCGTCGAAGCGCATGAGGTCGCTCGCGCCCTCGCCGACGCCGACGTAACGGATCGGAATCCCGAAGCGCTCGGCAAGCGCGAGCACTATGCCGCCCTTGGCACTGCCGTCGAGCTTGGTGAGCGCTATCCCGGTGACGCCGATGGCCTCGTGGAACTCGCGCGTCTGCGCGAGCGCGTTCTGGCCGGTGGTCGCGTCGATCACGAGCAGCACCTCGTCCGGCGCGTCCGGATCGATCTTGGCGATAACCCGTTTCACCTTGCGCAACTCGTCCATCAGGTTGGACTGCGTGTGCAACCTCCCCGCCGTGTCGGCGATGACCACGTCGAGTCGCCGGGCGCGCGCTGCGGTCACGGCATCGAACAATACCGAGGCCGGATCCGCCCCGTGCTTCTGGCTCACGACCGGCACACCGTGGCGCTCGCCCCAGATCGTCAGCTGTTCGACCGCCGCCGCGCGGAAGGTGTCACCGGCGGCGAGCAGCACCCGGTGACCGTGTTCCTTGAACTGCTTCGCCAGCTTGGCGATGGTCGTGGTCTTGCCGACGCCGTTCACTCCCACCATGAGGATTACGTACGGTCGATCGTGCCGGCGCACGATTTCGAGCGGCCGGGCCACCGGCTCGAGGATGGCGACCATGTGGTCTCGCAGCGCACGCATCGCGTGTTCGCCTCCATCCCGGTTCCGTTTCAGCTCTGTTATGATCCGGTCGGTCGCCTCGACGCCCACGTCGGCGGTCAACAGGATCTCCTCGATCGAGTCCAGCGTCGCCGCGTCGACCGCCGATCCACCACCGAGCAGCCCGCGAATGCGTTCCGCAAAGCCGCGCCGCGAGCGATTGATGCCCTGCTTCAGACGTTCGAGCATGCGTGCCAGTAACAGTCGGGAAAATTCGGATCTCGCGGCAGTCAGAGCCGGCCACATTGCGAAACACTGCAACCGTGGGATGCCCCGTATCGTAACACTGCGTTACCCGGACCCGGAATCGAACCCGGCCCGGTGCTGCCGTGGCCGGGTCCTGCTGCTCATCGTCCTGACGCTGCTGTGCGCACCGCTCGCGGCCGCCACCCGCGAATTTCGACTGGACAACGGATTGCGACTCGTCGTGCACGAAGACCATCGCGCTCCCGTCGTGGTTTCCCAGGTCTGGTACCGGGTCGGTTCGAGCTACGAGCCGCCCGGGTATACCGGCATTTCGCACGTGCTCGAGCACATGATGTTCAAGGGTACCGCCGCCTACGGGCCGGGAGAATTCTCGCGCGTCATCAGCGCCGCCGGCGGTCGCGAGAACGCGTTCACCGGCAGCGATTACACCGCCTATTTCCAGCAACTCGAGCGATCCCGGCTTGCTTTGTCCTTCGAGCTCGAATCCGACCGTATGCGCAACCTGCAGCTGCCACCCGTGGAATTCGCCAGGGAGCTCAAGGTGGTCATGGAAGAGCGACGTCTGCGCACAGATGACGATCCGCAGGCGCTCGCCTGGGAAATCGCCCGGACGGTCGCTTACCAGGTCAGCCCCTACCGCCAGCCCATCATCGGCTGGATGAGCGATTTGGCCGCGCTTACGGTCGACGATCTGCGCCGCTGGTATGAGCGCTGGTACCAGCCCGCCAACGCCGTGCTCGTCGTCGCCGGGGACGTCGAGCCCGATGCCGTCCACGCACTCGCCGTGCGCTGGTTCGGCACCCTTTCCGGGGCCGCGGTCGAACCGCCGCCCGATCGCGTCGAACCGGCGCAGCTCGGACCCAAGCGCGCTGTCGTGCGCATCCCGGCGCGCCTGCCGCTGCTCATCGTCGACTACAAGGTTCCGGCGCTCGCCCAGGCCGTGCGCAGCGACGCTCCGGCGAGTATCGCCGATGTATATGCCCTCGAGCTGCTGGCCGGCGTCCTGTGCGGCGATCCGGGAGCCCGGCTGCGCCGCGAGCTGGTGCGCGAACGCACCATCGCCGCCAGCGTCGATTGCGAGTACGACCTGTACGCGCGCTTGCCGACTCTGTTCACGTTCACGGTTACGCCCGCAGCCGGCACGACACTCGACGCCGCCGAAGCCGCGCTCGCGGACGCCCTGACCCGCTTCGTCGCGCAAGACGTGAGTGCCGCCGAGCTCGAGCGCGCACGCACGCGTCTGGTAACCAATCGCCTGTATCTCCAGGACTCCCTGTTCTACCAGGCGATGGAAATCGGTCTGATCGTCAGTGCGGGTCTGGACTGGCGCCTGCGGGAGGACTATGACGGCGCGCTCGGTCGGGTCACGCCCGCACAGGTGCGGGCGGTCGCGCGCGCGTACCTGCTCGCCGATGGGAGCACCGTCACCCGTCTGGAGCCAGAGCCGCCGGCCGCGGCGCACTGAGCACCAACCACGATGCGCCTGCGGCTCGCGTTTGCCCTGTTCGCCCTCACCCTGCTCCCCGGCGTCGCGCCGGTGCATGCGGGACCGCGAATCGAGCACTGGCGCACCGACGCCGGCGCGCGGGTGTACTTCGTGCCGGCCCGCGAGCTGCCGATCGTGGACGTTCGCGTGGTCTTCGACGCCGGCAGTGCACGCGACGGCGAGCATGCGGGGCTCGCCCGACTCACCAACCACCTGCTCGAGGAAGCCACTACCACCCGCAGCGCCCAGGATCTGTTCGATCGCCTGGCAGTGCTGGGGGCGAAGATCTCGACCGACGTCGACCGCGACATGGCGTGGGTGAACCTGCGTAGTCTGAGCGACCCGCGCCGGCTCGATCCGGCGGTGGAGCTGCTCGCCGAAGTGCTCGGCCGGCCGGCGCTGGCGCCGGCGGCGGTCGCCCGTGAACGCGCCCGCCAGGGCGTGCGCATCGAGGAACGCGCGCAGGCACTGGACGCACGGCTCACCGACCGGCTGTATGCCGAGATCTACCGTGGTCACCCGTACGCCACACCGGTGCTCGGCACGGCGGCCAGCGTCGCCGCGCTCGATGCCAGTGTGGTGTCCGCTTTTCACGACCGCTACTACGTCGCTCGCAATGCCGTCGTCGCTATCGTCGGCGACGTCGATCGCGCCGCCGCCGAGCGGCTCGTGGCCCGTGCGCTTGCGCTGCTGCCCGCAGGCGAGGTCGCGCCGCCCTTGCCGGCCGAACCGGCAGCGCCGGCCGAGCCTGACGTCGTGCACGACGCGCTGCCTTCCAGCCAGACGCACATCGGCCTGGGCCAGGTCGGGATGCGGGTCGGCGATCCCGATTACTTCGCGCTCTATGTGGCCAATCACGTGCTTGGCGGTGGCGGTTTCGTGAGCCGTCTGTTCGACGAGATCCGTGAAAAGCGCGGCCTGAGTTACGATGTTTCCAGCTATTTCGAACCGCTGCGCGTCGCGGGACCGTTTTCGGTGGCGTTGGCGACCCGTAACGATCAGGCGCAGGCCGCGCAGGTCGCCGCGCGCGCGACCATCGCGGCGTTCATCGACGACGGGCCGACGGCGCAGGAGGTCGAGCGCTCGAAGCAGAACATCATCGGCGGCTTTCCGCTGCGCATAGACAACAATGCGAAAAAGCTGCAATACGTCGCGTTCATCGGCTTTTACGAGCTGCCGCTCGATTATCTCGACACCTTCGCGGCCCGCATCGCCGAAGTAACGCCCGCTCGCGCCCACGCTGCTTTTCGCGCCCGCGTGCGTCCTGATCGCTTCGTCACCGTGATCGTGGGGGGTGGGAATTGAAAACCCGCGCCGCGCTGCCCGGCAGGGTGCGCATCATTGCCGGGCGCTGGCGCGGCCGGCGTATTGCGGTGCCCGATTGCGCGGGCCTGCGGCCCACGCCGGACCGGGTACGCGAGACCCTGTTCAACTGGATCATGCCTGTGTTGTCCGGCGCCCGCTGCCTGGATTTGTGTGCCGGCACGGGGGCGCTCGGCCTGGAAGCCGCGTCGCGTGACGCGGCCGAAGTCGTTTTCGTGGAGTCGGATCGGCGCGCCGCGGACGCGATCGAGGCCGCCTGCGCCCGCCTGCAGGCGGTCGGTGTTACGATAATGCGCGCCGACGTGCGGGCCTGGCTCGCGGGCCGACCACGACCGTTCGACATCGTGTTTCTCGATCCCCCGTACCAGTGCGATCTGCGCAGCGAGTGCTGCAGGCTGCTCGACGGCGGCTGGCTCGCCGTGCCTGCCCGAGTGTACGTGGAGCGGCCGCGCGGCGCGCCGGCGGAGACGGTCCCGCCACACTGGCGCGTTCATCGTGAGCTCGATGCGGGCCGGGTGCACGCGACGCTCTACCACGTGGATCGCGATGACGCCGGGTCGCGCAGGGAGCCTTGAGGCTGTGATCCCGTCGCCGCGCCTGGTGCGTCGCTTCGCAGCCGACCCGGCGGTAAGGCGTGGCCAGGGACACGCGCAGGAGCACAGTCTCCCGATGACCGACGAACGAATCTCAGCCTCTGAGGAAGCCTTATGAAGGGCACCATCATCTACCCGGGTACTTTCGACCCGGTGACCAACGGCCACACCGACATCGTCGCGCGCGCCGCGCTCATCTTCGATCGCGTCATCGTGGGTGTCGCCGCGTCGACCGCGAAAGCGACGGCGTTTTCCGCGGACGAACGCGTCGCGCTCGCACGCGACGTACTGAGCCCGTTCAGCAATGTCGAGGTGCAACGCTTCGAGGGCTTGCTCGCCGACTTCGCCCGTCAGGTGGGCGCCACGCTGCTGCTGCGCGGTCTGCGCGCGGTATCGGACTTCGAGATGGAATTCCAGATGGCGAGCATGAACCGCAAGCTCATCCCGGAAGCGGACACGATCTTCCTGACCCCGGCCGAGCAGTACAGTTACATCTCCTCCAGCCTGGTGCGCGAAATTGCGGCGCTGGGCGGTGACGTCAGCGCGTTCGTCGACAAGCGCGTGCTGGCCGCGCTGCGGGAACGCTGGCGGTGAGGGCAGTGCACCGCAACTGGTGCGCGCTGGTCCTCGTCGTTGTGTTGCCCGCGGCGGCGGCCGATGCGCCACCGCGGGCGGCCCTCGCCAGTGCGCACCCGCTCGCCACCGAAGCGGGTATCGAGATCCTCGCGGCCGGGGGCAACGCGTTCGACGCAGCCGTGGCGGTTTCCGCGGCGCTGGCCGTGGTCGAACCTTACAGCTCGGGACTCGGTGGCGGGGGCTTCTGGCTGCTGCACCGTGCGAGTGACGGTCGCGACGTGATGATCGACGGCCGCGAGACTGCCCCCGCCGAGGCCGACCGCGACATGTACCTGAACGCGACCGGTGAGGTCGATCGCGATCGTGCCGTCAACGGCCCGCTCGCGGCCGGCATCCCGGGCGAGGTCGCGGCACTCGAGTACCTCGCCTCGCGCTACGGCCGACTGCCGCTGGCGCGGAACCTGGCGCCGGCCATTCGTCTGGCACGCGACGGCTTTGTGGTCACCGAGCGCTACCGCATGCTCGCCGGTTACCGCGCCGATGTGCTGCGCCGCGATCCCGAAGCGGCAGCGATATTTCTGCTCGACGGCGAGCCACCGCCGGTCGGTCACGTGCTCAAGCAGGCCGATCTCGCCGCGACGCTGGCAATCGTCGCGCAAGACGGAGCGCGCGGTTTTTACTCCGGGAACGTGGCTGAACGTCTGGTGGCCGGCGTTCGCGCTGCCGGTGGACGCTGGTCGCGACGCGATCTCGCCGCGTACCGGGTAATCGAGCGCGAGCCGGTGATCGGCGAGTACCGTGGCGTCCGTGTCGTCACCGCCGCATTGCCGTCCTCCGGCGGCGTCGTGCTGCTCGAGGCGCTGAATATCCTGGCGCCCTGGGATCTGCCATCCATGAGCGCTACCGATCGCCATCACGTCGTGATCGAGGCGATGCGTCGTGCTTACCGCGACCGCGCGGATTATCTCGGTGATCCGGACTTCGTCGACGTGCCCGTCACGCATTTGCTCGATCCGCAATATGCCGCGAAAATGCGGGCAAGTATCGATCCCGCCCGCGCGACGCCGAGCAGCTCACTGCCGCCCGCCGGCGAGCCGGAACCCGTGGGTACGCACACGACGCATTTCTCCGTCATCGATCGCGAAGGCAACCGCGTCGCCGCCACGCTCAGTATCAATCTGCCGTTCGGCGCGGCCTTCGTGCCACCCGGTACCGGCGTGGTTCTCAACGACGAGATGGACGATTTCTCCGCCAAGCCGATGACGCCCAACGCCTATGGACTGGTGGGCGTGAACGCGAACGCCATCGCCCCCGGCAAGCGGCCGCTGTCGAGCATGACGCCGACCTTCGTCGAGACACCCGCGCGCATCGGCATTCTCGGTACGCCCGGTGGCAGCCGGATCATCAGCATGGTGCTGCTGGGGGTGCTGGAGTTCGCCGCCGGCGAGCCGCCCGCGCGCTGGGTTTCGGAGCCGCGCTACCATCATCAGTACCTGCCGGATGAAGTGCAGTTCGAGCGCGGTGGCCTGGACGACGCCGAGCAGGCCGCCCTGCGTGCGCGCGGGCATACCCTGACCGAAGTCGGCCGCACCTACGGCAACATGCAGGCGGTCCTGTGGGACCGCGTGACCGGCGCCGTCACGGCAGCCAGTGATCCCCGTGGCGAGGGCGTCCCGGGCTACGACTAGCGCCGCAAAACCGGGGTCAGACTCGAATTTCCGGAATCAGTGGTGGATTTTCGGACGCTTGCGGGGGAAATTCGAGTCTGACCCCGGTTTTACCGGTTTTACCGGGTCAATGCTGGCAGGTCGGGCAGTAGTAGGTCGCGCGCTGGCCGACGACGAGCCGGCGGATCCGGGTACCGCAACGCACGCAAGGCTCGCCGGCGCGATCGTAGACGGCCAGCCGGGCGCGGAAATACCCCGGGCTGCCGTCGCTGGCAACGAAATCGCGCAGCGTCGTCCCGCCGGCGCTGATCGCTTCGCGCAGCACCGCGACCACCGACCGGGCGAGCCGCTCGTAACGTTCACCACTGATCCGAGCCGCCGCGCGGCACGGATGGATCCCGGCGCGGTGCAGGGACTCGGACGCGTAGATGTTGCCTACGCCGACGACCGTGTGCGCATCCATCAGAAAACTCTTCACCGGCTGGCGGCGGCCGCGCGCGCGCGCGCGCAGGTAGCGGCCGTCGAAGACCGCGTCGAAGGGTTCCGGCCCGAGCCTGGCGAGCAGCGCGTGCCGTTCCGGCTGCGCGCTCCAGTGCACACTGCCGAAGCGGCGGGGATCGCGCAGGCGCAGGCAACGGTCATTGCCGAGCACGACGTCGACGTGATCGTGCGCTCCCGGCGGGGTCGCGGCCGGCACGACCCGCAGGCTGCCGGACATGCCCAGGTGCACGATCAGCGTGCCGCCGGAGGTGTCGATGAGCAGGTACTTCGCGCGCCTGCGCACGCCCGTGATCCACGCCCCGGCCAGTCGCGCGCCGAGATCGGCGGCGACCGGCCAGCGCAGCCTCGCGTCGCGCACCACCACGGTGCGGATGCGTTGACTCTGCAAGCAGGGCTCGATGCCGAGGCGCGTGGTCTCGACTTCGGGTAGCTCGGGCATCAGGGCGCTGTCGCCGTCGTGTTCTCCTGCGATTTCGCCAGCAGCCTCGCAGCGCTCGGACCGTCTATCTGGTAGCGCACGCCGCGGTCAGCGCGGCCGAGCTCGAGCAACGGCGTGGTGGCGAGTACGTCGTAATCGACCCGTGCACCGCCGACGAATTCGAGCGTGATGGTCGCTTGTGCGGCACGTTCGTCGCGCGCAGCCACGCGCACCGCCCGCGTCTGCTGCCACGCGCGGACGATTGCCTGCACGCCGGCGTCCTCGAGCGGGGCGCCCGACACGACCCGCCAGTGTCCGTCGTGCAGCCCGAGCGCGCGATCGGGCAGCACGATCGCGGTCAGCTGCGCACCGGGATCGACGAGATCAGGCCGCATGAACTCGGCGGCATGGCTGACGAGGAAGGCATACACCATCTCGTGCACCAGAAATACGCTCGTGCCCACACGTACGTAGCGACGGCCGTCCAGCGGCTGCGTATCGCCCACGTCGATCGTGAGGTCGTCGTAACTCACGCTCGCCCGGGGTGGCGCCAGACCGTAGCGTCCCAGCTCGCCGGGCTGTATTTCCAGGCGGGTGGCGGTGCGCGTTGCCGGCAGTTCCAGCAGCGTATCGATGCGCACCGGGTTGGCCGGTCCCGCGAGCGGCGCGTGCAGCCACCAGTTGCCCTCGTCACGCTCCATCAGTATGTCGGGCTGGTCCGGGCGCTCGATGGTGATCGTGCGCACGGTCTGCGCATCGATGCTGGCGATCGGCTGGGGCGCCGGCGGCGGCGATCGCCCCGGCTGCAGCAGGGCAACGGCGGCCAGCGCGGCCACGATGCCGGCCAGCACCACGTTCACCAGCGTACGTCGCTGCATCCGGATCAGGCGTGCCGGCGCCGGCGCCAGACGGCGACGCCGATGCCGGCGAGCAGCACCGGGCAGCCGAACAAAAACCACACCGCCAGGCCGATGCCGGTCGCGGGCGACAGCTCCAGATTGAGATCCGGCGCGGTGCGTGCCGGCACGTCGACCAGGTGCTCGTCGCTGGCCAGCCAGTTGACCAGGCGCAAGCCGAGATCCAGATTGCCGCCGTTGCCGAGGTAGCTGTTGGCAAGGAAGTCGCCGTCGCCGATCACGACCACCCGCTGCCGCGCATCGCCGCCCGGGCCGCTGCGGCTGCGGGCGATGGTCACGCCGATCGCGAGCGGACCCGGGAAGTCGCTTTCCTCGTCGTAGCCGACATTGCCGGCGAGCTCGCCGGTTTCGCTCCACGCGCCGTCACCCGTCGACAGGATGGTCTCCTGCGTCCACTCGCCGCCCTGGCCGTGGCCGAGGCCGCTGGCCAGCGGAAACACCGTCGGATAGCCGAAATCCCGCACGGGGTCGATTGCGGGATAACCGGTCACGACCACGAATGCCGGCTGATCGATGCCGAACAGCTGCGTCGCCGGGTCGACGATCGTGCCGCCGACAGGCTCGATCCCGAGCGTCGCGGCGAGCGACGCGAGACCGTGCAGATCGCCGGGCTCGAGCAGCCACAACAGATTGCCGCCGCGGGCGATGAAATCGCCGATTGCAGCCACCTCACCCGGCAGGTAGCTCACCTGGGGCGAAGCGATGACGAGCACGGTGGTGTTGTCCGGTACGCCCGACTGCTGCGCCAGATTGACGTTCTGCACCTTGAAACCGCGGCTCTGCAGATGCTGCGCCCATTCGCCGACGTCGAAGTTGGCCTCGCCGAACGGGCTGCGTTCGCCATGACCCTCCACGAATGCGACGTAGCGTTCGCCGCCACGCCCGACGGCCACGAGCGCATTGGTGAGCGCCTGCTCGGTCAGTTGCTGCACGTGTTCGCGGCGCTCGGCGTAAGTGATCACCAGCTCTCCAGCCGTGCTGACGCCCTGCTCGCGCACCAGATCCGGGACCGTGTCGGGGTCGAGAAAACGCAGTTCCACATCCGGTTTGCGCCGCTGGTAGGGCTCGACCAGGTTGCGGATCCGAGCGCGCAGTCCTGGATCGGGGCCGGCATAGGCGGTGACGACCACCGGCCCGGCCAGCACGTCCAGCACATCCCGGCTCGCCGCGGACAGCGTGTGCCGCCCGGTCGCCGTGAGATCGATCTCGAAACGATAGCGCGTACTCAGCCAGGCGCTGAGCCCCGCGACGGCGATTACGAGCACAGCGAACAACCACAGCTGCACACGCATGAGCCCGCGCTTGCCGGAAAATGCTCGCATCGGGGCTTCAGCGCTCCAGCCGATCGGCCTCGAGCCGCCAGGTGGACAAGGTGATGAACACGGCGACGAGAATGACGAAATACGCGACGTCGGCGCTGTCGAATACACCCTGCAACAGGGACTCGAAGTGGCGCAGCATGGACAGATAGCTGAGCACACCCGGCGCGTCGTCGCCCCGCGCGACGACGGCGATGTCCATGACCCACAGCAGCAGCAGCACGCCGAAGCTCACCATCGCGGCGATGACCGGTTGCGCCGTGAGGCAGGAGGCGAACAGGCCGATCGCGGCGAACGCCGCGAGCAGCAGCACCAGCGCCATCCACGCCGCGGCGAGCTGGCCGAAATCGAGATTCGTGCCGGCGAGCAGGCTGAGCGGCATGAGACCGATCATCACGGCCATCAGGGTGAACAGCGCGAGCAGACCGAGGAACTTGCCGAGCACGATCTCGAGCGCGGACAGCGGCGCGGCGAGCAGCAGCGTCAGTGTGTCGTTGCGCCGCTCCTCGCTCACCGCGCGCATGGTCAGCAGCGGCGCCGCGAGCAGCAGCAGCACGGCGGCCGTGGCGAGCGTCGGCGCGATGACGAGATCGGTGACGCCACGCTCGGCTCCGAGCGCGGCGAGGCGTGGCTGTACCTGCGTGTAGTACTCCAGGTTGCCGAGAAAGAACCAGGCGGTCAGGAACTGGATGACGGCCAGCACCACCCAGGCGAGTGGCGAAGCGAACATCACGCGCAGCTCACGGCCCGCGATCGCGCGGATCACGCGGCGGCCTCCGCATCGCCGCCGGTGAGGGCGACGAACACCTCTTCGAGCGAGGTGCCGACCGGTGTGAGCTCGGTGAGCCCCCAGCCGTCGCCGACCGCGCGTGCGGCAAGCGTTTCGACGAGTGCGTCGCCGCCGTCGTGGCGCAGGACGAAACGGTCTGCGCCGAGCGCTTCGACGGCGCTCACGCCCGGCAGTGCGGCCAGCACCGCGACGGGCGGCGCGCGCCGCAGGCCCACGCGCAGCGCTCCTGCGCCGCTGCGATCAGCGAGTGCCTCGACGCGCTCGTCGAGCACGATGCGACCGGCATGAATGATGACCACGCGTTCGCACACCGCTTGCACCTCGGGCAGGATGTGCGTGGACAGGATCACCGCGTGGTCGCGCCCGAGCTCGCGAATGAGCGCCCGGATTTCGCGGATCTGGATCGGATCGAGGCCGACGGTCGGCTCGTCCAGGATCACCACCGCCGGCGCGTGGATGATCGCCTGGGCGATACCCACGCGTTGCTGAAAGCCCTTGGAGAGATTGCCGAGCAGTCGCCGTCCCACCGCGTTCAGGCCACAGCGTGCCTTGACGCGTTCCCGCGCGGCACGCACGTCGCGTGCGGGAACGCGATGCAGGCGGGCGCAGAAATCGAGGAATTCGTCGACGGTCAGCTCCCGTGTGAGCGGCGGGTGCTCGGGCAGGTAGCCGAGCCGGCTCTTGGCGGCGCGCGGATCGGCAGTGAGATCGATGCCCTCGATGACGACGTCCCCGTCATTCGGCGCCAGCACGCCAGCGAGCATTTTCATGGTCGTGGACTTGCCGGCGCCGTTGGGGCCGAGAAAGCCGAGGACCTCGCCACGGTGCAGCGCGAGCGACAACTCACGGACAGCGCAATGCTCGCCGTAGTACCGGCTGAGGCGCTCGGCAGTGAGCAGGGGCTGGGGCGCGGACTCGGTCATCGCGGCGTGCCGACGGCCAGCGCGACAGGATGGGGTTGTGGCATGGCTGCGCTATTATTGGCGTCGGCGTCCCCATTGCAAGCGTGCCGGACCACGCCGCGCGCCGACAGCCAGCCGTGATCGCCACTGACCAACCACCGCTGCCGCCATCCGGATATCGATGCCTTCGACCGATCGCCCCGTCGTGAGCAGGCACGGGCCGCAGATCGTCGGCGTCGACACCGGCGGCACCTTCACCGACTTCGTCTGCCATGACGACGAGGGTCTGCGTACGCACAAGCTGCTGTCGACCCCGGCGGCGCCCGAGCAGGCGATACTCGCCGGCCTCGCCGCGCTCAACGTCGATCCGCTGCGTGCGCGCCTCGTACACGGCTCGACGGTGGGGACCAACGCCGTCCTCGAGGGTCGTGGCGCGCGCACGGCGTTCGTGACCAACCGCGGCCTCGCCGATCTGCTCGCGATCGGTCGTCAGGCGCGCCGTGAGCTGTACGACCTGACGCCGGTCCCGGTGCCACCGCCGGTGCCGCCTGAGCTGTGCCTGGAGACCGGCGGCCGGCTCGCAGCCGACGGCACGGTGGTGGAGCCGCTGTCCGACGCCGACCTCGAGCAACTGCGCACGGCGATCGTCGGCTGTGGCCCCGAAGCGGTCGCCATCTGCCTGCTGTTCTCGTTTCTCGACGACCGCTTCGAGCGGGCTGTGGCAGCAGCCATGCCCGCAGCGCTGTTCGTCAGCCGCTCGTCCGCCGTGCTGCCGGTATTGCGCGAGTACGAGCGCGCCATGGCGACGTGGCTGAACGCCTACGTCGGCCCGCTGCTGCAACGCTATCTGGAGCGCCTGGCGGCGTCCATTGCGCCGGCACCCGTGGCGGTCATGCAGAGCTCGGGGCTCACCTGCGACGCCGCGCAGGCGGGCCGCCTCGCCGTTCACCTGCTGCTGTCCGGCCCCGCCGGTGGTCTGGCGGGCGCGCGTGCGGTCGGCTCCATGGCCGGGATCGCCCGCCTGCTCACCTTCGACATGGGTGGTACTTCCACCGACGTCGCCATCGTCGACGGCGATATCCGCCTGACCCGCCACGGCCGCATCGGCCCCTATCCGGTCGCAGTGCCGATGGCCGACATACACACCATCGGCGCCGGCGGCGGATCCATCGCTTTCGTCGATGCGGGCGGGGCGCTGCAGGTCGGACCGCGCTCGGCCGGCGCCGTCCCCGGACCGGTGTGCTATGGCCGCGGCGGGCACGAACCGACCGTGACCGACGCCAACGTCGTCCTCGGTCGCATCCCGGCCGGGGCGTGTCTGGCCGGACAGCTGGCCGTCGATGGCGAAGCCGCCCGTGCGGCCCTGGCGGCGCTGGCGCGACGACTGGCGCTGGGCGACGCGGCCGCCGCGGCCATCGGGGTCTTGCGCCTCGCCAACGATCGCATGGTCCAGGCACTGCGGGTCGTTTCCGTACAGCGCGGGATCGATCCGCATGAGTATGTGCTTACTTCCTTCGGCGGTGCCGGTGGTCTTCATGTCTGCGATCTGGCCGAGTTGCTCGGCCTGCATCGGGCGCTGGTACCGCAGAGCCCGGGCGTGTTGTCGGCCTTCGGCATGGTCGTCGCGCCGGCCGGCCGGGAACTGTCGCATACCGTCGGTCTGCCGCTCGCGGCGCTGGCGGCGACGGCCATCGATACCGGATTCGCCGGCCTTGCCGAACGTGGCGAGGCCCAACTGCGCGCCGAGGGCATCGCCAGCGCACGGATCGAACGGCACGCCCGACTGGAGTTGTGCTATCGCGGCCAATCCGCCGCCCTGGACGTGGACTGGACCGGTGACCCGGCTGCCGCACAGGCGGCATTCCACGCCGCGCACGAGGCCTGCTACGGGCATCGCCTCGACGCCCCGGTCGAGCTGGTGAACCTGCGCCTGGGGCTGCGCGGTCCCGCGGCCGTGCTCACCACCCGTGCGCCGGCCGCGCCGGCCGCCCTGCGCCCGGCGAGCCGCGTGCCCGTACACGGGCAGGCGGCGCCGGTTCCGGTCTACCGGCGCACCGATCTGGCTGCCGCGGCGCAGATCGAGGGGCCGGCCATCGTCACCGAAAGCGGCGCCACGACCTGGATCGCGCCGCACTGGAGCGCGCGTGTGGACAACTGTGGCAACCTGCACCTGCTGCGCCGCGATGGCGCCCGCTGACATTGTACCGGCCGCGCGGCGTCCGTTAGGATTTAACCGTTTTGCCACAGGTATCCAATATGTATCAAGGCCTTCTGGAGCTCCCCTGGTGGGGCTACGTGCTGGTGACGCTGGTATTCACGCATGCGACCATCATCGCGGTCACCATTTATCTGCACCGCCATCAGGCGCACCGCGCCATCGATCTCCACCCGCTGGTGGCGCACGCCTTCCGCCTGTGGCTGTGGCTGTCGACGGGCATGTCGACCCGGGAATGGGCGGCGGTGCACCGCAAGCACCACGCCCACGTCGAACAGTCCGGCGATCCCCACAGTCCGCAAATCCTCGGGATCCGCAAGGTGCTGTGGCAAGGCGCCGAGATCTACCAGCGCGCGGCCCGTGATCCGGCGGTGGTGGCCGGCTACGGCCACGGTACGCCCGATGACTGGCTGGAACGCCACCTCTACGGTTCCCGCGGCGGTCTGGGTATCGCCGTGATGCTGCTCGTCAACGTCCTGCTGTTCGGCTGGCTCGGGCTGACCGTCTGGGCGATCCAGATGGCCTGGATCCCGTTCTTCGCGGCCGGCATCATCAACGGCATCGGTCACTGGGCTGGATACCGCAACTACGACAGCCCGGACGCCTCGCGCAACATCGTGCCCTGGGGTGTGCTCATCGGCGGCGAGGAGCTGCACAACAACCACCACGCCTTTGCCAGTTCCGCCAGGTTTTCGGCGCGGTGGTGGGAATTCGACCTGGGCTGGGCCTACATCCGCATGCTCGCCGCGACCCGTCTTGCGCGCGTGAAAAAGCTCGCGCCGCGGCGTTACATCCGCCGGCGCCAGGCGCAAGTGGACATGGAGACCGTACGGGCGGTCGTGACCGCACGTCTGGAAGTCATGTCCGACTACGCGCGCCAGGTCGTCAGGCGGGTCTATCGCGACGAGCTGGGGCAGGCCGGCAGCCAGTATCGGGCGGCGCTGAAATCAGTTCGCGGGCTGCTCGCGCGCGATCCCTCGGCACTGGACGCCAACGCGCAGCACCGCCTCGCGGGCGTGCTCGCGGCGAGTCGCCGGCTGGCCGTGGTGGTGCAGTTTCGCGCGCGACTGCTCGCGCTGTGGAGCGAGCGCGGGGCCAGCCAGGAACGCCTGCTGCAGCAGCTCAACGAGTGGTGCCGGCAGGCGGAGGAAACGGGCATTCAAGCCCTGGCGGAGTTCGCGGCGCTGCTGCGCGGCTATGCCCTGCAGCCGATGCCCGTGCGCGGATAGCCGCACGCCACGACCGCCGCGGCCAAGAAAAAGCCCGCATCCGGCGGGCTTTTTCAGCAGGGCGTCGCGACGCGGCGCTTACTTGATTTTCGCTTCCTTGTAGATGACGTGCTTGCGTACGACCGGGTCGAACTTCTTGCGTTCGAGCTTTTCCGGGTGGTTCTTCTTGTTCTTGGTGGTCGTGTAGAAGTGCCCGGTGCCGGCGCTCGAAACGAGCTTGATCTTCTCCTGCATGACCGTTCTCCTTTAAATCTTGGTGCCGTGCGCGCGCAGGTCGGCGACGACCTGCTCGATGCCGCGCTTGTCGATGATGCGCAGGCCCTGACGGCTCACACGCAGGCGCACCCAGCGATTCTCGCTCGGTACCCAGAAACGGCGGTACTGGAGATTGGGCAGAAAACGCCGCCGGGTCTTGTTGTTGGCATGGGAAACGTTGTTCCCGGACATCGGGCCCTTGCCGGTGATCTGACAGATGCGGGACATGGTGGCTGGCCTCGTCGTACGTGCGGGTCGAAAAAGGGGCGCAATATTACCGGGAAACAGCCCCTGCGCCAACCGGACTCAGATCAGGCCCCGCTCGGCCAGTGACACCACCTCGCCGTCGCCGACCACGAAATGGTCCAGAACGCGGATGTCCACCAGCTCCAGCGCCGTCTTGACCCTTGCCGTCAGCGCCGCGTCCGCGCGGCTCGGTTCGGCCACGCCCGAAGGGTGGTTGTGGGCGAGGATGAGCGCGGCGGCGTTGAGCGCCAGGGCGCGCTTGACGATTTCGCGGGGATGAACCGTGGCCGAGTCGATGGTGCCGTAGAAAAGCTCCTCGAAAGCGATGACGCGATGGCGGTTGTCCAGGAACATGCAGGCGAACACTTCGCGCCCGTGCGCCCGCAGCCGGGCGCCCAGGAAACGGCGTGTGTCATCGGGGCTGGCGATGGCATCGCCCCGCGCGAGCTTGGCCTCCAGACAGCGCCGGGCCAGCTCGATGCAGGCCTGGAGCTGGACGAACTTCGCCGCTCCGCCCCCTGCCAGCGCACAGAACTCCTCGCGGGGCGCCTCCAGCACCTGGCGCAGGCCGCCGAAGCGCGCGAGCAGGTCCCGGGCGAGGTCGACCGCGGTACGGCCGCGCACGCCGGTGCGCAACAAAATGGCGATGAGCTCGGCGTCCGAAAGCGCCGCGCAACCGCGGCTGAGCAGCTTCTCCCGCGGCCGTTCCGCCGCGGGCCATTCCCTGATGCTCATGGCGAACCTCCTTGTCCGCTGTAACTGGCTGAGCGAAGGCAGTATATGGGGGTGTTCCTCATCAGGTAAAATCCAAAGCAGGTGGGCCAGATGATCAATGCCTTAGCGGAAAGAAGGGTGCTGCTCGGCGTGACCGCCGGCATTGCCGCCTACAAGGCGGCCGATCTCGTGCGCCGCCTGCGCGAGGCCGGCGCCGACGTGCGCGTGGTCATGACGCCCGGCGCGACCGGTTTCGTCGGCCCGCTCACCTTTCAGGCGCTGTCCGGTCACCCGGTCCGGGTCGAGCTGCTCGACGCCGACGCCGAGGCAGGCATGGCGCACATCGATATCGCCCGCTGGGCGGACATCGTCGTCGTCGCGCCCGCGACCGCCGATTTTCTCGCCCGCCTGGCGCACGGACAGGCGGACGATCTGCTGAGCACGGTGTGCCTGGCGACGGCGGCGCCGCTGGTGCTGGCGCCGGCGATGAATCAGCAGATGTGGCGGGCCGCCGCGACCCAGGCCAACTGCGCGCTGCTCGCCGGCCGCGGCGTCGACCGGCTCGGCCCGGACGAGGGCAGGCAGTCCTGCGGCGACAACGGTCCCGGACGCCTGGTCGAGCCGCCGGCGATCCTGGCCGCGCTCGAGCGGCGTTTCGTGAGCGGCGCGCTGGCGGGCCGCAGTGTGCTCGTGACCGCCGGCCCGACGCGTGAGCCGATCGACCCGGTGCGTTACGTCAGCAACCACAGCTCGGGTCGCATGGGCTATGCCGTCGCCCGGGCGGCCGCCGAGGCCGGCGCGCGGGTGACACTGGTCAGCGGCCCGACCGCCCTCGATACGCCGGCGGCCGTGACGCGGATCGACGTCGCTACGGCCGAGGAAATGGCGAGCGCCGTACGCGCCCGGCTCGCTGGCGCCGACATCTTCATCGGCACAGCCGCGGTCGCCGACTACCGGCCGGCGCACGTCGCCGCGCACAAGATCAAGAAAGATGCGGCGACGCTCACGCTGGCGCTGGAGCGCACGACCGATATTCTCGCCGAGGCGGCGCGCCGCGAACCGCCCCTGTTCGCAGTGGGTTTCGCCGCCGAAACGGGCGATCTGGAACGCTATGCGCGCGCCAAGCTGATCGATAAGCATCTGGATCTGGTGGCCGCCAATCTGGTCGGCACGCCGGGAATCGGTTTCAATACCGAAGACAACGAGCTGGTCGTATTCTGGGCGGACGGCCAGCGGCGCCTGACGCGCGCGCCCAAGGATCGAATCGCCCGTGAGCTCGTCGCGTTGATCGCGGACCGCTATGCGCAAACTCGTGCGGCCGCGACCTCCGCCGACGCGCCCGCGGCGCAGGAGGCACGCGCATGACGGCGGCTACCCCGGTCGCGAAGCGCCGATTCAAGCGCGCCACTGCGCGGACGCTGACCATCGCCGGCGTCGCCGGCGGCGTCGCCCTGGTCGTCATCGGCCTCGGCGCCTGGCTGTACGGCGGCTACGCGGAAAGGGCCGCCACCGAGCTGGCCGCGGCGCAGGGTATCGCGGCGCGCACGCTGGCCGCGAAACTGGACAGGGCGATGACGGCCGAGCGCCTCAGGCTGGTCGCCATCGCGTCCGATCCCGCAGTCGTGCGCGTGCTGGAATCGGGCAGTGCGCCGGCCCGGGCCGCGCTGGCCGACGAGCTCGGCGCGGGTATCGATCACCTGCTGCGCCTGCGTCTGCTGCCGGCGGACACCAACGAGACCGACGACACGGCGACTGCACCGCTCACCTATGCGTCGCTCGACATGTTGAACCACGCGCGCGCCGACGATGAACCGGTTCCGGCCGAGATGCATCTGCCCGGCACCGAAGCCGCACACGTGGTGCTGATCGAGCGCGTGCGCGCCGCCGACGGCTCCCTCGTCGGTTTCGTGCACGCGGCGTTCGAGCCGGCGCTGCTGCGCCAGATCGTGGCGGGCCTCGATCTCGGCGATGCCTATGTGGAGCTGCGCCAACCGCTCGTCAAGGGCGACCCGCGGGTGCTCGTGCGCCGCGGCGGCGACGCGCCGCCCGCGCGGCTTGCGCTGGCCGGTGCCGAGGTTCCCGGCACCGCATGGCAAATCGCGTATTGGGGCGTGCCGGGTGGCGCGATCATTGCTCAGGCGGCCGCCGAGGCGGCCCCCGCTACCGACACGACAGGAGGTTTCCCGATGCTGTTCACGCTCGTGGTCGTCGTGTTGCTGGCCGGCGGGGGCGCGGCGGCAATCGTGTTCCTGCACCGGCGCCGCGAAGAGCTGGCGGGCGAGGTCGTCATACTCCAGGGCGCGGTGCGCGCGATCATGGAGGGTGCGCATCCGGGTCTGGAGCGCCTCGTACCCGGGCTCGACGGCGCGGCGACCGCCGTGCGCGCGCCCGCGGAATCGGTGCCCGCCGGAGTTGCGGGCGACGACATCACCCGGTTCGCGGTTGCGCCGAACGCGGCCGACACCGCCTCGGAGAGCGGTGACGCGGGCACCTTCTTCTTCGATGAAGCCGACGAAAAAAGTACCGGGATCGAGGTGGCCGAGGAATATGACGTCGCCGACATCCCGGCGGTGATCTTTCGCAATTACGACATCCGTGGCGTGGTGGGCGAGTCGTTGACCGCGGCGGGCGTACTCGCCATCGGCCGTGCCATCGGCTCGGAAGCCTATGAGCGCGGGCAACAGGGCATCGTCGTCGCCCGCGATGGTCGCAGCTCCTCGCCCGAGCTCGCCGAAGCGCTGATCGCAGGGCTGCGAGAATCCGGGCGCGACGTCATCGACATCGGACTCGCGCCGACCCCGGTGCTGTACTTCGCCACCCACTACCTCGATACGGCCAGCGGGGTCATGGTCACCGGCAGCCACAATCCAGCCGAGTACAACGGCCTCAAGATCGTGCTCAACGGCGAGGCGCTGGCCGGCGACGCCATCCGGGCCATCCGCACCCGGATCGCCAAGGGCGAGCTCACCGCCGGCACGGGCAGCCTGCAAAGCGCGGAGATTGTCCCCGAATACATCCGCCGCGTGAGCGAGGACGTTCCGGTCGCGCTCGGCAACGCGCTCAAGATCGTGGTCGACTGCGGCAACAGCGTATCCGGCATCGTGGCGCCGCAGCTGCTGCGGGCGCTGGGCCACGACGTGACCGAGCTGTACTGCGAGGTCGACGGCAGTTTTCCGAATCACCATCCCGACCCGAGTCAGCCGGAAAACCTCGTCGACCTCATCGACATGGTCAAGCTCGAGAACGCGGATCTCGGGCTCGCCTTCGACGGCGACGGGGATCGCCTCGGTGTCGTCGACGCCGACGGCAACGTGATCTGGCCGGACCGGCAGATGATCCTGTTCGCGCGCGACATCCTGTCGCGCAACCCGGGCGCGAAGATTATTTTCGACGTCAAATGCAGCCGTCATCTCGCTGCCGCCATCGACGCCGCGGGCGGTGAGCCGCTCATGTGGAAGACCGGACACTCGCTGATCAAGGCGAAGATGCGCGAAACCGGTGCCTTGCTCGCCGGCGAGATGAGCGGGCACATCTTTTTCAAGGAGCGCTGGTACGGATTCGACGACGCGCTGTACGCCGCCGCCCGCCTGACCGAAATCCTGGTCGCGGCCGATCGCCCGGCCAAGGACGTATTCGCCGAGCTGCCCGGCGGGATAGCGACCCCGGAGCTGCGCATCGACATGGCCGAGGAACGCCACGCGCAGTTCATGACCGAGCTCATCGGCAAGGCGAGCTTCGACGACGCCCGGATCACCACCATCGACGGCTTGCGCATCGACCTGCCCGATGCCTGGGGGGTGGTGCGGCCGTCGCATACCACGCCCTGCCTGGTGCTGCGTTTCGAGGGCGACGACCAGCCGGCCCTGGAACGGATCAAGACCGACTTTCGCGACCTCATCGCCAGCATCGATCCCGATCTCACCCTGCCGTTCTGAATGACACGTCCGCGCCGGTCGCACAATGGCGGGCGCGTCTTTAGAATAGGCACCCCGGGTGGGGCACGGAAACGCCCCCGCCACCGCGCAGGTCAAAGAACTTTCGCGCACCGTCATGAGCCTCGACAAACTCGACGCCGTCCAGATCGCCCGCGTGCTGGTCGAGGCGCTGCCTTATATCCAGCGCTTCCAGGGCAAGACCCTCGTCATCAAGTACGGCGGCAATGCCATGGTCGACGAGATGCTCAAACGCGGCTTTGCGCGCGACGTGGTGCTGATGAAGCTGGTCGGCATGAACCCCGTCGTCGTCCACGGCGGCGGGCCGCAGATCGGCAACCTGCTCAGGCGCGTCGGCAAGGAAAGCGAATTCTTCGAGGGCATGCGGGTCACCGACGCCGAAACCATGGACATCGTGGAAATGGTGCTCGGCGGACTTGTCAACAAGGAAATCGTCAACCTCATCAATCAGCACAACGGCCGCGCCGTCGGCCTGACCGGCAAGGACGGCGATCTCATCCGCGCCCGCAAGCTCACGTTCACGCGCAGAACCCCCGAGCTCGAAGTACCGGAGATCATCGACATCGGCCACGTAGGCGAGGTCGCGAGCATCGACACTTCGATCATCGACATGCTCGTGGGCGGCGATTTCATTCCAGTGGTGGCGCCGATTGGTGTCGGCGACGACGGCCTGTCCTACAACATCAACGCCGATCTCGTCGCCGGCAAGCTGGCCCAGGTGCTGAAGGCTGAAAAGCTCATCATGCTCACCAATACCGCGGGCGTACTCGATGCCGATGGCAATGTGCTCACCGGACTGGGCGCGGAGCGGGTACAGGAGCTGATCGACACCGGGGTCGTCTACGGCGGCATGCTGCCCAAGATCCGCACGGCGCTCGACGCCGTGCGCGCCGGCGTCCCGAGCGTGCACATCATCGACGGCCGTGTCGAGCATGCCGTGCTGCTCGAAATCTTCACCGATCAGGGCGTCGGTACCCTGATCAGTGCGCGCCCGCGCGTGCCCTGAGTCAGGATCGGGTTGCGGCGAGGAAGGCCAGGTGACGACGCGCAGGACGGGACGGCGGCAGGAGATCCTGGAGGTACTGGCCCGCGAGCTCGAAGCCAATCCGGGTTCGCGCATCACCACCGCGGCGCTGGCGCGTTCGCTCGGGGTGTCCGAGGCCGCTCTGTATCGTCACTTTCCGAGCAAGGCGAAGATGTTCGAGGGCCTGATCGAATTCGCCGAGGACGCCGTATTCACCCGTGTGAACCGCATCCTGGCCGAGGATGCCGACCCGCTGCGGCGCTGCGCCGCCATCGTCCAGCTCCTGCTCGGCTTCGCGGAGAAGAATCCCGGGATCAGCCGCATCCTCATCGGCGATGCGCTCACGGGGGAGAGCGAGCGCCTGCGCGGGCGCACCGCCCAGTTCTTCGAACGTATCGAAACCCAGCTGCGCCAGTGCCTGCGCGAGGCCAATCTGGGTCACGGCCCGCGCCCGCGGGTGCCCATGGCGGCCGCGGCCGGTCTCATGCTGGCTCTCGCCGAGGGACGCATGAGCCGCTACGCCCGCAGTGGTTTCAAGGCCTTGCCGACCGAGGGTTGGGAGGAGATCTGGCCGGTGCTCGCCGAAACCTGCTTCAAGGGCTGACGCGCCGCCCGTCTCCGCACGGTGCCTTGCCGGCGCTTCAGAAGTCGCCGCGAATGGCCTTGAAGCGCTCGATCTGCTCGGCGAAATCCGTGCGCACCTGGTCCTGCTCCCGGCGCTTGCCGTCGATGAACGCCTGCTTGCGTGCGATCTGCTGGTTGACGTTCTCGATGTCCTGCTGCACTTTTTCCGACGGCTTCTGCCCCTCGCGTTCCAGTTCGGCGGCCGTGGCGATGATCTCGTCCAGATTCTTGCGCAGCTTCTCGACCTGGCTCTCGGTGAGCTTGATCTGCCCCTCGATGGAATCGATGCGGCCGTCGCGGGTGAGCTCGAGATCGTCGACGCTGGAGTACGTGTCGATCAGCACCCGGTCCTTCTCCGCCTGCAGCCGATCGCGCTCGGCCTGCGCAGCCGCTTCAGCGGCCGCTTCGCGCTCGACCTCGAGCTCCGCCTCGGTCTTGGCGCGTTCCTGCTCGTCGACGACGATGCCGCGCTTGTTCAGTTGCTCGTGTCCCTGCTGCGCGTATTCCGGCGGCACGGCGTTGCCGCACTCGCGTACGCCGTCCTTGTTGGTCCAGCACTTGATCGCCGCCTGCACGGGCAGGGCGAAACCGATCGCGCCGGCCACCAGGATCGCCAGCGGGCGAAATGCACTGCGGGAATTCTCACCAATCATCTGCGACGCTCCTCGAACGACTTGCGCTCGCTCGCGGTGTCCGCGAGCCGTCCTGTGCGGCCGCCGGCGCGGCAACGGCGCCGTCCGCGGTCCATTATAACGCCCCGATCCCCGCGATTCTGATCGCGCGCAGGAACATGCTCGCCCGCGGCGGCTGAATCACACCTGAACGCCGTATTCGGCCCGGTAGCGTTCGATACGGGCGAGATCCGCCGCCCGTGCGGGATCGGCGCGCAGGTACTCGACGAGATCGGTGAGCGTGACGATGCTCACCACCGGTATACCGAAGTCGCGTTCGACCTCCTGCACCGCCGACGTCGCCCCGGCGCCGCGCTCCTGGCGGTCGAGGGCGATGCTGACGGCCGCGGGCGTCGCCCCGCCGGCCCGTATGAGCGCGACCGACTCACGTACCGACGTGCCGGCGGAAATCACGTCGTCCACGATCAGCACCCGCCCGGCGAGCGGTGCGCCGACGATGACGCCGCTCTCGCCGTGATCCTTGACTTCCTTGCGGTTGAACGCGAAGGGCAGGTCCCGGCCGTGGCGGGCCGCCAGCGCCACCGCGAGCGCGCAGGCGAGCGGCACGCCCTTGTAGGCCGGACCGAACACCATGTCGAAGGTCACCCCGGAGGCCATCACCGCCGCGGCGTACAGCTCGCCGAGGCGCCAGAGCCGCGCGCCGGTATTAAACAGGCCGCTGTTGAAGAAATACGGGCTCCGACGACCTGACTTGAGCTGAAATTCGCCGAAGCGCAGCACGTCGCAGCCGAGTGTGAACTCGATGAACTCGCGTCGGAAATCACTCATCCGGGAATTCGATCCGACCTTGCATGGGCGGGTGCGGGCGCGCCGCACCTGCCGGTATCATGCCGGCCGGACAGGAGGGCATCGTCGTGAGAATTATAACGCTCAACGCCAACGGTATCCGTTCGGCCGAACGTAAGGGATTTTTCGCCTGGCTGCAAAAGCAGGACGCGGACGTCGTGTGCATCCAGGAGACCAAGGCGCACCAGGCCGATCTGTCCCAATCCATCACGCGCGTGCCGGGTTATCACGCCTGGTTCCACGACGCCGGGAAAAAGGGCTACAGCGGCGTCGCCGTCTACAGCCGCTACCTGCCCACGGCCGTGTACCCGGGCCTCGGCATGGCCGACATCGATGCCGAGGGGCGCTTCCTGCAGCTCGACTTCGGCAAGCTGAGCGTGGCGTCCATCTACCTGCCCTCGGGCTCCTCCGGACAGGCGCGGCAGGCGGTCAAATTCGACTTCATGGACCGCATGTCACCGGTGGTCGCCCGCATGCGCCGCCAGCGCCGCGAGTTCATCCTGTGCGGCGACTGGAACATCGCCCATCACAAGATCGACATCGAGAACTGGCGTGGTAATCAGAAAAATTCGGGCTTCCTGCCCGAGGAACGGGCGTGGCTGACCACGCTGCTGGACGAGCGCGGCTGGGTGGACGCGTTTCGCGTCGTCAACGGCGAGCCGCGCCAGTACACCTGGTGGTCGAACCGTGGTCGCGCCTGGGAGAAAAACGTCGGTTGGCGTATCGACTACCAGATCATCACGCCGGGTCTGCGCGCGCGGGTGCAGGCCGCGTCCATATACAAGGACGAACGTTTCTCCGACCACGCCCCGCTGACGATCGACTACGATTTCGATATCGGGGCGTCGGCGGCCGCGGCGCGCCCGCGGGGGCGGACCAGGGACCGCCGGCGCGAGGATGCTCGCCCTACTCGGTGAAAAACTCCTGGTCGAAGCTGATCTCGGCGGGCTCGTTCATGCCTTCAGGCGTGACCTCGAGCTTGAACTTGAGTGTCTCGCCGTCGCTCACCGGCACTTCGCCGATGTAATAAATCGCGCCCTGTTCGGTGATCTCGCGCATGTCGATGCTGCGCAGCTGGGCGTTGAGGTTGGTCGCGGAGGCTCGGACTTTCGCGCGCACCGGCTGCCCGGTGAGCCCCGAGGTTTTCTTCAGGACCGACACGTTGAGCAGGGCGCGGCTGTGGCTGCGTTTGATGCCGTACGATTTGGCGACCGCCGGGTTGAGCATGTCCGTGGGCAGGGCGTTGTAGTGAATGGTGTGTTCGCCCACCGTCACCGACTGCTCCGCGGGCACCGGTGCCGCCAGCAGCACCGTCGCGAGCAGGCTGAACGCGCGCAGCTTTCGTCCCATGGCACCCTCCCTTCGCAGGCTTCGCCACCGGCCCGTTGACTAACTATAGCAGACCGTTTGCGGCCGGGAAGTACCGCCGTGACGACGCGCGCTCACGCCTGAAAGCGGGTCAGCCAATGCGGCTCGCGCACGGGTTCGGTGATACGCACGCGCTTGTCGCGGCCGCGTGCGCCGGTGACGATCTCGACCCGCGCGCGGGGGACGCCGAATTGCGCCGCGAGGTAACGGCGGATGCGTTCGTTGGCCCGGTCCTCCAGCGCCGGCGCCGCGATCCGCAGCTTGATGCGATCGCCGTGCAGGCCGGCGATTTCGTCACGCCCCGCGTTGGCCTGTACGTGCACGCGCAGCACGATGGCACCGTCTTCGCGTGCGATTGCGGGCGTATTCACAACCAGCGGGCGCCGAGATCCTCGAGCGGATTGAGCGCGAGCATGATGACGATCTGCAGGAACACGATCGCCACCATCGGCGACAGGTCGAGCCCGCCGAGTGTCGGAATGAGACGGCGCGCCGGCCGCAGCACCGGCCGCGTGAGGCTGTACAGCAGTTGGGTCGCCGGGTTGTAGGTGCCCGGCGATATCCAGCTCAGCACCACTTCGAGGATGATGGCGAACATCACGATGTAGACCGCGAGCTTGAGCAGCATGGCCACGGCCACGACGAAGAGGCCGGGCAACGCCGGTGCGGCCCCGCGTATGAACAGGGTCAGCCACAGCTCGGTCATTTTCAGCGCCAGCAGCAGCACCACCGACGGCAGATCGATCCCCTTGAGGCCGGGGATGAAGCGGCGCAGCTGGCGCAGCGGCGGATTGGTGAGGGCCACGATGGCCTGCGACAGCGGGTTGTAGAAGTCGGCGCGCACGATCTGAAACAGCAGGCGCAACATCACCGCCAGGGTGTACAGGCCGAAAACCACGCTGACGAGGTAGGTGCCCGCGTCGCTGACGTAGGGGTTGCCCATCACGCTTCCCCGAGCGCCCTGCCGAGCTCGGCAGAACGATCCCGGGCCGCGGCGAGCGCGGCGCTGAGCACCCCCTTGAGATCGCGCTGCTCGAGCACCGCCAGGGCGCGTTCGGTGGTGCCACCGGGCGAGGTGACCTGGGCCCGCAGCGTGGCCGGATCGGTGTCGCTCTCGAGCGCCATCTTGGCCGCCCCGAAGGCGGTTTCGATGGCGAGCAGCCGGGCCGTCGAAGCCGGCAGGCCCATGGCGACACCCGCGCGTTCCATGATCTCCATGACCAGGAAATAGTAGGCCGGCCCGCTGCCGGACAGGGCCGTGACCGCGTCCATCAGCGCCTCGTCGTCGAGCCAGGCGACCACTCCGACCGCGCGCAGGACGTTTTCCGCCAGCTCGCGCTGGTGTTCCTGCACCGCCGCGGTCGCGAACAGCGCGGTGGCGCCGCTGCCGACCAGCGCGGGCGTGTTGGGCATCGCCCGCACGATCGCCGGTTCGCCGCACAGCCAGCGGGCCAGATCCGTCGTCCGCACGCCGGCGGCGATGCTCAGATACACCGGCGCAGCCGCGCGCGGTGCGTCCGCGAGTTCGCGCGCCACGGCGCGCATGACCTGGGGCTTGACCGCCAGCACGACGATATCGACGCCGGCGGGAATCGCCGTCGCCGAATCGGTCGTCCGCACGCCGTAGCGGCGGACGAGCTCGGCGAGCCGGTCCGCGTCCGGGTCGCAGGCGAGAATGTGCTCAGCCGGCAGACCGTCGGCGACGAGCCCGCCGATGAGCGACCGCCCCATGTTGCCGGCGCCGACGAAACCGATGCGATAGTCCTTCATGTATCCAGGATCCCGTGTTGCGGCCGCGGTCCGCCGGCGCGCTCGCGGTTATTGTCGCCAGCCGTCGCGACCGCCGGCAAGCCACCGCATGAGCCGGCCGGCGCCCGGGTTCACGGCCGTTCAGCGCACACGCGGCCCGAACAGTGCCGTGCCGACGCGCACGATGGTGGCGCCCTCGTGTATGGCCGCCTCCAGATCACCGGTCGTGCCCATCGACAGGGTGTCGAGCGTGTGGCCGCGCGCGTTCTGGCGCGCGAGCAGATCCGCCAGCCGGCGGAATCCCGCACGCTGCAGGGCAGTATCCGTGCTCGGTTCCGGCAGCGTCATGAGCCCGCGCAGTTTCAGGCGCGGCAGCCCGGCGACGTAGTCGCTCAGCGCATCGAGCGCGGCCGGTTCGACCCCGGCCTTGCTGGCCTCGCCGCTGACGTTGACCTCGATGCACACCTCCAGCGGCGCCTGCGTCGCCGGCCGCTGCTCGCTCAGGCGCCGGGCAATGCGATCCCGGTCGACGGTGTGCACCCAGGCGAAGTGCTCCGCCACCGCGCGTGTCTTGTTCGCCTGCAGCGCACCGATGAAATGCCACTGCAGGCCGAGAGCGGCCAGCGCGTCGAGCTTGGGCAGGGCTTCCTGCAGGTAATTCTCCCCAAAGGCCCGTTGCCCGAGCATCGCCGCGGCGCGTACTAGGGCCGCGCTGTGCGTCTTGGTCACCGCGAGCAGGCGTACCGAGCCGGGGCTGCGTCCGGCCGCCCTTTCCGCGGCGCCGATGCGTGCCCGCACGGCCTCGAAACACTGCTCAAGGGTCCGGCTCCCGGCGCCGGCGGCGATGGCCATATAAGCACTCTGCGGCGAGTCGGTGCGACGCCCTGAACGGTAGCGTGCCGCAGCACGCCGCAGCAAGCCCCGGGCGCCACTTGTATGGCTCGGGCGAAGGGTTTACTTTTCGACTGCGACCGTGCGTGCAGCGCATCATACGGGTCGCGGCACGCGCCCCGCGCTGCCGGCTGCGGCACGACAGGCCAGAACCCGAACCACAGGATCCGCATCGATTATGGACATCGGAGAACTGCTCGCTTTCAGCGTGAAGAACAACGCCTCGGACCTGCACCTGTCCGCCGGGCTGCCGCCCATGATCCGTGTCGACGGGGACGTGCGCCGCATCAACGTGCCGCCCATGGATCACAAGTCGGTGCACGATCTCGTCTACGACATCATGAACGACAAGCAACGCAAGGACTACGAGGAGTTCCTCGAATGCGACTTCTCGTTCGAGGTGCCGGGGCTGGCGCGGTTTCGCGTCAATGCCTTCAACCAGAATCGCGGCTCCGGGGCGGTTTTCCGAACGATTCCCTCGGTCATCAAGACCCTCGAGGAGCTCAAGTGTCCGGCGATCTTCAAGGACATCTCCGAATACCCGCGCGGGGTGGTACTGGTCACCGGGCCGACGGGGTCGGGCAAGTCCACCACGCTCGCGGCCATGGTCAACCACGTCAACGAGAACGAATACGGCCACATCCTGACGATCGAGGATCCGATTGAGTTCGTCCACACGAGCAAGAAGTGTCTCATCAACCAGCGCGAGGTGCACCTCGACACGCTCGGCTTCAACGAGGCGCTGCGCAGCGCCCTGCGCGAGGACCCGGACTCCATCCTGGTCGGTGAGATGCGCGACCTGGAAACCATCCGCCTGGCGCTGTCCGCTGCGGAGACGGGACACCTGGTGTTCGGCACCCTGCACACGAGCTCGGCGGCCAAGACGATCGACCGCATCGTCGACGTCTTCCCGGCCGCCGAAAAGGACATGATCCGCGCGATGCTCTCGGAGTCCCTGCGCGCGGTCATCTCGCAGACGCTGCTCAAGAAAACGGGCGGTGGTCGCGTCGCCGCGCACGAAATCATGATCGCCACGCCCGCCATCCGCAATCTCATACGCGAAAACAAGGTCGCGCAGATGTATTCCGCCATCCAGACCGGACAGCAATTCGGCATGCAGACGCTCGACCAGAACCTGCAGGAGATGGTGCGAAAGAACATCATCTCGCGCCAGGACGCGCGCTACGTTGCCGTCAACAAGGATTCCTTCTGACACCATGGTCCGCCACAATCCGGGCGCCAAGGGCGGAGTGCCGGGCACTTCCGGCCGCCGCCGGCTGCACGGGCTCGTGGGCGGGATCGTGACCCCAACCGCCGAGCGGGCGCGCGTGCGAGCCGCCTGAGCGCAACATCGCCGCGGGAGAAACATCATGGAACGCGAACAAGCCATCAAGTTCATGCGCGACCTGTTGAAGCTCATGGTCGATCGCAAGGGCTCGGACCTGTTCATCACCGTCGACTTTCCGCCAGCCATCAAGATCGACGGCAAGATCACGCCGGTGTCCAAGACCAAGCTCTCGAGCGAGAACTCCAAGGCGCTCGCCTACGCGATCATGAACGACCGCCAGGTGAAGGAGTTCGAGGCGACCAAGGAGTGCAACTTCGCGATTGCGCCGCCCGGGATCGGACGCTTCCGCGTCAACGCGCTCGTGCAGCAGGGTTGCACCGGTCTGGTTCTGCGCACCATCGAGACCACGGTGCCGACCCTCCAGGGTCTCGGCCTGCCGGAGGTGATGAAGGAGATCTCGATGACCAAACGCGGTCTGGTCATCATGGTCGGCGGCACGGGTTCGGGAAAATCCACCTCGCTCGCCGCGATGATCAACCACCGTAACGAGAACGCCTACGGTCACATCATCACGATCGAGGATCCGATCGAGTACGTGCACCCTCACAAGAACAGCATCATCACCCAGCGCGAAGTCGGCGTGGACACCGACGACTGGGCGATCGCGCTCAAGAACACGCTGCGCCAGGCACCCGACGTCATCCTGCTCGGCGAGATCCGCGATCGCGAGACCATGGAGTTCGGCATCACGTTCGCCGAGACCGGTCATCTGGCGATGGCCACGCTGCACGCCAACAGCTCCAACCAGGCGATGGACCGCATCATCAACTTCTTTCCGGAGGAGCGCCGCAGCCAGCTGCTGATGGATCTGTCGCTGAATCTCAAAGCCGTCATCTCCCAGCGGCTGTTGAAAAAGCGTGACGGCAAAGGCCGCGTCGCGGCGATCGAGATCCTCATCAACACCCCTTACGTCGCCGACCTCATCTTCAAGGGCGAAGTACACACCCTCAAGGAGGCGATGCAGAACAGCAACGAGCAGGGCATGAAAACGTTCGACCAGGCGCTGTTCGACCTGTACGAGTCCGATCACATCACCTACGACGATGCGCTGCGCAACGCCGATTCCATGAACGAGCTGCGCCTGCGCATCAAGCTCGAGGGCAAGGAGGGCAAGGGCCGCGACAAACTCTCGGGGCTCGATCATCTAGCGCTCGAGGAAAGCGAGCAGCAGAAGGGCTTCCTGCGCTGAGCACGGGCGCGCCGCCGGACCGACACCCGCGAACGCATGCCGCGCCGAACCATTCCGGGCACAGAGACAGGAACCTAAATGGACATCACCCCCTACCTCAAGCTCCTCGCCGAGAAGTTGGGCTCGGACCTGTTCTTCACCGTCGGTTCGCCGGTGAAAATCAAGATTGAGGGACAGGTCAACTCGGTCGGCAAGACCATGCTCACAGGTGACGTCGTCAAGGCCGCCGCCTACGGGCTGATGTCCGAGAAGCAGATACAGAAGTTCGAGCAGACGATGGAATCGGATTTCGCGATCACGCTGCCGGACAAGTCGACGCGCTTTCGCGTCAATGTCTTCCGCCAGCGCGGCGAGGTCGCGATGGTGCTGCGCCGGATCCCCTCCACGATCCCGAACATCGAGGAGCTCGGTCTGCCGGAGATCCTCAAGGACCTGGTCATGCACAAGCGGGGTCTCATCCTCATGGTCGGCGCGACGGGCTCGGGGAAATCCACCACGCTCGCGGCCATGGTCAACGAGCGCAACCTGCGTATGGCGGGTCACATCCTCACCATCGAGGACCCTATCGAGTTCTCACACCCGAACCTCAAAGCGATCGTCAATCAGCGCGAAGTGAGCGTCGACACGCTCAGCTACCACGCGGCGCTCAGAAGCTCGCTGCGCGAGGCCCCGGACGTGATTCTCATCGGCGAGATCCGCGATCGCGAAACGATGGAAGCCGCGCTCGAGCTGTGCAATACGGGCCATCTGTGCATGTCGACCCTGCACGCGAACAACGCCAACCAGGCGATGGAACGCGTCATCAACATGTTTCCGCAGGATCTGCACAAGCAGCTCTTCCTGGACCTGTCGCTGAACGTGCGCGCGGTGATCTCCCAGCGACTGGTTTCCGGCATGGACGGCAAGCGCGTCGCCGCCATCGAGATCATGGTCAACACGCCGCACGTCGCCGATCTCATCCTCAAGGGCGCCCTCGACGAGATCAAAGAGGCCATGACGGGCTCGGGCGCCAAGGGCATGCAGACTTTCGACATGGCCCTGTTCAACCTCTACAAGGAGGGCCTGATCAGTCTCGAGGAAGCCCTCGCGAACGCGGATTCGCGCACCAACCTCGAGGCTAAGATCAACTTCGGCTGAGGAAGTTCTGGGGACAGTTTACGTAACTCGGAGTATGGAGTTCCCCTCGGTCGTAGTTGATTGCGAATACTGAAGACCTGACCCCATTCTGCGATCCGATGGCGCGTCAACGATCAGGAAAGAATCCCATGCTCGAGCTAAGACCCACCTGCGAGCACTGCAACAAGCCATTGCCGCCAGACGCCGTCGAAGCGCGGATCTGTTCGTACGAATGCACGTTTTGCGCGGCGTGTGTGGATGATCCGCTGGGCAACGTCTGTCCGAACTGCGGCGGTGGTTTCGTGCCCAGACCCATCCGGCCGGCGCGGAACTGGAAAGGGGACAACTGCCTCGGCAAGGATCCGGCGAGCACCCGGATCAGGCACAGACCGGTCGATCCGCAGGCGCATGCGCGGTTCTCCGCCGCAATCAGGCTCATCCCGCCCGAGCAACGGTAACGCGAGCCGCTGACGCCCCGCGCGGCCATCGCCGGGGATCGCGAGCTGCGCCGCGCCTTCGTGGCGGCGCTTTACGAGCCCGTCGATAATGCGGATCGTTCGTCGGCGCCAGCGTGATGTCAGCGGGATCCAATGAGCGGGCGCCGGCATGAGGTGTATGCAATGGCGGACATTGCGAACGGCGGATGGTGCGCGTGATGCCTTGCCGCAAACGCCATGTTGTGGGAACGATCGTTGTGATCCTGCTTGCGGTCGTCGCCGCGCTGGTCGTCGTGCCGGTGCAGCGCGACATGACGCTCCGGGATCTGATCACCACGCGGCTGGCGGTCGCCCGGGACGTGTCCGATCGACTGCTTGCGTACCGAATGGCCAATGGCACCTGGCCGACCCATGCCGGGGAATATTCCGTCGCTGGTGTCGACGCCGCGCCGGACGGCCGCGTTCGCGTCGTCTTTCACGAACCCGGACCGCTCCGGGGGAAATGGGCGGAGCTGCGGACCTATCACGAGAACGGCCGGTTCTACCGGTTGTGTCGCGCCCCTGGCGTTCGCGACGCGCGGCTGCCGGCCTGGTGTCGAAGCGATGCGCTCGCCCGCGAATTGCCTGCGTCCGGCGGACCGACTGCGCCGGCGCGATGAGCGCCGATCGTCGCTGATCCGCTGCGCTGAGGGATCCGGTACGAATCGGGCAACACGGGCGCGTGCGCGTGCGTGACGGTGGTCGCGGCGTACATTTTGGCCGCAGCACGCAGGCGCCGGCGTCAAATTTGTTGACACGCGGGCCGGGGCGGAAAGTTCCCGCTAAGTGATTGTAACCCGGTGAAATCCGGCGGTTCTGAGCAAGCAAGTCGGCGCGCCCGGGAGCGCCGAGCTGTCCGGCTCGTTTACAGATCCTGGCTGGCGTCACCCCTGAAGCCCCCGTTTCCCAGCCATGGCCCGAACCTTGCCTCACCTTGTTCAAGCTGCTTCTTGATTTTGTGGCTCCGTGCGCGCCGCAATCGCGCCCTGAACGCGAGGTGTTCCATCATGCGCTGCAACCGACGCTTTCCCCTGCACCTGGCCGGGTTCTTCGCGCTCGCCTGCCTGGCCTCCGGCGCGCAGGCCGCCGTGGTCAGTCTCACGGCCGGCCAGACGCTCATCCAGGTCTACGACTTCTCCGCCGATCCCGTCCAGCCGCCCTACGTCACCGCCATTTCGGTTTATCAGTTTCCGAACGCCGACGGCTTCGACGTCGGCGACAGCTGGAGCCTGCAGGTGTTCGACAGCGCCAATCAGCTGCTCGGCGGTGCGGGAGTGTCCTGGACCTTCCTGGGTGGCCTGGTGGGTTCGACGGGATTCGGGCAGGGCTTCACGCTCGGCCAGGTGACCAGCGATACGCAGATCACCGCCCGGCTGACCATGCTGACCGGCCACATGGATGTCGACTACCGGCTCGCGATGCGCGATGCCGGTGCCGCCAGTACTACGCAACTGCCCATGAGCGTGACGATCGTGCCGCTGCCGCCGGCGCTGCCACTGTTCGCCGCAGCGCTGCTGGGCCTGATCCGTACGGGCCGCACGCGCACCGAAGCCTAGCCGGCGCCGTGCGCGACCTCGGCCGCGTGCAGCGATAATTCTGCCAGGATAACGGCGCCGCCCCGCACGCAGCGATCATCCGATGGTGGGCAGAGCCGCGCCAGCGATCTAAACACCGCTGCGGGCGTTGCACGGATCGGGGATCGGTGCCCCGGCGGTGTCGATTGCCAGGGTCAATGGCTGGTGCTTCGGTGGCGGGATGGAGCTGGTCGGGGCGTGCGACATCGGGATCGCGGCCGAGGAATCCCTGGGGTCTGTCGGAGGTGAATTACAGTGTCATCCGGGGTGGTGGTGCGACCTGGGCCTATGCCCACAATATCCCGGCGCGCAAGCAGGCGCTCTACTACGCGCTGAGCGCCACGACCTTCAGCTGGTCTCCGGCCGATCGGATCCCGCAGATCCGGCGATACCGGCCGAAATCCGCCGATCCCGACTGCTCGCCTTCGAGCCCGCGTCGCTGGCCCGCAAAGAGGTCGCGCCGATCGCCTGGGCACGTCCGCGAGCCGCCGCCATTCAAAGGTTTCGGCGTGTGGCGCCGCTATCCCCTCGACGACGCCGCGAGCCGGCCTGCGATGGACGATCTGCCATGACAGAAGCACGACAAGAACTGCCGAGCGAACGGCGGGAGAATCTGCGCCTGCGGGCCATCTTCGACGAGGCGCGCCCCATGATCGCCCAGTTGCTCGCTGCCAGGGCGAGCTGGGGTGGCGCTCCGCTCGAGTTGTCGGCATTTCGCATGTTCCGCGAAGAATTTCCCGATCTCTCGGCGCTCGAAGTGCACGCACTCGTGCGGGCGGCCCTGCGCGTGCGCGCCGAGGCCGGAACGCGTCCATCCGCGCCCCTGCCGAAGCAGACCACCGTGCACCACGACTAGGAAACGAGCGCGCGGATCGGGTGCGGGCAGCAGCGATCGCGAGCCGGCTCCCCGGGCGCTCGAGAACAAGGACTACCTTACCGCTCTCGCCGCCGCGCACGTGGAGCTGGTCAAGCTCCAGGAATGGATCAAGGCCAGAGGTCTGCGGGTGGAGGTGATCTTTGAAGGGCGCGACGCGGCCGGCAAGGGTGGCGTGATCAAGCGCATCGCGGAGCCGCTCAGTCCGCGCGTGAGCCGGATCGTGGCGCTCGGAATCCCGACCGAGCGCGAGAAAACGCAATGGAACTTTCAGTGCTATGTCGCCGCGCTGCCGGCGGCCGGCGAAATGGTGCTGTTCGACCGCAGCTGGTACAACCGCGCCGGCGTCGAGCGGGTGATGGGGTTTTGCAGCGACGCGGACTACTGGGAATTCATGCGTTCGTGCCCTGAATTCGAGCGCATGCTCGTGCGCTCCGGGATGGTCCTCATCAAATACTGGTTCTCGGTGAGCGACGAGGAGCAGGAGCGGCGCTTCCGCGCGCGCGCCGCCGATCCGACCAAGTTCTGGAAGTTGAGCCCTATGGACATCGAGTCGCGCGAGCGCTGGCAGGAATACTCGAGCGCCAAGGACGAGATGCTCGCGCATACCGACATCAAGCAGGCGCCCTGGTACGTGGTCAACGCGGACAGCAAGAAGCGCGCACGGTTGAATTGCATCAGGCATCTGCTGGGGCTCATTCCCTACGAGGACGTGACGCCCCGGCCGATCAAGCTGAGCCGCCGTCTTCCCGAGCGCCGCAAGGGTCACGTGCGCCCGCCGTTGTCCGACCAGAACTTCGTAGCGGAGCTGTACTGATGATCCGGGGGAGGAGCGGGCGATGAAAGACGGCGATCCGTACTTCAAGGTGATCGTCGAAAGCGGTCGGGTCTGGATCGAACGCATCGGGCCGCAGCACCGCGAGTATCGCCATGCGGGCGGCCCCGCGATCCTGCGCAAGTTCGATGCGCTCGATCGGATGCGGAAAAAATCCGAGACCGGTGCCAGCCTCGACGGGTTCGCCTATTTCCGCCAGCTCGACGTCGCCCGGGATTACGCGATCCGCAACCTGGAGCTCGTGCAGGAGGCGCTGCAGCTGCAATTCGACCGCGTGCGCGATTATGACGGCGCGGGGGCGCCGAGCGAGCTTCGCTGAACTCGCCTGCACGGGCAGCACAAACCGATCGGGTACATCGGTCGGTCCGGGCAGGGCAAAAAAAAAGCGACCCGAAGGTCGCTTTTCCCGGTTCGGATCAAACCGACGTTACAGCGCCGCTTTGCGCCGGAAGCCGCCCATGCCGAGCAGGCCGAGTCCGAGCAGCGCCAGGCTGACGGGCTCAGGGACCGCGCCGCCGTTCAGGTAGAACGCGTGGTCCTGCCCATTGTTGAACCAGTTGTTCAAGGTGCCGCCGTTGCTCTCGTGGCCGTTGCCGGACGCCGTAGTGGCGAACGCGATGTCATCGCGGATGTAATCGCTCGACAGATGGATCCCGAACCAGTACGTCGTGCCGGCGAGGGCATTGAACGTGCTCAGGAAGTCGAAGGTCAGGAGCCTGATGTTGCGCACGCCGTCGTACGACAGTATCCCGCTGTCGGAATCGACCACGTTCTGCGCCGCACCACTGGCCAGCGTCCCGCCAGGTGTACCGCCGGCATCGGCGAACAGGAAGTAGTCGAAGGTGCCGTCCCAGGTCGCGCCGGTGGACTGGAAGTCGACGTAAATGCCGCCGCCGGTCACCGCCTGATTGGCGCCGAAGGAAAAGTCCTCGGCCTGTATCCATTGCGTGGCGTCGTTGCCGCCGTTGTTGATCGGCCCCCCGTTGTTGAAGACGACGGTGGCCTGGGCACTGGTCGCGGCGAGCAGACAGCCGGCGGCGACCCAAGCGAGCACTCTCATCACCCTACCCTCCATT
>JADZEE010000105.1 GCA_020850735.1 Gammaproteobacteria bacterium | reverse complement strand
CCGCGCACACGCTGTCGGTAGCGCATCGCGCGATCTGGATTGTTCGGCGCGTGGTAGCAGCCGACCGCCGCCCACCAGTCATTCCGGGATTGGTAACAGGCCGCCAGGATGGTCGCGGCAACGTTCAGATTACGGTACGGCTCGAGCGCGTCTTCGATACCGCCGAGCGCGGCACCGTGGTAGCGCCAGTTCACCTGCATCAAGCCGATATCCACCGAGCTGCGCCCGCTGGCGAGCGCTTCCTGCAGTGCGGCGACCGCAGCCCGCCGGGACGGATAGAAGCGGCCGTCGCCGTGGACGTTGAGCGTCCAGGGCCAGGGCCGGAGCGTCCGCAGGCCATCGATGCGCTTGCCGCTCTCGGCGAGCGCGACGGCATAGAAAAGTGTGCTCGGGATACCGTGGATCTCCGCAACCTGCCGGTAACCTTCCGGCACGCTACTGGCCGCGAACGCCGATGGTGCCATCAAGACCAACGCGACCATCGGTAGAATTGTCGCGGTTGTTCGGATCACAGCGCCGCCCGCGGTAGCGGCGTGACCGCCTCGCCACGGCGGCGCATCAGGTACGGCAGCTCGCTTTGCCCGGGCGCGAGTCGCTGGAGCGCACCGCCCTCGAAGTTGAGTGTCACCCTGCGTGTCCTCACCCACTCCGGCTGGATCCCGCGCGCCGTGGCCCAATCGCGGATCGCGCCCTCGTCACCGGCCGCGACGCCTACGAGGTAGACGTCCACGCCCGCCACGCGGTCGAGCCTCGCCAGCAGCCGCGAGAGGATCGCATCGCAGGCCGCACAGTCTGGGAGCGCGAACAAGAGCACACGGTCCGTCGCGAGAAGCGCCTGCTCGCCCTCGGCACGGTCGGGGAGCCGGGCCACGTCGATCAATGATTCGCCGGGATAGAGCAACCGGCCCGCCTGGTCGTAGGCGCGCTGGAAGGCGAGGATCCGCTCGGCATCCTCGCGCATCATGACCGCCCATTGCTCCGCATAGCGGCGGCGTTCGGCATCGTCCCGGGCGTGAATGCCCAGCACCTCGATGGGAGAGATCGTTCCCGGACTGATGCTGCCGCGAATGCCTTCTATCAGTGATCGGTAGCGACCCCACTCGGTCGCTGACAGGCCCCACACCTCGGCGCGAGCGCGCTCGTTGGCCGTGAGGTCGCTCCACTCGAGCGCGGATCGATTCACCTGGGTCGATGTCGATTGCCCGTCGCGCGAGTCGGCGGCCAAGGCCGGCAACGCGCAGGCCGCCAGCAGTGTCATGGCGAAGATACCCGACATCCGCTTACTCATCGCAGGCCTCGGCATCCATCGATGCTGGCGTCGTCCGACTGGCGTAGGGGACGGTGAGATCGCGCTGGCGCGGACCCTGAGTGTCACAAGCCTGACGGTCTTGTTCTTCGCCATCCGGGAGCGTCGTCGTCGCAGCGGAGTCGTTACCCGAGCGTGTGGCTTCCTTGTCGAGCGCTTGGCCGCCGACGATCAGCGCGCCGATGAGAATGAGAACGGCAACGATCGGTTCCATCGGGACTATCGACCTCCCGGTGCCGACGTGCACCGCTCGAACGAGACAAGCCGGTGAACGGGGTCTTCCACCAGAACGAACGCCGGGCCGGCCAGCGTGGTAAGCGCCAGGCGCAGCGGCATGGGGCCCAGATCCCGATGCGATTCGGGCAGCGGCAGCGAGAGCAGCGCCTCGCGGCCGGGTCCTGCCGCTTGCGGATCGGCCAACCGGTAACCCGACCGTGCCAACAAGGCGGCGATGGCGTCACCGACGCGGACAACCGATGGCGGCAGTGTCGTGCGGACCGAGGCCGCGAGCGGGTCCTGCTGCGCCATCGTCGGTACCGCGCGAACGGTCGAGTAACGTGCGACCGCAAGTTCGTCGGCACGTACCGATGAGGTTGCGACGAGCAGCGTGGTCACCGACACGAGCAAGCGAAACGATGGGTTGCAATGGAGAACTGAAACGGGTCTGGTCATATCGGGTCAGTCAGTGGCCTGCTGCAGGACCCGATAGTCGATATTTCCCGTGCTTGGCGGAACCGGAAACTCCGGCGACCTGCGAAGCCCTTTGGCTACCGGCCTAAATAGACCGCCGTGATCTGCTCGCGCTCATGGCCGAGCTCCCGACTGATCGCGAGCCGCGCCTCGCGATCGACGACGCGCTCACCACCGGACAGACTCTTCGATGATCGTCCGCCGGCCGCCGGCGATTTCCAGCCCGTGAGTTCTTCGTAGCGGGCCTGCGCGTAGGCGTGACGCAGCCCGTGCAACTTGGACAGGCCGGCATTCGCGGTATGCCGCTCGTAAACCCGCAACTGCTGACGGTAGTTGCGTTCGCCCGGGATCAGGGAGCCGCGTCCCGCCAGGCGGTGTGCTCGGTCCAGCAGTGCTCGCTGTGCCGGAGTGCGCACCGGGATCTCGCGCGCCTTGCCGCCCTTGGTCCAGCTGTCTTTCAGCACCAGCTGATCGCCGCGGTCCGCGTAGCTCGGTTGGAACTTGATGGCTTCCTCGCGTCGCAGCCCGAACGCTTGCTGCAGTTCGAGACTCATCCGCACGTGAATGTCGCCGACGCGATCGAGTGCCGGACCGTCCACGCGGACGGCCTTCGACGCGCGACTCACGAAGCTCCGCTCGGGGATCCCGTAGTGGTCGTTCTGCCGCGCGATCACGTTCTGCCGATCGACCTTCTGGGCCCACCAGCGCAACACGGTCATCCGGTTCTTGATCGTGCCGACGGACAGCGATTCGGCTTGCCAGCGGTTCACCAGGCCTTCGACGTGTTTCGGCTTCAGCGATTGGGCGTTCATGTTTCGGAATCCCAGCGCGTGGAGCTGATCGGCGATCAGCGACAACAGCCGCTCCCGGTTTCGCTGGGTCGCATACCCGCCATCCCGGTTCCGGCGGCACAGTTGTTTGAGTTGGTAGTTCAGGTCTCTCACGGTGTTCGATGCTCTGGTAAGTGTTTCTGACCACCTGGCAGGCCGTAGCCGACCAGGTCCGGAATCCGGCACGAGTCACGGGACACCACTCCCGTTCAACCTGAAAACGCCTGGTTGCAGGCAACACCGGTTCTCCCCTGTTGGGGAGTGGTCCGATGAGAACCAACAGGCCCGTTGCGGGCCGCTCTCGATAACGCATCACCTCCTTCGTGTTGCTGAGTGGAATGAATGGTCTTGCTGTTACACATCACCTCCGTTGAGTTGGGCGAAAGGGACTTTCGCGACGTTGAAAGAACACTCGTCGATCTGCCTGGCGGCAGCGGCATCGAGTGGATCGTGGAATGGCGAGCGGGGCTCACCAGATGAATCGACCGCATGGTCGACGGTTTGGACGATGGACCCACGACCCTGAGGTCGGCGCGTCGGGTTCGGTCCTGGACGCGCGTGCCCAGTTTGACCCTGAGGTCGAGGACGGGCGCCCTCTTTGCCACTGAGCCGCAGTGGCCACGGATGAATCGGTCGTGGGCGGCAGTTTAGGAACGCGTCATTCGCGCGTCATCGGTGAATCAGCGCCAGCCCTGTGTCGATTACGGAGACGCCGCCCGCGTCACTACCCCGCTTGCGCTCGCTAGTGACACGGGCGGCTTCGCATCGGCGCAGCCCCGGCGCCAGGCAATCGCCTGTCACAGGGGCTGCAGATGAGTTTCCCGCGCGCCTGCGGAACGGCCTCACCTGCCCACAGGGGTCCACAGGCACCGCGCACAGCGCGGTCCCGCCCTTGGCGACGCGAGTTCGATGGCTCGCTTTGCCGTGGCGGGCAGGGCCTGTGGACTCTGTGGACAGCTGATTAGGGAGAAAGGGACGGCTTCGAGCGGCCGGCGGGCGATTATTACAGTGTAATAATCTGCGGTGGCGCCATTTCAGCGCGCGTCCTCGTCCGGCAGGTCGAGCAGACGCTCGCTGCGCCAGACCCGCACGACACGCACGTGCTTCGGATCACGGCGGTAGACGATGCGAAACGGCGGCCGGATCAGCTCGCGCAGAAAGGACTGGTCGAACTCCGGGACGATGCGGCCCATGCCGGGATGATCGGCGAGCGCCTCGATGCTCGCGACGATTTCGCCGATCAGGCGTTCGCCGACATCGGGTACACCCTGTTCCGCGTACCAGGCCCGTATCGATTCCAGATCGGTCAGTGCGGATTCGGCGAACCGGATAGCAACCTTCGCCATGCGCCTACTTCAGGCCCAGCCGTGCCTTGGCGTCTGCGAGGGACAATTCTCGGCCGGCCTCGAGGTCGGCAAGACCGCCGACGACGGCCCGCATGAACGCCCGCTCCTCCTCGGCGGCCTCGTAGTCGGTCACCGCTTGAACCACCGCTACCCCGCGTCCGCGGCTGGTGAGCAGCACAGGACGGTGAGCGTCTGTCGCATGCTTGACGACACGGCCCGGGTTCACCTTCAGGTCGGTCAGCGGGATGACGTCCTCGGAAAACTTGGTGCTCATGCTCGGCTCCTCAGGTCCTATTAACAGGT
>JADZEE010000104.1 GCA_020850735.1 Gammaproteobacteria bacterium | reverse complement strand
CGGCGACGACCCCGACGAACTGCCGCACCGCTACGCCGGCTTCATCAACAAGGTGGTGGCGCGCACGCCTGCCGGCATGACGCTGGCCATGCACCTGTGCCGCGGCAACTTCAAGAGCACGTTCGCCGCGCAGGGCAACTACGAGCCGGTGGCCGAGGCGCTGCTCGCCGAGATGAACCTCGATGCCTGCTTCATGGAGTACGACGACGACCGCTCGGGCGACTTCCGCCCGTTGCGCTACTTGAAGCCGGGCAAGATCGTGGTGCTCGGCCTGGTCACCACCAAGTTCGGCCAGCTCGAGAGCAAGGACGACCTGAAACGCCGCATCGACGCCGCCGCCCGCCACGCGCCGCTCGAGCAGCTGTGCCTGTCGCCGCAATGCGGGTTCTCATCGACCGTACACGGCAACAACATCGCGATGGACGACCAGCGCCGCAAGCTCGAGCTGGTGGTGCAGACCGCGCGCGAAGTCTGGTCGTGAGCGGCACGGCGCCCGCCACGCAGGTGACCGGACGACGTGTCGGCGCTGTCGCTCAACAGCACCACCGCCACGTACTTGCCGCCCTTGGCGAGGATCTGGTCGCGCACGCAGCCGGCGAGTCTGGCCTGGTCGGCGCTGATAAGCCCGGCCGCCGCCACATGGCCATGACCTGGGGCGCAGCGCCTGAAGCGCCTCTTTGGCATCGAGATCAACACCTGCGCCGGATCGGCATCAGGCCGAGCCGCCACTCGGGGCGCGAGCATCGCCCGTCCGGGCGCGGCTGATCTGACACCCCATACGAGACCGCCGCTCGCCGGCTGCACAGGAACGTGCAGCCGGCGCACGAGAGTTCGTGCCGGGGACAGGAGATCCGGGGTGAGGATCACAGGACGGGTTCCAGACGCCTGGGATACAGGGCTGGGCCGCCTGGGGTTGTCTGCAGGCAGGTGGACTTCAGCAGGGCAGCCGGTTTGAAAGCACTATCCGCCCGACTCGCGATCGTGTCGCGCCGCCAGGTCGCGGGCGGCAACAGGCTCAGCCCATGGCCGTCACGTGCTCGGGCTCGATCTTGAACAGCACGCGCTTCTCACCCGGCTGACGGAAAGGATAGGCCTTGCCGATGTAACGCTGCGACAGCGCATCGATACTCTCGTCCGCTCCTTTTTCCGTGCGCTCCGCCACCTTGCCGCGCACTTCCAGGTAGCGGTAGGGATTGGCGGGGTCGAGGATGGACAGCGCGACGCGGCCGTCGCGGCTCAGGTTGCGGTCCTTCTGCCGGCCGACGGCGGTGTTCACGTGCACGTAACGTCCGTCGAAAGCCACCCACACTGGCGTCACCTGCGGCCGGCCATCGGGCATGATCGTGGCCAGATGCGCAAAGGCCGGCTTGTCGAACAGATCCTTGTACTTTTCCGGAATCACCTGGGGCATGGCGTTCGCTCCGCTACAAAGGCCTGAGTGTAGCGCGATCCGCGCGCCGCGTAGTTGGCGATGCGCATGCGACAGCGCCGCTGCAATCACTTCCCCGTGCTGTTCAAACCGAACGTCCAGCCGCCTGTCCAACACCAATGCCTTCCAGTAAGCCAAGTCCTTCAAACAGGAACATCAATCCGGATCACTTGGCAACATAGTAGAATCAATATCTGGCTTCAACGGCTTCGTTCTGCGGCATCTCGGCTGCCGGATCGTGGTTGCTTCGATTGTTCCGGCCGGCGTGAACTGCACGGATCACCAGCCGCGTCGAGACCATCAGCGTTGCGGCGATCCAGCCGCGCACCGACTCGGCAGCCCCGAGTCACAGCGGATCTCGTATCCGGGCCTGAAGAAGTCCGCGCCCAGCCAGTCCTCGACGTTCGACTCGAAGTTGCCGCGCAGGCGTTCCCGGGTTCCAGCCGCCGAGCGGCGCGCGGAGTCGGGATAGGGATACACCGGCCTCGAGGTCGCGGCGCCGTGCAGCATCAGCGACTCGGGCGCGCGGCCGTGCTCGACCCACTGCATCAGGGGCTCGAGGATCTCGAACGTGGCCGGACCCTCCCCACCGCCGCAGTGATAGACGCCGGGCAGCAGGAACAGCCGCGCGAAATCCTCGATAGGACCATTGGCCGGCCAGCGCCGCAGCGCTTCGAAATACCCGATCGAGTTCGCGGGCGAGATGTGCGGATCGGACCAGCCGTGCCACATCAGCAGCTTCCCGCCATGCGCGCGGAAGGCGCTCAGGTCGGGATCGGTGGCGTCGTACAGGCCGCGCAATCGGAACGAGTGCAGCGTAGCCGCGTCGAATCCGAGCTGTCTCACGGTCCAGCCACGGGGGAGCGGCCGTTCGTAGTACAGGTTCGGCACGCTGTCCTCGACGAACAGGCGACTGGGAATGGGATCGTTCGCGGTGCGCGGCACGTACACGCCCTCCCAAGCCAGCTCTGAGCCCGGCATCGGTCCGCCCATGACCAGCCGCCGCCCCTGCGCGTCGCTCGCGCCCCGGTAGATGCGCCGCACGGTCTCGACCTGCGCGGCGCTCAGGCAGTCATTGCGCGCTTCGCCCGGCGGGCAGGCCAGGGCCGCCGGATCGAAGCGGCAGCGACGCGGATCCTCGATCACACCGTCCCTGGTGCCGTCCAGCGCATCGCAGGCGGCGACGACGGCAGCGTGCAGCCGCGGCAGCGCGGCCCCCGTGAGAATGGGCCTGTCATGCGCATCCATGTTCGAGAGCGCATTCCAGGCGTGATAGAAGGAGTTCTGCACGGTAAAGTTGAGCGCCGGCGCGCCCGCAGCGATGCCGTCGAAGTCGTCGGGAAAGCGCTGCGCCTCGATCAGCGCCTCGCGACCGCCGTCGGAGCAGCCCGAGAAATAGGCATACCGGGGCGCGCGGCCGTAGTAGGCGCGGATCAGCGCCTTGACGGCCACGGCCGTGAGATGCACGCCGCGGTAGCCGAAGTCGGCGCGGGCCGCCGGATCGCGCGCCGCCCAGTCGCCGCCCATGCCTTCGTGTCCCATGTCGGTGCTGGCGAGCACGACCTGGTGGTCGCGGACCGGCGCGCAGGATTCGCCATGCTCGACGGCGATCTGCAGTACCCCGCACAGCCCGCCGCAGCCCGTCTGCAGGTAACGCCCGCTCCAGCCCGCCACCGGCAGGCGCGCCTCGAACCGGATCCGCGGTGCGATCGTCCCTGCGACGACACAGTACCGCGCGCCGTCGAGGTCGGCTTCCGCGGCGCGCGTGATCGACACGGGCGCGCCGACGCTCCTGGCCAGCGGGACCGCCGCAAGTGCTGCGCAGCCCTTGCGCGGCATCCCACCCGCCGCCGCCTCGCGCGACGGCGCGGCCTGCGCCGCACCGCAGGCCAGCGCCGCGGCACAGCCGATCGCCAGCGCGATCCTGCCGATGAGGGGTGGCCGCTGCATGCGGGCGCTGCCTACAGCTTCACGCCGGTGCGCACGCCGAAGAAGCGCGGCTCGGTCACCGCCGCGGTGCCGCTGTCGGCCAGGTTGACGATCTGCACCTCGTCCTCCAGACTGCGTGCGAACAGCTGCATGAAATATTTCCCGGACGCATCCGTATAGGTCAGCCGCAGATCGCTGCGCGTGAAGCTGTCCTGTTTCAGGTGTACCGCGCCCACGAAGTCGCTCACGTCGTAGGAGCTGCTGTAGCGACTGCCGACGTAGCCGCTCAGGGTCCCGCCGTTTGCCAGTGTCCAGTCGTGCTGCCAGCTGAGCGCGGCCGTGAAGGACGGCGTCTTGTCGAGCGAATCCCCGCTCCAGTCCACGTCGCGGTTCAGGCCCGCCATGTAGTGCACGTACCTGGACTTCGCGGTGGTGAGGGTCGCGTTGATCCGGTCGGACTTCGAGATCCGCCACTTGAGCTCGTTCTCCCAGCCGTAGATCCTGGTGCGCACGGTCTGCGTCGCGAGCACGAACGCGCCGCCCACGTTGACCAGGCTGCTGATCTGCATCTTCTTGTAGTCATAGAAATAGACGCTCGAGTTCCATTCGAGGTTCGACAGCGGCCGGCCCTTGTAGCCTGCTTCGTAGGCGATCAGCTCCTCGGGCTCGTAGGGCACGGGCCCGCTGGCCGGCCCCAGTACGAGGTCGAAGTCGTTGAAGCCGCCGGCCTTGTAACCGGACGCCACGTAGGCGTACAGCATCTGCCGCGGGGCGAAGAACCACTCCGCGCCGAGGCGGTAGGTCACCTTGGAGGCACTCTGATCGCCGTTGTTCGGGAAGCCGATGCACGGGGTGATCACCGCGCCGCCCGTGCACGGCTGTCCGGCAGCGTTGGGCCAGGGACCCGGGCCGGGGGCGAACGTGCCGCGACGCCTGACGCTGTCCTCCGACCAGCGCAGTCCCGCGGTCAGGTGCAGGGCGCTGCTCAGGGCGTAAGTCGCCTGGGAGAACACGCCCTTGGAGGTATGCACGGTATTGTTGAGCGGATCGATGCCGTTCAGGCTCGCAGCGATGGTCGGCGTGGCCACCGGTGCGTTGAACCGGTGGTCGTCCTCGTGGATGTTCTCCTTGTTCCAGTTGGCGCCTAGCACCCACGTCAGAGCGCCTTCGCTGGCGTTCGACAGGCGCAGTTCGTGGGAGTCGGTCTTCCAGTCGCCGGTGTAATGGCCCCAGGCATACTGGTTGCCGTTCGCCGCCGGATCCTGCGTGCCCGAGGTCTGCTCGTCCGGCGAGTACGCCAGGTGCGCCCCGACGTAGGTCAGCCGCACCGGGCCGAGGTCGGCGTTCAGTTCCGCGTTGAAGTTGGCGTAGTGATCGTCGAGCTTCGCGGTGAACGGATTGCCGAACACCACGCGCTGCGACGATCCCGAATGCCCCTGCACGTTGACCAGCGGCACGGTGGCGAAGCCGATGCCGCCGATGGAGCCGGCGGTCGCCGCGGCGTACAGCGTGGTGTCGCCGAAATCGAGCAGCACCGAGGCGCGACCCGAGGTATCGTGCTGGTCGTTGCGCGGCGTGGAACCGTCGCTGGGCTCGAGGAAGCCGTCGCGCCGGTTGGCACTGCCCGCGAAGCGCAGCGCCACCACCTCCGTCACCGGCAGATTGATGACCGCGTCCCCGCGCACGGTATCGTAGTTGCCGAACTCCACGTTCGCCGCGGCCGCGAACTCCTTGCCGGGCCGGTTGGTGATGACGTTCACGGCGCCGCCGGTCGTGCTCTTGCCGTACAGCGTTCCCTGCGGGCCGCGCAGCACCTCGATGCGCGCGACGTCGAACAGTGCGGCACCCACCTCCATCGGCCGGCCGATGGTGATGCCATCGATGTTGAAGGCGATGCCCTGCTCGCCCTTGCTGGTCTGGTCGGTGGTCGTGACGCCACGGATGTTGACGTTCACGCCGAAGGAGTCGCGTCCGACGATCACGCTCGGGGCCACGTCGGTCAGCTGCGAGACGCTGACGACGCCGCGGTCCTTCAACTCGTCTCCCTGCGCGCGATGCTGGCACCGCTGGCACGCTGGCGCCTGCCCGACTCGCCGCGACGACCGGCGCTGCAGTTCCTCTGCCGCGCCCTGACCGCGACCGACGCCGGGATCCGCGAGACCGCGGACGCCGGCGTGGCGCACTTCCGCCCGGTCGTGCAGGCCTTGCAGCGCGCGTTGCCGTACTTGAGCTACGAAGATATGTGCTGGCGTTTTCATTTCATGATGAGCATCGAGCACATGAACCCGTGGGACGTCGATCGCCTGCTCGTGCTCTCCGACGGACGCTGCCGTGCCGACGACTTCGAGGAGTCGCTGGAGCGCGCGCTCGACTTCGCCGAGGCCGGGTTCCTCGCACCGGCGCGATTCCCCAGGCTCCCGTCGAACGCGGAGGCTTGAGGCCATGGGCCCGCCGGAGGGCCGCGTGGCAGAGCGCGATACCGCCGCTCTTCCGGCGCTACGCCTGCTGTCGCTGTTCGCCTTCGCCTTCGGATGGATGTTCCTCGTCCGCAACGCGACCGGTCTGCTGGCGCCGCAGCTCCTGCCCGCTCTGGAACTGGGTCCGCGGCATCTCGGCATGCTCGCCGCCACCCTGGCCGTCTCTTGGTCGCTGTGCGGCTGGTGGATTCCGACCGGTCTTGCGCCGACCGGCCTGCGCGCATGGCTGGCCGCGGTATGCGCCATCCTCGCCGCGGCGTGCCTCGTCGGCGCGGCGTCGACGAACCTCGCCATGCTGGTCCTGTTCCAGTTGCTTGCGGGCCTCGCCGGGGGACCGTCATTGCCGCTCGTACAGGCGGGGGTCGCTGCCTGGCTGGATCCGGCGCGGCGCGGGCGCTACATGGGGCTGGTGCAGGGGCTGGGCGGCAGCCTGCTTGCGGCAATCCTGGGCCCGATCTGTCTCGTACCGCTGGCGGCCTCGACCGGCTGGCGGAATGCGTTGCTGGTGCTGGCGCTCGGCGCGACCGCGGCGGCGGTCCTATCGACGCTCGCGCTCCCGCGGGACTCGCGCCGCAACGCGCGGGTCGATCGCGGGACCCTGCGCGATCCGCATTCGGCACCAGCGATCGCGCGGGGGGCACGGCGCAACGTCCTGCTGTGCGGCATCGTCGGCGGCCTGATGGTCGCGTGGCTCGTGCTGGGCACGACCTTCTACCCGCTGTACCTGGTGTCGGCGCGCGGACTGGGCGTCGTCGAGATGAGCCATGTCATGGGGCTGATCGGTGCCGGCTCACTGCTCGGCGTGCTGACGATCCCGCAGCTCTCCGATCGTGTCGGCCGGCGCCCGGCGCTCGCCATCGGCGCGCTGCTCGGCAGCCTGGCACCGCTGGCACTGCTGACGCCCGGGCTGTCACCCGGATCCATGCGCCTGCTGGTGTTCGCGCGCAGCGCCGCCGGCGGCACTTTTCCACTGTTCCTGGCCGTGATTCCGTCGGAGGCGGGGCCCGCGGCGCGCATCGCGAGCCGGGTCGGTGTCGTGCAGGCCGCGAGCGAGCTCTCCGGCGGAGTGCTGGTACCGATCATCGCTGGCTGGCTGGCCGACGCCCACGGGCTGCGCATCGCCGTGGTACTGGCCTCGCTCGCGCCCCTGCTCGCCGGCCTGTTCGCACTCGGCGTCAGCGAGCGGGCGCTATGGGGCCGGCAGCGCCCGCCTGACGACCATCCTCGAGAAAGCGCTGCGAGCACGCGGCGCGCACACCCCGCAGCAGCGCGATGTTCCGACGCCTTCCCACGCGCGGCGAACGCACCAGATATCGACCGCCGGCGCTCCCTGACCCGACCGCAGCTGCCCCGCTCCACCTCATGTTGGTATCGCGGCTGCCGGCGGCTGCCCGGCCCCGCGCGCGACGCGCCACAGCAGCCAGGCCACGATCGCGATGTTGAGCAGATTCCAGGCGATGCCATTGAGGAACGCGGCGTGATAGCTGCCGGTGAGATCGAACACCTTGCCCGACATCCAGCCACCCAGCGCCATGCCGTAGAGCGTGAACATGATGACCGTGCCGACGCGCTGGCCCGCCTCGGCGGGCGGAAAGTACTCCCGCACGATGATCGCGTAGCTCGGTACGATGCCGCCCTGGAACAGGCCGAACAGTGCCGCGATCACGTACAGCGACGCGAGCGAATCGAACGGCAGGAACAGCAGCAGCGCAATGCACTGCAGGGTCGATCCGAGCAGCAGCGTGTGCAGGCCGCCGATACGATCGCAGATCAGCCCTGAGATGAGCCGGCTGACGATACCGGTGCCGAGCATCAGCGACAGCATGCGCGCGCCGCGTGCCGGGCCGTAGCCGAGGTCGCCGCAGTACGCGACGATGTGTACCTGCGGCATCGACATCGCGACGCAGCAGCCGAGCCCCGCGACGCACAGCAGCGCCTGCGCCTGCCCGACCGTGAGTCCGAACGGGCGCGCCGACGGCTGCGACCGCACCGTTCCCGTGCCGCCGGGCAGCGGTGCCAGCGCGGGCGCACGCTCGCGCAGCAGCGGCGCGAGCGCCGCCATCGTCACGAGCGAGAACACGCCCAGGCCGATGTAGGTCGCACGCCAGCCCACGGTCGCGGTGAAATGCTGCACGACCGGCGGCCAGACCGTCCCGGCGAGGTAGTTGCCGCTCGCGCATATCGCCACTGCGATCCCGCGTCGGCGCCCGAACCACAGCGAGGCATCGGCCAGCAGCGGTGCGAAGCACGACGAGCTGCCGAGCGCGCCGAGCAGCAGGCCGTGGATGAGCGCGAGGCTCCAGATCCCGCCCGACAGCGCCGCGGCGACGAACCCCAGCCCCAGCCCGCAGGCGCCGAGCAGCAGGGGGCGGGCGACGCTGTGGCGGTCGGCCAGGCGTCCCATCAGGATGCCGCCGAAGCCGAAGCCGAGCATCAGCAGCGTGTAGGGCAGCGACGCGTCCGCGCGACTGATGCCGAACTCG
>JADZEE010000103.1 GCA_020850735.1 Gammaproteobacteria bacterium | reverse complement strand
GCCGTCGGCGTGCTGGTCGGCGATGCGACCGGCCACGGTCTCACCGCGGCTTTCATGACCATGCTGGCGCAGTCGAGCCTCGACAGCATTCGCGGCGACCTGCCGACCGACGCGACACTCAGCCGACTCAATGCCCTGTTGTGCGAGCGCCTGACCGGCCGCGCCATGACGGCCGTGTTCTTCCGGATCAGCCGCTGTGGTGCGCTCAGCGTCAGCCACGCGGGTCACCCGAGCCTGGTCGTCCTGCCGGCGAGCGGCGCGGCGCCGGTGAGCTTCCGCAACGGCGGCTGCGCGCTCGGCCTGTTCGACGACGAGCCGGTACCCTACGTGGAGGAGCAGTACCGGCTCGCGCCCGGTGACACCGTGTTCGCCTGCACCGACGGCCTGCTCGAATGGCGCGACAGCGCCGGGGCACCATTCGGCGAAAAGCGCCTGCTCGAGACGCTCGCGCGCCACGCCCGGCAGGCCCCGGACGCGCTGCTCGACGCCACGCTCTCGGATCTGCGCCGTTATGGTCATGGCGGCCGCGGCGACGACGTGACCCTGCTCGCCTGCCGCTTCTGCGCTACTGGCTGAGTCTGATCCGCGCATGACCGCGGCGCCGGTCACTTCGGCGCGCCAGGCGGTTCGGGTACTGCGGATCCGTCGGCCGCGATCGGCGCCGACGCGTTCCGCAACCACAGGTCGCGCTGTGGAAACGGGATCTCCACGCCTGCCTCGCGGAAAAGCCGTGTGATCTCCTTGCGCAACGCGCTCGCAACCGCCAGGCGCTGTTCGATGTTGGCGAGGAAAACACGCAACTCGAATTCGAGCGCGCTGTCGCCGAAGTTCATGAACATCACCTGCGGTTCGGGCCAGCGCTCGACCAGGCGATGGTCACGCGCCGCTTCGAGCAGTATGCGTTCGACCAGCTCGATGTCCGACGCGTAGGCGACGCCCACCGCGACGTCGACCCGCCCGATCCTGTTCTTGTGCGTCCAGTTGACGACGGCGCTCTGCAGCAGCTCGGAATTGGGGATGATCACGTCGGCGCGCTGGAAAGTCTCGATCTGGGTCGAGCGCACGTTGATCTGGCGCACGTAACCCTCGATCGATCCCACGATCACCCAGTCACCGATCTTGACCGGCCGCTCGATGAGCAGGATGAGCCCGGAGACGAAATTGTTGACGATGTTCTGCAACCCGAAACCGATGCCCACGGACAGTGCGCCGGCGATGATGGCGAGCTTGGACAGGTCGATACCGAGCACGGAGATGGCGTACAGCAACGCGAAGACGAGTCCGACATAACCGATACCGGCGTTGATGGCCGTGCGCACGCCGATGTCCAGACGCGTGTGCGGAAAGACGCGCTGTTCGATCAGCCGCTGCACGACCCGGGTGATGGCGAACACGAGGACGAACGCCAGCAGGGCGATGAGCACGTCGGCCGGGGCAAAGACGTAGGAACCGAGCGAGACACCGCGGGTCAGGTTCACGGCCCAATCGAGCAAGTCGTCGGCGGGCACGCCCCAGAACAGCAACACGCCGACGAACCCGCCGAGCAGCAGTACGGTGTCAGCCAACATACCCAGCCAGAAGGCCAGCGCGCGGCCGCCTTCGTCGGACACGCCGATCCAGCTGCGCACGCGCACGGCAACGGCGCGTTCGCCGGTCAGCAGCTGGCTGCTCAGCTCGCGCAGCAGCACGTGCAACGCGCCGAGCCCGGCGGCGAGCAGCAGCGTGCGCATGGTGGCGCCGAGCAGAAAGTCGGCGAGGATCTGGTAGCCGAGCACGTTCGCAATCGGTGTCGCCAGCGTCACGAGGACGACCAGTGCGCGCAGCACCGGCCAGAGTATCGGCGCGGATCCGCTGTCGCGCACCTCGGCGCCGGACCAGGGCCGCGCGGCGAGCAGCAGCAGCAGCGCGCTCAGCGGCAGATTGATCGAAAACGAGTACACGGCGGCCAGCTCCGCCGGCACGGCCGGGAGGCGTGCGAAGAAAAAATTCGCGACCGTCGCGAAAGCGGTGATCGCGACCACCAGATACAGCAAGCGGGCCATCGGCGCCGCCGCCGTCGGAGGCACCGGTACGATGCGCCAGGCTGGCAGGCGCGGCGAGAACGCCGCGCGCACGAAGGCCGGCCCGAGCAACAGCACCATGATGGCGCCCACGAGCCCGAAGGGCTGTCCCACGCGCGGATCGAGCAGGGATTTCAGATAGGCGTTCCAGGCGAGCACGAGCAGGAGACTGAACACCAGCGCCGGGATGAGCCCGCGGCCGAGCGCGACCATGACCGCCGCCAGCACCCGGCGCGGGTAAGACGGTTCAGCGAGCGCCTCGTCCCGACCAAAACGGCGCAGCAGCGTGCGCATGCCGCCACCGACCGCGAGCGCAATCGAGACGAGCACGGCGAACACCGGCACGAGTATCAGCAGCGGCGGCTTGTACTCGGAAGTGTCACGGGTCTTCTGCAGATTCTCGTAGGCGTGCTCGAGCTGGCCCGCGGCGGCAAACCAGCTGGACGGATCCAGCGGCGACGGTCCGCGCACGAGCAGGCCGCTGGCGCGTTGGCGCAGCTCCACCGCCGCCAGCTGTTCGCTCAGCGATTGCGCGCGCCGGCCGGCCAGATCAGCGGCCTTCATACGGCCCCCGGCGGCGGCGATGAGCTTTTCGAGCGCCGTGCGCTTGGCCACGATCTCACGCGACTCTGCCGGCTCGCCCGCCGCGGGGGATGGCCCGAGCGCATCGAGCAACGCGCGCTGGGTGTTGGCCTCTGCACGTGCGGTCTGGGCGGCCAGGCGGGCGGCGTCGCGTACCGACTGCACGGCCTCGCGCAAGGCCTGCAGCTCCTCGGGCCCGATCCCCGGCCGGGCCAGGGACCGCTCCGCACGATCGAGGACACGCTCCCATTCCGTGGCACGGCTGGCGCCCGGATCGGCGGCGGCCGCCACGAGCGCGTACAGCACTAGGCAGATGCCGGCCAGAAAACGGGATGGGTGGCGGTGCAATGGGCGAGTCGGGAAAAACGTGTGCGCCATTATAGCGCCCGCGACCGGGTTCACCCCGTGAGGCGGTCGAGGATCCGCAGGCCCGCCACCCACGTACCGATGGCCGATCCGATCGAGCTCAGGACGAACACTGCGAACGTGCGCGCCACCCGGTTGTGCCGCCAGCCCGCCAGGTGCACCGTGTCTTCGCGCAGGCGGGCAAAGTCACCTACGGTCGGACGCCGCAGGAAGGCTTCCACCGCGGCGGCGGCCATCCCCACGCCGACGGTCGGGTTCAGGGACGTCAGCGGCGCCGCGCAGAACGAGGCCAGAATCGTCAACGGATGCGCGGCCGCGACGAACGCGCCGAGCGCCGCGAGACCGCCATTGATCAGTACCCAGTCGGCGAGCAGGCGCCAGCCGAGCTCCGGACTGCGGGCGAATCCGAACGCGAAGCCGGCCAGGATCGCCGCGACGAACATCCAGGCCAGGCGGCGCGGCCAGGGACCGGGCGGCGCAACGACGTCCAGCGCGGCGACGATGTGCTGCGGGACGCCCGCGTCTTCGCGCAGGGCGCGTTCCAGCCCGGCAAGGTGGCCGGCACCGACCACCACCAGCACGCGCTTGCCGGCGCCGCCGGCGTACTCGGTGCGCAGCCGCGCCGCCATGTAGCGATCGCGTTCGGCGATGAGCGGTTCGTACAGATCGCGGGCGCGATCGGTGAGCTCGGCGAAGACCGACTCCAGGATGTCGCCGGACTTCAGGCGTTCGATGTCCTGGGCGCTGACGTCGTCGCGCACGAGCAGGCTGGCCAGCAGCCCCGAGCCGATGGTGAGACGGCGCCACCAGGGCACGGCGCGGTAGATGCGCCGCAGCGTCACGCCGATGTCCCGGTCCACCAGGGCCACCGGCACGCCCCGTTCACCGGCGGCCGCAATGGCGGCCCGGAACTCGTCCCCGGGCTGCACTCCGAACTGCTCCGCGAGACGCTGCTGAAACGCGGACAGCGCGAGGTTGGCCGCAATCATCGGTGCCTTGCCTTCGCGGATCACCCGGAACAGATCCAGGCGCGCGATCGCATCCGGATCGGTGATCGACTGATAACGGCTCGGGCACAGCTCGACGGCGACGGCGTCGAACGGCTCCGTGGCGAGCAGTGCGCGAACCGCGTCGGCACTCGCGCGTGACACGTGCGCGGTGCCGAGCAGCGTATAGCGGACATCGTCGCGCACGACCTCGCGGCGTGGTTCGCCGGCGGCCGCGTTCACGGGTACCCCGACACCGGCGCGTGCGAGCCGTCGATCACGGCTGAGCGCCCGGGTCCGGCGGCGACCGCGGTGCCATGTATGCGCGTACGCGCGACCGCATGGCCGGCGTGGCTACGGTATTCAGGCCCCATTCAGTGTCCGGCCGGCATAGTGTCAGCATGCACGGTGGCCGCGCTACACGCGTCACCAGCCACGTGGAGGGATATCGACCATGCGCGCCCGTATTCCAGTCCTGCTCGGCATCGCGGCGCTGGCACTTGCCTCGCTGCCCGGAAGCGCCTTGGCGAACGGCAGCTCGTTTTACTTCGGCTACCAGCAAGGCCCCTATGGCTATCGACCACCGGTAGTGAGCGGTTACTACTACCCACCCCCGGTGTATGTCGCGCCCTACCCGGGCTATTACTATCCGCCGCCACCGCCGTACTGGTCCGCCTACCGCTACGGCTACGCGCCTTACCGTCATTACGGCCCGCCTTACCGGCACTACCCGCGGTACCGCCCGTATGGCTACGGCTATCCGGGCAGTCTGCACTTCGGTTTCGGCTACCATCGCTGAGGACCACCGGAGCCTGGATCAGGCCACGCGCCACTGGCCGGCCGCACGCAGCTCCGCCACCGCGTCATCGAGGCGCGGTGCGGCTTCGGCCAGCGCGAGCTGCACCTCCCATATCACCTGCTCCATCGGCATGATGGCGAGCACCTGCTGAGCCGGGGCCTGCAGCAGGTCGACGAAGGTCTCGTACGCGTCGGCGGTAGCGACGAGCACGACGGTATCACCGGTCACCGCGAGCTGGTGCGCCGCCAGAGCGGCCAGTGACGAAGGAGCTCCTACTGCCCGGCACAGTTGCGGCAGCAGGCGCCGCAGTCGCCGTGCCGGCATGCCGTAGTCGCGCCGCAGGACCGCGAGCACGCGCAGCCCGACGATGTCGGTGAAGGTCCAGGCGAGCTGCCCGCGCGGCCGGCCGCCGCCCGGCGCCACCAGCCCGCCGCGCACCCAGGCGCGCAGACGCTCGGCCGGAAGATCGGTGAGACGGGCGACCTGCGCGGTGGTGAAGTTCGCCATACGGGGGGCTCGGTTGCCGGGGGCAGCGCCTGCAGCGCCGCGCGCAGGCATGGTTATAATCGCACGCGGACCCGCCCGCCCCAACCCGGTCGTCCCTGACTTGTCCAATCTCAATCCGCGCCAGCGCGCCGCCGTGCGCCACGTCGACACGCCGCTGCTGGTGCTGGCGGGCGCCGGCAGCGGCAAGACCCGGGTCATCACGCACAAGATCGCGCACCTGGTCAGTCGCGTCGGGATCAGCGCCGAGCACGTCGCGGCCGTCACGTTCACGAACAAGGCCGCGCGCGAGATGAAAACGCGCCTGGGCAAGCTGCTCGGCCGCGAGGTCACGGCGCGCCTGCAGGTATCCACTTTTCACACGCTCGGCCTGCGCATGCTCCGCCATGAGCATGCGCGGGTCGGTCGCCGTCCCGGTTTCACCATCTACGACGATCAGGACACGGTCGCGCTGATCACCGAAATCGTGCGCTCGGAACGACTCGGCGTGGCCGGCGAACCCGGCACGCTGCGCAACCGCATTTCGCGCTGGAAGGCGGATTTCGTCGATCCGCGGGGCGCGGCCGCGCTCGCGGACGAGCCGGTCGGCGCGGCCGCGGCGCGCGTGTACGGCCGCTACGACGAGGCGCTCGCCGCATACAACGCGGTCGACTTCGACGACCTGATCGGCCTGCCGGTGCGCCTGCTCGGCGCTGAACCCGAAGCGCTGGCGACCTGGCGCGAGCGCATCCGCTACCTGCTGGTCGACGAATACCAGGACACCAACCTCGCCCAGTACGAGCTGGTCAAGCTGATCGCCGGCGCAGGCGCGCGGCTGACCGTGGTCGGCGACGATGACCAGTCGATCTACGGCTGGCGCGGCGCGCACCCGGAGAACCTGGCGGCCCTGGAGCGCGATTACCCCGATCTCGCGGTCATCAAGCTCGAGCAGAATTACCGCTCCGCGGGCAATATTCTCAAGGCAGCGAACGTGCTCATCAGCCACAATCCGCACGTGTTCGAGAAGCGCCTGTGGAGTGACCGCGGCTACGGCGAGCGCCTGCGCGTGGTGACCGCGCGCGATGAAGACGACGAAGCGAAGGCGGTGATTGGCCGCTTGCTCGCGCACAAGCTCGCCGGCCGGGGCAATTGGTCCGATTACGCGATCCTGTATCGCGGCAACCATCAATCGCGCCCGTTCGAGCGCGCGCTGCGCGAGCACAACGTCCCCTACGTGCTGAGCGGCGGACCGTCGTTTTTCGACTACGCGGAAGTCAAGGATCTGATGGCGTACCTGCGCCTGCTGGTCAATCCCGCCGACGACGGCGCTTTCCTGCGCATCGTCAATACGCCGCGACGCGAGCTCGGCACCAGCAGCGTCGCCAGGCTCGTGGAGCTGGCGGCCGAGCAGGGCACGAGCTGCCTGGAGACCATATTCGCGCCGGCGCTCGACGCCCGGCTCGGCGCCCGCGCGCGCGATCGGCTGCGCGGTTTCGCGATCTGGCTCGGCGGCTATGCCGAGCGGGCGGTGGCCGGATCGGCACCGGAGGCTCTCGCACGCGAGCTGCTCGATGACTGCGCCTATCGCGACTGGCTGCGCGACCAGGCACCTGACCCGGGCGCGGGCGCCAGGCGCTGCGCCAACGTCGAGGATCTGCTCGCCTGGATCGGACGCCTGGCGCGCGAGGATGGTGAACAGCGCGGCCTCGCCGAGATCGTCGCGCGGCTGACGCTGAACGACATCCTGGATCGGGATGCCGACGAGGGCAGCGCCGACGGCGTGCGCCTGCTGACGCTGCACGCCGCCAAAGGTCTCGAATTCCGGCACGTGTTCCTGGTCGGCATGGAGGAAAACCTGCTGCCGCACCGCGCCAGCCTGGCCGACGACAGCATCACCGAAGAGCGTCGCCTGGCCTATGTCGGCATCACGCGCGCCCAGGAAACGCTGACCTTCACCTGGGTGCGCCAGCGGCGCCGTTTCGGTGGCGTGGAACCGTGCGTGCCGAGCCGCTTCCTGGACGAGATCCCTGCCGATCTGCTCGCCTGGCACGGCGAGCGGGCCGAGCCTGCCGAGAGTGCCGCGCGCGGCCGTGCGACACTCGCCGGCTTGCGTACGCTGCTCGGCGAGAGTTGACCCGAAGTCTGCCGGGATGCTTTGCTGCGCGACTGTGGATCGACCACGACACCTCCCGCCGGCCCCGGCACGCATGACCCGGTCATGAACGCCTCCCCGCGTGGCGCCGCGCGCGCGCTGCTGGCCGGCGCGGCCCTGCTCGCCGGCGCCGCCGCCGCCGGCGACGAGTACGAGTACGAGTACGAGACACTGACCTCGGTGCAGGCGAGCGAGATCCTGAGCCCGGACCTGCAGCAGTCGATCCACCACCGGATCCAGGACGAGGTCGGCTTCGACGGCGCGTTCTACGTTTTCCAGCTCGAGTCCGACGCCGGTGTCGAGCAGGTACACTCGCTGCTGGCGCTGCGCAAGCGCCTGCACGAGATCCACACCATGGCCCAGGCCATGATCCGATTCGAACAGTCGGACGAGGCCTTGCGCCGCGCCCTGCAGGGCCGCCGCGGTGTCGGCGCCGAGTCGGTGGTCGACATCCTCACCAACCCGGTCGGCACGGCATCGAAACTCGCGTCCAATCTCGGCGCCAACCTCGAACAGACTCTGTCCGGCGAGTATCTCGCTGCCGCTGCGCAAGCTCCGGCGGCCATCCCGGGGACCGGCGGCACCCCGCGCGGCGACCCCGGTCCGTGGCAACGCAGCGTCGCGGCCCAGCTCGGCCTCGACGTCTACTCCAGCAGCCCCGACGTACAGGGCTTTCTCGACGAGATAGCCGCAGCCCGGGCCGCCGGACGTCTGCACACGCCTATCGCGACGATCAGTGCGGCCGATCCGGCCGGCCTGATCCTCAGCCGCAGCGTCGCCGATGCCGAGTTCGAAGCCCTGACCCGCAATAAGACACCGGCGGAGCTGGCGGCACGCAATCTGCGGCTGCTCGAGCGCATGGGGGTCGGCGCGCAGACCGTGCACGATTTCATGAGCAACGCGACGCTCAGCCCGACCCACCGGACCCACATCGTCGGCTGGCTCGCGCAGCTCGAGGGCGTGGGTCGGCGCGCGGCGGTGATCGCAGCTGCGGCGGGCGCCACCAGCGAACAGGACGCACTCGGCTACATGGAAGTCACTCGGATGCTCGCCGAGACGCATTTGCGCGGCGCAGGCCTGGCCCGCATCGACGGTGACGCGGCGCTGCCGAGCGCGCTCACGCGCGACAACCGGCTGCTACTGTTCGCGCCGGTCGACCACGTCATCTGGAGCGCGGAAACGGCCGCGATCATCGATCAGCTCCGAGCCCGCACGGCGGCGCTCGGCGCGACCGAGGGACGGCTGGTGCTGAGCGGCACACTGTCACCACGCGCACGTCGTGAGCTCGACAGCCGCGACATTGCCGTACAGACGCGCGCGAGTCGCTGAGGCGCGACTACGCGGCAGTCGCAGCGCCGTCGTCAGATTACGACACGTGGCGGCACAATCGCGGCACGGCCACCGCCCGGGCCGCGCCCCGACGCGCCGTCGGCAGACACCCGAGTGACCCGCAAGCAATTGAAGTTTTTGAATTATTGCATTGCGACGTGCCAGCTCGCCAGCACCGTGCGAAACAGTGGCACGGCTCATGCTAGTTCTGCGTAGTCGCCACCATCGTCGCCGTGAAGGGCAGCCGAGCCATGGACACGAATCTGCAACTCGTCATCGACAATACCAACTCTGATACCCGCGTTGCGCGCGCCGTACGCCTGTACGAAGCGCTCCTCGCCGAGCGGGAAGCGGAGTTGCGCGCGGACCTCGACTACTACGCGGGCAAGCTGCGCGATCTCGACGATCTCGATCCCGAGGGACGGACGGGACTGAAAGCGCTGTACCGCGATCACGCCCGGCATATCCAGCGTCTGCTCGCGCAGATGCGTACCGACTCGACGTCCGGCGCACCGGCGAGCGTGGCGCCAGCGGACGACCCCGCATACTGAATTCCAGGGCAGCGTGTCGACGGCCGCCCCTGGAGGCGGCTTTTTTTTTGACGTCCTGCGACGGTGCGCGGCGCGGGAGCCTGCGCGCAACGAATCCATTGCGCCTGGCGCGAGCGCCGCACCGGCACTGACACGTCCGGACCGGTTCGGGCCGCAGGCGCGGCCGGCACGCCCGTGACGGCCACGGCGGGATTTTCCCCGGGTCTCACCATACCAGCCGAGCCGCGCTCGCCAAGCCCTGCCCCCGCTGGCGCCGGGACGGGTCCGGGCCCGCGCGGCGGACCGACACAGCCACGCGGGTGGTTCACGAACCGCGCGGGAATCAATAATGTACGCAGCGCGGGCAGCCGTCACGGCCGGGCGGCGGCGGATTTTTCGGTCGACACAGCGAGCGAGGGAACATGAACGAACAGCGGCGACTGCTGCACACCATCGAGATCGACGTCCGCTGGGGTGACATGGATGCGGTTGGCCACGTCAACAACGCGAGGTATTTCACTTATTTCGAGGGTGCACGGATCGGCTGGTTGCTCGCGCTCGGGCGCGAGGACACCGTCAACGGCGCGAACGAGGGGCCGGTCATCGCCAATGCCTCGTGCAGCTTTCGCCGCGCCATCACCTACCCGGCGCGGCTCGCCGTCAGCATGTTCGGCGGCACGCCGGGTCGATCGAGCTTCGAGAGCTGGTACGAGATCCGGGAGCGCGGGGACCCCGCGGTGCTCTACGCCGACGGCGCCAGCCGTATGGTGTGGGTGGATCGCCGGGCCGGCCGTTCGATCCCGCTGCCGGAATTCATCCGCATCCTGCTGCCACCCGCGGCGGGTCCGCGCTGATGGGTGTGCCGTGACCGGCCGCTGGCAACGCCGCCGGGCTCCCGCCTGAGGCGGTCCCGCGGTGGAACGGATCTGGCTCGCAAGCTATCCCCCGGGTGTACCCCCGGACGTCGACACGGATGCGTACGCGTCCCTGGCCGAGATGTTCGATCGCAGCGTGGCGCGCTTTGCCGGCTTGCCGGCCTTCTCCAATCTCGGCCGCACCCTGACGTTTGCCGAAACCGGCGCTTACGTGGCGGCGTTTGCCGCCTTCCTGCACGGACGCCTCGGGCTCGCGCGCGGTGATCGAATCGCGGTCATGCTGCCGAACCTCCTGCAGCACCCGGTGGTGACCTTCGGCGCGCTGCGCGCCGGCTGCGTCGTCGTCAACGTCAACCCGCTGTACACCGCGCGCGAGCTGCAGCTGCAGCTCGCGGATTCGGGCGCCGTGGCGATCGTGGTGCTGGAGAATTTCGCCCACGTGCTCGCAGACGTGCTGGACCGGACCGCGATACGACACGTCGTCACCACGGCGATGGGCGACCTGCTCGAACCACTGCGCCGCCACCTGGTGAACTTCACCGTCCGGCATCTCAAGCGTGCCGTCCCGCCCTACCACCTGCCCGGCGCCATCGGCTTGCCCGCGGCGCTGGCCGACGGCGCCCGCCTGACGCACGAGCCACCACGACTTTCCCACGACGATCTGGCGTTCCTGCAATACACCGGCGGCACCACCGGCGGCAGCAAGGCCGCCATGCTCACGCATGGCAACCTGGTCGCCAACGTCGAACAGATCGCCGCCTGGCTGCATCCCTATGTCGGCGAGGGCCAGGAGCTCATCATCACCGCGCTGCCGCTCTACCACGTCTTCGCGCTCACCGCGAACTGTCTCGTGTTCGTGCGCATCGGCGGCCGCAACCACCTCATCACCGATCCGCGTGATCTGGCGGGCTTCGTCCGCGAGCTCGCCCGCCTGCGATTTACCGGCATCACCGGCGTGAACACGTTGTTCCGTGCGTTGCTCGATACACCCGGATTCGCCGAGCTCGATTTCGGGACGATGAAGATGGCGCTGGGCGGGGGTATGGCGGTGCAGCGCGCGGTCGCCGAGCGCTGGCACACGGTGACGGGCAGCGCCCTGGTCGAGGCCTACGGTCTGACCGAAGCGAGTCCGGCCGTGTGCATGAATCCGCTCGATCTGGCGCGCTACAACGGCAAAATCGGCTTGCCGATCCCGTCAACCGAATGCGCGATCCGGGCAGCCGACGGACGCGAGCTGCCGCCGGGCGAGGCGGGCGAGCTGTGTGTGCGCGGCCCGCAGGTGATGCGCGGCTACTGGAACCGCCGTGAGGAGACGCGCGCCGTGCTCGACGCCGGGGGCTGGTTGCACACCGGCGACATCGGGCGCATGGATGCGCAGGGCTACATCGAGATCGTCGACCGTAAGAAGGACCTGATTCTCGTTTCCGGCTTCAATGTCTACCCGAACGAGATCGAGGAAGTCGTGGCCGCGCACCCGGACGTGCTCGAGGTCGCTGCCGTCGGTGTCCCCGATCCGGACTCGGGCGAGGCGATCAAACTGTTCGTCGTGCCCCGCTCCGAGGCGCTCGAGCAAGACACCCTGATCGCATGGTGCCGGCGTAATCTGACGGGCTACAAGATCCCGCGTTACGTGGAATTCCGCGACGAGCTGCCGAAGAGCCCGGTCGGCAAGATCCTGCGACGAAGTCTGCGCGAACAGGGCTGAGGACTCTCGCCGCGAACGCGCAGCGGCTGCTCGTCAGGCCACGGGCGCGATCCCTGCCCCTCTCAGGCCGCGTCCTCGTCACCGGGCTCGGGCACCAGCCAGCCGCGCACCGGTGCCGCAGGCGAGTCCTGACTGCCGAGCCGGGCGAAATCGAACAGCGCCGGATCGGCCAGGTGCGACGGGCTCACGTTCTGCAGGGCGTTGAAGATCGTTTCCACCCGGCCGGGCATCTCCCGCTCCCAGTCCGCCAGCATGCGTTTGACGCGCTTGCGCTGCAGGTGCTCCTGGTTGCCGCACAGGTTGCAGGGGATGATCGGAAAGCGACGCTCTTCGGCATACGCGGCGATGTCCCGCTCCCGGCACAAAGCCAGCGGCCGGATGACGATGTGGCGGCCGTCGTCGGACAGCAGCTTGGGGGGCATCGCCTTGAGCCGGCCACCGAAGAACAGATTGAGAAAAAAGGTCTCGATGATGTCATCGCGATGGTGGCCGAGGGCGATCCGGGTCATGCCGTGCTCGGCCGCGAAACGGTACAGGACTCCGCGCCGCAGTCGCGAGCACAGCCCGCACATGGTTCTGCCCTCGGGGATCACCCGCTTGACCGTGCTGTAGGTGTCCTCGTCGATGACGTGGAACTCGATGCCGAGCGCGCGCAGGTAGGCTGGCAAGACGTCGGCCGGAAAGTCGGGCTGCTTCTGGTCGAGGTTCACGGCGACGATGTCGAACTCCACCGGTGCCTTGCTGCGCAATGACAGCAGCACGTCGAGCAGCGTGTAGGAATCCTTGCCGCCGGACAGGCACACCATCACCCGGTCGCCATGCCCGATCATGTTGAATCGCTCGATGGCACGGCCGGTCTCGCGGCGCAGACGCTTGGCGACCTTGATGCGCTCGATGCGGACTTTGCGCAGGGACTGGTTCACTGGCCGAGGTGTCGACGTCGGTTAACGGGCCTGAAAGCTTACTCCATCGTGCGCGGGCTGAGGTATCCCTGGCGCGCCGATCGACCGGGCGAACGGCCATGCTGCCCGGACAAAAAAAAGCCCCGCGCGGCGGGGCCGGGCATCGTTGCCGGAGTGGTTCAGACGCTGCCTGAAACCTCGGTAGCCTGGAGTCCCTTGGGTCCACGCTGGGCTTCGTAACTCACTGCCTGACCTTCGTTGAGCGTGCGAAAACCTTCGCTGCGGATGACGGAGTAGTGCACGAACACGTCCTCGCCGCCATCTGCCGGAGTAATGAATCCATATCCTTTTGCATTGTTGAACCACTTCACGGTGCCTGCTGCCATGCTCGAGCTCCCAGAAATTGATGGAAAAAAGCACGACCGGCCGCCGCCGTCTGCGGCGGGCTTGATCGCGCATCGGCGCCCGTTACGGCCACCGGGTGGCCGCAGGATAGTCGAACGATCTGAACGTTTCTACACCAGGTACGAGTCGTGCAAAACGACGAGATGCAGTACCCTGCGACTGCGTTCGCATTCCGGAGTACGGTGACAGCGTCAATGCCCGCATCGAATCCGCAAGCGCTCAGTGGCCGCGTCGCACTGGTCACCGGTGGTGCCCGCCGCGTCGGTCGCACCGTGGCGCTGGAGCTCGCCGCCGCCGGCATGGACGTGGCCATCACCTACAACCGCAGCGCGAGCGATGCGGCCGAGCTGGTCGCCGGTATCCTCGCCCTCGGCCGCCGGGCGCACGCGATACACGCCGACCACGCGGCCGCCGGCGCGCCGCAAGAGATCGTCACCGCCTTTCACCGCGAATTCGACCGCCTCGACGTGCTCGTGAACAACGCGAGCACCTTCGCGCCCAGTCCGTTCGGGAGCATCAGCCGCGCGACCTGGGAACGCGACATGGCGGTCAACGCCACCGTGCCCTTCCTGCTCATCCAGGCGTTCGCGCCCATGCTCGGCGCGCATTACGTGCCCGGCGATCCGGCCAGTACCGGGCGGGTGGTCAACTTCATCGACATCCACGTGCTCGGCGAGGCGCTCGCGGGCTACCTGAGCTACAACGCGTCCAAAGCCGCGCTCATGGAAATCACCTCCACCTGCGCGCTGGAGCTGGCGCCGCGGGTCACCGTGAACGCCATCGCCCCGGGGGTGGTGTCGTGGCCCGAGGAACACAGTGACGAGCTGCGTCGGGAGTACATGCAGCGCGTGCCGCTGGCACGGCCCGGAACCCCCGCCGACGCGGCGGCGGCCGTACTGTACCTGGTACGCGACGCCCATTACTGTACCGGTCAGGTCATCAAGCTCGACGGCGGGCGCAGCCTGACCTGAAAGCCCGGCACCGGCATGGTCCGTGCCGTGCCAGCCGGACGACGAACCCGAAGTGCGACTGACGCACCTGCTGCGCGCCGGGCCGGCGGCGTGCGCTGCCCCGCGCGCGCGTTTCGTGTAAGCTACTTGCCTCGCCGCCACCGCTAAGAAAATCAGCCCAAGAGGGTCTCACCTTACCGGACCGGCGGTGGGTGGCAGTCGCGCCGGGGGGCGCCTACCGAGGAATCCGCACCTGAACCTCCGCTGTTTCGCGAACGGACGCTTGCCCACCGCACGTCTGTCGCCATCCACTCCTGCCGCGCGCCGCCCTCACGACCGATGAAGAATACCCACCTCTACGTGCTCGTCGCCGCGCTCGTCCTGTCGGGCCTGGGTGTGTTCGGCTACAAACTGTTCGTGCTCGGGTTCCCGATCGGCACCGAGGACAAGACGCAGTTGTGGGAGTTCGAGGCCCGCATTCGCTTCAGCGCCCTCGGCAAACCGACCAAGCTCACGCTCCAGATCCCCTCGCGCGGCAGTAAGTACGTCATCGTCGACGAAAGCTTCTTCTCCGGCCGTTACGGGCTCAGCACCAAGTACGTCGAAGGTAATCGTCAGGCGGTCTGGTCGGTGCGCTCCGCACGCGGCAGGCAGACCCTGTTCTATCGCGCCTCCATCCAGGTGGCCGCGCCACGGCGGCCGGGCAGCAGCGCGGACACGCCTCCGCCGATGCCCGAGTTCGCCGAAAGCGAGCTCGAGATCGCCAAGAGCTTTCTCGAACGCGCGCGCGAGCATTCCGCCGACACCGACACCCTGGTGAGCTACGTGCTCGGCGAGCTGAGCACGCGCACACCCGACGCCGACATCGCCATGCTCATTGACGAGCAGGCCGAGACCCAGGACAAGCTCAACACCCTCAGCAAGGTGCTCGCGCTCGCCGGGGTGCGCTCGAACGTCGTAAGCGGCGTACCGCTGACCGCCTCCGGGCAGAATCTGAAACCGGTGTCATGGCTCGAGGTCGAAGACGCGAGCGGCGTACACCTGTACGACCCGGCCACCGGCAACCGCGTACCCGACAGCGTGCCGTTCCTGATCCTGTGGCGCGGTATCAATGCCCTCGGCCGCCTGGACGGCGGTCACGACATGGACGTCACCCTGGTGCTCAAACAGACCGAACAGCCGGCGCTCGCGTCGCTGGTGCACGGGCCAGAGAGCCAACGGCACTGGATCGTCGACTACTCGCTGTTCAACCTGCCGGTCACCACCCAGGCAGTGTTTCGCATTCTCATGACGATTCCGCTCGGCGTGCTGGTGCTGGTCCTCATGCGTAACGTCGTCGGCTTCAAGACATTCGGGACTTTCATGCCGGTGCTGATCGCACTGGCGTTCCGCGGCACCGAGCTCGTCGCCGGCATCCTGTTCTTCTCGCTCAGTGTCTCCCTGGGCCTGCTGGTGCGCTTTTACCTCGAGCACCTGAAGCTGATCCTGGTACCACGTCTCGCTTCGGTGCTCATCGTGGTCGTGCTGCTGATGGCGGCGGTGACCATGCTCTGCTACAAGCTCGGCATCGCGGTCGGACTGTCGGTATCGCTGTTCCCGATGGTGGTCATGACCATGGCCATCGAACGCATGGCGATCGTGTGGGATGAACGCGGCGCCGCCGAGGCTCTGCAACAGGGTCTGGGCAGCCTGCTCGTGGCCGCACTCGCCTACACGGTCATGAGCATCCGGCCACTGTCGCACCTGGTGTTCGTGTTCCCCGAGCTGTTGCTGCTGGTGCTCGGCGCAACCCTGCTCCTCGGCCGCTACAGCGGCTATCGCCTGCTGGAGCTCAGGCGATTCAAAGCACTTGCCGACAGGCTGGACTGAGCGCTCGTGAAACCATCACCGCGCCTGCTGCGACGGCCCCTGGACGCCCCTGGCGGCGTTGCGAGGACCCCCAAAATCGTTTCCGCAGGCCCGCTTTGCGCGCGATTTCGTGCACCCCCGCGCCTGGCCAGGAACGCCCGGGAACCGTCTCGCGACGGCGGGCGAATGTTTCTCGAGCTCTGAGACGGGGACGCAGCCGGTGTATCTCGCTACCGCCAGGAAGCTGCACGCCCGGGGCGTGCTCGGCCTCAACCAGCGCAACGCGGATTTCGTCCTGCGCTACAACAAGCGCAAGGACTACCCCCTGGTCGACGACAAGCTCATCACCAAAAAGCTCGCGCTCGAAGTCGGCTTGTCGGTGCCGGATCTGTACGGCGTCGTCGAGCACGACGGCGATCTGAAAAAGCTTCCGGAGCTGTTGCACCGCCTCGACGACTTCGTCGTCAAGCCGGCGCAGGGCTCCACCGGCGACGGCATCATCGTCATCACCGGCCGCCTCAAAGGCAGTTATCGTACGGCCGGCGGATCACTGCTCAGTGAAAGCGATCTGCTGCACCACGTGTCGAACGCGCTGGCGGGTCTGTACAGTCTCGGCGGCCATACCGACCGGGTGTTTCTCGAAGCGCTGGTGATCTGCGATCCCGTATTCGACGCCGTTGCCTACCAGGGTGTACCGGACGTGCGCATCGTGGTTTTCCTCGGTGTGCCCGTGATGGCCATGGTGCGCCTGCCGACCCGGATCTCCGACGGCAAGGCCAACCTGCACCAGGGCGCCATCGGCGTCGGCATCGACATTCGCAGCGGCAGGACGCTGACGGCGGTATTCCGCAACGACATCGTGACCGAGCATCCGGACACCGCCCAACCGGTCACCGGTATCGAGATCCCGCACTGGGACACCCTGCTCGAGATCGCGGCGCAGTCCTACGAGCTCACCGGGCTCGGCTACCAGGCGGTCGATCTCGTGCTCGACAAACGCCACGGGCCGATGATCCTGGAGTTCAACGCGCGCCCCGGGCTCGCAATCCAGATTGCCAACCGCACCGGTCTGCTGCCGCGCCTCGAGCACGTCGAGCGCCATGCCACCGGGCTCGGCAATCGCGACGCGCGCGTCGCCTTCGCGAAGGAGCATTTCGCGGCCGGATGATTCGGACCCGGCCGGCTGTCACCTGTCTTATGGTGGCTACGGGTGGACTTGAACCACCGACCTCAGCATTATGAGTGCCGCGCTCTAACCAGCTGAGCTACGTAGCCAGGGGCCGGGGATTTTCGGCAGCCGCCCTGCGGATGTCAAGGTAAAGGGGGCGGCTCAGCGCACGCCGTAGACGACGATGGTCTTGCCCTTGGCGCTGAGCAGGTGTTGTTCCTCGAGCAGCTTGAGCACCCGCCCGACCATCTCCCGCGAGCAGCCGACGATGCGGCCGAGCTCCTGGCGGGTGATGCGGATCTGCATGCCGTCCGGATGGGTCATGGCATCGGGTTCACGACACAGGTCGAGCAGCGCACGCGCCACCCGGCCGGAAACGTCCAGGAAAGCGAGATCGCCGACCTTGCGGTTGGTCTTGCGCAGGCGCATGGCGAGCTGGCAGGCGATCGCAAACACGAGGTCCGGAAACACCATCGGCATGCTCTTGAGCTTCTCGTAGCTGATTTGCGCGACCTCGCAGACCGTGCGCGCGCGCACGAGCGCCGTGCGGTTGGCGCGTTCGTGAAACAGGCCGATCTCGCCGAAGAAATCACCGGGGTTCAGGTAAGCCAGCACGATCTCGTGGCCCTGCTCGTCTTCGAGCAGCACCGTGACCGAACCCTTGATGATGTAGAACAGCTCGGCGGACGGATCGCCCTGGCGGATGATCGTCGCCTTGGCAGGGTACTGGCGCCGGTGGCTGTGCTCCAGAAAACGGGCCAGGGCGTCGGACGAAATCGATGAGCGGGCGCGCGGAATGGTCAAGGCATGTATCCTTTGTTGCCGTAACTCCTTGAACTATTAGTGTATGCAAGCCGCCGGGCCGTGTCGAACCATGGCCGGTCCGGTGCGGAACCACGTCACAGGACCAAGACGATGCAGGCGACGATTCGCTGGGTGGGGGAGGCGATGTTCCTGGCCGAGACCGGTAGCGGCCATACGCTGGTGATCGATGGCCCGCCGGAGGGCGGCGGCCGCAATCTCGGCGTGCGGCCCATGGAAATGGTCCTGGCCGGTACGGCCGGCTGCTCGGCCTACGACGTGGTGTCGATATTGCGCAAGGCGCGCCAGGACGTGCGCGACTGCGTCGTGCAGGTCGAGGCCGACCGGGCAGCGGAGCCCCCGCAGGTGTTCACCCGCATTCACATGCACTTCATCGTGACCGGCCGCGACCTGAAAGAGCGCCAGGTGCAGCGGGCCATCGATCTGTCCGCCACGAAGTACTGCTCCGCCTCGATCATGCTGGCGCACGCGGTGACCATCAGCCACGATTACGAGATCGTGGCCGCGGACTGAGGATCCATGACGGGCGCCGATCCGGCCCGGTGAAGCCGTTCGCCGGCGTCGGTGCCGTGCTCAGGCGACGACGATGCGTCCGGTAATCGCCGGCGCGGTTTCCTCGAGCTGGACGGCCACCCTTTCCACCAGCAGCCGGCCCTCTTCGCCGGGCCGCCACTGGGTGTGGCCCAGCAACAGGCGGCGCGCATCGAACACTTCGGGCTGCGCCTCGTTCAGTGTCTCCAGATAGCTGCGGAGCTTGCGCGCCAGATGTCCCGCCGCCTCGTCCGAGGTCTCGGGCAGCACGAGCAGAAATTCGTTCGCGCTCCACAGTCCGGCGATGTCCACCCAGCGCAGCTTCTCGCGCAGCATGCGGGCAACGACACGCAGCGGCCGGTGCTTGTCGAAGCGCGTGATCCCGTCCGCGCTGCGCATGCCGTCGACGATGCGCAGCATGAGCACCGACAACGGATTGCGATAACGGCGACTGCGGGCGACCTGGGCGTCGAGCTCCTGCAACATGGCGGCGCGGTTCAGCAGACCGGTCGCGAGATCGAGCTGTTCGCGCACCCGGTCAGCACCGATTTCGGTCACGCGCCGGATGCGCTGCTCATAGATGGTCACGTCCATCAGGCAAACCACCTGCGCGTAACCGGCGATCGCCGCCCGCTGCGTCACACACTCGACCCAGCGGGTCTGGCCCGAGCGCGAGACGACGCGAATTTTCGCGGTGGTCTTGGACAGCAGCAGGCGACGCCGCGCCGGCAGCGCCGCCACGTCCAGGCCAATCAGCGTCTCGGCATCGACACCGAGCAGCTCGCCGGCGGTCGCATTCGCCCAGCCGACACGACCACCGGCATCGGCGAGCACGATGCCCACGGGCAGACCGGCGAGCACGGCTGCCGGATCGAATTCCAACATCATCGGCAGGCAGGGTGTGAGGTCTTCGGCGCGCATGGTGACAGGACAGATAGCGGAGCGCGGCAGGCAAACTTTAGCGGCTCCGGGACGGCGGGCGGGCGGTTCGTCGGCGATCAGGAAACGCAGCGCAGATAGGCGTCCTCCACGGTCGTCGCGTCGAAGTGCCGGCGAAAAGCCGCGAGCGGGCCGCAGAAAGCGAGCCGTCCGGCGTGCAGTACGGCAATGCGATCGCACAGGGCCTCGACATCGGCGAGCGCGTGGCTGCTGAAAAACACCGTCGTACCGTCCTTGCGGGCATTGAGCAGGTGGCGCTTGAGCAGTGCCCGGGCCTTGGGATCGAGACCGCTGAACGGTTCGTCGAGCACCAGCAGACGCCGCCCGCTGAGCAGACAGGCGAGCAGGCCGAGCTTCTGGGCCATGCCTTTGGACAGGGTCCGAACCGGCCTCGCCAGCGCCCCGGCGTCCAGATCGAGCACCGCGAGAACCTCGTCGAGCCCCGCCCACATGAACCCGGGACCGTACAGGCGCGCCATGTAAGCGAGGAAGTCGCGGCCGGTGGCAAAACCCGGCGCAACGAAGCGCTCGGGCAGGAACGCGAGCGGCGCGCGGGCCGCGGCATGCGTGTACGTCACGCCGCAAATGCGGATGGTTCCGCCGTCGGGGCGGGAGAAATCGAGCAGGGACTTGATCAGCGTGGTCTTGCCCGCGCCGTTCACGCCGACCAGGCCGAGATACTCGCCCGGCTCCACTCGCAGGCTGACGTCGCGCAGTACTTCGGCGCGACCAAAGCGCTTGCTCAGGTTTTCGACCTCGATGGCCGCGGTCATCACAGTGTCGATATTAGCAGCGCAGATGAAAAAAGCCCGCCGGGCAGCGGGCTCGTCAGGCCGTTGTCGGCGAACGCCGCTGTCAGTACAGGAAAGCGGCGTTGCAGTCCTGCTCGTTCGCGTTGATGTCCCAGATCTCCGTACTGCCGACGGTGACCGTGCACTCGACTGTGCGCGACGCGACCGCGCCGAGATCACCGCCGCTCGCCACCGTCGACAGCAGCACGCCGGTATGCGGCTGGCCGTCGTCGATTTTGAGATCCAGCTCGCGCATGACGTTCACCGGGATCTGGCCGCCGATGACGAGCAGCAGCCGCGAAGACGGCGTCGGCGTGGCGACGGTTTCGAACTCGTTGCTGCGGGTGAGCATCAGCCGGCCGTTGAAGGCGTTCAGAGGCGCGACTGTCTGCGCCGTGTAGGTTGCTTCGTTGGTGGCCCCGCCCTGGAAGCTGCCCTGGATGAACCCGGCCGACGACAGATGTGCCCAGGCCGCGGATGATTCGCCCCAGTCCTCATCGTCGAGCCGGCCGTTGCCGTTGCCCGCGATCGCCGTGGTGCCACCGGCGCAGCCCGGCGCCGAGTTGCCGATGACGTTGCACACGCCGCCCGGCGTGTTGGTGCCGAGCATGTCGCCGGGGATCTGCCGGTAGCGGTCGATGAAGCCGTAGTACGCGGCCTGAATGCCGGAATTCTGGTCGGCGAGATTGCGCACGCGGGCGCTGGTGATGAGCTCCTGGCCCTTCAGAATACCGCCGAGCAGCAGGCCGATGATGACCAGCACGATGGCGATTTCGACCAGGGTAAAGCCCTTCTGCCTGCTGACCATGATCTTCTATCCTTTCGCACGCGTGGCGAGATTGATGACTGTCAGAAGAAATGCAGGATCGATGCCAAGAAATACAAGCTACTGATTACAAACAATATTAATACGTGGTTAGCGATATCACCGGGACCCGGATGTCGAGCGCTCGACGGACTTGCCGAAATCCCGACAACCGCTGCCGAGCGCTCGACCGCCCGATCCCGGCCGGCAAGCCGTCGTGGTGAGCCCGGGAGGCACCCCCTATACTAGCCGGCACTGACGCCCGCCGGCCGTGATCCGGCGCGGCGCCGGGGCGTACGGAACGCGCACCCACTCGAATGAGAGCTTGTTATATGGACTCCCCCGTTACTGCAAGTCGGTCGCTGGGTGGCCACAGGGGATCGGACTGCGCGGTTATATCCGGCCTGTTGATGAGCCGATGCTGGCTCGGGCCCTGATGGCAGTT
>JADZEE010000102.1 GCA_020850735.1 Gammaproteobacteria bacterium | reverse complement strand
CAGCGACCGGGCGTTGCCGGTCAGGCGTTCGAAATCTTCGCGCGAAAGCACGACGGCTACCGGGCGGCCGCGCAGGGTGATTTCCTGCGGCCCCTGGTTGGCTGCGCGTTTGACCAGCTCCGACGAGCGGGCTTTCGCTTCCTGCAATTGCCAGGTGTCCACGGCCAGCCTCTGTTATGACCAGACTGGTCAGAGTTCAGCCGATCAGCGGGCGCGTGCGGTGGAGCACCGCGGATGATCGCTACTACTTGACCCGTCTGGGCCGCGCGGCCATCGCCGCCGCGTGCTCGCTCACGCGCTTCAGCATCGTTCCCGCCATGGCTGCTACTCTTCGAAATCCGTGCACGATCTGTCGACACTGATCCGGTCAGGAACTAACACGCCCTGGTCGTTGAACTGCACGTCGAAGCGGTTGCGCCCGAGCACCAGCGCGTCCTCGATCCAGGTGTTGCCGGGACTCGACGCATAGGGAAAGGGCTGTGATTCGGCCAGCGGCTTGAAGCTGCCCTTGCCGCTGCCGGCCGCGAGCACCCGCTTCGCGTGGGTGCGCCGGCCCTGCGTCGGCGACACCGCCGCGAGCCAGTCGGGATGGCTGTCGCCGTTCACGTCGGCGCGCATCTCGGTGATCTGGAAGCCGTCGACGAGACGCTCGAAGCACCCGAGCGACACCAGGCGTTCGAGCGGAGTGAACGGATCGACCGCCGCGGCCGGCACCGCCAGCGCGGCGAGCGCGATCTCCCCGGCGCGCGACGCCGCGCTGCCGCGGGCACCGCGAGCACGGGCACTGCGAGCACGGGCACTGCGAGCACGGGCGTGGGGAGCCAGCGGCGCCGGGAGGTGAAGGGCGTACCGCATCACGGTTTGCGTCGACGAAGTCGACGCTCTGTCACGCACCCGCCCGGCGCGCCGCGCACGTCCGCCGCGGACGGTGGCAGGCTACAGCAGGGCCGACACCATCATGCCCAGCCCGACGATGGACACCAGCCACACCGCCGTGCGCAGGTACACGATGCCCGCGTAGTACACGGGGATGAACGCCACGCGCGCCCAGAAGAATATCTCGGCGCCCTGCACGACACGCGGGCTGGTCGCGCCGGCCACCTGCGCAACGAGCGCGACCGCCAGGAACAGCACAAAGTTCTCCAGCGTGTTGCGCGCCGTGCGCTCGGCACGGCCGGCGAACGGTGTCGGACCGGGCAGGTCGTCGCGATTGCCGAAGGCGATCAGCGCGCCCTTCGTGGTCCAAACGCGCGCGCGGATCAGGCTGGCGGCCAGGATCGTCAGCCAGGTGACGAGACCCATGACGATGACGAGCGTGAGCAGGCGGTTCATGGCAGTCCTCTCCTTTGGAATCGTTCGATGCAGCGGGTTCGGATCGGCCGCTCAGCCGGGCGGCGTCCTCGGGAAATCGGATCGCGTCGCGCACGCACGTTCGAGCGCGCCCATCAGCGCCAGCACCCGGTCCTCGCGCCACGGCGGGGCGGCGAGCTGCACGACGACCGGCAGGCCGGCGCTGCCCAGCTCGGCCGCACGCACCGCCTGCACGGCCTTGTCGCGGCTGGCCGGACGATCGCTCTCCTCGCCCGGGCGCACGCGCGTGATCGGTGCGACGCCCGCCGGCCAGCCGAGCACGTTGAACATCAGCGCCGAACCCCAGAAGTCGCCCATGTCGTTGACCGTGCCGTGCAGTGGTGCCGCGATCGGCAGCGCCGGGCACAGGATCGCATCGAAGCGGCCGGCGTCCAGCGCCGCCTGGCATCCGAGCTCGACCTCGATGCGCCGGTACAGCAGGCGCATCAGCCCATCGGCCGACTTCATCGGTGCCGCGTGCGCGAGCATGTTGCGCATGCGGTCCTGCCCACCCATCTTCAGCAGCTGCGCGACCACCGGCACGGCGAGCGCGGGCATCGACGTGAGCTGCTGGTTCGGCTTCATCAGCGGCACCGGCGCTTCGCCGCCGAGCATGTCGCGCACGAAGCCGAAGCCATCCGCACCCACCAGCGCGAAGAACAGGTCGACGATCGCCTGGGTGTCCGGCGCGTTCGACCAGTCCTCGACGACGACCCCCTCGCCGCGCAGCGCGTCGGCCGCCTCGCGCAGTGCCCGGCGCACCGCCGGCGCGGGCGTCCAGCCGCCGATCGCCGGCAGCACGGCGATACGCAGCCCCGCGACCGGCGGCGGCTCGCGCCAGGGCACCGGCGGCACCAGCGTGAACGGCGCGCCGGCATGCACCGCCTCGATCAGGATGCGCAGGCCGCAGGCGACGTCGGCCGCGTGGCGGGCGATCACGCCGGGCTGGGCGACGATGCCCTCCTGCCCGCTCGCCGTGCTCACCGGCAGCGGCTCCAGCGGCAGGCGGCGCGCCGTGGGCTTCAGCCCGTACAGGCCGCACCAGGCCGCGGGCACGCGCACACTGCCGCCGAAGTCGCTGCCCAGGCCGAGCGCCGAGCCGCCGGCTGCGATCGCCGCCGCCTCGCCGCCGCTGCTGCCGCCCGACGTGCGACTCGGATCCCAGGGGTTGCAGGTGCGGCCGAACATCGCGTTGTCGGTCTCGAGCGCGCCCATGGTCTGAGGCACGTTGGTCTTGCCGAGCACGATCGCGCCGGCGCGCCGCAGCGCCGCCACCAGCGGCCCGTCGGCGGCGGAAACGTTCGATCGCAATCGGGCGACGCCGCCGGTGTTCGGCAGGCCGGCGACCGCGAACTGGTCCTTGATCGTGATCGGCACCCCGTGCAGCGGGCCGAGCGGATCGCCGCGCACCCGCGCCGCATCGGCCGCCGCCGCCTCGGCGCGGGCGGCCTCGAAGCGCGGCCACACCACCGCGTTGATCGTCGCGTGCGTGACCTCGATGCGGCGGATGTGGCGGTCGACCAGCTCGACCGCGGACACCTCGCCGGCGGCGACACACCGGGCCATCTCCAGCGCGGACAGGTGGCTCAGATCGGTCACGCGTCGCTCCTTGCACGGGCATTCGAGCCTGTTCGAGTGCCCGACGGGCTCGGGGCCGACTGCCCGACCCCCTCAACCCGGTGCCAGCAGACGCAGCTTAGCCGGATCGCGATCGCCCGAGAAGTACCGGTCGAGCGACATCGGTCAGCGCCCTGCGCGTGCGGCACTGCCCACTGCCCACCGCCCGCAGCATCCGACCGGCGATCGGCTCCCGATGGTCGCTCATCTCCCGAGGCGCGCCTGCGCCGCCGCGAGCCGCGCGATCGGCACGCGGTACGGCGAACAGCTCACGTCGTCGAGCCCGACCCGGTGAAAGAACGCGACCGATGCCGGATCGCCACCATGCTCGCCGCACACACCCATCTCCATCCCAGGGCGCACCGTCCGTCCCTTGTCGACGGCCGTGGCCAGCAGCAGCGCGACGCCCTTCCGGTCGATGCTGCGGAACGGGTCGTGCCCGGACAGACCCGCCTTCAGGCAGGCCGGCAGGAACTTGCCCGCATCGTCACGCGACCCCGCCGTACGTGGCCGAGGAGACCGGCCAGCACGAGAACGACGCGCCGGCGTGATCGCGTGCGGCAGCGCTATCATGCGCGCTTCCTGCAGCAACGCCGGCTCGCCCGGCATGTCTGCACCCGCTGCGGCGTATCCGATGCAGCGCGCACAATCCCCACGCGAGAGGACACCGTGTTCAGGCGCATCGATCACATCGAACTGGT
>JADZEE010000101.1 GCA_020850735.1 Gammaproteobacteria bacterium | reverse complement strand
GCGCGCCCATGTTCTCGAACTTGTCCTTGAGCTCGATTTCCTTGGCCACCGACACGCCGTCCTTGGTGACGGTCGGGGCACCGAAGCTCTTCTCGATGACCACATTGCGCCCGCGCGGGCCGAGCGTCTGCTTTACCGCGTTGGCGAGCAGATTGACGCCGTGAAGCATGCGATGCCGGGCGTCGTCGCCGAAACGTACATCCTTAGCTGCCATTGATGATTCCTCCGAAACTTACAGGTATTCGTTCACTGTGATGGAAGCTCAACCCTCGAGGACCGCCATGATGTCGTCTTCACGCATCACGACATACTCGGCGCCGTCGACCTTGACCTCGGTGCCGGCGTACTTGCCGAACAGCACCCTGTCACCGACCTTGACGTCGAGCTTGCGCACGTCGCCACTGTCGAGCAGCTTGCCGTTACCGACGGCCACGATCTCGCCCTTGATGGGCTTCTCGGCGGCGGTATCCGGGATGACGATGCCACCCGGCGAGGTCTTCTCCTCTTCCATCCGCTTGACGAGGACACGATCGTGCAAGGGACGAATATTCATGTTCCCGAACCTCCAGTTTTTAGTTAAGATATTGAAAAATAGAGAGTATAAAAGCTAGTGTTAGCACTCTCTAGCGAGTAGTGCCAGTACATATATAGGGGCGGTCCGTGAAAAGTCAAGTCGCGGCCGCAAAGTGGGCTGCCGGGGGCCCACGCTGGGTCCGCAGCCGCGGTCGCGGCGGCGCCAGGACGGGATGCCCGGGCCGTACCGCCGGTCATGGTCCGGCTGCCGCCGGCGGCGCCGGACACGGCGCCAGCCGCGCGGCAGTGTGCGATCCGCGGCGCGTGACCGGGGTCGGGAACGATATCGGTGCGGTACGGGGAGTCGTGCGGGTGCCGGCATACCGCGTCAACGGCGGGCGCCGGCGGATCGCGCGGCCCGGCGACGGGCTTCAGGCGGCGACGTAGGCGAGCTTCGCCCGCTGACCGCGGCGGCTGTCCAGAACCTGGCCGCGCAGGCCGTCGCGGGCCGCTGTGGCGCAGGCGAGGACGTCGCGGTTCACGTCCAGCGCATCGCGCACGGTGTTCGCAACGAGCGCGGTCAGCGGCGCGGGGATCGGCGCCGCGAACACCCGCCCGAGCAGCGCGGCACGCTCGCGCTCGAGGTCCGCGACCTCGGTCCAGGCGGCGGCCCTGGCGGCGTTCGCCAGGCGGTTGCCGAGCGCGGCGACGGCGCCGAGCAGGCAGATCAACCCGGCCGCCGCGCGCGCGTGCTCCTGCTCAGGGTTCATTGCGCCCCCTGCACCCGGGCGGGCTCGCCCGCGGCGCCGATCGCGACCCAAGCGCCGCGGATCTCGCCGAGGAGCCTGCGCACCTCGCCCAGTGCATCCGCATCGTTTTTCAGGTTGGCACCGAGCAGGCGCTCACCCATGTAGCGGTACAGCTCGTCCAGGTTGGCCGCCAGCGCGCCGCCGGCCTGGCGATCGAGGCTGCCACGCAGGCCGTCGATAATGGAGATGGCCATGGATATACAGGCACCCTTGGCGGCGATCTCGCCACGCTCGAGATGCCCTTGCGCGCTCGCGATGCGGGCCAGCGCGCCGTCCATGAGCATGACGATGAGGCGGTGCGGGGACGCGGCCTCGATGCCGGTCTGCACGCCGACGCGCGCATAGGTCTGGTGTTTGGCGCCCGCCGGGCGCGTGGAAAACCTGGTCATCGTCGCCGTCATCGTCTCACTCCGGGTTTTGTCGGGGACCACAGGTGTCGCGCGGGCATCAGCGGTTACCGCCGGCCGCGGATCTCTGCAGCAGCGACAGCTGCTGCGTCAGAAAATCTGATGTCGTGTTCAGTTGCGACATCAGCGTGTCAAGCGCGGTGTACTGCTTCAGCAGGCCCTCCTCCACGGATACGAGCCGCCGCTGCATCGAGAGACTGCGCGCATCGAGATCGTCGGCCTGGCGCTTCAGGCTGGTGGTACGCGCGTCGAGCATGCCGTCGGCATCGAGAAAACGGCTCGCCATGTCCTCGTAACGCACCGCGAAACCCTGGCTGGAGTCGGCGAACAGACGCGATACCGCATCGAAATCGTCGGTGAGGGCCCGCTGGAAGATGTCGCGGTCGAGCTCCAGCGTACCGCTCGCGGTGGACCGGATGCCGATTTCGAACAACAGCGTAAAACCGTCACCGAGCTGCGCCGGCTGGTTGAGCACGTTGCGCAACTGCGATTCGATGGCGACCAGCGAACCGCGCTCAGCCTTGAGAACGTCGCTGCGCAGCTTGCCCATGATGGAGACCAGGTCGTTATAGCCCTTGACGAAGGCCTGAACCGATTTTTCCACCGCTGCGGTATCGCGATCGACGCTCATGGTGACGGTGCCCGCCTTGGCGGCCGTCAGCGTTACGCCCTCGATGGCGTCGCTGATCGTGTTCGACTTGCTGGTCACCGTGAACTGGCCCTCGACCAGCAACTCGGCGTCGAGATCCGCGGCGGTGAATCCCGCATCGCCGTTGCGGTCGGTGTTGAGGGTCGCGAAGCCGAACGGGTCGGCAGCACTGTAGGAGGGCGTGATCAGCCTGCCACTGCCCGTTTCGTTGGCGGCGAGCACGAGGTGATTGCCGGTATCGTCGCGCAGGATCGTGGCCGTCACACCCGGGTTGTCGGTGGCAGCGTTGATCGCGTCGCGGATCTCGCCGAGCGTCCTGCCGCCGTAATCGACCGTGAACGCGTCGGCGCCCACCTGCAGCGTCATGGTGTCGCCGCTGCTGCCGATCACCGTCGAACCGGTGTCGGCAAACGCGGTCGCCGCGGCGAGACGGTGATTCTCGGCGATCCGCCTGACCTCGATCCCGTAGCTGCCGCGCGCCGCCGTGGCCGAAGCACTGGCGCTGAGCACGTCGTCGTCGGAGGATCGTGCCGAATAGACCTTGAACTTGTTCGCGTCGGCCAGGCCCTCCATCGCCGACCGGAAGCTCGAGAAGCTGCTCTTGAGCTGGCCGAAACCGCTGATCTGCGCCTGGACCTCGACCTGGCGCGTGTTCAGCCGCACGAGCGGCTGGCGCTCGATCGCCATCAACTGGTCGACGATCGAATTGATGTCCAGCCCGGACCCGATACCCGGCGAGCTCAGCATGTGGCGCTGCGCCGGGAACGTCGCCGCCGCGTCGCCGCGGCGGACGGGTGTATTGCATTGCGCACCGGTCGTTCTCCGAAACTGGTTCCCGCGAGAGAAAGCAATTTCGATACCAACGTCAGGGCTCTCAGGCCTGATCGGTGATGAGCAGGCCGGTGCTCGCTTCGAGGCGCCGCGCCAGGGCAATCATCTCCTCCTGCGGGATCTGCCGGATCACCTCATCGGTCTCGCGGTCGATCACCTTGACGATGGTCCGGCCGCTGTCCTCATCGATGCTGAACTGAAGCCGGCGCTGCAGGTTCTGCACCCGCTGCTCGACCGCCTGCACAGCCTGCTCGAAATCCGCCGCCGGCAACGGCTTGCCGTTCTGCGGCGGCTCTTGCCGGCTCCCCAGTGTTTCGGGTTGCGTCGTGGGCGCCTTTGGCGCTTCGAGTTTTACGTGCGACACACCCTGGAGCGCTTTAATCGTCACCATGGTCGTCACCTACCCTTTGGCTGATCCGGCGGGCGTGCCGGAACCCTCGCGGGCCCCGGCACGCCGCCGGTCAGTGTAATTCCTGCCTGCCTGTCCCGGCTGGATGGCCGGTGGATGTCTTTACTGCAACAGACTCAGTACCGTCTGCGGCAGCGCGTTCGCCTGGGCGACCATCGCCACGCCCGCCTGCTGCAGGATCTGCGCGCGGGTGAGCTTGGCGGTTTCCTCGGCGAAGTCCGTATCCTGGATCCGGCTGCGCGCCGCGCTGATGTTCTCGCGCACGTTGTCGAGGTTGCGCGAGACGGCTTCGAAGCGGTTCAGCTTCGCGCCCATGATGGCACGCTGGCTGTTGATCGAATCGAGCGCGGACTCGAACACGAGCATCGCGAGGTTGGATGAGCCGCTGGTCGAGACCGTCTGCGAGGCGACCGTCTGGTCGGCCAGCGTCGCCGTGGTGCCGGAGGTCTGACCCGTGATCGCACGGGCGTCGGCAGCCGCACCGAAGGTGGTGGTCGTATCACCGAGCGTGTCGTTCAGCACGATCGCGCCGTTCGCGCCGGCGGATACGGAGCTGGTGCCGGCGGTGAAGAACGTCGCGATGTCCGCGTCGATCGAGGTGTTGGACGTCACCGTGATGGCGGCGCCGGTGCGATTGACGAGCACCACGCCCATGTCGCCGGCGGTACCGTCGCCGTTGAGGTCGTCGACCTTGACCGCGGTCACCCCGTGCTCGTTGGTCCTGGTGTTGATCGCCGTCACCAGGGCGTCGGCGAGCGTGGAGTTGGTCGTCGTTGCCGAGACCGCGTCGATGCCGATGCCGTTGATCGTGAGCGCATTGGCCGCGATCGCGTTGACGTTGGCGGTGGCGCCGGTGAACGACGCCCCGACCAGGCCGTTGCCGTAGCCGAACGCCTTGACACCGGTCGAGCTGCTGACGTCGTTCAGGGCGGTGACCTTGTTCGACGACGCGCTCTGCGCGGACACGTTCGCGACCGAGAAGCCTTCGACGGTCGCCGAGGACAGCGCGTTGCTGTACGAGCGGCCGATCTGGGCGGCGAGGTTGGCATCGCTCTGTCCGGACACGGTCGAGTAGTTGCTGGCCACACCCATGGCAGTCGGCGACAGGTTCGAGATGGCGATGTTCAGGGTCTCGTTGACACTGGTGCCGATCTGGAAGTCGCCGCTGAAGCCGCCGGTGAGGATCCTCTCGCCGTTGTAACGGGTCTGGTTGACGATACGGGACATCTCGTCGAGGATCTGGCTCACTTCCTGGTTGATGGAATTGCGATCCGTGCTGGTGTTGTAGCTCGCGGCCTGGATCGCCAGGTCGTGCGCCCGGTTGAGATTGCGGATCATCTCGTCCATCGAGCCTTCGGCCGTCTGCGCGACCGAAATGCCGTCGTTGGCATTGCGGATCGCCACGCTCAGACCGCCAATCTGCGTAGTCATGCGGGTGGCGATGGCGAGACCGGCAGCGTCGTCCTTCGCGCTGTTGATGCGCAGGCCCGAAGACAGGCGCTGGACGGCCTGGGAAAGGTCGCTCTGCGAACGGTTCAGATTGCGCTGCGCATTGAGGGACATGATGTTGGTGTTGATCGTCTGAGCCATGAAAGTCACTCCTGATGTCTGGCCCGCCGGCGCCTCGGGGCTGCGCGGGCCGGTTGTGTACGTGGCGGACATACCCGCGGGGTATTCACCGCCTCCGGGACCGGTATCGGCCGCGATGACGGCGGACTTTAGGACCGGGGGTCGGGCGCGCGGGTGCGGAGTGTGGCACCGGTCACGGTCCGGGGCGGGCCGGCAGCGCGTCAGCGCTACGCGGCGCGGATCTCGCCCGCGTTTCGCAAGGGTGCTACCGTCACCCGCTGGCGGGTATCCGGCGAGGGGGCGAAATGGGCACGGCAATGACGGTGGTCGAGCTGCGCGATTTTCTGGCGCGGGAATTTCCGCAAAGCCCGGTGGCGATCGACACGGTCGCGCGCCACCACGCCAGCGTACGCCAGCGCATCGGCCCGGCGCAGCTGCGCCCCGGCGGGACGGTCTCCGGGCCGACGATGATGGCCCTCGCGGACACGGCGGCCTATGTCGCCATCCTGGCGATGATCGGTCCGGTGGCACTGGCCGTCACCACCAACCTGAGCATCGCGTTCATGCGCAAGCCCGCGGCGAACGCCGATCTCATCGCCGACGCCCGCCTGCTCAAGCTCGGCCGGCGCCTGGCCGTGGCGGAAATCAGGTTGCACAGCGAAGGCGACGAGTCGCTCGTCGCCCACGCCACGGTCACCTACTCCATTCCACCACGCTGACGCGCACGCGGCGCCCCGTGGCGGTGCGCCGTCACCCGTTATCGGCCCCGAACTCCTTTTCCTGCAGCGCGCGCCACATGATCTTGCCGCTGCCGGTGCGCGGCAGGGCGGCGACGAACTCGACGATCCGCGGCACCTTGTATGCCGCCATCTGGGTCCGTGCCCAGATGATCAGCGCTTCTTGCGTCAGCGGCGTCGGCGCGCCCGGATCCCGGACCACGACCGCCTTGACCTGCTCGCCCCGGCGCGCATCGGGGCTGGCGATGACGCACGCTTCCCTGATCGCGGGGTGGCGGTACAGCACCGCTTCGACCTCGGCCGGCCACACTTTCAGTCCCGCAGCATTGATCATGCGCTTGATGCGATCGGCGACGAAGTAATAGCCGTCCTCGTCGACATAACCGAGGTCCCCGGTGCGGAACCAGCGCCGCCCGTCGACCTCCGCGAACGCGTCCGCCGTCGCGCGCGGATTGTTCCAGTAACCCTGAAAGACCTGTGGTCCGCGCACGAGGATCTCGCCCCGTTCGCCCACCGGCAGCACCGTCAGCGTGGCCGGATCCACGATCAGCGCCTCGGTGCCGAAAAACGGGATCCCCGCGCACTGGCGTTTGGGTCGCTGGCCCGGATTGAGATGGGTCGGCGCCATGGTTTCGGTCAGACCATAGCCCTCGACGTACTCGACCCCGCAGCGATCCTTGAGTTTTGCGGCAATCGCCTCGGGCATCGCCGCACCGCCCCCGACGATGGAGCGCAGCGAGGAAACGTCGCGCTCGAGCGCACCGGGGTGGCTGAGCAGGTCCACGACCATCGTCGGCACCGCCACCCAGTGAGTGCAGCGGTAGTACTCCACCAGCGCGCCGGCGGCCTGCGGATCCCAGCGCGTCATGAGCACCAGCGCCGTACCCGCACAGAGCGCCGCGTTCATTGATACCTGCATGCCGGTGACGTGGAACATCGGCACGCTGACCAGCGCCACGCAGTCCTCCCGCAGGTTCTGCCACACGACCACGCCCCAGGCGGTCCACATCGCCGCGGCATGGGTGTGCATGCAGCCCTTGGGGCTGCCGGTCGTGCCCGAGGTGTACGGCAGCGCGCACAACGCCTCGGGACCGGTGCCGCTCGGCGCCGGCACGCGCCCGCGGGCGAGCGCTTCGTGCCAGGCAACCGCGTAAGCGGCATCCGGCAGCGTCCGCGCGGCCGTCACGACGTCCGGTAACGGCCGCAGCGGCTCGGGTGGCAGATAGTCGGAGTACGTCGCGACGACGATGCGTGCGAGCGCCGTCACGCCGACCAGCGGCAGCAGCGATGCCACGCACTCCTGCGCCGCCAGCGCGACCCGCGCGCCGCTGTCGTCCAGGCAATGGCGCAGCTCCGCGGTCACGAGCAACGGATTCACCGGTACGATGACGGCATCGGCGCGCAGGATGGCATAGTAGGCGAGCAGGAAATTCGGACTGTTCTGCATGCACAGCAGCACCCGGTCGCCGGGCCGGACACCGCAGTCCTGCTGCAGGAAACCCGCCAGCGCCTCGATCTGGCGCCAGCCCTCGCCGTACGTGAGCGTCGCGCCGTAGAAATGACACAGCGCCCGGCCGGGCGCGGCGGCCGCGACGGTCGCGAGATGGGCGTGCAGCGTCTGCACCGGCACATCGAGGGTGGTCGGCAGATGCGGGGGCCAGAAAGCCAGGTGTGCGGGTGAGTTCATGCAGCCCCTGTCGTAGTCGCCACCGGGTAGCGGCGGCGCGCGTTCACCGCGTTGCGCCGGACCCGGGATCGTGAGGTCCCGATCCGGCGCACGCTGACGGGCCGCAGTCGACGTCGCCCCGGAGTACGTGCCGCGGTCATGGCCCGCGTCGCAGGACCAGTCGCACCGGCACCCCGTTCAGCACCGCCGCACCGGAGAGTTCGTCCCTGCATGCGGCGTCGGTCAGATCGTTGAAACTGACGCCCGGCTGGCGGCTCGCCACCGCGAGCCGGATCCCCGGACCGCTGTGGCCCCAACCGTGCGGCAGGCTGACCACCCCGGGCATCATGGCGGAGTCGGCACGCACGCGCACCTCGACCCCGCCGTGCGCGACCTCCACGCGCACGCTGTCGCCGTCGGCGAGATTGCGTGCGCCGAGATCGCGCGGATGAACCAACAGCACGCAGCGATCATCGCCGCGCGTGAAACGCGGATAGTTGTGCAGCCAGGAGTTGTTGCTGCCGAGGAGGCGACGGCCGACCAGCAGCAGCGTATCGTCGCCGTGCGCAGGTGGATTCGCGAGCACGCGCAGGGCACGCGAAAGATCGATCAGCATCGGTTCGGGTACACACTGGATCCTGCGGTCGGCGGTCGCCAGTCGCTGCACCAGCGACGGCGCCAGTGGCCCGAGGTCGATGCCGTGCGGTGCCGCGCGCAGGCGTGCCAGCGACAAGGCGGCCGCGTGCCCGCGCCGGCGACCGTACGGCCCGTGCACCAGCGCGACGTCGAGCAGACGTGCCGGCGCACGCCGGCGCGGCGGTCTGCGGCCCCCGAGGACGGCGAGGCGTTCGGTGATCCCGGCGACGATCTCCCAGTCATGCAGCGCGGCCGCAGGCCTTGCCAGCAGCGGCGGGTTGTAGCGAACGGTGTTACGCACGGCGAAGCTGAAGCTGGCGAAATCGTAGTGGTCGCGCTCGAACGGCGTGGTCGGTGGCAGGATCAGCTGCGCGTGGCGCGTGGTCTCGTTCACGTAGTAGTCGATCGCGACCATGAACTCCAGCGTTGGCAGCGCCCGGTCCAGGGACTTGCCACCCGGGGTCGACAGCACCGGGTTGCCGGCGATCATCAGCATCGCGCGCATCCTGCCCTCGCCGGCGGTCCGGATCTCCTCGGCCATGAGCGCGGCCGGCAGCTCGCCGCCGAACGACGGCCGGCCGCTGACGCGGCTGTGCGCGCGACCCGGGTTGCCGCGCCCGAGCAGACCTTGCGCGACCAGATCCACGGCCGGTGCGGGCAGCAGGGTACCGCCGACGCGGTCCAGGTTGCCGGTCACCAGGTTCAGGAGCTGGATCAGCCACTGGCACAGCGCGCCGAACGCCTGCGTCGACACGCCCAGGCGGCCGTAGCAGGCGGCCGCAGCGGCAGCGGCGAAATCGCGGGCTATCGCGCGCACGTGCGCCGCTTCGATGCCCGTCACGGGCGCAACCCGCTCGGGCGTGAATTGCGCAACCAGCTCAGGCAGGCGTTCGTAGCCCGTGAGGTGTGCGTGCAGGCGACCGGGTGCCGCCAGCGACTCGGCGAAGATCACCTGCAGCAGGGCGAGCAGCAGGTACACGTCGGTGCCCGGACGGATGAAATGGTGGACGTCGGCGACGCGTGCCGTCTCCGTGCGGCGGGGATCGACGACCACCAGGCGGCCGCCGCGGCGGCGCAACTCGCGCAGGCGACGCGGCATTCCGGGCGCGGTCATCAGGCTGCCGTTGGATACCACGGGATTGGCGCCGAGGATGAGCAGGTAACGCGTGCGGTCGAGATCGGGCACCGGAATGAGCATCTGGTGACCGTACATCCAGTACGCGGCGACGTGGTGGGCGAGTTGATCCACCGAAGTCGCCGAAAAGACGTTGCGCGTGCGCAGCTGTCCGAGCAGGTAACGCGGGTGGGTCATCGCCCCGAGGCTGTGCGCCACCGGGTTGCCGAGATACACGCCTATAGCGTCGGCGCCGGCGCGAGCGCGGATCTCGTGCAGGCGCCCGGCGACCAGATCGAGCGCCGCGTCCCAGCCGATCGGCTCCCAGTCGTCGCCGACCCGCCGCAGGGGCCGGCGCAGGCGATCCGGGTCGTTCTGCAGATCCAGCGCGGCGTAGGCCTTGGGACACAGATAGCCCCGGCTCATGGGGTCATCGGGATCACCTTCGATGCGCTCGACGACGCCGTCGCGGACGTCGATGGCGAGCCCGCAGATCGCTTCGCAGATACCGCACGCCCGGTAGTGGCGCGCACCTGCTTTCCCGTCCTGCCCGTCCATCCCCCGTTTCCGCTCCTGTGCCAGTCGCAACCGCGAGCCGCCCCCGGATCGGCAATGTAGCGTGATTCGGGATCCGTCTCACGCGGGATCGATCGGACCACCGTGCATTGCCGGCGCGGCGCAGGCACAATCCGGCCGACGGACGCGCCGTCGCGGCCGGCTCCGGGGGCAAGGGCATGCGCACTTACACGCCGGACAGGCTCGCCACCAACGGCATCACCCTGGAGGCGGTCGTGGCGGGCGACGGCCCGCTGGTCGTGCTCCTGCACGGCTTTCCGGAGTGCTGGTATTCCTGGCGCCACCAGATCGACGCGCTGGTGGCGGCCGGCTACCGGGTGGCGGTACCCAACCAGCGCGGCTACGGCGCCAGCGACTGCCCGCAGCCCGTTGCGGATTACGACATTCTCGCCCTGACCGCCGACGTCGCCGGCATGGCCGACGCGCTCGGCGCCGAACGCTACACCGTCGTCGGCCATGACTGGGGCGCGCTGGTCGCCTGGCACTGCGCCCTGCTCCAGCCCGCGCGGGTCGAACGCGTGGTGGCGGCGAGCGTGCCCTACGTCCGCTTTCAACCGGGGGTACTCACCGACCAACGCCATTTCGGCGATCGCATGTGGTACATCGCCTGGTTCCAGCAGCCGGACGTCGCCGAAGCCGAGCTCGGGCACGACGTACGCCGCACGCTGCGTCGGGTATTCTGGGCGCTGGCGGGCGAAGCTCCGGACGGACTGTGGCTGGGGCAGGTCCGGCATCCCGCCGCTGACGGCCTGCTCGCGTGTCTGGCGGAGCCGCCGTCACTGCCGGCGTGGCTGACCGAAGACGATCTCGACCATTACGTCCGGCAGTTCGAGCGCAGCGGCTTTCGGGGCCCGATCAACTGGTACCGCAACTTCGATCGGAATCTCGCCCTGACGCCGCAGCTCGAGCGCGCCCGGGTCCGGCAACCGGCGCTGTTCATCGCCGGCGACCGCGACCCGGTGCTCGGTTACCGGCCGGGCTTCGTGGACGCCATGCGCGAATGGGTCGAGGATCTGCGCGCGGTCGTGCTCCTGCCCGGCGCGGGGCACTGGATCGCCGCTGAGCGTCCCGGCGCCGTGACCGAATCCCTGCTCGAATTCCTGCGCTCGACCGATCAGAGATAGTTGAACAGTGACAGCTGCTGGGTGCGCGCGAACGCCTGCTGCGCCGCCTGCAGCGCGAGGATCCCGCGGTTGAGGCTGATCGACGCCTCGACGATGTCGACGTCCTCGAGTGAGGAACGCACCGACGTCAACTGATAGCTGAGATCGTCGTTGACGACCTTCTGCGCATCGATCGCCTTGAGCCGCGCGCCGATCGAGGTCCGGTCCGACAACACGTGCTCGAGTGCCTGGTCGATATCGGTCAGGGTGCGGTTGAGCTCGTGGGCGAACCGGGCCTCCACCGCCGGCGACGTGAACGGCGTCTCCAGCGCGGTGACGAGCTTTTGCATGGTCGTGAATACGGACTGATTGCGGCTCGGACCCACCCGGAACGTGTCGCCGGCAGCAGGCGTTCCCTTGATCTCCACCGCCAGGCCGTTGAAGTTGATCGAAGCACCTGCCACATAGCTCTGCGCCGCCAGCACGGTGGTCGCCGTGGTGTCGTCGATGACATCGAAGGTGCCCGCAGCGCTGAACACGATGCGAAAATCGTGCGCCTGGTAGGTGGCCGGATCGGTCACGCTGCCGGGCGCGATGACGCCGGTGCCCGTATTGGTCGGCGCCGGATCGGTGACGAATTTGCCGTTACCGTTGCGGATCGCCATGAATACCGCGTCGCCGGGTTCGCGATCGGCGATGCGGCGTTCGGCGCCGATCTGCAGTTCGCGTCTGCCCGCGTCACCGGCGTAGGTGACGTTGCCGGCGATGTCGCGTGTGAACGGTACGGCGTCGCTGCTGAAACCGGCGAATACGTACTCGCCGTTGGCATCGCGGGTGTTGGCGAGTCCGACCAGCTCGTCGAGCCGTTCGCGCACCTCCGCCGCGATGAAGGTCCGATCGGCTGCGCTGTTCTGTGCGCTGCGCCCCTGCAGCGCGAGGTCGCGCACGCGTTGCAATGCATTCTGCACGCTGGTGAGCACGCTGTCCGCCTGCTCCAGGCGCACGGTGGCAATGCCGGCATTGGTCTGGTACTGGTCGGTCGCGGCCAGCGTCTGGGAGATGTCCAGGACGCGGGCGGCATCGGCGGGCGCGTCGGCGGGGCTTAGGATGCGCTTGCCGCTGCTGATCTGGTTCTGCGTGCGCACCACGTCCGCCTGCTGCTGGAGCATCAGCGACAGACTGCGCTGGAAGAGCTGTTCACTGGCTATTCGCATCGACTTTCCCCTGCCTGGCGTCCGCGGCCGGCGCGTTGCCGGATCGACGCGCAGCCGCTGCCCGCACGCACCGGTACGAGCTTATCGGCACCGCTGTCCGCCACTGCAGCACCGTGCGCGCATAGCGGCAACGGCGTCACGGTTCGGCGCTACCGCGTTCAACCGGTCCCCTCCTAGCTGCCCAGCACCCGCAGCAGCGTGTCGAATGCCGCCTGCGCACTGGAGATCACCTGGGCCGACGCCTGGTAGGCCTGCTGAAAGCGCATGAGATTGGCCGCCTCCTCGTCGAGGTTGACGCCCGACACCTCGGCACGCGCGTCGCGCGCATGACTGGTCAGCGCCGACAGGGCGGTCAGCCGCGTGCGCGCCTGGGCGCTCTGGGTCCCCACCTGGCTCACCAGTGCGCTGTTCGCCTCACCATAGCTGGCGTTGCCGCCGTCGAGGAGCCGGCTGGACTGCAATCCGACGAGCGCGAGCGCGTTGCGATTGTCGCCGACGCCACCGCTGTTGGCGCCGATCACGAACTGATCGCCCGGCAGCGGTGCACCGGTGATCTGCACGCGCCAACCGTTCACGTCGATGTTCGCGCCGCTCGAGAACGGGATCAGCGGCCCCGCACCGTTGACCTGAAAGGTAGTCGGCGGATCGTTGATCACCAGCGTCGTCGTGTTGAGCAGGTTCGGATCGGTGATGTCGAGCACCGTGCCGCCGCTCACGGTCGCGGCGCCGACGTTCGCCCGCGAGGCCTGCGCACGCACCGGCGCGGCAGCGGCGATCTGGCGCACACCGGTGCCGGCCAGAGCGATGTCGCGCGCGGCCGCACGCGTCGGCTGCAGCAGCCAGCGGTCCCCGGCCGCCGGTGCGCCGGTCACGGCGATGAGCATGCCGTCCACGTTGAACGGCCCGGCACCGGTCAACGTCTGCGAGCTCCGATCTGACAAGCGCAGCAGGGTGAAATTGGTGCCGTCGTGACTGAGCGCGTAATCGCTGGTCGTGAGCGAACCCAGGGCACCCGTGTCTAAGGCGAGGCTGATCGAGCCGGTGTTGGCCGAATCCCCCAGCGCCTGTGGCGGTTGCACCGAGAAAAAATCGCCCCCGAGGTTGCCGTCGAGATCCATACCGCTGCGGTGCTGGGCATTGAAGCTATCGGCCAGCACCACGGCAATCCGCCCGAGGGCATTGCGCGCCGGATCGAGCAGCGTTTCGCGGGACTCCAGCACACCGCCGATCGCGCCCCCGGGCAGCTCCGCGGAGATGATCGACTGCACACCACCGACGTCGAAAGCGACCTCCAGCCGGCTGCTGTCGAGTGGATTCGCCACCACGGCAAGACGTTGCGCGTTGCCGCCTGCGACGAGCACCTGCCCCTTGCCGATCATGACGTTCAGGGCGCCATCGTCCTGCACCACGGGCTGGACTTCGGTGAGCCCGGCCAGCTTCTGCAGCATGAGATCCCGGGTGTCGAGCAGATCGTTGGGCGCCGAGCCATTGCCGACGCCACCGACGCGCACGATCTCCCTGTTCAGCCGTGCGATGTTGTCGGCCAGTGAATTGATGTCGGCGACGATGTTGCCCAGCTTCAGATTCATGCCGTCGGCGATCTCGTTCAGACGCCGGGCCTGCTCGTTGAAGCGCGCCACCAGCGTCTGCCCCTCGCTCAACAGGACCTGGCGCGACGGCACGGACGCCGGATCGTCGGCAACCTCCTGAACGCCGTCGAAAAAAGACGTGAGCGCCGGACTGAGCCCGGCGGCTGCGTCGCCGAACAGGTTGTTCAGCTGCGCGGCGTAGCCATTGAGCACGTCGGCCCGGCTCTGGTTCATCAGGCTCACGCGCAGCTGGTTGTCGATGAACCCATCCACCACCCGCGTGACGCTGCCGACGTTGACGCCGCTGCCGAAGTACACGTCACCGCCGCCCTGCGGCGGCCGGACGACGAGCTCGACCCGCTGGCGCGAATAGCCCTCCGTATTGACGTTGGCGATGTTGTGGCCGACGGTCCCGAGCACGTGCTGGTTGGAGAGCAGGCCCGATACGCCTATCTGGAACAGCGAGGTCATTGCGGCTCACTCCTGGACGCCTGATCGGCCATCGCCGTCATGGCGAGCGGGCGATCGAGGCGCTGCATGATGTCGACCACCTTCACCGCGTAGCCGGGATCGGTTGCGTAGCCGGCCCGCTGCAGGGCCGAGATGTAATTTTCCGCGAGCGGGGCGTGCTCGAGCGCCGGGGCGTAGCGCGGGTGACCCTCGATGAACCGGACGTAGTCCTCGAAGCTGTCCGCGAGTGAATCGTAGGCGCGGAATTCCGCCAGCTCGCGGCGCGCGACGCCGTCCTGGTACTCGAGCGTCGGCACACGCACGCGCGCACCCGTCCAGGACGCGTCCGCCTTGATGCCGAACATGTTGTAGCTGCTCGAGCCGTCCGGCCTGCGCATGACCTTGCGGCCCCAGCCGGTCTCGAGCGCGGACTGGGCGATCAGCACCTCCGCAGACGTGCCCAGGCGGCCCGCCGCCGTGCGCGCGTGCGGTGCCACCGCGGCGACGAAGGCCTCGGGCGTGTCGACGGCGTCGAGCCCGGAAGACGGCGCGCCGGCACTACCCATCCCGCCCGCCGCCGGCGCCGCCACGTGCTCACGTCCCCGTATCGCCGGCATGCGCGCCTCACCGCGGAACAGCCTCGGTGCGAAGGGCGACGCGCCGGCCTCGGCGTTCACCGCCGGCAGTGCCGGCGGATCGCCCGGTTGCGTCTCGGCGAGCTGCGCCTGCAACAGCCGGGCGATACCGATATCTCCCCGCGCCGCCAGGTCGCGGGCGATCTGCTTGTCGAACAGGTCGCGGTACAAGCCCATGGATTCCGAACCGAACAGCGAATCGTCGAACGTCGTCTCACGCATGCTGGAGAGCATCATCTGCAGGAATAGCGCCTCGAATTCCCGCGCCACGCCCGCGGTGGCCTCGGCGCGTCCCTGCCGTGCGCCCGCGCGCAGGCCGGCGATACCCTCGAAGCTGGTGTAGACGCGTGCGCTGTCGGCATGGACGGTCAAGCACCGATCCTCAGATGACGACGAGCTCCGCCTTGAGCGCACCCGCCTGCTTCAGGGCCTCGAGGATCGCCACCAGATCACCGGGCGCCGCGCCGACGCCGTTGACCGCTCGGACGATTTCGTCGAGCGACACGCCGGGGTCGAACAGGAACATCCGGCTTTCCTGCTGCCGGGCGTCGATGCTCTGCTTGGGCACGACCGCCGTCGTACCAGCGGACAGCGGGCCGGGCTGGCTCACGATCGGATCGTTGGAGATGGTCACGGTCAGGCTGCCGTGCGACACGGCCGCGGCGCTGACCCGCACGTTGCGGCCGATCACGACGGTGCCGGTGCGGGAATTGACGATGACGCGTGCCGCGGCTTCACCCGGCTCCAGGCTCAGGTTTTCGATCATCGACATGTAGCCGACACGCTGCGACGGATCGAGCGGCGCCGCGACGCGGATAGAGGCGCCGTCGACGGCCTGAGCGGTGCCGCCGCCGAGTGCCTCGTCGATGACCTGGGTCACGCGCGTGGCCGTGGTGAAATCGGCTTCGCGCAGATTGAGCACCAGGTAATCGCCGTCCTGGAACGGTGTCGGCACCGACCGCTCGACCGTCGCGCCGTTCGGGATCCTTCCTGAGCTCGGCACGTTGACCGTGATGCTCGAGCCGTCGCTGGTGGAGAATCCGAAGCCACCCACGACCACGTTGCCCTGGGCGATGGCGTAGGTGCCGCCGTCGGCGCCCTTGAGCGGGCTCATGAGCAGGCTGCCCCCGCGCAGGCTCTTGGCATTGCCCATCGACGACACCGTGACGTCGATGGTCTGCCCGGGCTTGGAAAACGCCGGCAGGGTCGCCTGCACCATGACAGCGGCGACGTTCTTGAGCTGCGGATTGACGTTCTCCGGCACGGTGACGCCGAGCTGCGCGAGCATGCTCTTGAGGCTCTGCACGGTGAACGGAGTCTGGGTCGTCTGGTCGCCCGTACCGTCCAGGCCGACGACCAGCCCGTAGCCGATCAGCTGGTTGTCGCGCACACCCGCGATGGTGGCGAGATCCTTGATCCGCTCGGCGGCGACGGGCATCGCGAGGGCGAGCAGCGCGAGCAAAACCGCGCTGGTGACGCCGCTCGCCCGCATTCCCGATCCGTTGTTCGTCTTCATGCGCATCCCCATGGTTGGCACGCCAGTCAGAACGGAAACAGCGCACTCACGAAAAAGCGGCTGATCCAGCCGAGCTTGCTCGCATCCGCCGGCGCGCCGTCACCGGCGTAAATGATGGTCGCGTCGGCGACCTTGGTCGACAGCACCGAGTTGTCCGCGCGGATGTCGATCGGCCGCACGATCCCCGAGAGCTTGACGTATTCGTTGCCTTCGTTGAGGTTCAGACGCTTCTCCCCGCGCACGATCAGGTTGCCGTTCGGCAGTACGTCAGCGACAGTCACGGTGAGGTCGCCGGAAAGCTTGTTGCTCTGGCTGCTGTCACCGCTGCCTTCGAAGTCGTTCGCGGAGCTGACCGTGGTCTCGAGCGTGTTGTTGCTGGTGCTCGCGAGCGGCAGCACCCCGGGCAGTCCGAATTGCGGCGTGGTGCCCAGAATGGTCGGATTCTCGATCGTCGCCGAGCTCGTCTTGCCGGTCTTGGTGCTCGCGGATTTCTGCGCGTTGGTCGCTTCGATCAGGCGGATCGTGAGCAGATCGCCAATGCGCCGTGCCCTGACGTCCTCGAACAGGGCGACGTCGTAACCGCTCTGGTATATCGCCCCGCTCACCGCCTGCGGGGGAGCGGGGCGGGCCGCCGGCAGCATGGGCGCATAGGCGGCGTCACGCTTGGGCGCGCTGTTGCAGGCGCTGACCAGAACCAGCAGCGCCGCGAGGGCGGCGCTGCGCAGGATGGCAAATCGCGTCATGGTGTCAATTCCTCGACGTCGTTCAGAGGTTCTGGCTCACGTATTGCAACATCTGATCCACCGTCGAAATGGCCTTGGAATTCATCTCGTAGGAGCGCTGGGTCTCGATCATGTTGACGAGCTCCTCGACCACGTTGACGTTGGAGCTCTCCAGGCTGCCCTGCACGAGCGTCCCGAGTCCCGAAAGACCCGGCGTACCGGTCTGCGGCGTCCCCGACGACAGCGTCTCCTTGAACAGGTTCTCGCCCATCGGCTGCAGGCCGAGCGGGTTGATGAAATCGGTGAGCTGGACACTGCCGATCTGCGTCGGCGCGCTCTGGCCCGCGACCAGCGCGCTCACCGTCCCGTCGGAGCCCACGGTCACGCTGATCGTTCCCGATGGCACCGTGATGGCCGGTTGCAGTTCGTATCCCGAGGACGTGACCACCACGCCCTGGGAATTCATCTCGAACGAGCCGTCACGCGTATACGAGAGCGTCCCGTCGGGCAGCAGGATTTGAAAGAAACCACGCCCCTGAACAGCCAGGTCGAGCGAATTGTCGGTCTGCACGACATTACCCTGGCTGAACTCCTTCTCCGTGGACACGATGCGCACACCGGTTCCGAGCATCAGCCCGGACGGTAACTCGGAGTTCTGCGACGAGGACGCGCCGGGCTGACGCACGGTCTGGTACAGCAGATCCTCGAACGACGCGCGGCCACGCTTGAAGCCGGTCGTGTTGACGTTGGCGAGATTGTTGGAGATGACCGCCATGCGCGTTTGCTGCGCATCGAGGCCGGTTTTGGCGATCCACAGTGCGGGTTCCATCGTTCAACCTCGATATCGGAGTGCGGAAACGGGGTGGGCGCTCAACCCAGGCGCAGCAGCTGGGCCGCGGCGGAGTCGTTCTGCTCGGCCGTGCGCATGGCCTTGACTTGCAGCTCGAACTGGCGCTGCAGCGCGATCATCTGCACCAGCGCGTCGACCGAATTGACGTTGCTCGATTCGAGCGCGCCCTGGACGACGCGCACGGTGGCGTCGGGCAGGACATTGCCGCCGTCGGCGCGGCGCAGCAGCCCGTCGGCGCCCTTGACCAGGTTCGCGGGCTCGGCCCGCACGAGCTTGATGCGGTCGACCTGGGCGAGCGTTTCCACGCCCTGACCGAGCGGCCGGATCGAAATCGTGCCATCAGCGGCGATGGCGAGCTTTTCCGCGGGCGGTACGGCAATCGGACCACCGTTGCCGAGCACCGGGTGGCCGGCCGCGGTCGTGAGCAGGCCATTGCCGTCAAGGTGCAGATCGCCCGCACGCGTGTAGGCCTCGGTGCCGTCCGGCGCGAGCACCGCGATGAACCCGTCGCCGTCGAGCGCGAGGTCGAGATCGTTGCCGGTCTGGTGCAACGCACCGGGGGCGAAGTCGATGCCGGGCCGTTCGTCCATCGCATAGACCCGCGAAGGCAAACCGTCGCCATACACCGGCATGCTGCGCAGCGCGTTGAAATCCGCGCGAAAACCCGTGGTCGTGGCATTGGCGAGGTTGTGTGCCACGGCCGCTTGCGCGGCCAGCGTCTGCTTGGCACCGGACATCGCAAGATAAATGAGCCTGTCCATATTCCCGCTTCCTCGATCGCGTGAGCGTGCGCGCCGCCGTTCAGCGGATGTTGATGACCGACTGGGTGACCGCGTCGGCGGTGCTGATGACCTCGGCGTTCGCCTGGAAATTGCGTTGCGCGATGATGAGCTTGACCAGTTCCTCGGCGAGGTCGACGTTGGAGTCCTCCAGGGCACCGGACTGGATCAGGCCGAGACTGGAGCTGCCGGGAGCGCCTTGCAGCGGCGAGCCCGAGCTGTAGGTCTCCGACCAGTTGTTGTCGCCCAGCGGTTGCAGACCCTGTGGGTTGGCGAAATTCGCGAGCGCGACCTGGCCGAGCACCTGTGCATGACCGTTGCTGAAGCGCGCGAACACGATGCCCCCGGAGTCGATGTCGAGCCCGGTGAGCTGCCCCGTTGCGTAACCGTCCTGGATCAGCGAGTGCACCGCGAAGGGGCTGCCGTACTGGGTCGTCGCGGCATAATCGAGGTCCAGCGTCATGGCCGCGCCGCCACCCGTGGGCGTAAAGCTCGGTGTGGTGATGATGCCGCCGGCCGGCACGGTCAATGCCCCGGTCGTCGAGAAGGTGAGCGTATCCGGTCCGTCGATCTGGGTGCCGTCGACGTACAGGTAGGTGTTCCAGGTGTTGGCCACGCCCGTCTTGCGATAGTAGGTGGTCGCCAGGTGCGAATTGCCGAGCGAGTCGTACACGGTGGTCGAGGTGGCATTGTTGTAGCTCGCGCTGTCGGTCGGCGTGAATGCGACCGTCGGCGGCGTGGCCGACGAATCGAGGTTCAGCGCCATCTCGAGCCCCGAGCTCGCCTGCGGCGGGATGTTGTTGGCGTTGATCTGCAGCGGCGCCGTCGCACCGGTGATGTTGCCGCTGGCATCGGCGCTGAACGTGACCAGCCGCTGCTGCTGGGCATTGACCACGTAACCGTTACGGTCGACGCCGAACGCGCCCGCGCGCGAGAAGACCTGCGAACCGTTGTCGTCCAGGACGAAAAATCCGGTCCCGCTGATGGCGAGATCCAGGCCGTTGTCGGTGAAGCTGAAGTTGCCCTGGCCGAACTGCTGGCCGACACGCGCCAGGTTCACGCCCG
>JADZEE010000100.1 GCA_020850735.1 Gammaproteobacteria bacterium | reverse complement strand
CAGCTTGTAGCCCGAGGCCGGCTGCCAGTCGAGGCCGAACTTGTAGGTGTTGGTGCTGAAGCCCAGGCTGTAGTCCGAGTAGCGGTAGCCGGTCTCGAACGACAGCATATGGGCGCCCGGCATGTCCTCGAGCAGAGGCAGGCGCAGTTCGGTGAACAGCTCGCGCACGGAGTAGTGCCCGTTCACCGGCATCAGCGCGCCGCCCTGACCGGCCCCGTCGCCCGTCTGATACGAGATGTCCGGGGTATCCTCCGAGGACTGGTAGCGGTACTCGGCGCCGACGTTGAGCAGCAGGCCGCTCTTGGCCGTCGGCAGCCTGACACCGGCATTGGTGAGATCGCCCGAGATCGAGCCGCTGAGCACGCGCTCCGTGACCACGCCGCGGTCCACCAGCGGAATCTGCAGGTACTTGAGCGCCGGGCTGCCGGGCTGGACGCCGTTCAACGACCAGATGTTCCACGGCACGCAGCTCGGATCGGTGCCGTCGAGGACCGAGGCGCAGACCGGACCGCCCGGGCCCGCCACGACGTCGAGTGCGCGGCCGAGACGTATCTTCGAGAAATCGTTCAGGTACACGGAGCTCGCGTCGACCGACGCCTGCGACAGGTACGCGTCGTAGGTCCAGCTGTCCGCGAAGCTGCCCCGCAGGCCCAGCACGCCGCGCCACGCCGAGTGCTCCAAGTCCTGCTGGCGACCGCCGCCCTCGACGTTACGGCGCAGTACGTAGAGGTTGGTCGTGTCGTTCGGCCCGAGTTCCTGATTGGTGCACAGCGTGTTCACCCAATCGGCCGACAGCAGCGGGTTGCTGCAGCTCAGCGTGACACCGACGCCGAAGGCACCGCTGGGCGCGATCTGCGAGAGCGAGCGGTCGTTCATGTACATGAACTCGGAGTACGCGCTCACGCGATCGTTGAAGTCGTAATGCATGAACGTGCCGGCGCTGTAGCGGGTATCCGGGCGCTGGTAGTAATTGGTCGGGCCGTAGTTGTAGACGTCGGTGCCCGCGAAATCGCGCACGGCGCCCGGGGTCTTGTCCATGATGTAGTCGCCGAGCAGCTCGCTGAAGTCCGAGTTGAACTGCATGATCTGGGCTGGATTCGTGGTCCCCGAGCCACCGCACTTCCAGGTGGCACCGTTCTGAGCCAGTGCGCAGGCACTGTAGTCGTAGGACGCCTGCAGGACCTTGTCGATCTTCCGGTAGGTCGCGTAGAAGGTGGCGTTGCCCTTGCCATCGGCGAAGTTCGAGCCCATGACGACGTCGAAGTCGCGGTCGGCACCGCCGTTGAACGAGCCGCCTGGCAGCGCGAAGCCCTTGGCCCTGACGACGTCGGCCACCGAGCTGCCGTTGCTGTGACTGTAGAAGTTCAGATTGCCGGTGATCTTCACACCCTGGAAGTTGGTGTCGATGATGAAGTTGACGACGCCCGCGACCGCATCCGCGCCGTACACCGACGAGGCACCGCCGGTCAGGATGTCGACCCGTTTGATCAGCGCCGCTGGAATCTGGTTGATATCGGAGCGCAGATTGCCGAGCTGGTCCGCCGGGGCCCCGGGTCCCAGGCGGCGGCCGTTGACCAGCACCAGCGTGCGGTTGGAACCGAGACCGCGCAGATTCACCGTGGCCGTGCCGTCCGAGCCGTTCGATATCGTCGAGCCCTGGTCCGCGAATACCTGCGGCAGGCTGTTGAGGATGTCCTCGACCCGGGTCCGGCCGGTGACCGCGATGTCTTCCTGCGTGACGCTGGTGACCGGGCTGATGCTCTCCACGTTCGGGCTGACGATGCGCGTGCCGGTGACGACGATCTCTTCCAGCCCCGCCTGGTCGGCGGCGTGTACGACGGTGATGCCCAGTGCCGCCGCCGAACTCGACAGCAGCGCGAGCTGTACCGCGCGCCGGATCACTTGATTGTGCGATTGGCTCTTGGTCATGGGTTTCTTACTCCAAGTTTCTTCTTGCTGGAGCGTGGAGCTACGGGCAAGGCAGCCCTGGCCGGACTCCACGAGAAGCTCCCCTGAAAGGTCCGTTCGATCGAAGCGCATATTCGCAAAGATCGCGATGGTGATCCCCGCAGTGTGCGCTTCCCCATTCATCCGAAACGGAAACCGTCACCCGCCGCTTCGTTGCAAGCAAGCGACGCCAACGGTTCATCCATTTGCGGGAAGCTAAACACAAATGGCGGCGGTTGCACAACCCTCAGACGGTATAGACGCTTCCAGCAGCCATAAGCACCTTTCCGCGCCGCGTCGTTCCGGAGAAAGGCGAAAATTGAAAAATCTTCGAAAATAGAGCGTTGTTATTGTTGCACCTAAGCAACAACCATCGATGAGCACCTTGATTTCCATGCGTCCACCGTCCGCTAAGCCCGCTGTGCATTGCGAAGATGTAATCGAGCACTATCATCGCTCGGCTGCGGCAATCGAGAGTCAGCGAGCGCCCGTGAATCGCACGACGTCCCGCGGAGCCATGCCCCGCCGCGACGCCTCGCCACCCTTGATCTCGAGCACGCCCCGCACGGGCTGGGCGCAGCTGATGATCGCCAGCGACTCCGGCGTCGCCTGCGCGTGGATGCAGGCGATGCGCCCGCGCGCGTCGACGAACAGCATGTCGAGCGGGATTAGCGTGTTCTGCATCCACATGCGCATCACGCGCGGCGGGCGCTGCGGAAACCACATGCCCGCTTCGGGAGTGAGCGCCCGGACGAACATGAGGCCGCGCTGCTGACGCGCCGGCGTATCGGCGACCGTTGCCTGGAAACGCTGCGGCCCGGCGCGCGTGCGGATCTCCACCGTCCCGCGCGGCCAGCCCGCGAAGTCGTCGAGCGCGTCCGGCGTGGTCGACGGCGCTCCGCACGCGGGCGCCGTCAGCAGCAGCAGCGCCAGCAGCCCGGTTCGGCGCAGCGTGCTAGACGGCGTCGGCACGCGCACGCCCCCCGGCCTCCTCGATGTGGATGCGTCCCCTGAAGTCGAAGCGGCTGAGCAGCACGCGCTCGCGGCCATCGAGCGTGGCTGCGGGCTCGACGCAGAAGCCGCGGGCGCTCACCCAGTAGTCGCCGGCCGCGCCGGTGGCGGTCGCTGCCGCGGCGGGCCGCTGCTCCAGCGCATCGACGCTGCACTTGTCGTCGCCCAGCGTCGCGTAGACGTGCTGCTCGCCTTCGATGATCAGCGTCAGGTTGGTCGGCACCGCGCGGCGCGTTGCGGTGCCGGGTGGCGCGGCGATGCCGAACACGAGTCGCACGCGCCTCCCGCGCGCATCCAGCGGCCCGGCGAGGCTCACGCGGATGCCGCTGCCATCCGGCCGTGCACCACCCTCGCACTGCAGCTGGGCCGCGCTCCATACGAGATCGGCATCGATTGCGCCGCGCAGCCGCGCGTTCAGAAATGCGTCCGCGCCCACCCCGCAGCCAGCCACCGCTGCGTGCGCCGGTGCCGCGCGCGGCCCGCAGCCCCAGAGCAGCGCTGCGAGCGTGAACGCCGGCACGCTGCAGCGCGCCAGAAATGCCAGCCCGGTCCGCCTCATGCCCACAGTCTAGCTGCTAGACTGCGCCACCGCGAAAAGCCGTCCTCATTGCAGGTCAGACAGATACGCATGCCGCTGTTGCTGGAAATCACCTCGACGATACCGCCCGCGCTCCTGCGGCTGCCCGAGCTGGCCGCCAACCTGTTCTTCAGCTGGCAGCGGCCGATGCGCTCGCT